>JBIQLW010000022.1:0-60960 GCA_044463945.1 Bradyrhizobiaceae bacterium | reverse complement strand
CGGCACGTTGGTCTTGGCGAGGATGACGCCGCCGGCATTTTTCACGCGCGTGATCGGCAGCGCGTCCTCGCTGGCCTTGAAGGTCCTGTGCTGCGGGTAGCCCCACGTCGTCGGCAACCCCGCGACGTTGAAGGATTCCTTGACCGTCATCGGGATGCCGAGCAGCGGCTTCTTGTCGCCGCGCGCCAACGCCGCGTCGGCGGCTTTCGCCGCTTCGAGGCCGCGTTCGAAATCGCGGACACAGACGGCATTGATCTTGCCGTCGTGCTTCTCGATGCGCGCAATGACGTCCCGTGCAAGCTCAACGGCGGACACTTTCTTCGCGGCGAGCGCGGCGGCCATGTCGGCGGCGCTCCTGAAGCTCCATGGCGATGCGGCCAAGATGTCGTTCTCCCGTGCTGGATGAAGGCTGCGCGATGATGCCAGTTCCCGCGCGACATGCAAGAACGCGGCGGCATGTCGCGGTTGCGTCGCGGCTATCGCTAGCGTTCCGAGAAATCCTTGGGAGAGAATTCGAGGTCGAGCACCTTCCACTCATTGTATTTGTCGGGCGGCAGCATCGCGTAAGGCTGGCAGGCTTGCAGCGCGGCGATGGCGGCGCGCGCCAGCGCGATCGCCTTGGGCGACGCCTTGCCCTCGATCAGCGCGGGCGGCGCGGCGAGACGTCCGCCGGTGGTGAAGGCGGCGCGCAGCTTGATCCACACGTCGTCGGCGGCGTCGACGCTGTCAGGCATCGTGGCGCAGCTTCGCAGGTGGCGGCGGAAGGCGGCGATGTCGGTCGCGGCCAGATCGGCGCTGTCGATTGCGGCGGCGTCGAAGTCGCTCTTGCCGGTAGAATCGGGAAGGCCGAGCATCACGCCGTATTTCACCGTGATGTCGGGCTGCGGCGGTGTGAAGGCGGGCGCTGCGGCCGGCGGCGGTTGCGCGTCGGCCGCGGGCGGTGCGCTTGTCTGTTGCGCGGAAGCGGGCGGCGGCGCTTGCGGCTCTGGCGGGTGGCGGGCGTCCACCGATGGCTTCAGGTCGTCCATCGGTTCCGGCTTCGGTTCGGTCACGTCCGGCCGCGGTGGCTGCGGTGGCGCCTGCTCCTGCGGCGGCTCGACCTCGTCCGGGGCGACGAGATCGACCGTGATGGCCTTGACGTTGTCGGACTGGAACGGGCGCACCCCGGCATAGGTCAGAATGGCGGCCAGCAAGACCAGATGGCCGATCACCGACGCGGCAGCCGCCAGTCTGGGAAGCAGCCCGGATTGAAGCATGGAGGAAACACGGAGATCGACAGGCAACGCGGTTGTCCGAATGGCGGCGCCGGAAGGGCAGCATGATGCGCGTCGGGCGCGCGGGTCAAGCGTCGGAACACCGGCGCAAGGATCATGCGGTGTTGTGCGGGACGCGGCGCGTTGTCCTCCCGGCATTAGGAACATTCGCTGCGAGGCTCCGTTAGTCCTGCACAATCATGGAGGAGTCAAATGGGAATCGAAGCGAAGGAACAAGGCAACCTGATCGGCAGTGACAAGGTCGAGGGCACCAATGTCTATGGAGCCGACGGCGAGAAGATTGGTTCGATCGAGCGCGTGATGATCGATAAGCCCAGCGGCAAGGTGTCCTACGCGGTGCTCGGCTTCGGCGGTTTCATGGGGCTGGGCAACGATCACTATCCGTTGCCGTGGCAATCGCTCAAATACAACAGTGAGCTGGGTGGCTATCAGACCATGATTACCGAGGACCAGATCAAGGGCGCGCCGAAATATGCCAGCGACAGCGACTGGAGCTGGAACGATCCCAGCCGGACGCGCGCGGTGAACGACTATTACGGCGTGCCGCTGGTGTGAGACATGCCGCATTGCATTCCGTTGCTTCAAACAAAGAGAGTCCGCCGTCACGGCGACTCTTCCGTTTGGAGCGGAGGGTTTACGCCTGCTTCGGCCAATACTGGTCGCGCAGGTGCCGTTTGACCAGCTTGCCGGTCGGCGTGCGCGGGAGTTCGGCCAGGAAGTCGATCGTCTTCGGGCACTTGATCGCCGACAGGTGCTGGCGGCAATAGGCCATCAACTCGCCGGCGAGCGCGTTGTTGGCCTGCGCCATGTCGTGTGGCTGCACCACCGCCTTGACCTCCTCGCCCATCTCCGCGTTCGGCACGCCGAACACCGCGACGTCGGCGACGGCGGGATGGCCGATCAGCACGTCCTCGGTTTCCTGCGGGTAGATGTTCACCCCGCCGGAGATGATCATGTACGCCTTGCGGTCGGTGAGATAGAGGAAGCCCTCGTCGTCGAGATAGCCGACGTCGCCGAGCGTGGACCAGCCCTTGTCGTTGTAGGCGCGCTGGGTCTTCTCGGGGTCGTTGTGATACTTGAACTGCGGCGCGTCGGCGAAGTAGACGCCGCCGATCTTGCCGGTCGGCAGTTCGTTGCCGTCCTCGTCGAGGATCTTGATCGAGCCGACCACCGACTTGCCGACGGTGCCGCGATGCGCCAGCCACTGATGCGAATCCGCGACCGTGACACCGTTGCCTTCAGAGCCGGCGTAATACTCGATCAGGATCGGGCCCCACCAGTCGATCATCTGCGCCTTGACGTCGATCGGGCAGGGCGCGGCGGCGTGGATCGCGCCCTTGAGCGAGGAGACGTCGTATTTCTTGCGCACCTCGTCCGGCAGCTTCAGCATCCGCACGAACATGGTGGGCACGAGCTGCGACTGCGTGACCTTGTGCTTCTGGACCAGCTTGAGGAACTCCTCGGCGTCGAACTTCTCCATGATGACCGAAGTGCCGCCAAAGGTGATCGCCATCATGTTGAAGCGCAGCGGAGCGGCGTGATAGAGCGGCGCCGGCGACAGATAGACGCTGTCCTCGCCCATGCCGCACATATTGACGCACAGCACCTTCAGGAATGGGTTGGGAACGTCGATCGGCGTCGGATCGAGCACCGGCTTGATGCCCTTGGGGCGCCCGGTGGTGCCTGACGAATACAGCATGTCGGCGCCGGCGATTTCGTCAGCGATCGGCGTGGTCGGCTGTTGCGCGCACTCCTTGTCCCACGAGCGGAAGCCGGGCGCGGGTTCGTCGAGCATGAAATAGATCGGCGCGGCGGGATCGCGGCTGAGGAGATTCTCCACCTGGGCCGCGCATTTCGGCGAGGTGATGATGACTTTTGCGCCGCAGTCCTGCACGATATAGGCGATCTCGTCCTGGGTCAGGTAGCGGCTGATCGCCGTGAAATAAAGACCCGAGCGCTGCGCCGCCCAGCAGATCTCCATGAACTCCAGCCGGTTCTCCATCAACAGCGCCATGTGGTCGCCGGCCTTGAGCCCGAGCGCGCGGAACAGGTGCGCACCCTGGTTCGAGCGCTCGTCCAGTTCGCGATACGTGATCGCCTTGTCGCTGCCCGCCATCTGATAGGCGATCTTGTCGGGCTGGGTTTTGGCGTAATGGGTCGGATGGGTCATGGAGTGTTTCCGGTGAGAACCAGGTGCGAATAGGCGGTAGCGAGTAGTGAGTAGCGAATAGTGCCGGTTCTTCCCGTTCGCTACGCTCTGCTCGCTATTCGCTTCGTTCCTTACAGCCGCTCGACGATGGTGACGTTGGCCATCCCGCCGCCCTCGCACATGGTTTGCAGGCCGTAGCGTTTGTTGGTCTGCTTGAGCGCGTGGAGCAGTGTGGTCATCAGCTTGGTGCCCGAGCCTCCCAGCGGGTGCCCGAGCGCGATGGCGCCGCCGTTGACGTTGAGCCGCGCCGGATCGGCGCCGGTCACCTTCAGCCATGCGGCCGGGACAGAGGCGAAGGCTTCGTTGACCTCGAACAGGTCGATGTCGTCGATTGTCATGCCGGCCTTCTCCAGCGCGCGCAGGGTTGCCGGCAGCGGCGTTTCCAGCATGATGACCGGGTCGCTCGCCATCATGGTCATGTGATGGACGCGGGCCATCGGCTTGAGGCCAAGCGCCTTCAGTCCCTTGTCGTTGACCACCATGACGCCGGAGGCGCCGTCGCAGATCTGGCTGGCGCTGGCGGCGGTGAGCCGGCCGCCTTTCTCGTCGATCAGCTTGACGCTCCTGATGCCGTCGAGCGAGGCATCGAAGCGGATGCCCTCGTCGATGTGGTGGATGTCGGTGGAGCCATCGGCGCGGGTGATCTTCACCGGCACGATCTCGTCCTTGAACCTGCCGGCCTGGGTCGCGGCGATCGCCTTCTGGTGGCTCTCGTAGGAGAACGCGTCGAGTTCGTCCTTCGACAGGTCGTACTTCTTCGCCATCATCTCCGCGCCGACGAACTGGCTGAACTGGATGTTGGGATAGCGCGTCTCCATGTTCGGGCTCTTGTAGGTGCCGAGCCCGGCCTTGGCGGCGAGGATGCTCGGCGTGCCCATCGGCACCCGCGTCATGCTCTCGACGCCGGCGGCGATCACGATGTCCATGCTGCCCGCCATCACCGCCTGCGCGGCGAAGTGCAGCGCCTGCTGCGAGGAGCCGCACTGGCGGTCGATCGAGGTGGCCGGCACGCTTTCCGGCAGCTTCGAGGCCAGCACGGCGTTGCGCCCGATGTTGACGGCCTGCTCGCCGGCCTGGCCGACGCAGCCCATGATGACGTCCTCGATCTGCGCCGGGTCGACGCCGGTGCGCTCGACCAGCGAATCCAGTACCTGGGCGGCGAGATCGGCGGGATGCCAGCCGGCGAGGCGGCCTCCCTTGCGGCCGCCGGCGGTGCGCGCGGCGGCAACGATGTAGGCTTCAGCCATGGCAATCTCCTGAAGATCGGTTCAAAGGATAGGGGTAAGGCTCAATTAAAGTGATGCGGTCGGGTTTAGTCAATCAATCAATTAACTCTTGAGCCACGCCGCCGCATGGGGGATTATCTGGACCAATGACACTTCATCTCAAGACCGATGCCCCGCGCCGCGCGCCGGCCCGCAACGCCACCGCCGAGAAGCTGCTCGTCGCGGCCAGCGAACTGATGATCGCGCGCCACTCGACCGACATCTCGCTGAGCGACATCGCGCAGCAGTCGGGAGTCAACGCGGCGCTGGTGAAATATCATTTCGGCAACAAGGAAGGGCTGCTGCTGGCGCTGCTCGCGCGCGACGCCGCGACCGAGATGGCCAATCTCGCCTATCTCCTGGCGCAGCCGATCACGCCGACCGCCAAGCTGAAACTGCATGTCGCCGGCATCATCAAGGCGTATCATCATTTCCCCTACATGAACCGGCTGATCCATCTGCTGCTGCATCAGAGCAGCGCGGAGGCCGCCGACGAGGTGTCGAAATTCTTCGTCGCGCCGCTTCTGGATTTCCATCGCCAGTTGCTCGCCGAGGGCGTCAAGGCCGGGGAGTTCCGCGAGATCGATCCGGTGCTGTTCTACACCAGCCTGATCGGCGCTTGTGATCACCTGTTCTTCGGGCGTCATTCGCTGTCGCGCGCGGTCGGCGTCGGTCCGGTCACCGACGAGGTGTGCCGCGACTATATCGCGCATGTCGAGGAGATGCTGCTGGGCGGCATCCTCGCGGCGGCGGACGACACGGCGCGGCAGGCCGCGCGATGACCAACAGGGCCGGCCGTATCGATTCCATCCTTCACCAGCCCCTCAGCAGAAAGGTTATTCCATGCAGTTGAAAGACGTCGCCGTTCTCATCACCGGCGGTGGCTCCGGGCTCGGCGCGGCCACCGCGCGGGCGATGGCAGCCAAGGGCGCCAAGGTCGGCGTGATCGACCAGAACAAGGACAATGCCGAGAAGGTCGCGGCCGAGATCAAGGGCATCGCGATCAATGCCGACGTCACCAGCGAGGAGCAGGTCCAGGCCGGCATCGCCAAGGCGGAAGCCGCCCACGGCGTCGCCCGCGTGCTGGTGAACTGCGCCGGCATCGGCGGCTCGCTGCGCATCGTCAGCAAGGACGGCTCGATCTATCCGCTGGACAAGTTCACGCGCATCATCAACGTCAACCTGATCGGTACCTTCAACGTGCTGCGCCTGTTCGCCGGGCGGCTGGTGCCGACCCCGCCGGACGGCGAGGAGCGCGGCGTCATCATCAACACCGCCTCGGTCGCCGCCTTCGAGGGCCAGATCGGCCAGATCGCCTACTCGGCCTCGAAGGGCGGCGTGGTGGGCCTGACGCTGCCGGCCGCGCGCGACCTCGCCCAGCACAAAATCCGCGTCAACACCATCGCGCCGGGCCTGTTCCTGACGCCGCTGCTGATGGGCCTCAGCGAGGAGGCGCGCAAGAGCCTGGGCGCGCAGGTGCCGCATCCGGCGCGGCTCGGGGACGCATCCGAATACGGCGCGCTGGCGGTGCATATCGTCGAGAACCCGATGCTCAACGGCGAGACGATCCGCCTCGACGGCGCGATCCGCATGGCGCCGCGCTGATCCCTCCATCTCCCTTCCCGCGCTTGCGCGGGGAGGGGTTCGGGGTGGAGGACTCTTCTACAACAAGGCAGGGAGTGACTGCGTGACCCAACCGCTCTTGATCGAACACGACGACGGCCTCGACCGCGTCACGCTGAACCGGCCCGGCAGCCTCAACGCGCTCGACCCGACGCTGATCGACGCGCTCAACGACTACTTCGGCCGCCTTCAGCGCGACCGCGACACCCGCGTGGTGCTGCTCAAGGGCGCGGGCAAGGCGTTCTGCGCCGGGCTCGACCTGAAGGACGCGATGGCGCGCCGCGCCGGCCAGCAGGAACCGCCGGGCGTCACCGAGTCGCTGGATTCGCAGCGGCGCATCGCCGACATCGTGATGCTGATGCGGCGCTGCCCGCAGCCGATCGTCTCGCTGATCCACGGCGCCGCCGCCGGCGGCGGTTTCGCGCTGGCGCTGGCATCCGACATCCGCATCGCCGCCAGGGGCGCGCGGATGAACTGCGCCTTCATCAAGCTCGGGCTCGGCGGCTGCGACATCGGCTCCAGCTATTTCCTGCCGCGGCTGGTCGGCGTCTCGGTCGCTTCCGAGCTGATCCTCACCGGCCGTTTCATCGACGCGGATCGCGCGCTCGCGGTCGGCCTCGTCTCCGAGGTCGTTGAGGAAGCGCAACTCGAAGCGGCGGCCGCGCCCTATATTGACGCAATGCTGACCGCCTCGCCGGTGGGATTGCGGCTGTCGAAGGAGTGTCTCAACATGAGCGTCGATGCGCCTTCGATCGAGGCGGCGATCGCGATGGAGGATCGCAACCAGGTGCTGTGCAGCCGCTCGGAGGATTTCAACGAGGGCATCCGCGCCTTTCTGGAAAAGCGCAAGCCGGTCTACATCCGGCGCTGAAACGATCCGGGCAACGGAGGGCAACGGGAGAGCGACATGGAAGGCAACGCAGCCAAGGTTCTCAAGAGGCCGCCGTTCCGCAAGGTGAACTGGCTGCCGCGCGACATCGCGGTGGAACGCCGGCCGGACGGCGTGATGGTGCTCCGATCGCGCTTTCCGCTCAACGATTACCTGCCGCATGTCCCGGCGGCGCTGGCGCGCTGGGCGGTGGAGCGCCCCGATCATACCTGGCTGGCCCAGCGGCGCGGGCCGAACCGCGAGTGGCTTCGGGTCAGCTATGCCGAGGCCAGGCGCACCGTCGATGCGCTGACGCAGGCGATCCTCGACATGAAATTGCCGGAGGGCGCGCCGGTCGCGATCCTCTCGGGCAATTCCATCGAACACGCGCTGATGACGCAGGCTGCGATGCAGGCGCGCCATCCGGCGGCGCCGGTATCGCCGGCCTATTCGCTGATGAGCCAGGATCATGCCAAGCTGAGATACCTGTTCGACCTCATCAAGCCGAAGCTGGTGATGGTGCAGGACGGCCCGACGTTTGCGAAAGCGCTGAACGCGCTCGACCTCACCGGCATCACCGTGGTTCACGTCGATCGCCCGGCGCAGGGCATCGCCAGCCGCGCCTATGCCGATCTTGCCGCGACGACAGTCACCGACGCGGTGGCGCAATCGATCGTAAAGATCACGCCCGACACCATCGGCAAGCTGCTGTTCACCTCCGGCTCCACCGGGATGCCCAAGGCTGTGATCAACACCCAGCGCATGATGTGCGCCAACGCCGCGATGATGTCGCAGGTGCGCCAGCGCGACCCCGACGGGCCGCTGCCGGTGTTCCTCGACTGGATGCCGTGGAACCACACCATGGGCGGCAACGCGCTGTTCAATTCGGCGCTGATCGAGGGCGGCACGCTGTATATCGACGACGGCCGCCCCATCCCCGGCCAGTTCGAGGAAACCCTGCGCAACCTGCGCGAGATTTCGCCGACCTACTACGCTAACGCGCCGGTCGGCTACGCGGTGCTGGCGGCGGCGATGGAGAAGGACGACGAACTGTGCCGCTCGTTCTTCAAGAATCTGAGCGTCATCGCCTATGGCGGCGCGCGGCTGCCGGACGACCTCTACGACCGGATGCAGGCGCTGGCGGTGCGCGCGACCGGCGAGCGCATCGTGTTCTATACCGGCTGGGGCTCGACCGAGACCGCGCCGACCTCCACCGGCACCTATTGGGACACCGAGCGCGTCGGGCTGATCGGCCTGCCGTTCCCCGGCGTCGAACTGAAGCTGGTCCCGTCCGGGCCGAAATACGAGTTGCGGCTGCGCGGCATCCACGTCACGCCGGGCTACTATAACCAGCCGGACCTCACCGCGCAGGTGTTCGACGAGGAAGGCTTTTACTGCATCGGCGATGCCGGCACGCTCGTCGATCCCGACGATCCGTCGCAGGGCCTGATCTTCGCCGGTCGCATCGTCGAGGACTTCAAGCTGTACACTGGCACGTTCGTTCAGGTCGGCCCGTTGCGCACCGACGCCATCGCGGCGGCCTCGCCGGTGATCCACGATGCGCTGGTGGCGGGGCAGGATCGCGCCTATGTCGGCCTGCTGGCATGGCCTAACCTTCATGCCTGCCGGCAGTTGATAGGCGATCCCAACGCGACGTTCGAGGACGTGGTGAAGCATCCGGCGGTGATCGATTGCGTCCGGAACGGGCTGGAGGCGCATAACGCCGCGGTGGGCGGCGCGTCCAGCCTGCGCATCGGCCGCGCCATGCTGATGGCCGAGCCGCCTTCGATCGACGGCAACGAACTGACCGACAAGGGCTACATCAACCAGCGCGCCGGGCTTGAGCGCCGCGCCGCGCTGGTCGAGCGACTCTACGCCGATCCGCCGGCGGACGATGTGATCGTGCTGAAATAAACAAGCGACCCGAGCGACAACCCGTTTCAAACCAGAGTGCATCGACATGAACTTCGAATTTTCCGACGACCAGAAGCAGCTTCGCGATCAGGCCCGGCGTTTCCTTTCCGAGAAGTGTCCGCCGAAAGCGGTGCGCGCGGTGCTCGATGGCGCCGCGCCTTACGATAAGGCGTTGTGGAAGGGGCTGGCCGAGATGGGCTTCCTCGGCGTTGCGATCCCGGAACAATACGGCGGCAGCGGCGCGGGCCGCCTCGAACTGTGCGTGATCGCCGAGGAGATGGGCCGCGCGCTGGCGCCGGTGCCGTTCTCGTCGACAGTGTATCTGGCCGCGGAAGCGCTGCTCGCCGCCGGCAGCGAGGCGCAGAAGCAGAAATGGTTGCCGAAGATCGCCTCGGGCGAGGCGATCGGCACGCTGGCGCTGTTCGAGGGGCCGGGCAATCCGTCGCCGCAGGCGGTCAAGCTCACGGCCGCCAACGGCGTACTGAACGGCGTCAAGACGCCGGTGGCGGACGGCGCCATCGCCGATTTCGCCATCGTCGCCGCGCGCAACGGAGCGGGCGGCCGCGATGCCGACATCGGCCTCTATCTCGTTGACCTCAAGGCCGGCGGCGTCGAGGCGCGGATGCTGACCAGCATCGACCCCTCGCGCAATCAGGCCGAACTGACGTTCAAGGACGCCCACGCCGAGCCGCTGGGTGCGCCCGGCGATGGCTGGAGCATCCTGTCCGGCGTGCTCGACCGCGCCGCGGTGCTGACGGCGTTCGAGCAGGTCGGCGGCGCCGACCGCGCGCTGGAGATGGGCCGCGACTACGCGCTCGACCGCATCGCCTTCGGCCGCCCGATCGGCTCGTTCCAGGCGATCAAGCACATCCTCGCCGATATGTATGTCGCCGCCACGCTGGCGCGCTCGAACTGCTACTACGGCGCGTGGGCGCTCTCGACCGACGCGGCCGAACTGCCGGAGGCCGCCGCCACCGCGCGCATCAGTGCGACGCAGGCGTTCCAGCACTGCGCCAAGCAGAACATCCAGGTACATGGCGGCATGGGCTTCACCTGGGAGTTCGATTGCCACCTCTACTATCGCCGCTCCAATGCGCTGGCGCTGGCGCTCGGCAGCCTGTCCTACTGGGAGGACCAGTTGATCGAGCGGATGCGCCGGAAGAACGCGGCGTGATGACATGTCCCGGACGCGATGCGGCATTCTTGATGACGCCTCGCTGAGCCGGGGCCGTTCCAGATGCTGCCGTCTTGGCGGTCCCGGATCAGCAGCGCACCGCTTCGCGTTGCGCAGCATCCGGGACACGGACGGTAAGGAGAGACGACCATGAACTTCGACGATACCCCGCAGGAAGCCGCGTTCCGCGCCGAGGCGCGCGCCTGGATCGCCGCCAACGCGCCGAAGCAGTACGAGGAGGACCTGCGCAAGAGTTCGCTGGGCCGCCTGTCGCTCCGCGGCGCCAATGTGCTTGAGGTCGCCAAAGCCTGGCAGAAGATGAAGTTCGATGCCGGCTGGGCCTGCCTGCACTGGCCGAAGGAATACGGCGGGCGCGGCGCGTCCCCGATCGAGCGGGTGATCTGGCAGGAGGAGGAAGGCGAATTCGGCAAGCTCAGCCGCATGTTCATCATCGGCCATGGCATGTGCGGGCCGACCATGATGGCCTATGCCGGCGAGGAGCATAAGCGCAAGTATCTGCCGCCGCTGGCGTCCGGCGAGAAGGTGTGGTGCCAGTTGTTCTCGGAGCCGTCGGGCGGCTCCGACGTCGCCGGCCTTCGCACCCGCGCCGAGCGCGATGGCGACGACTGGGTCATCAACGGCCAGAAGATCTGGACCTCGGGCGCGCACTACTCCGACTACGGCATTCTCATCACCCGCACCGACCCCACCGTGCCCAAGCACAAGGGGCTGACCATGTTCTTCCTCGACATGAAAAGTCCGGGCATCGAGATCAAGCCGATCAAGCAGGCCAACGGGCAAGCGGAGTTCAACGAGGTCTATTTCACCGACGTGCGGATTCCCGACAGCCAGCGCCTCGGCAACGTCAACGACGGCTGGAACGTGTCGTTGACCACGCTGATGAACGAGCGCATGTCAATCGGCGCGTCGGTGGCCACCGGCTTTCCGGAGCTGTTCGACTATTGCAGCAGCCTGATGCTCGACGGCCGCCCGGCGATCGAGGATCGCGCGGTGCGCGCCAGGCTCGCGGCGTGGGCGGTGCAGGCCAGCGGCCTCAAATACACCGCGTTCCGTTCGATCTCGGCGCTGTCGCGCGGCGAGCGGCCGGGGCCGGAGAACTCGATCGGCAAGCTGGTCGCAGGATCGATGATTCAGGAGGTCGCGACCTACGCGCTCGACCTGCAAGGCGCGGCCGGCGTGGTGAGCGACCCCGCGCACGCCGAAGTCGAAGGCAAGTTTCAGGCAATGCTGCTGCGCTCGCCCGCGACCCGCGTCGAGGGCGGCACCGACGAAATCCTGCGCAACATCATCGCCGAGCGCGTGCTCGGGTTGCCCGGCGACATTCGCGTGGACAAGGACGTGCCGTTCAACCAGATTCCGACCAGGGGCCGGACGTAGCGTTCGCTTGTCCCGGGCGCGGTGCGGCGTTCTTGCGCCGCGTCGCAGAACCGGGACCGTAGCAAAGTCTGGTGTCGTTGCGGCCCGGCTCGGCAGCAACCCGCCTCGCGCTAAGCGGCGTCCGGGGGACGGGCCATCGATAGGGAGAGGACGAGATGAACTTCGACGATACCCCGCAGGAGGCTGCGTTCCGCGCCGAGGCGCGCCGATGGGTCGAGGCCAACGCGCCGAAAGAGTTCGCGGCGGAACTGTCGCAGGCGTCGCTCGGCCGCATCGCGCTGAAATCGGCGGATATCGTCGAGGTCGGCAAGGCGTGGCAGAGGAAGAAGTTCGATGCCGGCTGGTCCTGCCTGCACTGGCCCAAGGAATACGGCGGGCGCGGCGCGTCGCCGATCGAGCGGGTGATCTGGCAGCAGGAGGAGGGCGTCTACGGCAAGCTGACACAATCGTTCCAGATCGGCGAGGGCATGTGCGGGCCGACGCTGATGGCCTTCGGCCAGGAGGACGACAAGCGCGAGCGCCTGCCGAAGATCGCCTCCGGCGAGGAAATCTGGTGCCAGTTGTTCTCGGAGCCCGCCGGCGGCTCCGACGTCGCGGGGCTTCGCACCCGCGCCGAGCGCGACGGCGACGGCTGGATCGTCAACGGCCAGAAGATCTGGACCTCGGGTGCGCATTATTCCGACTACGGGCTTCTGTTCGCCCGCACCGACCCCACCGTCCCCAAGCACAAGGGACTCACCATGTTCTTCCTCGACATGAAAAGCCCCGGCGTCGAGGTGCGGCCGATCAAGCAGGCCAACGGGATGCAAGAGTTCAATGAGGTCTACTTCACCAACGTGCGGATCCCCGACCGCCAGCGGCTCGGTGCGGTGGGCGACGGCTGGAACGTCTCGCTCACCACGCTGATGAATGAGCGCATGTCGATCGGCGCGCGGCTCGCCACCGGCTTTCCGGAGATCTTCGCCTTCTGCAATGATCTCATGACCGAGCACGGCCCGGCGATCGACGACCGCGCGGTGCGCGCCAGGCTCGCCGACTGGGCGGTGAAGACGAGCGGCTTAAAATACACCGCCTATCGTTCGCTGTCGGCGCTGTCGCGCGGCGAGCGGCCGGGCCCGGAAAACTCCATCGGCAAGCTGGTCGCGGGAACGATGGTGCAAGACATCGCGGCGTTCGCGATGGATTTGCAGGGCGCGGCGGGCGTGCTCAGCGGCGCGGCCGACGCCGCGGCCGGCGGACGGTTTCAGGCGATGGAACTCGGCGCGCCGGGAATGCGCATCGCCGGCGGCACCGACGAGATTTTGCGCAACATCATCGCCGAGCGCGTGCTCGGTCTGCCCGGGGACATCCGGGTGGACAAGGATGTGCCGTTCAACCAGGTTCCGACCAAGGGGCGCGGTTGAAGTTCATAGGAACAACATGAGCCGGTAATTGTGAATCCCTGCTTCCGCAGGGATGACCGGGACGAGGATGAGCGATGTCGGATGCTGTGACTGCTGAACGCCGGAAATACACGACCGAGCAACGCATCGGCGTGCTGGAGGAACTTCTGCACGAGCGCTTCTCCTGCCGTGCGTTCCGGCCCGAGCCGGTGCCGCGCGATGTCATCGCGCGCGTCCTCAACGCCGCCCAGCGCACCGCCTCATGGTGCAACAGCCAGCCATGGCAGATCATCATCGCCAGCGGCGCGGAGAAGGAGCGCTTCCGCAAGCTGATTTACGACCACGCCGTCAACGCGGGCGACGTCCATCACGGCGACTTCCCGTTCCCGCGCGAATATCGCGGCATCTATCTGGAGCGCCGCCGCGAGAGCGGCTTCCAGCTCTACAACACGCTCGGGATCCCGCGCGGCGACCGCGCCGGGTATACGAAGCAAGCGCTGGAGAATTACAACTTCTTCGGCGCGCCGCACGTCGCGATCATCCACACCGACGAGGCGCTCGGCGTCTACGGCGCGGTCGATTGCGGCGGCTACGTCGCCAACTTCATGCTGGCGGCGCAGGCGCTCGGCCTCGCCACCGTGCCGCAGGCGGCGCTGGCGTTCCATGCCGACGTGATCCACAGGCACTTCGGGCTCGGCGACGACCGCCGCGTGGTGTGCGGCATCTCGTTCGGCTACGCCGACACGCAGCACAAGGTCAACAGCTACCGCACCTCGCGCGCGACCATTGCGGAAGCGGTGACCTTCGTCGGGGAGTGAGGCGCGCCGTTCTGATTCGCGGATATGGCGCAAGGGCCGCCGTGCGCCATCGCCGGGCGTGGTTAACCTTGCGTTAGGAATTTGCGGCGCATTTTCGTGAACGGGGGGATCTCTCCGATCGGGAATGTGCCATGCAGTCCAGCCAAGAAGCGTTCGAGAATGACGGTTGTCCGGTTGCGGACGATTTGCTTGGCGCGATGTATCGCGCCAGCGCCAACGGCCTGCCGCAACTGGTGGAGAGCGTGGCGCCTGACGTGCGCGCGATGCTGGCCTTGTTCTGTTACCGTCGCAGCCACCTGCATTCGCTGGCGATCGCCATCGCCGCGGGTTGTAGCGAACGCGACCTGATCCGGCTCGGCGGCCGCGTCGGCGCCGTGCTTTACGACCTGTCGCAGGCCGCGCCGGCCCCGCGCGGCGCTCCGGCGGCCCATGGCGGCCGCAAGCCGGTGACGCTATCGACCGGGCCGCTCACCACGCTCGCGCCGCTGCAAGACATCGAGGACGACGAGCCGGCGGACGTTGTGATGGCCTGAGCCGGCGGCGGACCGAGGTCCGCCCCCTGCGCGGCGCGCGCCATCGTTTGCATCCGGACGACGGCGTCGCCATTGGCGTCGCGCTGTGTCCCGCCGATCTCCAAAACGACAACATCGTCATCGTCGCCTCCGGGCTGAGCCCGGCCCTCCATCGCCTTGCAAGCGGTATCGGGGGCGGGCCGGGCGCCATTGACTCCTGCCCATTCTGTTATAGAACATAACTATTCTAATAAGGACATAACGCCCCTCATGCGAAACGCCGCCGCTTCCGTGTCTGCCGCCCCGGTTTCCGCCGCTGTCCCTGCTTCCTCCGTTGCCGTCACTCCCGCCGCTGCCGCGCCGTCCGCGCTGCTGGTGACTGAGGTGACCGGCGCGGTGCTGACGGTCGGGATCAACCGGCCGGCCAAGCGCAACGCGCTCAGCGACCGGCTGATCGAGGACATCCTGGCCTGCTTCTCCGATCTGCCGGAGGGGGTTCGCGCCGTGGTGCTGCACGGCATCGGCGATCATTTCTCGGCCGGGCTCGACCTCTCCGAACTCGCCGACCGCGACGCCACCGCCGGGCTCAAGCACTCGCAGATGTGGCACCGCGTCTTCGACCGGATCCAGTTCTGCCCGGTGCCGGTGATCGCCGTGCTGCGCGGCGCGGTGATCGGCGGCGGCCTCGAACTGGCTTGCGCCGCGCATATCCGCGTCGCCGAACCGAGCGCCTATTACGCGCTGCCCGAGGGCAGCCGCGGCATTTTCGTCGGCGGCGGCGGCGCGATGCGGTTGCCGCGCCTGATCGGGGTCGCGCGCATGGCCGACATGATGCTGACCGGGCGGGTGTATTCCGCCGCCGAAGGCGTCGCGCTCGGCTTCTCGCAATATCTCACCGAGGCGGGCGGTGGCTTCGCCAAGGCGCTGGAATTGGCGAAGCGGGTGGCGGAGAATGCGCCGCTGACCAACTTCGCGGTGTTGCAGGCGCTGCCGATGATCGCCGAGGCGAGCCCGCAGACCGGGCTGTTGATGGAATCGCTGATGGCGGCGGTGGCGCAAAGCGATCAGGAGGCCAAGATGCGGATGCGCGCGTTTCTCGACCACAAGACCGCGAAGGTGCGCTCCGCCTGAGCCGAGACAAGGAGGCCCGATGCCGACCATGGCCGCTTTCGACGGGAGGCATGACACGGACCCCGCGCCGCTGCGGCCGATCTCGTTCAGCCGGCCGCGCGTCCGCATGGAGCGCCGTCCCGACGGAGTGATCTATGTCCGCCCGGCGGCGGCGCTGCAAGACTATTCTCGGCGGCTGACCGATCGCCTGCATCACTGGGCCGACGCCGAACCCGAGCGCGTCTTCATGGCCGAACGCGCCGCCGACGGCGGCTGGCGCACGCTCACTTACGCGCAACTGCGCGCGGCCAGCCGGCGCATCGCCTCGGCGCTGTTGGCGCGCGGGCTGTCGGCGGAGCGGCCGGTGATGATCCTGTCCGGCAACGGCATCGACCATGCGCTGCTGGCCTTCGGCGCGCTTTACGCCGGCATCCCGTTCTGTCCGGTGTCGCCGGCTTAT
Source organism: Bradyrhizobiaceae bacterium (assembly GCA_044463945.1). GTDB lineage: Bacteria > Pseudomonadota > Alphaproteobacteria > Rhizobiales > Xanthobacteraceae > 62-47. The sequence goes on along the minus strand of JBIQLW010000022.1, from coordinate 44,953 downwards.
TCGCTGGTGTCGCGGGATTACGGCAAGCTGTCGTCGGCGATGACGCTGTTGACGCCGGGGCTGGTGTTCGCCGCCGACGCCTCGGCGTTCGCCGCCGCGTTGCGGGCGACGGTCCCGGCCGATGTCGAGATCGTCGCGGTGCGCGGCGCGGTGGAGGGCCGGGCGGTGACGCCGTTCGCGGAGCTTGAGGCGACGCCGGAGCATCCGCGGCTCGATGCCGCGCACGACGCCATCGGCCCCGACACCATCGCGAAATTCCTGTTGACCTCCGGCTCGACCGGCCGTCCCAAGGCGGTCATCAACACCCAGCGGATGCTGTGCGCCAATCAGGTGATGCTGCGCGAGACGCTCGCCTTCCTCAAGGACGAGCCGCCGGTGATCGTCGATTGGCTGCCGTGGAATCACACCTTCGGCGGCAATCACAATGTCGGGCTCGTGCTCTACAACGGCGGCTCGATGTATCTCGACGACGGCCGGCCGATGCCGGGCGGCATCGAGGAGACGGTGCGCAACCTGCGCGAGATTTCGCCGACGGTCTATTTCAATGTGCCGAAAGGCTATGAATCGCTGCTGCCGTATCTGCGCGACGACGCCGCGTTGCGCGGCAGTTTCTTCGGCCGCCTGCACGCGATGTTCTTCAGCGGCGCGGCGCTGTCGCCCTATGTCTGGAACAGCCTCGACGAGATCGCGGTCGAGGTCACCGGCCGGCGGGTGCCGATGCTGACCGGCCTCGGCGCCACCGAGACGGCGCCGTTCTTCATGTCGGTGACGCCGGAAACCAGCCGCTCCGGCCACATCGGCCTGCCGGTGCCGGGCAACGACGCCAAGCTCGTTCCCAACAACGGCAAGATCGAAGTCCGCGCCAGGGGTCCCAACGTCACGCCGGGCTACTGGCGGCAGCCCGACCTGACCGCGAAGGCATTCGACGAGGAGGGCTTCTACATGCTGGGCGACGCGGTGCGCTTCGTCGATCCGGCGAACGTCGATGCCGGCTTCGATTTCGACGGCCGCATCTCGGAAGACTTCAAGCTTGCCAGCGGCACCTGGGTCAGCGTCGGGCCGCTGCGCGCGCGGATGATCGCTGCCTGCGCGCCGTTGGTGCGCGACGTGGTGATCGCCGGCATCAACCGCGACGACCTGTCGGCGCTGGTGATTCTCGATCTCGACGGCTGCCGCGTCGTCAATCCGGCGCTACCGGCCGACGATCTCGCCGCCGCCGCGCGGGACACAATCGTCCGGCAGGCGTTCCGCGAGCGGCTCGCGGCATTCGCCGCCGCCGCGACCGGCTCGTCGATGCGCGTCGCGCGCGCGATCCTCATCGATGTGCCGCTGTCGATCGATGCCGGCGAGGTCACCGACAAGGGCTCGATCAATCAGCGCGCCGTGCTGGAGCATCGCGCCGCGTTGATCGACAGCCTGTATGCGTCGCCGCCGCCCGCTCACGTCATTTCCGTTCCTTGACGCGCAAGGATGACTTCGGCGGTGGCACCGCTTAAAAAGGAGCCTGGTCGACCGGGGACCACACCAAAAGACAACATCAAAATACAACACAACATATCTTCAGGGAGGATCGAATGAGGAAGGTCGCATTGTCCATGGCGGTTGCGGCGGCGCTGGCGCTGCCGGGCGCGGGCGCGCAGGCGCAGAGCAACGAGATCGTGGTCGGCATCTCGGTGACCACCACGGGACCGGCGGCGGCGCTCGGCATTCCCGAGCGCAACGCGCTTGAATTCGTGGCGAAGGAGATCGGCGGCGTGCCGGTCAAGGTCATCGTGCTCGACGACGGCGGCGACCCGACCGCGGCGACCAACAACGCGCGGCGCTTCGTCACCGAATCCAAGGCCGACGTCATCATGGGCTCGTCCACCACGCCGCCCAGCATCGCGATGTCCACGGTCGCCAACGAGGCCGCCGTGCCGCATTTCGGCCTCGCCCCGTTCCCGATCACGCCGGAGCGCGCCAAGTGGTCGGTGTCGATGCCGCAGCCGATTCCGATCATGGGCAAGGTGCTCTACGAGCACATGAAGAAGAACAACGTGAAGACCGTGGGCTACATCGGCTATTCGGATTCCTATGGCGACCTGTGGTTCAACGATCTCAAGGCCCAGGCGGTGCCGATGGGCATCAAGATCGTCGACGAGGAGCGGTTCGCGCGGCCCGACACCTCGGTCACCGGGCAGGCGCTGAAGCTGATCGCCGCCAATCCGGACGCCATCCTGATCGGCGCCTCGGGGACCGCAGCCGCGCTGCCGCAGTCCACGCTGCGCGACCGCGGCTACAAGGGGCTGATCTATCAGACCCACGGCGCCGCCAGCATGGATTTCATCCGCATCGCCGGCAAGGCGGCGGAGGGCGTGCTGATGGCGTCGGGGCCGGTGATGGACCCGGAGGGGCAGGCCGACAGCGCGCTGACCAAGAAGCCGGGCCTCGAACTCAACACCGCATATGAGGCCAAATACGGCCCCCACAGCCGCAGCCAGTTCGCGGCGCATTCGTTCGACGCCTTCAAGGTGCTGGAGCGCGTGGTGCCGGTGGCGCTGAAGACGGCCAAGCCCGGAACGCAGGAGTTTCGCGAGGCGATCCGCAAGGCGCTCCTGACAGAGCGCGATATTGCGGCGAGCCAGGGCGTCTACAACTTCACCGAGAAGGACCGCTTCGGCCTCGACGACCGCTCCCGCATCCTGCTGACGGTGAAGGACGGCAAATACGTTCAGGTGAAGTGATATTGACGCGTCGCCGCCTGACCGGAAGTCGTTTTGGGGCGGACTGCGACACGAAAACTGTCATACCCCGCGAAGGCGGGGTATCCAGTATTCCATGTCGGAGACGGATTTTCCGTGCGCCCACCCCGATTGCTGGATCGTCCGCCGGAGCCTGTCATCGGGCCGGCGAAGCCGGACCCGTTGGCGGACGATGACGCCGCGTTTCAGGTCAGGATCTCGGAATGATGCCTTCGAGGGCATTGCGACATGCGTGCCATCGACCGGCTGTTACTTCTTCGTTTCCTTCATGATGACGCCGGGCAGCGTCAGGCTGCCGGAGGCGACCTTGTAGGTGCCGGTGACGCACAACAGCGGCTTCTCGCCTTTCTCATGCACTTGCAGATGGGCGGCGACCGCGTCGAAGTTGACGTTCTCCGCGCCCTTGACCGGCACGGTGATGCGCACCGTCTGTCCCTTCAGGATCGGGCTCATGCCGGGGCTGTCGAGCGCCAGCGGCAGGCCGGGCGCGGTGGCCGGCAGCACATCCTGTCCGGGCGAGATGTCGTTGACCTTGAGCCCGCCGGCGCAAGCGGTGTCGTTGCCGAGCACCACCCAGTGCGAATGCCAGCCGGCGCCGTCGTTGGCGGGATCGCCGTCGCCGTTCTCGTCGAACAGCGGGGTGTCGTCGAAATCCGGATGCGCGGTGATCGCCAGCGCCAGGATGCCGTAGCCCTTGGCGAAGCCCACCGCCGACGGATCGAGCTTGGTCGGCCACACATAGGCATCGACCTTGGCGCCCTGGAGCTTGCCGACCTTCTTCGGCTTCAGCGATCCGGCTTCGCCTGTCACTTCCATGGCGAAGGTCGCGAGCCGGCCGTCGGTCGTGGCGGTGGCGCGGGTGATGTCGAAGGCCGGCGGCACCTTGGCGTCGGGCTTGGCCTTGATGTCATGGGCGAGTGCGGTGGCGGACGCAAGAAGCGCGCCCTGTAGCAACGTGAATCCGAAGGCGAGGGGACGGCGCATGATGAAAGCTCCTGCTTGATAGTATCGAGTCGCTACTATAGATTCCCGATCTCGGCGGGTCCGTCAACAGGAAGATAGCGAGTCGCTACTATGGAGATGTCAAAGGCGCTGGAAGCGGCCTATCTGCTCGGCCGGCTGGAGCGGCTGGCGCGCAGCGGCGTCATGGTGGAGGGCCTGAACCCGGCGCAATGGGAAGCCTTGCGCTATCTGTCGCGCGCCAACCGTTTCTCGCGCACGCCCGCGGCGCTGGCCGATTACGTCGGCTCGACCCGCGGCACGATTTCGCAGACCCTGATCGCGCTGGAGCAGAAGGGGCTGGCGGCGCGCCGCGCCAGCCGGCGCGACGGCCGCTCGGTCGAACTGGCGCTGACCCGGCGCGGCGAGGCGCTGTTGAAGCAGGATCCGCTGACGCATCTGGCGCGCGATATCGCGGCGGGGACGGGCGGCGATCCGGCGGTGCTGCTGGCGACGCTTCAGGCGATCCTCGCCGCGACGATCGCCCGCAACGACGGCCGCGCCTTCGGCGTCTGTCATACCTGCCGGCACTTCCGCCGGCACGCGCGGCCGGGCGCGGCGTCGCCGCATCATTGCGCGCTGCTCGACGAGCCGCTGTCGGACGCCGACAGCAAGGACATCTGTCAGGAGCAGGAAGCGGCGTGACGATCAGCGCGCGGCCGCCGCGTCCTGAAAGCCGAGATAGCTGGCGATGACGCGCGGATCGGCGGCGACGGTATCGGCCGGGCCGTCGAGAACGAAGCCGCCCAGTTCCATCACATAGGCGCGGTCGGCGATCCGTAGCGCCGCGCGGGCGTTCTGCTCGACCAGCAGCACCGAGACGCCGGCGGCGCGCAGGTCGGACACGGTCCTGAAGATATCGGCGACGATCAGCGGCGCGAGACCGAGGCTCGGTTCGTCCAGCATCAACAGGCGTGGCTCGCCCATCAGCGCGCGGCCCATCGCCAGCATCTGCTGCTCGCCGCCGGAGAGCGTGCCGGCGAGTTGCCGGCGGCGCTCCTTGAGGCGCGGAAACAGCGCATAGACGCGCTCGAACGATTGCGCGGCGGCCCTCGCGTTGCGGAACGCGCCGAGCAGCAGGTTGTCGGAGACGCTCATGGTGCCGAACAGTTCACGATGCTCCGGCACCAGCGACAGCCCGGCCGCGACGCGATCCTCGATCTCCAGCCCGGCAATGTCCGCACCGTCGAAGCGGATGCGGCCGCTCTGCGGCAGGATGCCCATGATGGCGTTGAGCAGCGTGGTCTTGCCCGCGCCGTTGGCGCCGACGATGGTGACGATCTCGTTGTGGCAGACATCGAGCGACACCGAGCGGACGGCTTCGACCTTGCCGTAGGAAATCGACGTTCCGGACACTGACAGAAGCGGCGCGGCGCTCATGCGGCGGCTCCGAGATAGGCGCGGATCACGTCCGGGTTGGCCTTGATCGCGCCGGGTGTGCCCTCGGCGATCTTGGTGCCGAAGTCGAGCACGACGATGCGGTCGGCGAGGTCCATGACGAATCCCATGTCGTGCTCCACCAGCAGGATCGACATGCCGCCGTCGCGCAGTTGCCGCAACAGCGCCGCGAGCTGTTGCTTCTCGCTGTGGCGCAAGCCCGCCGCCGGCTCGTCGAGCAGCAGCAGGAGCGGATCGACGCATAGCGCGCGGGCGATCTCGACGACACGCTGCTGGCCGAGCGACAGGCTGCCGGCCGGCCGGTCGATCTGCTCGCTCAAGCCGACGCGGGCGATCTGCCGCGCCGCCTCACTCAAAAGCCGCGCCTCGTCGGCGCGGTCGAGCCGCAACATGCTGGCGAGCGCGCCCGCGCGTCCGCGCAGGTGCGCGCCGAGCGCGACGTTTTCCAGCACCGTCATGTCGGGGATCAGCTTGACGTGCTGGAAGGTGCGGGCGACGCCGAGGCGGGCGATCTGCTGCGGCGTCGCGCCGTCGATGTCGGTGCCGCAGACGGTGATCCGCCCCGCGCTGGCGCCGAGCACGCGGGTGATGAGATTGAAGGTGGTGCTTTTGCCGGCGCCGTTGGGGCCGATCAGCGCCACGATCTCGTTGGCGTTCACCGTAAAGGAGACATCGTTGACGGCGACCACGCCGCCGAACGCCTTGCACGCGCCGTCGAGTTGCAGCAGCACTGGCGGCGGCTGCGAGGCCGCCCGCGCCGGCAGATGCGCCGTGGTGTCGGCGCGCGGCGTGCGGCGCTTGATCCGCAGCACCGCGGTCAGCCACGGCCACACCCCGCCGGGCGCCAGATGCACCAGCGCCACCAGCACCAGCCCGAACACGATCAGTTCGAGTTGCCCCTGTCCGCCGAAGACCATCGGCAGGTAGCTTTGCAGGATTTCCTTGAGCACGATGACGATGGCCGCGCCGGCGACGCCGCCCCAGATGTAGCCGGCGCCGCCGACCACGGCGATGAATAGATATTCGATGGAGGCGTGGACGCCGAACGGCGTCGGCGTCACCGCGCGCAGGAAATGCGCGTAGAGCCAGCCGGACAGTCCGGCGAGCACGGCGGCATAGATGAAGACCAGGAGCTTGGCCCGCGCGGTATCGACGCCGAAGGCTTCGGCCGCGACATGGCCGCGCCGCAGCGCGCGGATGCCGCGCCCGGTGCGGGAATCGAGCAGGTTGGTGGTCAGCACCGCCGAGACGATCACGCCGGTCCAGATCACGTAATAGATCGAACCGGGATCGAGCATCCGCCATGCGCCGATTTCCAGCGGCGGGATCGCGGAGATGCCGTCGTTGCGGCCGAGAAATTCCAGCTTGCCGAACAGGTAATAAAGCCCGAGGCTCCAGGCCAGCGTGCCGAGCGGCAGGTAATGGCCGGACAGGCGCACCGTGACGAGGCCCAGCACCACCGCGGCGAGGCCGCTGACGATCAGCGCCAGCGGCAGCGTCAGCCACGGCGAGACGCCGTAAGCAGTGGTCAGCACGGCGGTGGTGTAGGCGCCGAAGCCGCAGAACGCCGCCTGCCCGAACGAGGTGAGGCCGCCGACGCCGGTCAGCAGCACCAGCCCCATCGCCACCAGCGCGGCGAGGCCGATGTTGTTGAGAAGCACCAGCCAGAACGGCGGCACGTCGGGGATCAGCGGCAGCGCCGCCATCGCCAGGGCGAACAGGATGACCGGCCAGCGTTGCGTCATGGTCAGTCCTTTTCTTCCTCGACGTCGGGCGCGGCGAGCGAGCGCAGGACGAGAACCGGAATGATCAGGGTAAAGACGATGACCTCCTTGTAGTTGCTGGCGTAGAACGAGGAGAACGCTTCCACCAGGCCGACCACGATGGCCGCCGCCGCGGTGACCGGATAGCTGATGAGGCCGCCGATGATGGCGGCGACGAACCCTTTCAGGCCGACGATGAAGCCGGTGTCGTAATAGAGCGTGGTGATTGGCACGATCAGGATGCCGGAAATCGCCCCGATCACCGCGGCGAGCAGGAACGCCATCTGCCCCGACAACGAGGTGCGGATGCCGGACAGCCGCGCGCCGAGCCGGTTCACCGCCGTCGCCCGCAGCGCCTTGCCGTACAGCGTGAAATCGAAGAACAGCCACAGCGCCACGATCAGCGCGATGGTGATGCCGTAGACCGCGAGACTCTGGCCGGTGATCTGCAACGTGCCGATGGAGAGCATGGCGTCGGAGATGGCGGGGCCGCGCAAGCCTTCCGCGCCGAAGAAGATCAGGCCGAAACCTTCCAGCGCAAGGTGCGCGCCGACGGACGCGATCAGCAGCACCAGCACCGAGGTGTGGGCGATCGGCTGGAACGCGATGCGGTAGAGAAACAACCCGATCGCGGCGACGATCAGCAGCGACAGGGCAAGGTTGACCGGAATGGTGTTGTAGCGCCCCGCGAATTGCCAGGTGAGGGCGCAGACGATGACCGGGAACGCGATATCGACGGCGGCGGCGCGCAGCAGCGTGGCCGGGCGGAACGCGCGGCGCGCGGCGAACAGGTCAAAGCCGAAGGCCACGAGCCCCATCGCCACCGCGAGCGCGGCGGTGCCGGGCCTCTGGCCGGCGGCCAGCGTGGCATAGGTGAGGGCGCCGTAGGCGACGAATTCGCCCTGGGGAATCAGGATGACGCGGGTGACCGCGAAGACCAGCACCATCGCCAGGCCGAGCAGGGCATAAACCGCGCCGTTGGTGATGCCGTCCTGAAGCAGGAACAGCAGGATCGTGGTGTTCAAGGCCGGTTCCCCTCCCGCAATCGGCGCGGCCGCGTTGATCCGTCGGGCCTTGCCGTGCGCGGCAGTTGAAATCTGCCGCGACTATTTGGTATATTCAATAACGATTATCGAATATAATCTCAAGCCGGTGGCTTGGACGGGACCATGATCGGGACCGGAAAAGCCGGTTTGCGTGCGCGTCGTGGCACGTCGGGCCGGACGGGATCATGCTCCACCGGCCCGGTCGGTTTTGGCCGGTCGCGTGAAGAAAATGCGATTAAACAAAAGGATAGAGCAATTTGCCGGTCCGCTCGGATCGGCGTTTACGCTTAAACTCAAAGGAAACGGATAACTACATGACCGTGTCGAGATCGGCTCAATCCAGCGCTTTGAAACCCGTTCGCGCCGTGCGCGAGGTGGCTGAGGAGGCGGAGGGCGGCAACAGCCCGCTGCGGTTGGGCGAACTGTCCGAACTGCTGGGCTATGCGCTGAAGCGGGCACAACTGCGAATCTTCGACGATTTCATCCGCTGCGTGGCGTCGCTGCAACTGACGCCGGCGCAGTTCTCCGTGCTGCTCCTGATCGAGCGCAATCCCGGCCGCAACCAGACCGAGATCGCCAACACGCTGGGAATCCTGCGGCCAAACTTTGTCGCCATGCTGGATGGCCTGGAAAGCCGCGAGCTGTGCGTGCGGGTGCGCTCCGCCAACGATCGCCGCTCGCACATCCTGATGCTGACCGACAAGGGCCGCGCCACGCTGGCGCGGGCCAAGAAGCTGGTGGCCACCAAGCACGAGGCGCGGCTCAACGAAGTGCTGGGGCCGGACAACCGCGAGCTTCTGGTGTCGCTGCTGGCCAAGCTCGCGCGCGAGTTCTGACGTCCGCGCGCCGAAGACTCACTTGATAAGACTCACTCGATAAGATTCACCCGACCAGAATCACCCGGACATCGTTGACATTGGTCAGCGTCGGGCCGGTGATCAACAGGTCGCCGGTCGCCGCGAAGAATGCCGTCGCATCGTTGTCGGCAAGGCAGGCGGCCGGGTCGAGTTCCTGCGCGGCCACCGCTTCGAAGGTCCGCGCGTCGATGATCGCGCCGGCGGGATCGCTCGCCGCACCCGCGCCGCCGTCGGCGCCGTCGGTGTCGGCGGCCAGCGCCGCGATGCCGGGCACGTCTGCGAGGTGCTGCGCCAGCGCCAGCGCGTATTCCTGGTTGGGACCGCCGCGCCCCTTGCCGCGAACGGTGACGGTGAGTTCGCCGCCGGAGACGATGGCGAGCCGCCGGCCCTCAGCGGCCGCCTGCCGCGCCATCGCCGCGTGAGACGCGGCCACCTCGCGGGCCTCGCCTTCAAGATCGGCGCCGAGATCGATCACCTCATAGCCGGCCTTGCGCGCGACAGCCGCCGCGGCGTCGAGCGAATCCCGCGGCCGCGCGATCAACTCGAAGCGGGCGCGCGCGAAGGCGGCGTCGCCCGGCTTGCGGCTCTCGTTGCGGGGGTCGTCGAGCGCGCGGCGCACCGCGTCGTCGAGCGCGAGATCGTAGCGGGCGACGATGGCGCGGGCATCGGCCAGCGTGGTCGGGTCCGGCACCGTCGGCCCCGAGGCGATGGCGGCGGGGTCGTCGCGCGGCACGTCGGAAATCGCCAGCGTCACGATCTGCGCGGCGCGTCCGCCGGCGGCGGCGAGCCGTCCGCCCTTGATCCGCGACAGGTGCTTGCGGACGGTATTGACCTCGCCGATGGGCGCGCCGGAGCGCAACAGCGCCCGGTTGACCGCCTGTTTCTGCGCGAAGCTGACGCCGTCCGCCGGCGCGATCCAGTTGGCCGAGCCGCCGCCGGATATCAGCACCAGCAGCAGGTCGTCGGCGCTCGCGCTCGCGGCGAGCGCCAGCGTCTCCTCGGCGGCCCTGAGGCCGGCCTCGTCCGGCACCGGATGGCCGGCCTCGATCACCCGGACGCGGCGGGTCGGCACGCCGTGGCCGTGGCGCGTGGTGGCGAGGCCGGTGAGGCGCGCGGGCGCGAGGCCGAGATCGTCGAGATAGTACCGTTCAGTGGCGGCGGCCATGGCGGCCGCGCCCTTGCCGGCGGCCAGCACGATCACCCGCCCTTGCGGCGGCGGAGGCAGGTGCCGCGCCAGGATGGCGTCGGGGTGGGCGGCGGCGACGGCGGCGTCGAAGACGGAGCGGAGCAGGGCGCGGCGGTCGGTCATGGCGGTCCTGACGGGGGCGGCACGGGAGGTTGGTCCCGGAGCAGACACGAGACGGTGCGGACCGTTATCGGCCGGGTGGGCTCAAAAGAAAACCCTCGCACGCGCGAGGGTTTCCCATGGCGAGAGCCGGCGGGGCGGGGCTCAGTGGTCGACGTCGTCGCTGATGACCTCGCCGAACCGCTGCCAGCGGCCGTTGTCGAACCGCATCATCTGCAACTGGTTGATCGGGGCGAAGTCGTCGGGGCCGGTGTTGATCTTGATGCCCGGCAGCAGGCCGGGGATTTCAAGGTCCTTGATGCTCGCCGCCTGCTTCATGATGTTGGCGCGGCTCACGTCGTCGCCGGTGTTCTTCAGCACCGCGACCATGGTCATCGCCATGTTGTAGCCGGTCATCAGCGAGCTATCCACGCGATTGGCGTCGGGCAGGTATTTCGCCAGCAGGCTGTCGAAATCCTTCAGGCCGGGGTCGTCCTTCCATTGCGGGTCGCTGGCGTCCTTGGCGTAGGCGGCGGAGATCACGCCCTGCGAGTTCTCAAGGCCGGCCGGCCGCATCACGCTCGCGGTCGAGGCGCTGACGTTGGCGATGATCTGCACCGGCTTCCACGCCAGTTCGCCGACCTTCTTGATCGCCTGCGCGCTGAATTTCGGCGTGCTGAAATAGACCACCACGTCGGGGTTGAGCGCCTTCATCTTGACGATGTGGGAATCGATGGTGGGCTCGGACAGTTCGTAACTCTCCTCGACCACGATGTCGGACGCCTTGGCGCCGAGGCCGTCCTTGAGGCCCTTCAGATAGTCCTTCCCGAAATCGTCGTTCTGATAGAGGATCGCGATCTTCTTGCCGGGGTGATCCTTCATCAGATACTTGGCGTAGATCTTCCCCTCGCTCTGGTAGCTCGGCAGCCATCCCATGGTCCAGGGGAAGTGCTTGGGATCGTTCCACTTGGTGGCGCCCGTGGCGAGGAAAAGCTGCGGCACCTTCTTGGCGTTGAGATACTTCTGAATCGCCGAGTTCGACGGCGTTCCCAGAATGCCGAACATCAACAGCACCTCGTCGCTCTCCACCAGCTTGCGCGCCTGCTCGACCGCCTTGGGCGGGCTGTAGGCGTCGTCGTAGGAGATGAAGTTGATCTTGCGGCCGTTGATGCCGCCGGCGTCGTTGACGCGGGCGAACACCGCGCCCATCGCCTTGCCGACCACGCCGTAGGCCGAGGCCGGCCCGCTATAGGCCATGATGTTGCCGATCTTGATCTCGGTGTCGGTCGCGCCGGGATCGTATTTCTTCTGGGCGAAGGCGGGTCCGCTGCAAACGGCCGCGGCAAGCGTCGCCGCAACGGTGGAAACCGCAAACGTCGTCCGTAGAGTCATGATCATCCTCGTTCTTGTCTCTTTTAACATCTCGCGGCAGCGGCCTCGCCCGGGGGACGAGGCCGCTGGCCATGTCGGGGAAATGATGGTGCGTCAGTGGGTGGCTTCGCTGCTGATGACCTCGCCGAACAATTCCCATTTCTCGCCCTTGAAGCGCATCATCCGCACCTGCTGGATGGGGGCGAAATCGGTGGCGCTGGTGTTGATCTTCACGCCGGGGAGCGCCACGTCGATGTCGAAGTCCTTGAGGCTCGCGGCCTGCTTCATCACGTTCTCGCGCGTGAGGTTGTCGCCGCACATCTCCAGCACCTTGTGCAGTGTCTGCGCCACGCCGTAGCCGTAGATGTGGCCGGCATCGGCCTTGTTGGCGCCGGGCATGTACTTGTCGATGAACGCCGACCATTTCTTCATGCCCGGATTGTTGTCCCATTGCGGGTCCACCGGGTCCATGAGGTAGGCGGCCGACAGCACGTCCTGCGCGTGCTCGAAGCCCGCCGGCTTGATCACCGCGCCGACCGAGACGCTGACGTTGGTCAGGAGGTGCAGCGGCTTCCAGTTGAGCTCGGAAACCCGCCGGATGGTCTGCGCCGCGAATTTCGGCGTGGTGAAGTCCGCCAGCGTATCGGCGCCGGTGGCCTTGATCTTGACGATGTGACTGTCGATCGTCGGCTCGGAGATTTCATAGCTCTCCTCCACGATGATCATCTTGGACGCCTTGTCGCCAAGACCTTCCTTGAAGCCCTTGACGTAGTCCTTGCCGAAGTCGTCGTTCTGGTAGAGCACCGCGACCTTGGCGTCGGGCTTCTCCTTCAGGAGATACTTGGCGTAGATCCGGGCCTCGTCCTGGTAGTTGGGCTGCCAGCCCATGGTCCAGGGGAAGTTCTTCGGGTCGTTCCACTTCGCAGCGCCGGTGGCGACGAAAAGCTGCGGCACCTTCTTGGCGTTGAGATATTTCTGGATCGCGGTGTTGGAAGGCGTGCCCAGCGGATTGAAGATCAGCAGCACCTCGTCGTTCTCGACCAGCTTGCGGGTGTGCTCGACCGCCTTGGGCGGGCTGTAGGCGTCGTCGTAGGAGATGAAGTTGATCTTGCGTCCGTTGATGCCGCCCTTTTCGTTGACCATCTGGAAGTAGGCCGCCTCGGTCTTGCCGATGACGCCGTAGGACGACGCCGGGCCGCTATACGGCATGATGTTGCCGATCTTGATCTCGGTGTCGCTCGCGCCGGTGTCGTATTTCTTCTGGGCGAGGGCGCTGCCGGCGGTCGCGGTGAGAACCGCGGCCGCCGCCGCCGCGATCGCGGCGGTCTTCAGGTGCTGCTGAAAAGTCATTGCTGCTAGCTCCTCTTGAACTTGTTGAACAAGTTTTCGGCATAGATCGCGCCCTGCCGCGCGCCGTGCGGGACCAGGTAGATCACGACGAACAGCAGCACGCCGAAGAAGGCGCCGGAGAGCCCCTTGGAGATGCTTTCGGCGATGTTCGGCACGAACACGATGAACGCCGCGCCGGCGAGCGAGCCGGGCAGCCAGCCGACGCCGCCGACCACCATGCCGAGGAACAGCGAGATGGCGAGCAGGAAGGTGTAGCTGTCGGGCGCGACGAACTGCACCGCGATGGCGCCGAGGCCGCCGGCGACGCCGGTGATGCCGGCCGAGACGCCGAACGCCAGCGTCTTGTACAGCGAGGTGTCGACGCCCATGGCGGAGGCCGCGATCTCGTTGTCGCGGATCGCCATCATGGCGCGCCCGGAGCGCGACTTCAGCAGGTTGACCGAGGTGACGTAGATCGCCAGCGAGATCACCAGCGTGAAGTAGTAGAGCCACATGTCCTGCGACACCGGCAGGCCGAACGGCGCGTCGGGCTTGGTGACGACGAGGCCCTGCACGCCGCCGGTCCAGTGTTCGAACACCCCGAGCTTGAGCAGTTGCGGCATCGCCACGGCGAGGGCGAAGGTCGCCAGCGCCAGATAGATGCCGGACAGCCGCAGCGCCGGGAAGCCGAACAGGAAGCCGGCGACGAAGCAGATCGCACCCGCGATCGGCAACGTCACCGCGTAGTTCACCCCGAAGTGCTCCATCAGGATGCCGGAGGTATAGGCCCCGATGGCGTAGAACGCGCTCTGGCCGAGCGAGAACTGGCCGCTGCCGCCGGTGAGGATGTTCAGCGCCAGCACCGCGATGCCGTAGATCAGGAGCATCGTCATCTGGAAGATGACGAAGTTCTTGACGAACAGCGGCGCGAGCACGAGGACGATCAGCATGATCCACGAGGCGGTGCGGCCCAGCGCCATCGACTTCTTCGGCGGGGCGTCCACGGTCGCGGCGGTGGTCTCGGTGACGGTTTCCTGAACTGTGCTCATGATCAAACTCGCTTCACGACGGTGTGGCCCATCAGGCCGGTCGGTTTGACAACCAGGACGATGACGATCAGCGCCAGCGCGATCGGCAGCTTCAATTCATTGCCGACACCCGGAATGTAGGTGCCGACCAGATTTTCGAAGATGCCGACGAGAAAGCCGCCGATCACCGCCCCGAGCGGGCTGGAGAGACCGCCGAGCACGGCGGCGGCGAAGCCGTAGATCAGCACGCCGCCCATCATGTTCGGCTCCAGGAACACCACCGGCGCGATCAGGATGCCGGCGATGGCGCCGATCGCCGCCGCCATGCCCCAGCCGAGCGCGACCATCCAGCCGGTGTTGATGCCGACGAGACGGGCCGATTCCGGCAATGAGGCGGCCGCGCGCATGGCGAGGCCGATCCGCGTGAAGCGGAAGAACACGAACAGCGCGATCAGCAGCACCACCGTGACGCCGATCATGCCGGCCTGGTGGGTCGAGATGAGCTGGCTGCCGAGGAACGGCGAGGAGCCGAACGGGGTCGGGAACTGCTTGATGGTGAAGTCCCAGATCAGGCCGGCGACGCTGTTGATGATGGCGAACAGCGCGATGAAGCCCGCGACGTTGGTCAGAACCGGCGCCTTGGCCAGCGGCTTGAACAACAGCCGCTCGATGATGACGCCGGCGACGAAGGAAATCACCAGCGTCAGGATGAAGGCCCACCAGTAGGGCACGCCCCACTCCATCATCTGCCAGGCGATGAAGGTCGAGAACATCGCCATTTCGCCCTGGGCGAAATTCAGATGGTCGATGGCCTGGAAGATCATGACGATGGCCAGCGCCATGCAGGCGTAGATCGCGCCCGTGGCGATACCGGCCAGGACTTGGTTGATGAAAAGCTCCATGGCCGTCTCCTCAGTAACCGAGATAGGATTTGCGGACGGATTCGTCGTTGGCGATCTCGTTCGCGTTACCCGACATCACGATGCGCCCGGTCTCGATGACGTAAGCCTTGTCGGCGATCTCAAGCGCGAGCTGCGCGTTCTGCTCGACCACCAGGATCGACACCTTGTCCTCGCGGTTGATCTTGCCGAGGATGCCGAACAGGTCGCGCACGATCAGCGGCGCGAGGCCGAACGACGGCTCGTCGAGCAGCATCAGCCGCGGCCGCAGCATCAGGGCGCGCGCCACCGCGAGCATCTGCTGCTCGCCGCCCGACAACGTGCCGGCCTGTTGCGTGTGCCGCTGCTTCAGCCGCGGGAAGTGATCGTACATCCGCTCGATGTCGGTGGTGATCGCCTTCGTGTCCTTGCGGCTGATGGCGCCGAGCTGGAGGTTTTCCTCCACGGTCAGCGTCGTGAACGTGCCGCGGCCTTGCGGAACGTGGGCGATGCCGAGGCGGACGATGCTTTCGGTGGACTTGCCGTTCAGCGGCTTGCCCTCGAACTGGATCGCGCCGGTCGAGCGCACCATGTTGCAGATCGCCCGCAGCGTGGTGGTCTTGCCGGCGCCGTTGGCGCCGAGCAGCGTGGTCATGCTGCCCTCGTTGAGGTCGAACGACAGACCGTGAAGGGCCTGCACCTGTCCGTAATAGGCGCGCAGGTCGTGAATACTCAGCAACACGCTCATTGGTCCTTGCTCCCCAGATAAGCCTTGATGACCTCCGGGTCCGACTGCACCTGGGACGGCGTACCCTCTGCGAGTTTGCGGCCGAAGTTGAGCGCGACCACATGGTCGGCGATCGACATCACCAGGCCCATGTGATGCTCGACCAGCAGCACGGTGATGCCGCGCTGGTCGCGGATGCGGCGGATCAGGTCGCCGAGGATGTGGACTTCCTCGTGGTTCAGGCCGCCCGCCGGCTCGTCGAGCAGCAGGATCTTGGGCTCGGCGGCCAGCGCCCGCGCCAGCTCGACGCGCTTCTGGGTGCCGAACGGCAGGCCCGACACGATCGCGTGGCCGACGCTGGTGAGGCCGAGATAGGCCAGGATGTCATCGACGTTCCTGTTGATCGCGGCCTCGCTGCGGCGGACCCACGGCAGTCTCAGCGAGTCGCTGATGATGTCGCTCGTGGTGTGCGCGTGCATCCCGACGCGGACGTTGTCGAGCACGCTGAGGTTGGGAAACAGCGCGACGTTCTGGAACGTGCGGCCGATGCCGATTTCGGCGATCCGGTGCGGCGGGCGCGTCAGGATGCTGGCGCCTTCCATCAGGATGTCGCCCTTGCTCGGCTGATAGAGCCGGCTCAGACAGTTGAACAGCGTGGTCTTGCCGGCGCCGTTCGGTCCGATGAGGCCGAGGATTTGTCCCTGCTTCATGTCGAATGACACGCCATTCAGGGCGACGATGCCGCCGAACACGACGCTGACGTCGCGAACCGCGAGCAGGGGATTGGCCGAGGCGGCCTGTCCCGTTGCGTGCTGAGCCGCGGTCATCGACCGCTCTCCTGCTTCGGCGAATGCACGGCGGCCGACGGCATCGGTCGGACGGCGCGAATGGGGCGATTATCTGATCCCCGCAACCATGCGTGCAACTTTCCCTCCTCCTTTTGATTTTTTGATCTCGGCTTTTTTTGATGGCGACGCGGAACTGCCGCCCAGCGCCGCCTCGATGTTCCTTACCATTCTTACCAGACGCGGTCCAATGTCGTTGAGAAGACGATCTTCCGTGAAACGGAATGCAGGCGCGCCGCAATTGAATGCGTAAGGCCCCGTCCCATCGTTCAACGTCAAGGCGACGCCGGCGGCGTGAATGTCGTCCTGCCATTCGCCGGCGGAGATCGCGAAGCCGCGCTTGGCGACGAGTTCGCCGGCGCGCTCGATGCCTTCGCGGATGTGCGGCCAGCGGCTGCCGTAATGCTCGCGCAGTTCGCGCAGCAACTGCGCGCGCTCGTCCTTGGGAAGCGCCCAGATGTAGGCGCGGCCCATCGCCGTGGTGGCGATCGGAACTTTCGATCCGACGTCGAGCTGCACGCCGAGCGTCAGGCCGTTGCGGCTCTGGCCGAAGTAGATCATGCTGAGGCGATCGCGGGCGCCGACCGCGACCGCGCCGCCGGTTTCGCGCATCACTTCCTCGCGAAACGACTCCGACAGATGCTGCACGCCGAGATTGGCGAGGGCCGCATAGCCGAGCGACATCGCCGCCGGCGCAAGTTGATACTTCTCGAAGCGCGGCACCTGTGTAAGATAGCCGAGCCGGGTGAGCGTATAGGTCAGCCGCGATACCGTTGGCTTAGGTAAATTGGTGCGGGCGGCAATCTCCTGATTGCCCAAGAGTCCGTCTTTGGGGTGAAATGCGCGCAACACTTCAAGACCGCGGGCAAGAGCGACGACGAATTTGCGATCGGTCTCGATGCTCTTGGCCGTGGTCGCTGAAGGAGTCGCCGCGGAAGCCGCCGTTCGGGCTGCCGGCGTTCTGGCTGCGGGTGTCTTCGCTGGACGCTTCATGGCCTGATACGCGAACCTTCGTTGCCCTTCCCCTCGACGCCGACGGATGCCGCCCAACGGGCTTGCCCCGGTCGCGCGGCCGCTCGCTTTCCGATCGATTGTCCGCAATCAGATCGCCTGCAATCGATCGATCGCGCCATCGTCCGTCGCGTGATCTTCGACTGCATGATCTTCAATCGCATGATCTTCAATCGCGGCCGTTCGGTTGCGGTCGATCAATCCCGACCGATCGATTGCGCGATAGGGATCACGACATGGATCAAATGCGGAATATGGATCGTGCGGTGATTGACCGCGACAGCGTCGTCCCCCTCTCGTGCGCGGCGTCGGATTTGAAGACCCCGGCCGCGTTGACAACCGACGCTCATCAAAATAACCCTCGTTGTCAAGATGTGGAATTAGATTTCGCACTGCGAAACTAACCGAATGCCCCCGCCGAAGACCGGCTCAATAAACGTGCTGAAGGAGAAGGATGTGAGCGAAGTCGTGCAGTTGGAGCGTCATGGCGATGTCGCGGTCGTCACGGTCAACAATCCTCCCGTCAACGCGCTGAGTGCGGCGGTACGTCGCGGCATTTTTGAACAGATCAAAGCGGCGGTGGCCGATCCGCAGGTCCGGGCGATCGTGCTCACCTGCGCCGGGCGCACCTTCATCGCCGGCGCCGACATCACCGAGTTCGGCAAGCCACCGCAGGGGCCGGGGCTGAACGAGGTCATTGCCGAGATGGAGAGCAGCCAGAAGCCGATCGTCGCCGCGATCCACGGCACCGCGCTGGGCGGCGGGCTGGAGACGGCGCTGGGCTGCCATTTCCGCGTCGCGGTCAAGGACGCCAGGCTCGGCCTGCCGGAAGTGAAGCTCGGCCTGCTGCCGGGCGCCGGCGGCACCCAGCGGCTGCCGCGCGCGGTCGGCCCCGAACTCGCGGTCAAGATGATCGTCGAGGGCAATCCGATCAGCGCCGAGGCGGCGCTCAAGGCCGGCCTGATCGAGGAGATCGTCGACGACCTGGTGCCGGGGGCGGAAGCCTTCGCGCGCAAGGTGCTGGCCGAGAAGCGGCCGCTGCGCCGGCTGCGCGACGAGGACGACAAGCTCAAGGCCGCGCGGGCCGACCGCTCGATCTTCACCAACGCGGTCGCCGCCCTCACCAAGAAGGCGCGCGGGCTGGAAGCGCCGTTCGCCGCGGCCGATGCCGTCGGCGCGGCCATCGACCTGCCGTTCGACGAGGGGCTGAAGAAAGAGCGCGAAGGCTTCATGAAGCTGATGACCGGCGACCAGTCGAAGGCGCAGCGCTATGCGTTTTTCGCCGAGCGCGAGGCCGCCAAGGTGGCGGGCGTGCCGGAAGGCACCAAGCCGCGCAAGGTCGAGCGCGTCGCCATCATCGGCGCCGGCACCATGGGCGGCGGCATCGCGATGTCGTTCGCCAATGCCGGCATCCCGGTCACGCTGATCGAGACCGGCGAGGAGCCGTTGAAGCGCGGCATGGGCGTCATGCAGAAGAACTACGAGAACACCGCCAAGCGCGGCGGCATTCCGCCCGACGCCCCGGCCAGGCGCATGGGCCTCATCAACGGCGTGGTCGGACTCGAGCACGTCAAGGACGCCGACCTGATTATCGAGGCGGTGTTCGAGACCATGGCGGTGAAGAAGGACGTGTTCACCGCGCTCGACAAGCACGCCAAGCCCGGCGCGGTGCTGGCCTCCAACACCTCCTACCTCAACATCAACGAGATCGCGGCGGTGACCAAGCGGCCGCAGGACGTGCTCGGGATGCACTTCTTCTCGCCGGCCAACGTGATGAAGCTGTGCGAGATCGTACGCGGCGAGAAGACCGCGCCGGACGTGCTGATGACCGCGGTGGCGATCGCCAAGAAGATCGCCAAGGTGCCGGTGGTGGTCGGAGTGTGCGACGGCTTCGTCGGCAACCGGATGCTGGCGCAGCGCGGCAAGCAGGCCGAGAAGCTGCTCTATGACGGCGCGCTGCCGCAGCAGATCGACGGCGTGGTGACCAGGTTCGGCCTGCCGATGGGGCCGTTCGCGATGGGCGACCTCGCGGGCCTCGATATCGGCTGGCGCTCGCGGCAGGATCGCGGCGTCAAGTCGCCGATCGGCGACGCGCTCTATGAGGCCGGCCGTCACGGCCAGAAGACCGGCAAGGGCTACTACAAGTACGAGGCCGGCTCGCGCGCGCCGCTGCCCGATCCCGAGGTCGAGAAGATGCTGGACGAGGTGCGCGCCAAGCTCGGCGTCAAGGGCCGCGCCATCAGCGACGACGAAATCCTCGAACGCATGATCTATCCGATGATCAACGAGGGCGCGCGCATCCTCGACGAGAAGATCGCGGCGCGGCCGAGCGACATCGACATCGTGTGGATCTATGGCTACGGCTGGCCGGTCTATCGCGGCGGCCCGATGTATTACGCCGACCAGGTCGGCCTCAAGCACATCGCGGACCGGCTGGCGTTCTATGCGAAGGAAACCGACGATCCCTCGCTGGAACCCGCGCCGCTGCTGAAGAAGCTCGCCGCCGAAGGCAAGACCTTCGCCTCGCTCGCCGCCCCCAACAAGGCGGCGTGAGGAGCATGACAGCACGACGCGCTTCCCCTTCCCATCCGGGCCGCGCTTGCGCGCGAGCCTGTGCGGGTTCTTGCAGCGCAGGCCCTTGCGGGGAGGGGCCGGAGGCGGGATGCTTGCAGGCATGATGCCAGCGGCTCGCGCCGCCGGCGGTTATCGCCTATCGATTGAGACTTACGAAAATCCAACGCTTACCGAAATCTGCAACAGGAGGTCGTTCATGACCGATGCCGTTATCGTCTCCACCGCCCGCACGCCGATCGGCAAAGCCTATCGCGGCGCGCTCAACAACACCGAGGGCGCGACGCTGCTCGGCCACGCCATCGAACACGCGGTCAAGCGCGCCGGCGTCGATCCCAAGGAAATCGAGGACGTGGTGATGGGCGCCGCCATGCAGCAGGGAGCGACCGGCGGTAACATCGCCCGCAAGGCGCTGCTGCGCGCCGGCCTGCCGGTCACCACCTCCGGAACCACCATCGACCGTCAGTGCGCCTCGGGCCTTCAGGCCATCGCGCTCGCGGCGCGCTCGGTGCTGTTCGACGGCGTCGAGGTCGCGGTCGGCGGCGGCGGCGAGTCGATCAGCCTGGTGCAGAACGAGCATCAGAATGCGTTCCACGCCGTCGATCCGGCGCTGGAGAAGATCAAGGGCGACGTCTATATGCCGATGATCGACACCGCCGAGGTCGTCGCCAAGCGCTACAACATCTCGCGCGAGGCGCAGGATGCCTATTCGCTGGAGAGCCAGCGCCGCACCGCCGCCGCCCAGCAGGGCGGCAAGTTCAGCGACGAACTGGCGCCGATCACCACCCGCATGGCGGTGGTGGACAAGGCCACCAAGGAAGTGTCCTACAAGGACGTGACGCTGTCGCAGGACGAAGGTCCGCGCCCGGATACCACGGCGGAAGGTCTTGCCTCGCTGAAGCCGGTGCGCGGCGACGGCCACACCGTCACCGCCGGCAATGCCAGCCAGTTGTCGGACGGCGCCAGCGCCACCGTCATCATGAGCGACAAGGAAGCCGCCCGGCGCGGCCTCAAGCCGCTCGGCATCTTCCGCGGTTTCGTCGCGGCCGGCTGCGAGCCCGACGAGATGGGCATCGGCCCGGTGTTCGCGATCCCGCGGCTGTTGAAGCGCCACAACCTCAAGATCGACGACATCGATCTGTGGGAACTGAACGAAGCCTTCGCGGTGCAGGTTCTCTACTGCCGCGACAAGCTCGGCATCGATCCGGAGAAGCTCAACGTCAACGGCGGCGCGATCGCGGTCGGCCATCCTTACGGCATGACCGGCGCGCGCCTCACCGGGCACATCCTGTTCGAAGGCCGCCGCCGCAAGGCGAAATACGGCGTCGTCACCATGTGCGTCGGCGGCGGCATGGGCGCGGCCGGCCTGTTCGAGTTCGTGCACTGAGGCGCGTCGGTTCGAGGCGCGGGGTGACGGCCCGCGCTTCGAAGCGGCATTGCCGAGCGCCTGACTGGAAAATGAAGCGTCATCGTCCGCCAACGGGTCCGGCTTCGCCGGGCCGATGACAGGCTCCGGCGGACGATCCAGTAATCGGGGCGAGTACGTGGGACATTTGATCCGATACGGAATACCGGATACTCCGCCTTCGCGGAGTATGACGGCTTTCGTGCCGCCTGTCTGTTCAACGACTTTCCGATCAGTCTGCCAGGCGCGAGGCGTAAGCCCGAGCCTCGAAGCGTCATCCTTCGCCTCGAAGGATGGCAACGACGACACAAGATAACGGCAAAGCAAACAAGGAGGGTCCCATGGATCTGAGCCTCACCCCGGAAGAACTGGCGTTCCGCGACGAAGTCCGCGCCTTCTTCCGCGACAACGTTCCGCCCGCGATCAAGAAGAAGCTGGAGGAGAACCGCCACACCACCAAGGAGGAGATGGTCCAGTGGTCCCGCATCCTCAACAAGAAGGGCTGGGCGGTCCCGCACTGGCCGGTCGAATGGGGCGGCACCGGCTGGAGCGCGGTCCAGCAGTACATCTTCCTTGAGGAGTTGCAGGCGACGCCAGCGCCGCCGGCGCTGCCGTTCGGCGTCAACATGGTCGGGCCGGTGATCTACACTTTCGGCAACGAGGCCCAGAAGAAGCACTATCTGCCGCGCATCGCCAATCTCGACGACTGGTGGTGCCAGGGCTTCTCCGAACCCGGCTCCGGCTCCGACCTCGCCTCGCTGAAGACCAAGGCCGAGCGCAAGGGCGACAAGTACATCGTCAACGGCCAGAAGACCTGGACCACGCTTGGACAATACGCCGACTGGATCTTCTGCCTGGTGCGCACCGATCCGGCGGCGAAGAAGCAGGAGGGCATCTCCTTCCTGCTCATCGACATGAAGTCCAAGGGCATCACCGTGCGTCCGATCGTCACCATCGACGGCGGCCGCGAGGTCAACGAGGTGTTCTTCGACGACGTCGAGGTGCCGGCCGAGAATCTCGTCGGTCAGGAGAACAAGGGCTGGGACTACGCCAAGTTCCTGCTCGGCAACGAGCGCACCAACATCGCCCGCGTCGGCATGTCGAAGGAACGTCTGCGCCGCCTGCGGCAGCTTGCGTCCGAAACGCTCTCGGGCGGCCGTCCGATCATGGACGACGCCAACTTCCGCGCCAAGCTCGCCGCCGTCGAGGTCGAGCTGAAGGCGCTCGAACTGACGCAGATGCGCGTCGTCGCCAATGAAGGCAAGCACGGCAAGGGCAAGCCGGACCCGGCGT
Organism: Bradyrhizobiaceae bacterium; assembly: GCA_044463945.1. Classification (GTDB taxonomy): domain Bacteria; phylum Pseudomonadota; class Alphaproteobacteria; order Rhizobiales; family Xanthobacteraceae; genus 62-47. Next base: position 22,406 of record JBIQLW010000022.1, on the reverse strand, counting down.
CCTCGATCCTCAAGATCAAGGGCTCCGAGATTCAGCAGACCCTCACCGAACTGATGCTCGATGTCGCGGGGCCCTTCGCCGCGCCTTACGACGTCCACGGCGACGACGGCAGCAACGAAGCCATGGACTGGATCGCGCAGATCGCGCCGACCTATTTCAACTACCGCAAGGTGTCGATCTACGGCGGCTCCAACGAAATCCAGCGCAACATCATCAGCAAGGCGGTGCTGGGGCTCTGACGTGCCGGGGTGATATTCGGTCGCCCTAAACACCATACACGTCATGGCCGGGCTTGACCTGGCCATCCACGCCTTCCTGCCAAGCAAGACGTGGATGCCCGCGACGAGCGCGGGCGTGACGGCACAATTTCGAGTGTGCCGAATGCGGCACGAAGTGGAGCATTGACATGGATTTTGATCTGTCGGAGGAGCAGCGGCTGCTCAAGGAAAGCATTGATGGACTGTTGAAGACGTCCTACGATTTCGAGCAGCGCAAGAAATACGGCGCGGAGCCCGGCGGCTGGAGCAAGGCGGTGTGGGGCAAGCTGGCGGAGCAGGGCCTGCTCGGCCTGCCGTTCGCCGAGAGCGACGGCGGCTTCGGCGCCGGCGCGGTCGAGACCATGATCGTGATGGAGGCGCTGGGCCGCGCGCTGGTGCTTGAGCCCTATCTCCCCACCGTGGTGCTGGCCGGCGGTTTCCTCCGTCATGGCGGCTCGAGCGCGCAGAAGGAAGCGCACATTCCCGGCATCATCGACGGCAGCAAGACCTTTGCCTTCGCCCAGCTTGAGAAGAACTCGCGCTACGATCTCGGCGACGTCTCCACCACCGCCAAGAAGAAAGGCGACGGCTGGATCATCGACGGCGAGAAGTTCGTCGTCCTCAACGGCGAGGCCGCCGATACGCTGGTGGTCACCGCGCGCACCAAAGGCGAGCATACCGACCGCGCCGGCGTCGGACTGTTCCTGGTGCCGCGCGACGCCAAGGGCGTCACCGTGAAGGGCTATCCGACCCAGGACGGGATGCGCGCCGCCGACATCACCTTCACCGGCGTCGAGGTCGGCGCCGATGCCGCCATCGGCGATCCGGAGAACGCGCTGCCGCTGATCGAGCGGGTGGTGGACGAGGCGCGCACGGCGCTGTGCGCCGAGGCCGTCGGGGCGATGGACGAGTCGCTCAAGCTCACCGTCGACTACATCAAGACGCGCAAGCAGTTCGGCGTGCCGATCGGCAGCTTCCAGGCGTTGCAGCATCGCGCCGCCGACATGTTCGTGTACACCGAGCAGGCCCGCAGCATGATGATGTTGGCGACCATGGCCGCCGGCTTCGAGGACGCCAGGGAGCGCGCCGCCGCGGTGGCGGCCGCCAAGGCGCAGATCGGCAAGTCGGGCCGCTTCGTCGGCCAGCAGTCGGTGCAGCTTCACGGCGGCATCGGCGTGACGATGGAAGCCGCGATCGGCCATTACTTCAAGCGGCTGGCGATGATCGAGACCACCTTCGGCGACAGCGACTACCACCTGCGCCGCATCGGCGACGCCGGCGGGGTTATCTGAGGGCACCGCGCGAGGCCGTGCGGGCCATGGCCTCGCTCTCCCCCTCTCCGCATCGTCCCCGCCCGCGCGGGGACGATGCTTTTCAGGCTGCAGATCGCAGGCCGACGCATTCACCGTCATGCGCGGCAATGACGGGCGATGGCCCCGATGCCGAGCTTATTGCGCCTCGATTTTCGTGATGGTCTTGGTGTTGTTGGCCTCGCTGACGGAGAACCGGACCTTGTCGCCGGCGTGGATGGTTTCCAGCAATTTCGCCGGCGCCTTGTAGCGCGCGACCGCGCCGCCGTCCTGGTCCTGCCGGATCGTCACGCTGTCATGCAGCCGATCCAGCACGATCACCACGCCGGTTTGGCCGTCCTGGGCCAACGCGGCGGCGGTCGCCGTCAACATCGCGGCGATCAATAGGATTCGTCTCGGTCTCATGCCGGAATAAAGGGCGGCGGCGGAAATCGTTCCGCCGGTCACGGAATGGCCTCAAGCAGGCGCGGTCTATTGACCTTGGCCGCACAATCCGGTTGCCTTCGCGGCCTGCGCTTCGCGCCAATCAACCGGGAAACGCCGCATGTCGTCGCACATCCTCGCCATCGATCAGGGCACCACCTCGTCGCGCGCCATCGTGTTCGGCGCTGATATTTCGATCGTGGCCGTCGCCCAGCAGGAGTTCCCGCAGCACTTCCCGGCATCGGGCTGGGTCGAGCACGAGCCCGACGATATCTGGGCTTCGACGCTCGCGACCTGCCGCGAGGCGATGCGGAAGGCGGGGCTCGGCGCTTCCGACATCGCCGCCATCGGCATCACCAACCAGCGCGAGACCACCGTGGTGTGGGACCGCGCCACCGGCCGCGCGGTGCATCGCGCCATCGTCTGGCAGGATCGCCGCACCGCCGAGATCTGCGCCCGGCTTAAAGCGGACGGTCTTGAGCCGGAGATATCGGCGCGCACCGGCCTCATCATCGATCCGTATTTCTCCGGCACCAAGGTGTCGTGGATTCTCGATCACGTCCCCGGCGCGCGCGCCCGCGCCGAGCGCGGCGAACTGCTGTTCGGCACCGTGGACTGCTATCTGCTGTGGCGGCTCACCGGCGGCAAGGTCCATGCCACCGACGCCACCAACGCCTCGCGCACGCTGTTGTTCAGCATACACAACGGCGAGTGGGACGACACGCTGCTGGATATCCTGCGGGTGCCGCGCTCGATGCTGCCGGAGGTGAAGGATTCCGCGGCGCATTTCGGCGACAGCGTGCCCGAACTGCTCGGGGGCGCCGTCGCGGTGCGCGGCATCGCCGGCGATCAGCAGGCGGCGACCATCGGGCAGGCGTGCTTTTCGCCCGGCATGATGAAATCGACCTACGGCACCGGCTGCTTCGCGCTGCTCAACACCGGCACCACGGCGGTCGCCTCCAGCAACAAGCTGCTCACCACCATCGCCTATCAGTTGAACGGGGTGCGCACCTATGCGCTGGAAGGCTCGATCTTCGTGGCGGGAGCGGCGGTGCAGTGGCTGCGCGACGGGCTGAAGATCATCGAAAGCGCTCCCGAGAGCGGGGCGCTCGCGGACCGCGCCGACCCGGCGCAGGCGGTGTATCTGGTGCCGGCCTTCGTCGGCCTCGGCGCGCCGTACTGGAATCCGCGGGTGCGGGGCGCGCTGTTCGGGCTGACGCGCAACACCGGCCCCGCGGAACTCGCGAAGGCGGTGCTGGAAAGCGTCTGCTACCAGACCCATGACCTGTGGGCGGCGATGCGCGCCGACTGGCCGGGCGCCGCCGCCGCCGACGCGGTGCTGCGTGTCGATGGCGGCATGGCGGTGTCGGACTGGACCATGCAGCGGCTCGCCGATCTGCTGGACGCGCCGGTCGATCGTCCGGTGATCCAGGAAACCACGGCGCTCGGGGCCGCCTATCTCGCGGGACTGAGCGCCGGGCTTTATCCGGAGCCGTTGCGCTTCGCCGACACCTGGCGGCTGGAGCGCCGCTTCAAGCCGAACATGAGCGAGGCGACCCGCGCGCGCAAGCTGGGCGGCTGGGCGGCCGCCGTGCGCGGCGTGCTGGCGAGCGACGAAGGCGAGGGCTAGGTCGAGGTCCCGCGAGCGCACGGTACGATCTTTAACCAGTTCCGATGGATCGTCGGCCCGCGCGGGGGCGCGCGAGGCGGCGGCAAAGGCTGCCTGAAGACAATCCGAGGAGTTGTCGCAATGTTGAATCGTCGAGTGTTCTGCGGCTGTCTGTCAGCCGCCTTGTGGTCGGGTCTGGCGGTGACGCGCGCCGGGGCGGAGCCCGCCGCCTGCACGGTGATGACGGGCGACAGCCAGCGCGCGATCTCGCCCACGGAAGCGCTCGACCGGCTCAAGGCCGGCAACGCGCGTTTCGTCGGCGGCCGGAGCGTCAACTGCGATCTGATGCGGCAGGTCAGAGAGACGGCGACAGGGCAGGCGCCGTTCGCGGCGGTGGTGGGCTGCATCGATTCCCGCGTGCCGCCCGAACTGGTGTTCGATCAGCGCATCGGCGATATCTTCTGCGCGCGGATCGCCGGGAATTTCGTCAATGCCGATATCGTCGGCAGCCTTGAATTCGCCACCCGGCTCGCCGGCGCGCGCGCCATCGTCGTGCTCGGCCACAGCGATTGCGGCGCCATCAAGGGCGCGATCGGCAACGCGAAACTCGGCAAGCTGACGGCGACGCTCGCCAGCATCCGCCCGGCGGTGAAGGCGGCCAAGGCCGATGGCGAACGCAACGCGAAGAACGCGGCTTTCGTTCAAGCGGTCGCGGAGGCCAACGTCCGCGCCGGTGTGGATCGGTTGAGCGCCGACAGCAAGGTGCTGAGACAACTGGTTGCCGCCGGCGAGTTGCGCATCGTCGGCGCGATGCACGATCTCGCCAGCGGCAGGATCGGTTGGCTGAGTTAAGTAACGGGACGCGGCGCGCCTCTCATCGGGACGCAGACGCGCGCCGCTCCCGTCCGACATGACGCTGCGTCGCGTCATGTCGCATCGTGCGTGCTACTGGCACAACTGTCGCTGGCCGAACGAGTTCGTGTACCAGGTGCCCGGCTGGCAGACGAAGCCGTTGCGCGCCGCGTAGTTGGACGAATATTGCAGCGCCGTGCCGTCGTAGCGATAGCCCGGCTCGGCGTAGCCCGGCGTAAAGTCGCCGCTCGTATCGTAGGCATACGCGTTCGCGTTGCTCGTGTCGTAGGCATAGGCGTTGCTGTACCCGTAGGGACCGCCGCCGAACGGCGCGGCGGCGACTGCGCCAGCCGTTCCGACCGCCGTGCCGGCGATCGCGCCGGCGGTGCCGATCGCGCCGCCGACCACGTTGCCGGCGAAATCAAGCGGCGCGAAGCCGGAGTTCGTCGGCCTGTTCCATTCGTTGCGATAAGTCGCGCTGCGGTCGTAGCGCGGCTGGTCCATGCGGCTCACATGCCTGCGGTGACTGGTGTGGTTCATCCGCTTGGCGGAGCTGCGCTTGTGCATCTGCTGCTGGGACGAGGCCGCCGGCGATGTCGCGGCCGGGTGCGTCGTTGTCCGCGCGGCGGGGGCGGCGATGGCGGGGGCCGCTACAAGCATCGCGGTGGCGGCTGCGGCGGCGAGAAACGATGTCTTCATGTTGCTATCTCCTCTCAGTCTCGGGGTGGCCCTATAACGAGCGACCCCGAGCGCCGTTCCGCACCTCACGCGGGTATGAGGGCTGATCCGGATCCCACGCCACCGCGCGCGGCGAGGCGCGGTTTTGTTCCGATCGACAGTCCGGAAATCTCAGAAGATGACGTGCCGGAATCTCAGGAATCTCAAAAGAGATCCTGCCGCGCCTTCGACAGGGCGAAACCGTGGCGGTCGGCGTTGAAGCAGGTGAGGCCGCTCGGTTCGGACGTGCAGGTGAAGCCGCCGTGCTGCCACACGCCGCCATAGGCCAGGACGGGAAGCGAGGCGTCGATCACCGTATCGCCGTAGCAGATGCGTTGAGCATTGCTGCCGCGCACGGAGACTTCGAACGCGTTGCCCCATTCGAGATCGCAATCCGCCGGCCGCGGCGGCCGCGTCGCGATCTGGGCGATATCGCAGCGGAGCGTGGTCTGCCCGTCATAGGAGAAGAACTGACAATGGATGTTGCCCGAAGGCGTTCGTAACCCCACCGGGCGCTCCTCGGCGGCGGCGGGGGCGGCGGCTTGCGCCAGCGCGAACGCGGCAACGAGGAAGGCTATCGGGGATCGAAACGGCGTCATCGGTGTTATCCTCGCGCAGGTTTGTCACGGGGCCAACCCGGATGTGACCGGGGAGGGGTGATGCCGGGCGGGCTATTGCGGCGGAAGAATATGACAGATTATGCCGGCGAGGATCGCGCAGGGAAGCCCTCGTGATAGTGATCCGATGACAGCGAGGCGCGTGTGACCCATCACGAGGCGGAATTGGACCGCCACTTCGCCCGGCTGGAGCGCCACCTGCCTTCGGGGCCGGCGCGTTTTCTCGCCTGGGTGCGAAGGCCGTCGTCGCGGGTGGTTCGCATTCCATTAGGGCTGCTCCTGATCCTCGGCGGTATCTTCAGCTTCCTCCCGGTGCTGGGGCTGTGGATGCTGCCGCTCGGCCTGATGCTGATCGCGCAGGATGTCCCGTTCCTGCAACGGCCGATCACCCGCCTGTTGAGCTGGATGGAGCGCAAGTGGCTTGAGCGCCAGCGCAGGCGAGGCGGCGGCAGCGGTTGAGCCTCGGCCGCACGGCACTCCGACGTTGCGGAGTGTGACTCGAAAGGCCCACCTGCCGACTAAATGTAGTATGATTGAAGAATCGCATCGCAAATTTCGCTTTCACGAATCAGCAACCTGATTCACTTTCGCCTCCTGGGGTCAATCTGGAGGCCAAGGTATGAACGTTATTGTTTTTGCATCGCGCAAGGGAGGCTCGGGGAAAAGCACCCTGACCGCGCACCTTGCCGCGCACGTCCATAAGCCGTCGCGGCCGTGTCTTCTGGTCGATGCCGATCCGCAAGGGTCGCTGACGCTGTGGCACAAGCTGCGCGGCACCAACGAGCCGCCGCTGAAAACCGCCAGCCGTTCCGTCAGCGAGATCGTGGCCGCCGCCAAACGCGACGGTGTCGAGTGGGTGTTCATCGATACGCCGCCGAACACCTCGGCCGTGGTCGAGGACGCCATCCGCAATGCGACGATGGTCATCATCCCGGCGCGGCCCGGCGTGTTCGACGTCAACGCGGTGCAGGAAACGATTCAGACCTGTCGCTCGGCGCGCAAGCCCTATGCCGTCGTCATGAACGGCGCGCCGGCGCTGCGCGAAGGCTCGGAAAGCCCGATCGTGACCATTGCGCGCGAGGCGCTCGCCAAGTTCCGCGCGCCGGTGTGGAGCGGCCAGATCACCAACCGCGCCGATCTTCTTCTGGCGCTAGCGCACGGCGAGGGCGCGCAGGAATATTATTCCGAAGGACGCGCGGCGTCGGAGATCAGCCGGCTGTGGTCCGCGATCGACCGTTCGGTGAAGGCCATTCGCGGCAACGCATCCGCCAACGGCGCCATGCACAAGCAGGCGGCGTAACCGTACGCCGTCGCCTTCGAGCTTCAAACGCGCGCCCGTCGCGCGTTTTTTGTTGGATGCGAAAAGGCGCTGGCACAGAGCATGATTTGCCGGGGTTGAATCGGAAATCGTCGCCCTGACGTATCATTGCGCGAGCCGTGGCCTCGAAGGGCGATCACCGCCATCCTTCAATCCTCGCGGCTTTGCCGCTCGCACCTCAGAGCCTGACCGGAAACGAGGCGTCATCGTCCGCCAACGGGTCCGCGCAAGCGCGGCCCGATGACAGGCTCCGGCGGACGATCCAGTCATCCGGGGCGCAATGGGAAATTTGACCCGATATTAGGATCCTGGATGCTCCGCCTTCGCGGAGCATGACGACTTTCGTGTTGTAATTCACGTCATGCGCGGACTTGATCCGCGCGTCCATCTTCCTAAGACGCAAAGAAAAAGCCGGGCTCCTAAGAGCCCGGCTAAGGCATTGGCCACGTGAGGCCGACACAATCACCTTCCAAGAGGGATAACTGAACGCCCGCGCCGCTAGAGGAGGGGGACAGATGTGCGGTGCGGCCGCTCAGTGTGGAAAGAGTATGAGCCCCAATGCAGCGTTGCGACAACAAGACAAGTCGCATGTCAGACATGCGATGATCGAAGGCGTGCGGAACATTCAGGACGGCCAGCGCTGCGCCTTGCTGACCACGAAATCGCGGAAGGCTTGCACGCGCGCCACCGACTTCAATTCCTCCGGATAGACGAAATAGGTATCCAGTTGAATTGAATCGGATTCGCCGAACAATTGAACCAGCCGGTTGTTGTCTTCAACCAGGTAGTCGGGTAGCGCGGCGATGCCGAGGCCCTGCTGGCAGGCGCGCACCAGTCCGAGGATGTTGTTGACCTTGAAGAACGCCTCGCGCGGGCCGGCGCCGTTGCGACCGGCCTCGACCAGCCAGTTGCGGTTTTGCAGGTGTTGCGGCAGTTGCGTGTCGCTCAGCAGAATGATGCGGTGGCCGTCGAGATCTTCCAGCGTGCGCGGCGTGCCGAAGTGCTTGATGTATTCCGGCGAGCAATAGGCGTGAAAGCCCATCGCGAACAGCTTGCGCTGGATCAGGTCGGGCTGGGTCGGCTTGCGGGTGCGGATCGCGACGTCGGCTTCGCGCATCGACAGGTCGAGTTCCTCGTCGGTGACGATCAGCGAGATGCGGATCTCGGGAAACAGCGCGGTGAACTCGCTCAGCCGCGGGATCAGCCAGTGGATGCCGACGCCGGGCGTGGTGGTGATCTTGAGGTCGCCGCTCGGGCGCTCGCGGCTGTCGGTCAGCTTGGCGCGGGCCGCCTGCAACTGCATGAACACGTCGTGGGCGGTGCGGAACAGGAGGTCGCCCTGCTCGGTGAGGATCAGGCCGCGGGCGTGGCGATGGAACAGCGACACCGACAGTTCCTGCTCGAGCGCGCTGACCTGGCGCGACACCGCCGACTGCGACAGCCCCAGTTGCTCGCCGGCATGGGTGAAGCTGCCGGCTTCGGCGGCGGCGTGAAACACCTTCAGCTTGTCCCAATCCATGTCGGCGAAGTTGTCGCGAGATCGAGGCATGATTACTCCGCTGCGGCCCGTTGGTTGGCGCTGAGGGTCAGGAAACGTTCGGCTTCGAGGGCGGCCATGCAGCCCATGCCGGCGGCGGTGACCGCTTGACGGTAGGTTTCGTCGGCGACGTCGCCGGCGGCGAACACGCCCGGCACCGAGGTCGCGGTCGAATGCGGGGCCACCTCGACATAGCCGGATGGCTTCAGCTTGAGCTGGCCGGCCACCAGTTCGGTCGCCGGCGCATGGCCGATGGCGATGAAGACGCCGTCGGCGGCAAGCTCGGTGAGCGCGCCGGTCTTGACGTTCTTGAGGCGGACGCCGGTGACCTTGACCGGGTTGTCCTCGCCGGAAATGTCGTCGAGGACGCTGTCCCACACCACCTCGATCTTCGGGTGCTTGAACAGGCGGTCCTGAAGGATGCGCTCGGCGCGGAAATGGTCGCGGCGATGCACCACGGTGACCTTGGCGGCGAAGTTGGTGAGGAACAGCGCTTCCTCGACCGCGGTGTTGCCGCCGCCGACCACCACCACGTTCTTGCCGCGATAGAAGAAGCCGTCGCAGGTGGCGCAGGCCGACACTCCGAAGCCCTTGTACTTCTCCTCGCAGGCAAGGCCGAGCCAGCGCGCCTGCGCGCCGGTGGCGAGGATCACGGTGTCGGCGAGATAGACGTCGCCGCTGTCGCAGGTGAGGCGGAACGGGCGCTGGCCGAGATCGAGCCCCGTCACGAGATCGGTGACGATCCGGGCGCCGACATGAGCCGCCTGCCGCTCCATCTGCTCCATCAGCCACGGCCCCTGGATGACGTCGGCGAAGCCCGGATAATTCTCCACGTCGGTGGTGATGGTGAGCTGGCCGCCGGGCTGGATGCCCTGGATCAGCACCGGCTCCAGCATCGCCCGCGCGGCGTAGATGGCGGCGGTGTAGCCCGCGGGCCCCGAGCCGATAATCACAACTTTGGCGTGGATGGGTGTCGACATGGGGGTTTTCCCCTTCTCTCCTGGAAAGCCGCCAGAGGTCTGACGGAAGGCATGGCCGGTTGAGCCCGGTCTGTTGCCGCAAGTTTAGGCTATCTGGGCAGCTATGCAAGAATTGCAATCCATCGGGGGCGTTTTTCCCCTGATGGCCCGAGCGGCGGGTTCCATGCGAAATAAAATTGCGCAAAACGGCGCGGCTGCGCTAAAGGATGTCGCGGCGGTTGGCAAAGCGGGGATTCGAGCGGCGTGTCCAGAAGCCTTGACGAGATCGATCTGCGGATTCTGAGCGAGCTACAGGCCGACGGCCGCATCACCAACGTCGAACTGGCGCGGCGGGTCGGCATTTCGCCGCCGCCGTGCCTGCGCCGGGTCCGCGCGCTGGAGGACGAAGGCTACATCCAGGGCTACCGCGCGCTGCTCGACCCGCACCGGCTCGGCTACGACGTCACGGTGTTCGCCTCGGTGCATCTGTCGAGCCAGGCCGACGCCGACCTGCGCGCCTTCGAGGATTTCGTCCGCCGCGCGCCGCTGGTGCGCGAATGCTGGATGCTGTCGGGCGAGGTGGACTATATCCTCAAATGCGTCGCGCCGGACATGGCGACCTTCCAGGCGTTCGTCACCCAACTGACCGCCGCGCCCCACGTCCGCAACGTCCGCACCTCGCTGGTGCTGCAGAACGCCAAATACGACGCGGCGGTGCCGCTGGAGCTGAAAGAGCACAAGGGGGCGAGCGCGGCGGGCAGAGCGTCTCTTGCGGAAAGGTAGTACCGATCGTCCGACTGCCGTATGAATTCGAAAGAGGCTTACGATGCAGACCTGTCACTCAAAGACCGGATGCGCCTCACCGGAAGCAGAGGGAGCGCCAGAACCCGCAGCCGCACGGTTCATCGACGACAGGGTTGCCGTCCTTATTCCCTGCTATAACGAGGCAGCAACGATTGGCTCGGTGGTGGAAGACTTCCGAAGGTACCTGCCCACGGCAGCGATATACGTTTACGATAACAACTCGACGGATGATACCGTAGGTATTGCGCGGGCGGCCGGTGCTGAAGTTCGCCACGAGTACCGCCAGGGCAAGGGGCATGTCGTAAGACGGATGTTTGCGGACATCGATGCCGATGTCTATTTGCTTGTCGATGGCGATGCCACATATGACCCGTCTGCTTCACCCGCCATGGTGGACAGAATACTGTCCGGCCCGTTCGACAAGGTGAACGGCGCGCGTGTACATTCCCATCCCGAAGCCTATCGGCTTGGCCATGTTCTCGGCAACCGCCTTCTGACACGCACGGTGTCTTTCTTCTTCGGCGAAGCGAGCAGAGATATGCTGTCCGGTTACAAGGCGCTCTCGCGACGCTTCGTGAAGACCTTTCCTGCCGCGAGTTCAGGGTTTGAAATCGAGACTGAGATTCTCGTGCATGCTCTCGAACTTGGCGTTCCAATGAGCGAAATCGACATTCGCTATTACGAGAGGCCGGCCGGGTCTGTCAGCAAACTCTCCACTTACCGGGACGGTCTGCGAATATTACGGCTCATCGTCCACCTTCTGCGCGACCTGCTGCCGCTGCAATTTTTTACGTCGATCGCCGTCGTCCTCGCTGTGCTGGCGGCGGTTTTCGGGATTCCCGTTATCGCAGAGTTCCTTGCGACGGGATTGGTGCCGCGCTTTCCGACGCTTATCGCAGTAACCGCAACCATGATCCTGGCCTTTCTATCGGCGTTCGCGGGGCTCATACTGGATAGCGTGGCGCGCGGGCGGAAGGAGGCAAAGTTGCTCGCCTATCTCTCATATGATCCCGTCAGACGGTGAGCAGCTGCCGGAATAAGCTGGAGCGCCAATCTTTAAGATATGCCAAATATTTGATCGCATCGCTCATCGGCATGAGCGCGAATCTGACCGTTTTGGGCGTAGCCTCGGTATTCGATCGCGGTTTATATCATGTGCTTTCCTACCTCCTTGGGGCGGCAGCGGGTTGACCCTGCATTACGCGTTTTATGATCGCCTGGTCCTCAACGCCCGGAACGCTTCGACGTGAGCAAGATGACAAACAAACATGCGGGCGTCGACAAGGGCCAGAACATCGACGCCATCTTTTATCGTGATGGCGCGTCCAACCCTCTTTCGATGCGATTGTTGACGATGGCTCGGCGCAACATGTTCGAGCTATTCGTTGAGAAAATGCAGCCGAATTCGCGGAGCAGGGTTATCGATATCGGTGTTTCCGACGATGAGAATGAGGGAGCTAATTTTCTCGAAAAATCCTATCCTTGGCCAGAAAACATTACATGTGTCGGGATCGGGTCGGGGGAGCAGATCAAGGCTCGATATCCGGAGATCGCGTTTCGGCAGATCGCAGCCAATGAGCCGCTGCCATTTCCCGACGACTCGTTCGACATCGCAACCTCCAACGCCGTCCTCGAACATGTCGGTGGTCCGCTCGAGCGCAGAAATTTCATCCTTGAGCATCTACGGGTAGCCAAGTCGTTATTCATTACCGTGCCAAATCGCTGGTTTCCGGTGGAGCATCACACCGGATTGCCCTTGTTGCACTATTCTCCCGCCTTGTTTCGTCGCGTATTGCGCGGTTCCTCGCTCGACTACTGGACCAGGCCGGAAAACGTGGATTTTCTCAGCCGCACTCTCGTTTTGAATGAGTGGCCGTCGCCGACCAGACCGGTGGTTCAGATGACGGGAATCAGGCTCGGCCCATTCAGCTCCAACATAGCGATCATCGCGAGGTCGTAGTGGTCGCTTTCCGCCTGCATCGACTTGTGCGTACAGCGCCGTCTGGCGTTCTTGTGCAAGCTGCGGCTCTGATCTTTCTGTTTGCCCTCTATCAATACGCCTACCATACCTACTCAGCCGTCCCGGGCAACAATGCAAAGTATCCGCTTGGCTGGTGGGGATGGATGGATCAAGGATTGTATCTGAAATCCTCGACCGCTTTTGCTGCTCTGGATTTCCGCTCGGCGTCCCATTTTTATCCGCCGCTTTACCCGGCCATCGGTGCGTTCTTTCTGCCGTTTTCCAGGCTTCATCCGTTTTATCTGGTCGATCTGGTGCTGATGGCAGGGTTCTTCCTGCTGGTATTCAGTCTCTTTCAGCATCGCCTCGGAGCAAGGATCGCCGTTTTTCCTGTCGTGGCTGGGATGGCGCTTTATCCTGTCGTCGGGTTGCAGTGGGTGGTTCCGTGGACAAGCACATTGAGTGCGTTCCTTGTAGTCGCAGCGCTTGTTCTATTCGATCAATTCGAGCGAATGCGCAGCGAACCTGGACGCATCCGCAGCTTCCTGCTCAACGGGTTTCTGTTTGGCGTCGTCGTCGGCTCGCAAATTCCCGTGCGGCCGGCCGATATCGCAACTGTTGCGCCTGTCGCAATCCTTTACGCGATCATGGTCTTCAGGATGATGGTTGGAGGCACCGCCGATCAGCGACGGCGCGGCGCGGTTGCCGTTGTCGGAGGCATTGCGGGATTTAGTCTTCCCCTTGCTTTTTTTATCGGATTCAATCTGGCCAGTACGGGAACGACGACCGGACGATACTTCGGAACCGTTGTGACGGATATAGGGTTCGACGTGACCCAGGTCCCGGAGCGGTTGTTCTCGCTCTTTGTCGCGTCGCAGCCATACTTCCTGGAGTTCAATGCCGATTGGATCAGCGTTATTCCGGTATTCTTTATCGCCGTTGTTTTTGCGATCGTTGCCTCCCTTTTCTCCGGACCCGCGACCCTGCGGGTCGCCGGCGCGATGATGGCCGTTCAATTGCTGATATATGCGAGCTATCGCGACAGTCTGCCTATCGGGATGTTTCGATATTACAATGTGCATTATTATAAATGGATGTTTCCGGTCGCTCTGGGAATTGCTGTATTTCATCTGAAGCACTTCATTCAGGAGCGGCGGAAGGGTCCGCTGGCCGCAAGCGTGCTTGTCCTTGTCCTGATTTCGTGCGTGACGGTGTCACGCAGGGAAGCTCAGGTCGCGAGCCTTTCGTCCAAAGACGCGGCGGCTACCGTTGTGTTTCAGGACCATCAAAAGATTCAGGTCATCGATCTGATGGGATTGAGCGGTCGCGCTGGAAGTAACGAGATGACGCTAGCCACGCGGGTCACCATCGATGGCGTCAGGCGCAAACCTGTGAGCGAATATCGCGTCGTTGCAAATGAAAAGGATGTGCGGCTTCTGTTGTTTAAGCCCGAGGCCGTACATTCCGTGACGATTCATTTCTCCAAGTATGTCGTGGTTCCTGAAAGCGGGTGGACGGCCCGCGCCGCCCTGCTGCCGTTTACCTTCGGATTGCCGTTGTCCCAGCAAACACTTGATACGACCCCCGGATCGTAGCGCCTTTTTGTATGACGCTTTAGTATGACGTCCGCTGGTTCATGCCGGTCTCGTCCGAGGTAGCTTTTCCCTCCTTTCGGGTGCTATAAGCCGAAAAGCCGGGCGGGCCGGTCAGACCTGCCGCCGGCGTTGCTGGCATTCGCTCGGCAATTCATCCTTCAAGAACTGGCGGTGGTGCGGGCTCCGTGTGGCCGGTCGAGCCATCGTCGATCATGCCTGCGGCGTGGTCGGCGCCGGACAGATCGGGTCGGTGCTCCGGCGCGTGTCGAGGCGATCGTGACACTCTTCCAAATCCTGTTGCTTGCGGCGGCCGGCTTTGCCGCTGGAACCGTGAATGCTGTCGCCGGGGGCGGCACCTTCGCGACCTTCGCGGCGCTGGTGGCCTGCGGGCTGCCGACGCTCGACGCCAACGCCACCAGCGCGGTGGCGCTGACGCCGGCCAACCTCGCCAGCGTCGTCGCCTACCGCTCAGAGGTCCGCAACCATTTCCGGGCGATGTTGCCGTATACGCTGATCGGATTGTGCGGCGGCGCGATCGGCGCGCTGCTGCTGATCTGGCTCGGCGACGGCGGATTCCGGCCGCTGGTGCCGTGGCTGCTCTTGTCGGCGACGCTGATGTTCGCCTTCAGCGATCGCATCCGCGCCCTGACCGTGCCGGCGGCACACGGGCGCGGCGGGGCGAGCCGCCTCATTGCCTTCGTGGTGATGGCGCTGGCGACGATCTATGGCGGTTTCTTCGGCGCCGGCATGGGCATCATGATGCTGGCCGCGCTCGCGGTCATCGGCAGCGGCGATTACCATCAGGACAACGCGATCAAGAACGTGGTGGCGTTCCTGATCCAGATCGTCTCGTCGGCGCTCTTGATCGCGGGCGGCCTGGTGCATTGGCCGCACGCGCTGGTGACCATCGTCGCCTCGATGATCGGCGGCTATTGGGGCGTCAGCGTCGCGCGCAACGTCCCGGTCAAGGTGATCCGCGCCACCGTGGTGCTGGTCGGCGCGGCGCTCACCGTGATCTTCTTTCTCAGGGGTTGAAGCGGCGAGGGGACCGCCGCACGCGCAATGCAAATGCCGTCATACTCCGCGAAAGCGGAGTATCCAGTATTCCGTTGAATCAAATTTTCCACGCGCCCGCACGGATGACTGAATCGTCCGCCGGAGCCTGTCATCGGGCCGGCCAAAAGGCCGGACCCGTGGGCGGACGATGATGCCTCAGTTCCGGTCAGGCTCTCAGGTCTTGTTGCGCATCATCGCGTCGAGGCTGATTGGGCCGCCGCCGGCGAAGACGAGATAGAAGAAGACGAAGCAGTACAGCGCCGCCAGTTCGCCGCCGTTGAGGATCGGCATGAACCCCTTCGGCGCATGGACCATGAAATAGGCGACCGCCGTCATGCCCGACGCGATGAACGCCGCGCCGCGCGTGAACAGTCCGACCACCAGAAGCGCGCCGCCGATCAGTTCGATGATCCCGGCGATTCCGGGCATCGAGGTGATTTGCAGGTTGGCGAAGTTTGCCATCGCGGGAAAACCGAGCAGCTTGGCGGTGCCGTGCTGCATCAGCAACAGCCCGCTCATGAAGCGGAGCAGGCTCAGCACCGTCGGCTGCCATTTGGCCAGCGTGTCGTTCATATCAATCCCTCAAAGGTTGGCTGAAAATTCCGGAACGCGGTGAGAACGCGGTGGGAAGGGTATCACACACGAAAGCCGCGCCCAGCGCGGCTTTCCACACTATATCATATCCGACGAGGGGCGCTCAGCGCCACTCGACCTTGGTGATTTCGTAGGCCTTGGCGCCCCCCGGCGCCATCACCTCGACCGAGGATCCCTTGGTCTTGCCGATCAGCGCGCGCGCCAAGGGCGAGGTGATCGAGATGCGGCCCTGCTTGGCGTCGGCCTCGCTCTCGCCGACGATCTGCCACACCGCTTTCTTCTCGGTATCCTCGTCGATCAGCGTGACGGTGGCGCCGAACTTGATGGTGTCGCCGGACAGCTTGGTGATGTCGATGACTTCGGCGCGCGCCAGCTTGTCCTCGATCTCGGCGATGCGGCCTTCGTTGTGGGACTGTTCTTCCTTGGCGGCATGATACTCGGCGTTTTCCGACAGATCGCCGTGCGAGCGCGCCTCCGCGATGAGCTGGATGATGCGCGGCCGATCCACCGTCTGGCGTTGCTTCAGTTCATTCTCAAGCGCGGCATGACCACCGGGGGTCATCGGAACCTTGTCCACCATTTACCCTCGTCGTTGGATTTCCGTTTCGCTGCTCGGGCGGTTGACGGAAATCGGTTTGTGAAAAATGCGGGCTGATGCTGCTTGCGCCAACCCGCTTGCACAACTCACGTTGATGTGTCGCCTCGTTCGCGTCGCGACCGTCAGCAGACGCACGTTAGCACGGAACACCTTGAGGCGAGAGGAGTTCCGCTTAAACCGCTTCCAACCCTCGGCCGCGCGGGCAGCGGGGTCAGTGTTCGGAAAAGTAGCTCTGCAACGTGCGGACCTCAAGGTCCCCGCCCAGATAGGCGCGAATGCCCTGCGCGGCCGCGACGGCGCCTGACAGAGTGGTGTAGTACGGCACTTTATGCAAGAGGGCAGCGCGCCGCAGCGACCGGCTGTCGGCCAGCGCCTGCGGCCCCTCGGTGGTGTTGAACACCAGTTGCACCTCGCCATTGGTGATGGCGTCGACGATGTGCGGGCGGCCTTCCAGCACCTTGTTGACTTTCTCGGTCGGCACGCCGTGGTCGGCGAGGAAGCGCTGGGTGCCCGAGGTCGCGATGACATGGAAGCCGAGCGACGCCAGCAGCCGGACGCTGTCGAGAATGCGGATCTTGTCGTCCTCGCGCACCGAGACGAACACCGTGCCGCGTCGCGGCAGCCGGGTGCCGCCGCCGATCTGGCTCTTGGCGAAGGCGATCTCGAAGGAGCGGTCCAGTCCCATCACTTCGCCGGTCGAGCGCATCTCCGGGCCGAGCACGGTATCGACGCCGGGGAAGCGCGCGAACGGGAACACCGATTCCTTGACGCCGACGTGCTTGAGCCGCTGCGGCGTCAGCCTGAAGGAGGCCAAGCTCTCGCCGGCCATGATGCGGGCGGCGATCTTGGCGACCGGCGTGCCGATCACCTTGGCGACGAACGGCACCGTGCGCGAGGCGCGCGGGTTGACTTCGAGCACGTAGATCTCGCCGTCCTTGAGCGCGTATTGCACGTTCATCAGGCCGACGACGTCGAGGCCGAGCGCCAGTTCGCGGGTCTGGCGTTCCAGTTCGGCGATCGTCTCCGCGCTCAGCGAATGCGGCGGCAGCGAGCAGGCGGAGTCGCCGGAGTGGATGCCGGCTTCCTCGATGTGCTCCATGATGCCGACCACGAAGGTATCCTTGCCGTCGCTCAGGCAATCGACGTCGATCTCGGTGGCGTCCGACAGATAGCGGTCGAACAGCAGCGGGTTCTTGCCGAGCACGGTGTTGATCTGTCCGGTCTTGTCGTTGGGGTAGCGCGCCTTGATGTCGCCGGGCACCAGTTCGGGCAGCGTCTCCAGCAGGTAGTCGCCGAGTTGGGTGTCGTCGCGGATGATCTGCATGGCGCGGCCGCCGAGCACGTAGGAGGGCCGCACCACCAGCGGGAAATCGAGATCGGCGGCGACGAGGCGCGCCTGCTCGACCGAATAGGCGATGCCGTTCTTGGGCTGCGTCAGCCGCAGCCGGTCGAGCACGCGCTTGAAGCGGTCGCGGTCTTCGGCGAGATCGATGGCGTCGGGCGAGGTGCCGAGGATCGGCACGTCGGCGGCTTCCAGCGCGCGCGCGAGCTTGAGCGGCGTCTGGCCGCCGAACTGCACGATGACGCCGTGCAACGTGCCGTTCTGGCGCTCGGTGGTGATGATCTCCAGCACGTCCTCGGTGGTCAGCGGCTCGAAATACAGCCGGTCGGCGGTGTCGTAGTCGGTCGAGACGGTCTCCGGGTTGCAGTTGACCATGATCGTCTCAAAGCCCGCGTCCGACAACGCGAAGCAGGCATGACAGCAGCAGTAGTCGAACTCGATGCCCTGGCCGATGCGGTTGGGACCGCCGCCGAGAATGATCACCTTGTTGCGGTCGGACGGCGCGCTTTCGTCGGCGGGTTGGCCCGCGAACGGCGGCTCGTAGGTCGAATACATGTACGCGGTGGGGGAGGCGAACTCCGCCGCGCAGGTATCGATGCGCTTGTAGACCGGCCGCACGCCGAGCGAATGCCGCAACTGCCGGACCTCGGCCTCGGTGGTTCTGGCGAGCACCGCGAGGCGGGCGTCGGAGAAGCCCATCGCTTTCAGGGTGCGCAGTCCGAAGGCGTGGGGCGGCAGGCCGCTCGCCTGGATCTTCTGCTCCATCTCGACGATGCCGCGCAGTTCGGCGAGGAACCACGGATCGATCTTGCAGGAGGCGAAGATGTCCTCGTTGCTCCAGCCGAGCCGCATCGCCTGCGCCACCTGCAACAGCCGGTTCGGCGTCGGCGTGCCAAGGGCGGCTCGGATCGCGTTCTTGTCGTCGCCCTTGCCGAGCCCCTCGATCTCGATCTCGTCGAGCCCGGTGAGGCCGGTTTCCAGCCCGCGCAGCGCCTTTTGCAGCGACTCCTGGAAGGTGCGGCCGATCGCCATCACCTCGCCGACCGACTTCATCGACGTGGTGAGCGTGGAGGACGCGCCGGGGAATTTCTCGAAGGCGAAGCGCGGCACCTTGGTGACGACGTAATCGATCGTCGGCTCGAACGACGCCGGGGTCGCGCCGCCGGTAATGTCGTTGGCGATCTCGTCGAGCGTGTAGCCGACCGCGAGCTTGGCCGCGACCTTGGCGATCGGGAAGCCGGTGGCTTTCGAGGCCAGCGCCGAGGAGCGCGACACCCGCGGGTTCATCTCGATCACCACCATGCGGCCGTCGGCGGGGTTGACGCCGAACTGGACGTTGGAGCCGCCGGTTTCCACCCCGATCTCGCGCAGCACCGCCAGCGAGGCGTCGCGCATGATCTGGTATTCCTTGTCGGTGAGCGTCAGCGCCGGGGCGACGGTGATCGAATCGCCGGTGTGGACGCCCATCGGGTCGAGGTTCTCGATCGAGCAGACGATGATGCAGTTGTCCTTCTTATCGCGGACCACCTCCATCTCGTACTCTTTCCAGCCCAGCACCGACTCCTCGATCAGCACTTCGTTGGTCGGCGAGGCGTCCAGCCCGCGCTCGATGATGTCGAGATATTCCTCCTTGTTGTAGGCGATGCCGCCGCCGGTGCCGCCCATGGTGAACGACGGACGGATGATCGCCGGCAGCCCGATCTCCGACAGCGCCATCAGCGCTTCGCCCAGCGCGGCTTCCTGATAGCGCTTGCGGCGCTCGTTCTCGCCCAGCACCCACTGCCGCTCGTGCTCCGCGAGCGCCTCGCCGGTGAGCTTGGCTTTTTCCGCGAGATACTTGTCGCGATACTGTTTCTTCAGCGCCGAGGCGTTGGCGAGCCGCGACTTCGGCGTCTCCAGCCCGATCCGGGTCATCGCCTCGCGGAATAACTGGCGGTCCTCCGCCTTGTCGATGGCGTCGGCGGTGGCGCCGATCATCTCGACGTCGAAGTCATCCAGCGTGCCCTGCCGCCGTAGCGACAGCGCGCAGTTCAGCGCGGTCTGGCCGCCCATGGTCGGCAGCAGCGCGAAGCCGCCGGGGATGACGTGGCGTTCCTTCTCGATGATCTTGCCGACGATTTCCGGGGTGATCGGCTCGATGTAGGTGGCGTCCGCCAGTTCCGGGTCGGTCATGATGGTCGCCGGATTGGAGTTGACCAGCACCACCCGGTAGCCTTCCTCCTTCAGCGCCTTCACCGCCTGGGTGCCGGAATAGTCGAACTCGCAAGCCTGGCCGATGACGATCGGGCCGGCGCCGATGATGAGGATGGTGGAGATGTCGGTGCGTTTGGGCATTGCGGCTCACGAGCAGGAAATCAGACACAAAAAAAGGGCGCGCATACGCGCGTCCCTGCGGGTCCTCGATCGCGGATCGGGCCGCCCGGTCCGGGCAAACTCATGCGATCACTCAGCAATCCAGAGCGAGCGAGGTCGCGAAACCGCATTCTATCGGTGCTGACGGCGCTGGGGACGGCCTGCGCGCGAGGTGTGTTTAGACCAGATTGCCGAGGCGGGGAAGGACTTTGACATCGCCGTCAACCGGCGATTGGAGGCCCAGCCTGGACTCGAACCAGGATGAAAGGTGATGCACCACCCCCGCGTGTACGCTTCCGCCACAGGGCCAAGGGTATTTAAAACGAAGATGGCCACGGAGGCCACGCTGGATTCGGATTAACCCTAACGAATTGCGGTGGCCGGATAGGGAGCCCCGCTCAATCGAGCGGCCGGGCAACGAAGGTCATCCGCGCGGCGTTGTGGCCGATGTTTTTCGGCGCGCGCACCGCGCTGAAGCCGGCCGCCGCCAGCCTGTCGATCATCTCGGTCTCGGTATAGCGCTGAAGGCCGATGCGGCTGCGCAGTTGCCGGTAATCCGACAGGGCGGTGCGGACCAGCCCCACCAGAGCGTCCTTGAGGAAGCCGTGCTTCGCCGCGAATTGCAGCAGCGCGAGCACGTCGCGGATCATGCCGACGCGCGGATGCAGGATATCGCCGACCACCAGCCGGCCGGTCGGCCGCAGCAGCCGGTGCAGGGTGGCGAAGGCCGCGTCGAGTTCGGCCGGCGTCATGTATTGCGCCACCGAGTTCATCACCACGAGATCGACCGAGGCTTCCTCCATCCCGCGCAGTTCGTCGAGCGAGCGCACCCGGATCCGGGTATTGGGGGCGAACCGGGCGATCAGCCGCCCGCGCACACCGGGGGCGGGCTCGGCGAGGATCAGCTTGCCGCAGGCGCTGGCCACCTCGGGGGCCGACAGCGCCTCGCCGCAGGCGTAGTCCAGCACGGTGGCGTCGGGCGAGGGGATATAGCCGATGATGTCGGCGGCGATGGTCTCGAAATGAACGTCGCGATGCCGCCTGCTGACGTAAATCGTGTGGGTCGAATCGTAATAGTCGATCCAGTCGTCCATGGCTGTCGCGCCGGGCCCGGTGTTGCGTTCCGTTGATGGAACCAACCTCTTACGACGGCGTTGGGACCGGGTCCAAGATTTTATCCAGGACCTCGTCCGAGACATCCGCCTGAGCGAAACCGTCGTCGTGGGATTCCGTTCTATCAGAGTGATGGCCGTGATGGCTATCAGCGTGACGGCCGATATGGCGCGCCGCCATGCCCCCGGCGGCGGTTTCGGCCCGCGGCCAGCATGAAAGGGACTCCCGTGGTGACCAAGAACAAGACCTCGTCCGGCAAGGTTGCTGCCGATCTCGATACCCCCACCGATCTGTCGCCGGAGGCGGTGACCAAGATTTCGGCGGCCATCAACACCCTTCTCGCCGATACTTTCGCGCTCTACCTCAAGACCAAGAATTTCCACTGGCACGTCTCGGGCCGTCACTTTCGCGACTATCACCTGCTGCTCGACGAGCAGTCGGCGCAGATTTTCGCCTCGACCGACGAACTGGCCGAGCGGGTGCGCAAGATCGGCGGCACCACGCTGCGCTCGATCGGTCAGATCGCCAAGTTGCAGACGCTTGAGGACAACGACGAGCCTTACGTGCCGCCGCGCGAGATGCTGCGCGAACTGATGAACGACAACAAGAAGGTGGTGGCGGCGATGCGCAAGGCGCACGACATCGCCGACAAGCACGAGGATGTGGCGACCGCCAGCATCCTCGAAAACTTCATCGACGAGGCCGAGCGGCGGACTTGGTTCCTGTTCGAGGCCAGCCGTCAGGAAGGCGGCAACGAGATGTAGGCGTCAGCCGGCGGCTGCCGGCGCCGGAAACACCAGGCACGTCGTGGTGCCGTGGGCGAGCAGCCGGCCCTGGCCGTCGAGCAGCCGCCCCTCGGCGGTGCCGACCCGGCGGCCGACGGTGAGGGCGCGGCCCTCCGCGCGCACCTCGCCGGTGTCGCGGGTGATGGCGCGGATCAGCGAGATCTTGAACTCCAGCGAGGTGTAGAGCGTGCCGGCCGGCAGCATCGACTGCACCGCGCAGCCCATCGCCGAATCGAGCAGCGTGGCGGCGAGCCCGCCATGCACGGTGCCGATCGGGTTGTAGTGCTCGGGGCCCGGCACCGCGCGGAACACGACGAAGCCCTCCTCGGCGCTGCCGCCGACAAGACCCACTTGTCGCATCATGGTGGCGTGGGGCAGTTCGCCCGCGAACATTTTCTGCAGGAACGCAAGGCCGCTCATCGAGGCCAGCACCTCCGGCGGCGTCAGGCCATAGGAGATCGGCGGATTGCTGGTGTCATCCATGAGCGTTTCCCGGCGGCATTATTAGGGTCGTGAGCGTTTGACCAGAAACGAGGCGTCATCGTCCGCGAAAGCGAAGGCTTTGCAGAAGTGAGGCGATTTTTTGCTGGAAGCGGAAGGAGGGACGA
>JBIQLW010000021.1:0-67501 GCA_044463945.1 Bradyrhizobiaceae bacterium | reverse complement strand
TATCTGCTCGGCGAACAACTCGACCCCACCAATCCGGTATCGACGTCATACGCGCGGCACTGTTTTCGGTTATCGCACCGCGCGGGCTTCGTACGCGGGGACCGCACGTTTGAGGTATGCGAGCGCAGCGCGCCCGGCCACCGCGCCGGTGGCGAACGACGCCTGCAACAGATAGCCGCCGGTCGGGGCTTCCCAGTCCAGCATTTCGCCGGCGGCGAATACGCCCGGCAGGCGACGCAGCATGAAGGCGTCATCAAGTTCATCGAAGGTGATGCCGCCCGCCGTCGAGATCGCGCGCGCGAGCCCGGCGGTCCCGGTCAGGGTCAGCGTGACGTCGTCGATACGCGCGGCGAGTGCGGCCGGCGGCAGCGCTGACAGATCGATCTTCGCAACGAGCGCGGCTTCGTAAAGCAGGCCGACCGCCACCGGCGCGAGCCCCGCCGCCTTGCGCAAGCAAGTCGCGAACGATTGCTTGCCGCGCGGCTTCGACAATCGTTCGATCAATCGTTTCCGATCCAGATCGGGCCGCAACGCGACATGCAGGATCGCGCTCCCTACCCGCGCGATTTCATCGCGCAACGGCGCTGCCAGTGCGTAGACCGCGCCGCCCTCGATGCCGCTTGCGGTGATCATCGCTTCACCGCGAACCGCCTGTGCGCCGAAGCGCAGTTCGACGGTCTTCAGCGGCTGTCCGGCGAAGCGTGCGCGGAACGTCTCCGTCCACGCGGTCGTGAATCCGCAATTCGCCGGCCGCAGCGGCGCGACGGCGATGCCACGCCGCGCGAGAAGATCGACCCATCGTCCGTCCGAGCCGAGCCGCGGCCAGCTTGCGCCGCCGAGCGCCAGCACCGTGGCGTCGGCAGCGACGGTCACGCCGCCGTCCGGCGTCGCGAACCGAAGCCGGCCATCGTCGTCCCAGCCGGTCCAGCGGTGCCGCAGCCTGAGACGCACACCGCCGGCATCGAGCCGCCGCAGCCAGGCGCGCAGCAGCGGCGACGCCTTGAAGCTTCTCGGGAACACCCGCCCGCTGGAGCCGACGAAAGTCGGCTGCCCGAGCGCCTCGCTCCACGCCCGCAACGCATCCGGTGGAAATGCTTCGACGGCCGAGGCGAGATGCGAACGGGCTTGGCCGTAGCGCGCCATGAATTGCGCAAGCGGCTCGCTGTGCGTCAGGTTGAGGCCGCCGCGCCCGGCCATCAACAGCTTGCGGCCGGCCGACGGCATCGCGTCATAGACCGTGACCGACGCGCCGCCTTGCGCCAGCACCTCGGCGGCCATCAGCCCGGCCATGCCCGCGCCGATCACCGCGACATCCGGTTTCCGCGCGGCTGCCATCACGTCGGGGACGCGGCCGTGCCGCCTAGCCTTCCAGCTCGATGCCGGCGGCGGCCGCCGCCTGCGCGACGTATTTGTGGGTCTGCTGGAACGCGTTTTCCAGCGCCTGCGCGTTGGACATGTCGGCGATCTCGCTGAAATGCGCGGCGATGGCGTCCGGCGTCCACTGGTCGCGCGGCAGGTTGATGCCTTCGGATTCCAGAATCCTGATGACGGCGAAGGAGCCTGCGCCCGCGCCCATGATGGTGCGCGTCGGCGCGTTCTCGCCGAGCAGGAACAAGACCGCCGGCGTGATCGCTTCCGGCCGCATCAGGTCGAGCACCTGCGCCGACAGCAGTTCCTCGGTCATGCGGGTTGCGGCGGTCGGCGAGATGATGTTGACGCGGATGTCGCTCTTGCGCCCTTCCTCGGCCAGCACGTTCATCAGCCCGACCATGCCGGCTTTCGCCGCGCCGTAATTGGCCTGACCGAAATTGCCGTAGAGCCCGGACGACGAGGTGGTGAGCACTATGCGGCCGTAGTTGCGCGCGCGCATCCCGTCCCACACCGCCTTGCAGCAGTAGAACGTGCCGGTGAGGTGGACGTTGAGCACCTTGGCGAAATCGGCGACCTCCATCTTGGCGAAGGATTTGTCGCGCAGGATGCCGGCATTGGCGCACATGATATCGACAGCGCCCCACTTTTCGGTGGCCTTGGCGACCATGGCGGTGACCTGCTCGAAGTCGGACACGTCGGCGCCGTCGGCCATCGCCTCGCCGCCCGCCTTGCGGATTTCCTCGACCACTGTTTCGGCGGCGGTCATCGAGCCGCCGGTGCCGTCGCGCGCGCCGCCGAAGTCGTTGACCACGACCTTGGCGCCGTAACGCGCCAGTCCCAGCGCGTGCTGGCGCCCGAGTCCGTTCCCCGCGCCGGTGACGATGGCGACGCGGCCGTCAAATCTGATCGTCATGCTTTGGCTCCCATGTTCAGGCAAAGTACAACAGGCCGAGCCAGTCGGCGACCAGCGCCGGTTTGGCTTCGCCCTCGATCTCGACGCTGACGCTGGTGCGCGAGAGAAGCTCGTTCGGCGAACGCATCTTCGCTTCAGTCAGCGTGAAGCGGCCACGCAGGCGCGACCCGGCGCGCACCGGCGAAACGAAACGCAACTTGTCGAAGCCGTAGTTGACGCCCATGGTCGCGCCTTCGATCTTCGGCAGCGCCTCATAGGAGAACACGCTGAGCAGCGACACCGTGAGAAACCCATGCGCGACGGTGGCGCCGAACGGCGTCTCGCGCGCCGCCCGCTCGGGATCGATATGGATGAACTGATGATCCTCGGTAACATCGGCGAAGGCGTTGATCCGGGCCTGGTCCACGGTGTGCCAGGCGGAGACGCCAATCTCGGTGCCGACCCGTTGGAAATATGCGTCGCGCGTGATCGTCAAGCTCATTCCGCTCCTGTCATCCTGCTTTCGCCATGGAGATTGTCCGGCAGGAGTTGTCATAGAACGGCCGGGCAGCCAAGTCCGCCGCGCGCGAATTTTCCGCTTGATCTTCGCGCCGACACCTGACAGCGCCGTCAGCCGCCCGTCCCCGCGGAGCGCGCCGCCTGCAGTTGCGGGAAATCCTCCTCGCGGAACTCGATGCCGCGCAGCCTGTCGTCGCGCTCGCCGTCGTGTTCGAGGCGGCGCAACTGCACGCGGCGGATCTTGCCGGAGATGGTCTTGGGTAACTCGGTCACCAGTTCGATGCGGCGGATGCGCTTGAAGGGCGCGAGCCGCGAATGCACGTAGCGGAAGATCGACAGCGCGGTGTCCGGCGAGGGTTCGGTGCCGGCGGTCAGCATGACATAGGCTTTCGGCACCGCGAGGCGGATCGGGTCCGGGCTCGGGATCACCGCCGCTTCCGCCACCAGATCGTGCTCCAGCAGAATGCTTTCCAGTTCGAACGGACTGATGCGGTAGTCGGACGACTTGAACACGTCGTCGGCGCGGCCGACGAAGGTGAGATAGCCGTCGTCATCGACGAACACCACGTCGCCGCTGCGATAGACGTCGCCGTCCGCGCCGCTGACCCGGCCGTCGTCGGTCTGGTAGCCTTGCATCAGGCCGGCGGGCCGCTCGGCGCCAAGCGCCAGCGCCACCTCGCCTTCGCTCGCGGCATTTCCGTCGGCATCGACGACGCGGATATGATAGCCCGGCATCGGCCGGCCCATCGATCCGGGCTTGAGCTTCTGTCCGGGCGAGTTGCCGGCCACCGCCGTCGTCTCGGTCTGGCCGTAGCCGTCGCGGATGGTGAGGCCCCACGCCGCCTTGACCTGATCGATCACCTCGGGATTGAGCGGCTCGCCGGCGCCGCACACCTCGCGCAGCGATACCTTGAAGTCCGCGAGCTTCTCCTGAATGAACAGCCGCCACACCGTCGGCGGCGCGCACAGCGTGGTGACGCCGCAGCGGCCGATGGTCGACAGCAGTCCCTTGGCGTCGAAACGCGGCTGGTTGACCACGAACACCGCCGCGCCCGCGTTCCACGGCGCGAAGAAGCAACTCCAGGCGTGCTTGGCCCAGCCTGGCGAGGAGATGTTCAGGTGAATGTCGCCGGGCTTGAGGCCGATCCAGTACATGGTGGAGAGATGGCCGACCGGATAGCTGCGCTGGCTGTGCAACACCAGCTTCGGCTTCGCCGTGGTCCCGGAGGTGAAGTACAACAGCATCGGATCGTCGGCGCGCGTCTCGCCGTCCGGCGTGAAGGCGTCGGAGAACTCCGCCGCTTTGTCAAATGACAGCCAGCCGTCGCTCGCCGGTCCGACCACGATCCGCTTGAGATCGCCGCTTTTCAGCGAGGCGAACTTCGCCACCTGATCTTGCGCCGCGACCACCGCCTTGGCGCGGCCGCGATCGAGCCGATCCTGCAACTCATCCGGCGTGAGCAGCGTGGTGGCGGGAATGATGACGACGCCGAGCTTGATGCAGGCCAGCATCGTCTCCCACAGCGGCACCACGTTGCCGAGCAGCAGCAGCAGGTGATCGCCGCGCTTCAGCCCCTGCGCGCGCAGGAAATTGGCGACGCGGTTGGAGCGGCGCGACAGCTCCGCGAATGTCAGTTTGGTTTCAGTGTCGGTGACGGCCTCGACGATCCACAGCGCCGGCCGGTCCTTGCTCTGCGGATCGCGCGCCAGTTCGTCGAACCAGTCCAGCGCCCAATTGAACCTGGCCTGATCCGGCCACTTGAAGCCCGCCACCGCCTTGTCGTAGTCGGCGCGGTGGTCGAGCAGAAACTGGCGGGCTTCCTGGAATGTCGTCATCGTCGCAACCTCGATCGTGCCTGTTCGCGGGGACAGGATGTCACCGCGCGACGGGGCAAGGCAACCCGCCTTTTGCGTGAGATCGAGAATGCCCGCCGGGCGCCGCGCGCGGCTATTTCCCGGCGAGTTCGCGCAAATGATGGATGATGCCGGAGAAATCGACGCCGCCGTGCCCGGCCTTCTCGAACGCGGCGTAGATTTCCTCGGCATGAGCCCCCATCGGGGTCGCGGCGCCCGTGGCCTTGGCGGCGGCCTGCGACAGCCGCAGGTCCTTCAGCATCAGCGCGGCGGCGAAGCCCGGCTTGTAGTCGTTGTTGGCAGGCGAAGTCGGCACCGGGCCCGGCACCGGGCAATAGGTCGTCAGCGACCAGCACTGGCCCGAGGAGGTGGACGACACGTCGAACAGCGCTTGATGCGACAGGCCGAGCTTTTCAGCCAGCGTGAACGCCTCGCAGACGCCGATCATCGAAATGCCGAGGATCATGTTGTTGCAGATCTTCGCCGCCTGCCCGGCCCCGGGCTTGCCGCAATGGACGATTTTCTTGCCCATCTTTTCGAGGATCGGCTTGGCCGCCGCGAACGCCTTGTCGTCGCCGCCGCACATGAAGGTGAGCGTCGCGCCCTGCGCGCCGCCGACGCCGCCCGACACCGGGGCATCGACCGAGGCGACGCCGGCCTTGGCGGCAAGCTCGTGGGCCGCGACCGCGCTTTCGACGTCGATGGTCGAGCAGTCGATCAGCAGCGCGCCCTTGGTAACGGCAGGCAGGATCTCGGTCCACACCGAAAGAACGTGCTTGCCGGCCGGCAGCATGGTGACCACCACTTCGGCGCCCTTCACCGCGTCCGTCGCGGTCGCGGCGATCGATACGCCAGCCGCTTTCGCGGCATCGCGCGAAGCCTCCACCAGATCGAAGCCGATGACCTTGTGGCCGGCCTTGACCAGGTTCGCGACCATCGGGCCGCCCATGTTTCCGAGACCAATGAATGCGATGTTCGCCATGACGCTTCCTCTGTTGCCTGTCGTCCCGTAGCTCGATCTATTTCGGAAAAACCAGTCGATCGCCGTCGCGCGGCGCGAAGTAGCGATCGACAATCTCCGGCGTCACGTCCTCGATCCGCGAAGGCCGCCATTTCGGCTGGCGGTCCTTGTCGATGATCGCGGCGCGCACGCCCTCGATAAACTCGGCGCTGTCGAACACTTGCAGCGCGGCGCGGTATTCGCGCGCAAGACACTCCTGGAGCGAGGCGGAAGCGCGGGCGGCGCGCAAGAGCTTCAGCGTCACCTTCATGCTGGTCGGCGATTTGTCACTGAGCGCTTTCAGCGTGGCTTGCGCGAACTCCGAACCGTCGGCCTGCAATGCGGCGACGATCGCCTCCATGCTGTCGTGGCCGAACAGCGCATCGATCTGCGCGCGATGTCGTTCAGCGATGCCCGGCTGCGGCTTGTCGGTGAAGGTACGGATCAGGTCCGCGACGCGCCCGGCATCCGCCCCTTGCGGCAGCGCGGTGAGCGCGGCACGCAACTCGGGCCACTTCGCTGACGGGACGTAGAAGTCGGCAAAGCCGGCATAGATCGCGTCCGCGCCGTTCATGGTCTGCCCGGTCAGGCCGAAATAAGTGCCGACCTCGCCCGGCGCGCGCGACAACAGCCAGGTGCCGCCGACATCGGGAAAGAAGCCGATGCCGACCTCCGGCATCCCGACCTTGGTCTTGTCGTTGACGACGCGATGGCTGCCATGGCCCGCGAGCCCGACGCCGCCGCCCATCACCAGGCCGTCCATGTAGGCGACATAGGGCTTGGGGAAGCGCGCGATGCGGTCGTCGAGGATGTATTCCTCGCGCCAGAACACCGGGCCGAGATCGCCCTTCTCGCGCGCGCTGTCGTAGAGGCCGCGAATGTCGCCGCCGGCGCACAGCCCGCGCTCGCCCGCGCCTTCCAGCACGATCAGCGCCACGGCGGGATCGGCCTCGAACGCATCGAGCGCGCGATCCATGTCGCGGGTCATCTCCAGCGTCAGCGCGTTGATCGCCTTGGGGCGGTTGAGCCGGATCACGCCGGCGGCCCCCTCGCGGCGGACGATCAGGTCGCCGTCGGTCATCTCAAAACTCATCGCACGCCCTCGATCAGCTTGCGCGACACGATCAGCCGCATGATCTCGTTGGTGCCTTCGAGGATCTGATGCACGCGCAAATCGCGCACGATCTTCTCGATGCCGTATTCGGCAAGATAGCCGTAGCCGCCGTGCAGTTGCAGCGCCTGATTGGCGACGTCGAAACCGACGTCGGTGCCGAAGCGCTTGGCCATCGCGCACAGCATGGTGGCGTCGGCGTCCTTACGGTCGAGCGCGGCCGCCGCGCGCCACAGAAAGGTGCGCGCCGCCTCCAGCTCGGTCGCCATGTCGGCGAGACGGAACTGCAACGCCTGAAACTCGTCGAGCCGCTTTCCGAACGCCTTGCGCTCCTTCATGTAGGCGAGCGTCCGGTCGAGCGCCGCCTGCGCGCCGCCGAGCGAACAGGCGGCGATGTTGAGCCGGCCGCCGTCGAGCCCGGCCATGGCGATCTTGAAGCCGATGCCTTCGTCACCCAGACGATTGCCGACCGGCACGCGGGCGTTCTCGAAGATCACCGCGCGCGTGGGCTGCGCATTCCAGCCCATCTTGCGCTCGTTGGCGCCGAACGACACGCCCGGCGTCTTGCTGTCGATCACCAGCGTCGAGACGCCGCCGGCGCCGTTGTCGCCGGTGCGCACCATGGCGACCAGAAGATCGGTGCCGCCCGCGCCGGAGATGAACTGCTTCTGGCCGTTGAGGACGTAGTGGTCGCCGTCGCGCACCGCGCGGGTGCGCAGCGCCGCCGCGTCCGAGCCCGCGCCGGGCTCGGTCAGGCAGTAGCTCGCAAGCTGCTCCATGGTGCAGAGCTTCGGCAGCCACTTGTGGCGCTGCTCGTCGGAGCCGTAGGCGTCGATCATCCACGACGCCATGTTGTGGATCGAGATGAACGACGACACCGTGGGGCAGCCCTGCGCTAAGGCCTCGAAGATCAGCGCGGCGTCGAAGCGGGTCAGCGCCGAGCCGCCGACGTCGTCCCTGATGTAGATGCCGCCGATGCCGAGGCTCGCCGCCTCGCGCATCACGTCAACGGGAAAGTGTTTCTCCTCGTCCCATTTCAGCGCGAACGGCGCGATCTTCTCGGCGGCGAAATCCCGCGCCATGTCGCGAACCGCGATCTGATCCTCATTGAGCGCGAACTGCATGTCACCCCGCTGTGTTCATAACCCTGCCCTGTGCCAACGGGGTTGAAACAGGGATTCAGACTGCGATCGTCCGCTGCGCGACCAAGGATGACCCGGGATGATCGCGCGGCGCGCAGCATCCGCTCCCGGATATCTCCGGGAGCGGCATTTGCCAAGCGGGAGCTTAGCTGGTCGGCATCGCGAAGTCGGCGCCTTCCTTGACGCCGGACGGCCAGCGCGCGGTGACCGTCTTGGTCTTGGTGTAGAAGCGGATCGAATCCGAACCGTACTGGTTGAGGTCGCCGAAGCCGGAGCGCTTCCAGCCACCGAACGAGAAGTAGGCCACCGGCACCGGGATCGGCACGTTGACGCCGACCATGCCGACATTGACGCGGGCCGCGAACTCGCGGGCCGAGTCGCCGTCGCGGGTGAAGATGGCGACGCCGTTGCCGTACTCGTGCTCGGACGGCAGCCGCAGCGCCTCGTCGAAATCGTGCGCCCGCACCACCGACAGGACGGGCCCGAAGATCTCCTCCTTGTAGATGCGCATGTCGCGGGTGACGTTGTCGAACAGGCAGCCGCCCATGTAGAAGCCGTTCTCGTAGCCCTGCATCTTGAAGCCGCGGCCATCGACGGCCAGCGTCGCGCCTTCCTGGACGCCGATATCGACGTAGTTGCGCACCCGCTCCAGCGCCGCCTTGGTGACCAGCGGCCCGAAATCGGCGCTTGGATCGGTCGAGGGACCGATCTTGAGGTTCTCGACGCGCGGAATCAGCTTTTCCATCAGCCGGTCGCCGGTGGACTTGCCGACCGGCACCGCGACCGACACCGCCATGCAGCGCTCGCCGGCGGCGCCGTAGCCGGAGCCGACCAGCGCATCGACCGCCTGATCCATGTCGGCGTCGGGCATCACGATCATGTGGTTCTTGGCGCCGCCGAAGCACTGGGCGCGCTTGCCGGTCTGCGCCGCGCGCTCGTAGATGTACTGCGCGATCGACGACGAGCCGACGAAGCCGACCGCCGAGATGTCGGGGTCATCGAGGATGGCGTCGACCACCTCCTTGTCGCCGTTGACGACGTTGAGGATGCCCGGCGGCAGGCCGGCCTCCAGCATCAGTTCGGCGAGGCGCATCGGTACGCCGGGATCGCGCTCCGAAGGCTTGAGGATGAAGGCGTTGCCGCAGGCGATCGCCGGGGCGAACTGCCACATCGGGATCATCGCCGGGAAGTTGAACGGGGTGATGCCGGCGACCACGCCGAGCGGCTGGCGCATCGAATAGATGTCGATGCCCGGCCCCGCGCCTTCCGTGTATTCGCCCTTCATCAGGTGCGGCGCGCCGAGCACGAACTCGACGACTTCGACGCCGCGCAGGATGTCGCCCTTGGCGTCTGGGATGGTCTTGCCGTGCTCACGCGCCAGAAGTTCCGCCATGGCGTCGTTGTCGCGGGTCACCAGTTCGAGGAACTTCATGAACACGCGGGCACGGCGCTGCGGGTTGGTGGCGGCCCAGGCCGGCTGCGCGGCCTTGGCGTTCTCGACGGCGGCGCGCAGCTCGGCCTTGGTCGCCAGCGCCACTTGCGCCTGTACGTCGCCGGTCATCGGCTGATAGACGTCGGCGAACCGCCCGGATGTGCCCTTGACGGCCTTGCCGCCGATGAAATGTCCGATCGAGCGCATGTATTCCTCCACAGAAGCGTTGCTGGGGCTACTTTGGCCCTTCAGGCCGGCTTTGGAAAACGGATTCTCCGCGCAACCCGTTTGCGAAAATGCGGATATCGCGTGTGCGCGGCTGCGGGACAGCCGGCGAACCCGGCTCAATCCGCCGCCTGTGCCGGACCCGCGGCTTTCGCGGCACCCTTGCGGGTCCGCCGCCCGGCCGGTGCCGCCGGCCCGACCAGCGCCTCCCGGCCGGCCGCGAGAATCTCGTCGGACAGATCACCGCCGCCGACGCGCGACAGGATCAGCGCGCCCACCATGGTCGAGAGCGCCGCCATGGCGCGCCGCCGCCCGGCCGCGGGCGGAAGCTCCGGCATCTGCTCCGCCATCATGGCGATCATCTCTTCGAGCTGCGCCGCGAAAGCCCGGCGCGTCTTGACACTCTCGCGCCCGATTTCGGCGGCCAGCGCCGGCAGGGCGCAGCCGCGCCCCGGATCGTCGCGATGCGCGGCGCCAAGATAAGACTCCACGATCGCGGCGAAACGCCGCTGCGGCGGCATTCCGCCGGTCTTCTTCCGCCAGGCGGCGATGGAGCGCTCCATGGCGTGGACGAACGCCTCGATCACCAGCGCCTCGCGCGAGGCGAAGTGAGCGTAGAAACCACCATGGGTCAAGCCTGCGTCCTTCATCAGGTCGGCGACGCCGATACCGTGGACGCCGCGCTCGCGCAGCCGCACCGACGCCTTCTTCACGATACGAGCGTGGGTTTCCTGCTTGTGATCCTTGCCGTAGCGCATCGCCGCCGCTCCCATGGCATGTTGTGGATCATATAACGCGAACCTGTCAGGATGCTAAGATCAAACTCTCATCCGGGCCCCTTTTATCGCAACCATCGGTTGCGAATGCCCGTCACGCAAGGGCCGCCGATCGACGAGAACGCCATGCACATGCTGAACTCCCACTGCGGCGTGACCCGCGATCCCCGCGGCATCGTCCGTCTCACCATCGCCAACGCCGGTCCCCTGACCATTCTCGGCACGCCGGCAATCACGGCGGTCACCGAGGGCCTGCGGACGCTTGCCGCCGATCCCGATATCCGCGCGCTGGTGCTGTGCGGCGGGACCGAGAAAAGCATGATCGGCGGCGCCGATATCAAGGAAATGGCGACGCTCGATCAGGCCAGCGCCGAACGCTTCATCTCGGGCCTGCGCGATCTGTGCGAGGCGGTGCGCGCCTTCCCCGCGCCTGTGATCGCGCGGATGCCGGGCTGGTGCCTCGGCGGCGGGCTGGAGGTTGCCGCCGCCTGCGACATGCGGGTGGCGGCGGCCGACGCCAAGTTCGCGATGCCGGAGGTACGGGTCGGCATCCCCTCGGTCATTCATGCCGCGCTGCTGCCGCGCCTGATCGGCTGGGGCCGCGCCCGCTGGCTGTTGATGACCGCCGCCACCATCGACGCGCCGACCGCGCGCGACTGGGGGCTGATCGACGAGATGGCGGCCGAGGGCGAACCCCTGGACGCTGCCGTCGAGCGCGTGCTCGACCTGCTGCTGGCCTGCGGGCCGCAGGCGCTGCGCGACCAGAAGGCGCTGCTGCGGCAGTGGGAAGATTTGCCGCTCAAGGAGTCGATCGCGGTGTCGGTCACCGCGTTCGGCCGCGCGTTCCTCACTGACGAGCCGCACCGCCTGATGGGCGAGTTTCTCGACCGCAAGCGCGCCAAGTCCTGACGCCGCCGGCGCGCGCTCCGCGCCTTACGGCCGGATCGCCATGTTGCGCGCGATCCCCGGCGTGCGCAGCGGCTCGGCGAGGCGGGCAAACTCGCACAACAGCGAGCGGGTCTTGCGCGGATCGATGATCTCCTCGACCCAGAACTTCTCCGCCGAACGGAACGGCGAGCGCAGCTTGTTCAGGCGGTCCTCGATCTCGCGCATCTTGGCCTCCCGGTCGGGCGCGGCGTCGAGGTCGGCGCGATAGGCCGCCTCGATTCCGCCTTCCAGCGGCAGCGAGCCCCACGACGCCGATGGCCAGGCGTAGCGCATCGAGAAGCGGTCCGCCGGCTGATGCACGACGCCGGCGACGCCGAAGCAGTTGCGCACGATGATCGTGCACCACGGCACCGTGCTCTGGTTGACGGCGGCCATGGCGCGGACACCGTGACGGATGGTCGCCGCGCGCTCGGCATCGAGGCCGATCATGAAGCCGGGGCAATCCATCAGGTAGACCACCGGCAGGTGGAAGGTTTCAGCCAGATCGACGAAGCGGATCACCTTCTGGCAGGTGTCCGCCGTCCACGAGCCGCCGTAGTGATAGGGGTCGCTGGCGAGCAGCAGCACCGCGCGGCCCTCAAGCCGCGCCAGCCCGGTGATGACCGAGCGGCCGAAATTCTGCCCGATCTCGAAGAACGAGCCCCGATCCACCACCGACTCGATGATCGGCCGCATCTTGTAGACCTGACGCTTGTTGCGCGGCACCGCCTTCATCAGCGCCTCGTCGGCGCGCTCCGGATCGTCCTCGCACGGCAGCGTCGGCGGCAGTTCATGCACCGATGATGGCAGATAGGACAGGAAGCGCCGGGCGCATTCGAACGCCTCCTCCTCGGTATCGACCGCATGGTCGATGGCGCCAGCTTTCGTTTGAATTTGCCAGCCGCCCAGGTCCTGCTTGTCGAGATCCTGGCCGAGCCGCGCCACCACCGGCGGCCCGGCAACGAACATCGCCGAGGTCTTGGTCATCACCGAGTAATGGCTCGCCGCAAGGCGCGCGGCGCCAAGCCCGGCCACCGAGCCGAGGCCGAGGCCAACCACCGGCACCTGCGCCAGATTGCCCGTCGTCAGCGCATACCAGCGGTTGCCGCCGATGCCGCCGGGCAGATTGGCCGCGCCCTTGGTCTCGATGGTCTTGACCGAGCCGCCGCCGCCGGAGCCCTCGATCACCCGCACGATCGGCAGGCGGAAATCGCGGGCCATCTCCTCGGCCATCGCCGGCTTGGTCCATATCGCGGCGTCGGCCGAGCCGCCGCGCACGGTGAAGTCGTCGCCGACCACCACCACGGGACGCCCGGCGATCCTGCCGCGGCCGAAAATGCAGTTGGCCGGGGTCAGGTTGGTCAGTTCACCGTTCGCGTCGTACTCGCCCACCCCCGCCGTCGCGCCCATCTCGTGAAAGCTGTTGGTGTCGAGCAGCTTGTCGATCCGCTCGCGGACGTTGAGCCGGCCCTGATCGCGCTGCCGCTTGACCTTGTCAGCGCCGCCCATCCGCCGCGCGAAGGCTTCGCGGCGAGCGAGTTCGTCCAGTTCCGGCTGCCAGTTCATTCGTTCCCCCGAAATTGACCATCATCTTGTTCGGCACGGCGGCGGCCGCCGACGGCTCGCGCGCGCAATGCAGGACATCGGCATCGACACGCGCCAGCGTGTCCCCCACCCCGCGCACGAGATCGCGCAAGCGCGGCGCGACCTCCGAATGCAGGCGCTGCTCGTCATACATCGCCGCCAGCACGCCGATGGTGACGACGGCATAGGTCTGGTACTGCGGCGACCACAACGGCGCGGCAATGCCGTTGATGTGCGGGCTCCACAGGCCGCCCGCCGCCACATAGCCGTGCTGCGCCAGATGGCGGCGGTCGGCCTCCATCCGCGGCCGCAGGACGGCGGCGTCGGCGGGATGATCGCGCTCCATTTCGGCGATAAGCGTCTCGGCGGAGGCGGCGTCGAGCGCCGCCACATAGGCATGGCCGGCCGCGGTGCGCCCCATCGGGATCCGCGAACCGGTAACCGAACTCAAGCCCAGCGCCGCCGGCGAGCGCGCGTATTCCAGATAGACCAGATGAAACCGGTCCGGGATCAGAAAGCCGATGGTGCCGGGAACCTCCCTGGCGACATCGTGAAGCTGGGCCCTGATGAAATCGCGGGTATCGAGGCCGCGCATCATCGAGGCGCTCATCGCCACCGCGCTCGGCCCGATGCGATATTTCTGATCGCGCGGCAGATAGGTCAGATGGCCGAGCCGGGTCAGCGTATGCGTCAGGCGCGATACCGTCGAGCGCGGCAGGCCGCAGCGATTGGAGATTTCCAGATTGCCGAGGCGGGTGTCGTGGCCCTCGAAGCAGCGCAACACGTCGAAGGCGCGCGACACGACCTGGATAACGTCGTTCCCGCCCGACAGGTCGGTGAGGATTCCGGCCTTGCTGAGCCGCTCAGATCGTCTCCCCATCCGTCCCCCTCTCTGCGCAAGCGCGTCAGCGACGTGAAAACCCTTTGGCTGGCCCCGATG
This sequence comes from Bradyrhizobiaceae bacterium, assembly GCA_044463945.1. Lineage (GTDB taxonomy): Bacteria > Pseudomonadota > Alphaproteobacteria > Rhizobiales > Xanthobacteraceae > 62-47. The sequence continues at coordinate 53,728 of JBIQLW010000021.1, read as the reverse complement.
GAACGACTGCTCCCGGTGAAGGCCGTCGAGAAAACTCCGGCACGCGGGCCGGCCGCGGCGCGAAGCAGCCGCACGGCAAATCTCGCATGACGGAATTAAATTCCACTTGAAGAATACGCTACCTCAGGCAATCTGCGACGACAACATCAACCCGCCCCGCCGCGTCGAAACGCACCGTCACAGGTACGATTTGGCCGCGCGCCATCATGCTCGCAGCGACTTGACGCAAGTTCGCTTGCGTCGCTCACACTCGCAACGCTCACACCTGCACTGCTCACATTAGGACATGGACATCGCAAATGGCTGAAACCAAGGTCGTCACCGAAGTCGCCGGGCGCGTCTGCACGCTGGCCGTCAGGACCGGCGATCGCATCAGCGAGGGCGACGACGTCATCATGGTCGAAGCCATGAAAATGGAACTGCCGATCCCCGCCCCCGACGGCGGAACGGTCAAGTCCATTCTCGTCAAGGTCGACGACGTGGTGACCGAGGGACAGGTCGTCGCCACCATCGAGGCATGAACCGTGACGCAGCGGCGCGAAGGCGACAACGCACATCGCCGTCGACATGATGCGATAGCGCATCGCACCAGACCCGCAGCGTCGAACTCATCGCGCCCGCTTTCGCCGGGTGACCGCATCGGCGGCGACGGTATGTTCAGCGTTGCCAATGACGGTTCGCGATGACATGATCCGCCCACGACAATGTGATCCGCAAAGCGGACGCCATATGGGAGGGGCCTCATGCTTCGTTCGATCGTTGCACGCAGCGCGATTGCCGCGGCCAGCGCGGCACTGCTGTTTTCGACCGCCTCGCGCGCCGACGACGTGAAACTGCCGCCATCGATGACGTTCACGGCCTATGACACCGGCTCGTCCGGCTTCAACATCGCCGTCGCCGTCGGCAAGATGATGCAGGAGAAATACAAATCCAGCGTCCGCGTCCTGCCGGCCGGCAACGACGTCGCACGCCTCGCGCCATTGCGGGCGAAACGCGCGGTCGTCTCGGCGATGGGGACCGGCAGCTATTTCGCCCAGGAAGGCGTGTTCGAATTCGGCGCCAAGGAATGGGGACCCCAGCCGATCCAGTTGCTGCTATCGATCATAGACTGCAACGGCCTCTCGGTCGGCATCGCCAACGATATCGGCGTCAAGGATTTGAAGGATTTCAAAGGCAAGCGGCTCGGCTTCGTGGTCGGCTCACCCGCCCTCAACCAGAACGCGCTGGCGATCATCGCCTTCGCCGGCCTCACCAAGGACGATGTGAAGATCGTCGAATTCGCCAGCTACGGCGCGATGTGGAAAGGCATCATCAACAACGATGCCGACGGCGCGTTCGCCTCGACCATTTCCGGACAGGCCAGGGAAGCCGAAACCTCGCCGCGCGGCCTGATGTGGCCGGTGATGGCGAAGGACGACAAAGCCGGCTGGGAGCGCGTGCAGAAGATCGGCCCGTTCTTCAAGCCGCATACCGTCACGTGCGGCGCCGGCATCACCAAGGACAAGCCGATCGAGATGGGCACCTATCCCTATCCGCTGTTCGTTGCTTATGGAACCGAGTCCGCCGATACCATCTACCCGATCGTCAAGGCCATGATCGATGGCTACGACGGCTACAAGGACGGCGCGCCGGGCGCGGTCGGCCTCGAACTCAAGCGTCAGGCCATGAAGTGGGTGGTGCCGTTCCATCCGGGGACCGTGAAGGCTTTCAAGGAAGCCGGCCACTGGACCGCGGAAGATCAGGCCCATAACGATGCCCTGATCAAGCGCCAGGGCGTTCTCGCCGCCGCATGGGATGCCTACGTCAAGACCAACCCGGCCGATGACAAGTTCGCCGAAGGCTGGTCGGCCGCGCGCAAGGCGGCTCTCGCCCAGGCCAAGCTGCCGGACGCATTCAATTGAGACATCCTTCCGCCGGAACCTGATCGTCGCTCGTCGCCAATCGCCTGATCCGGCGACGAGCCTTGCCACGAAGGAGAGCCGATGTCTCATCCGGATCCCGCTGGCAATACAAGCGCAGCCCTATCATCCATGAGTGCGGCGGAAGATGCGGCAACGCGGGTCGTGTTCGAGGATCCACATGCGACCATGCAGGAATCCGAAGCCACGCGCGTGCGCACCTTGCGCGGGTTCTGGCGCCTCGCACTGATCGCGGCGACGGCTGCGACGATCTTCCTGTGCATCAATCAGCAGTTCGCGCTGCGGTTCTTCATCGGCTACACTCAGCTCAACACCGAGTATTTCTATCTCCTGATCGCGCTGATGCTGCCGTTCACGTTTCTGATCTTCCCCGGATCGGAAAGCGCGAGCCTCGACACCGTTCCATGGTACGATATCGCGCTGGCCGGCATCACCTTCGCCGCGTCGCTGGTGCTGATGGCTCATATCCGCAAGGCCGCCGAATCCGGCTGGGAATTCGGCGGCGCGCCGCTCGCGGCCTACATCTCCGGTCTGGTGATGTGGGCGATGCTGATGGAAGCGCTGCGCCGCACCGGCGGGTGGAGCCTCCTGCTCTGCATCCTGCCCTTCACGCTGTATCCGCTGTTCGCGGATGAAAGCTGGCTCGGGCCGCTGCGCGGCACCCAATCGACACTCGAACAGGCCACCGCCTATCACATGCTGTCCGGCGAAAGCCTGCTCGGGATTCCGATTCAGGCTTTTGCCGACACGGTGATCGGCTTTCTGGTGTTCGGCGTCGCGCTAATGATGACCGGTGCCGGCAAGTTCTTCATCAATATCGCCTTCGCGCTGTGCGGTACGTTCCGCGGCGGCGCCGCCAAGGTCTGTATCTTCGCCAGCGGTCTGCTCGGCATGATGTCGGGCTCGATCATCTCCAACGTGCTGACCGCCGGCACCATGACCATTCCGGTGATGAAGAAAAGCGGCTTCCGCGCTTCCTACGCCGGCGCGATCGAAGCCTGCGCCTCCACCGGCGCGGTGCTGGCTCCGCCGGTGATGGGCGCGACCGCTTTCGTCATCGCCCAGTTCCTCAATGTCAGCTACGCCGAGGTCGCCATAGCCGCCATCATCCCGGCAGTGCTCTACTACACCGGCCTGTTCCTGCAGGTGGACGCCTATGCCGCGCGGCACGGCCTGGCCGGCATTCCGCGCTCGGAACTGCCGAGCGCGTGGGAGGCGGTCAAGGAGGGCTGGTACTACATCTTCGTGATCGCGCTGCTGATCGTCATGCTGCTGTACTTCAAGCGCGAGAGCCACGCGCCGTTCTACGCGACCGCCCTGCTCCTCGTGCTCAACCAGCTTTTCTCGAAGGACACGCGATGGACGATGGCGTCGGTCGCGAAGTTCTTCGAGGTCAACGGCCGGACTTTCGTCGAACTGGCCGCCATTCTCGCCGGCTGCGGCCTCCTGATCGGCGCGTTCTCGATGACCGGGGTGATCTCCAGCCTCGCCAACGATCTCCTGCGCATCGCCGGCGACAATGCGTTCCTGCTGCTGGCGATGTGCGCCCTCACCAGCCTGATCCTCGGGCTCGGACTGACCACCACCGCCTGCTACATCTTCCTCGCCATCCTGATCGCGCCGGCCCTGGAGAAGGTCGGCCTGAACCGGATGGCGGTGCATATGTTCATCTTCTACTGGGGCATGTTGTCGTCGATCACGCCGCCGGTCGCGATCGCCTCGTTCGCCGCCGCCGGCATCGCCGGCTCGCCCGCGATGAAGACGGGATGGGAGTCGATGTGGGTCGGCTCCATCATCTATTTCATCCCGTTCTTCTTCGTGCTGAACCCCGCCCTCGTGATGCAGGGCCAGTTTCTCGTCGGCCTTGGCCTGATGGCGCTGATCGCGCTCGGCACCGTCTTCATCTGCGGCGGCATCCAGGGCTATCAGATCGGCGTCGGCGACCTGCGACGCACAGGTCCGCTGGAATGGCCGGTCCGCATCCTGCTGATCCTCGGCGGCATCGTCGTCGCGACGCCGGGCGGCGGCATCATGCCGTTGTCGCAAATTCAGATCACCACGCTCGGCGCCGCGATCCTGATCCCGACAATCGTGGTGGCGCGGCTGATGTCCAGCCGCAGCGGCGTGGTCATTCCGGCACGCAGCCGGTAACCGCCTCGCATTACGTCGCCTGGAACACCACCGCGTCAACCACCACGCAGCCCTTGCCTTCACTGTCCAGCATCACCGGGTTCAGGTCGAGGCTCATCACCCGGGCCTCGGGATCGGCCATCAGCGCACCGATGCGGACGATGGCGTCGCTCAACGCCGCGACATCCATCGGCGGCTCGCCGCGCACACCTGCGAACAGGGGCGCGATGCGCAGCCGTTGCAATGCCTCCACCGCCTCGGCTTGCGTGAACGGCGGCAGCAGCAAGGCGGTGTCGCGGAAGATCTCGACGTATTTGCCGCCGTCGCCCATCGCCACCACCGGCCCGAACACCGGATCGCGATGCGCGCCGATCATGATCTCGCGGCGACCGCCCGCCATCGCCGCGACGATGACGCCATCGAAGCGCGCGCCGTGCTCGCGGATGATCCGCTCCATGTCATCATAGATGCCGGCCACCGCCTCCGCGCTGGCGACGCCGAGCTTCACCAGCCCGAGTTCGGACTTGTGGGCGATATCGGCAGAGCAACCCTTGACCACCACGGGCCCGCCGAGCGCCGCGAACGCAGCCCTGGCCTCGTCGCGTGAGCGGCATAGCCGATGCGGCACCACCGTGATGCCGCGCGCGGCCAGAAGCGCGAGGCTCTCGGCCTCGTTCAGCATCCGCGTCGCACCTTGAGGTGCGACAGCCGGCGCGGATTTGGCGCGCTCCGCCTTCCGCGCGCGCGTGCGCGCCATCAGATCCTTGTGCGACAGGAACTGGTGCAGCGCCGCCACCCCTTCCACCTCGGTTGGAAATACGACGGTGCCGTGCGCGGCGAACTCATCGGCGACACTCTTTTGCGTGGCGGCGACCACCAGCGGCTTGCCGGTCTGCCTGCCGAACGCGGCGGTATCGCGCGCGAAGGACGGCACGTCGTAGCCCTGCCCCGCCACTGGCACGCCGATCAGGAACGCATCGGCCGCCGGGTCCTCGGCGATCACCGGCAGGATATCGCCGAACAGCCGGCTGTTGGAGAGCAGCGCCGCAGTGATGTCGATCGGATTGGTGGTGGTGGCGAAGCTCGGCAGAATGTCTTTGAGCTTCTTGTCGGTCTCGGGGGCGAGCTTGGCCATCGGCATTCCCGCCGCGGTCGCGGCGTCCGCAGTCATCACGCACACCGCGCCGGAATTGCTGATCGCCACCAGCCGCCGGCCGCTCGGCTTCCAGCCTTTCAGATAGAGTTCAGTCGCCTCCACCAAGCCGCGCATGTCCGGTGCGCGCCAGATGCCGTGATGTTCGAAGAACGCATCGACCACGCGGTCCTCGTTGGCGAGCGCGCCGGTGTGCGACTGCGCCGCCTGCCGCCCCGCTTCGGTGCGTCCGGACTTGAGCGCGATGACCGGCAGATCGCGCTTAAGCGCAACCGCGGCCAGTTCCTCCAGATAGGTGGTGTCGGGAATGCTCTCCAGATAGAGCAGCAGCAGCTTGACCTCGGGGTCCTCCGCCACCGCAACCGCCAGTTCGCCAACGGTGATGTCGGCGTCGTTACCGGTGGCGTGGGTGTGGCGCACGCCGATGCCCTTCTGGCGCAGGAAGCCGACCGGCACGGTGGACAGCGCCCCGCTCTGGCTGAGCATCGCGACATGCCCCTCGGCGCGATCCATGTCCATGAACATAGTAGAAAAGCTGGCGATCGCGCCGGTGCCGAAATTGGCGAGCCCTTGCGAGTTCGGCCCGACGATGCGCATCCCGGCCTTGTGAGCGACCTCCACCATGCGCCGCTCCTTGGCCTTGCCGGCGACGGCATCAACCTCGCCGAAGCCCGAGGCCATCACCACCGCGACCTTGACGCCCCGCGCGGCGCATTCCTCCACCGCGTCGATGGCGTTGTCGCCCGCGACCGCGACGATCGCCATCTCCGGCGCTTCGGGAAGATCGGCGAGGCCGGGATAGCATTTGTGCCCCTGCACCTGCTGCCGCGTCGGATTGATCGGAAACACCTTGCCCTTGAAGCCGAACTTGTCGAGGTAATGGACAGGCCGGCCACCGATCTTGTTGGGATTTTCCGAAGCTCCGATGATCGCGATGGAACGCGGATCGAGGGCGGCCCGAAGACGGCTCATGACATGGTCCTTCAATAGGATTTCGGCAGGCCCAGCACTTTCTCGGCGATGAAGGAGAGAATGAGCTGCGGGCTGATCGGGGCGATGCGCGGGATCATGATTTCGCGCATGTAGCGCTCGACGTGAAACTCCTTGGCGTAACCGAAGCCGCCGTGGGTCATCACCGCCTGCTCGCAGGCGTGAAACCCGGCTTCCGCGGCCAGATATTTCGCGGCATTGGCGGCCGGGCCGCACGATAGTCCCTTGTCGTACTGCCAGCCCGCCGACATCACCATCAGCCAGGCCGCCTCAAGCTCCATCCAGTTCTTCGCCAGCGGGTGCTGGATCGCCTGGTTCTGCCCGATCGGCCGGTTGAACACGATGCGGGTCCGGGCGTAGGCTGCCGCGCGCGACAGCGCGAGCTTGCCGAGCCCCACCGCTTCCGCCGCGATCAGGATGCGCTCCGGGTTCATGCCGTGCAGGATGTACTCAAACCCGCGGCCTTCCTCGCCGATGCGGTCGGCGACCGGAATCTCGAAATTCTCGAAGAACAGTTCGTTGGAATCCACCGCCTTGCGGCCCATCTTCTCGATCTCATGGACCGCGATGCGCGTGCGGTCGAAATCGGTGTAGAACAGGCTCAGGCCGCGGGTCGGCGATTTCACTTCCTCCAGCGGCGTGGTGCGCGCCAATAGCAGGATCTTCTCCGCCACCTGTGCCGTCGAAATCCACACCTTCTGGCCGTTGACAACGTACTTGTCGCCGTGGCGCACCGCGCGGGTCTTGAGCTGAGTGGTGTTGAGGCCGGTGTTCGGTTCGGTGACGGCGAAACACGCGCGCTCCGCGCCGGAAACAATCGGCGGCAACATGCGACGGCACTGGTCGTCGGTGCCAAACACCACGACGGGGTTGAGCCCGAACACGTTCATATGCACGGCGGACGCGCCCGACATGCCGGCACCGGATTCCGAGATGGTGCGCATCATGATCGCGGCTTCGGTGATGCCGAGCCCCGAGCCGCCGTACGCTTCAGGAATGCAGATACCGAGCCAGCCGGCATCCGCTATCGCCTTGTGAAACTCCGCCGGAAATCCGCCTTCGCGATCCTTCGCCAGCCAATAGGCATCGTCGAACGGCGTGCAGATTTTGGCGATGGCGTCGCGGATGGACTCCTGCTCGGCGCTCAGTGCAAAATCCATCGCTCGCTCCCTTCGATCGTGCCGCGCGCACCTTGACCCGAACGATCAGCCCTTGCCGCCGAGACGCTCGCGCAGCGCAGTCTTCAGCACCTTGCCGTAGTTGTTCTTCGGCAACGCATCGAGATAGACGTAGCGCTTGGGACGCTTGAAACGCGCGATCGAGGCGAGGCAATGGGTGTCGAACTTGCGGTCGTCGCGCTCCGCGCCCTGCTCCAGCACCATGCAGGCGACGACGATCTCGCCCCATTCCGGGTCGGGCAGGCCGATGGCCGACACCTCGCGCACCTCGGGATGGGTCAGCAGCGCTTCCTCGACCTCGCGCGGATAGATGTTGGTGCCGCCTGAAATGATGACGTCCTTGGAGCGGTCCGACAGCGTGAGGAAGCCGTCGGCGTCGAGCCGGCCGACGTCGCCGGTGCGCAACCAGCCGTCCTTGAGCGTGGCGGCGGTGGCCTCTGGGTTTTCCCAGTAACCCAGCATCACCGCCGTCCCCTTGGCCTCGATCTCGCCGGTCTCGCCCGCCGGCAGCGGGTTGCCGTCAGGATCGGTGATGCGCACCGACATCACGCTCTGCGCCGGCCCAACCGAGGCCAGCCGTTCGAGATAGCGCGGATGATCGGTGCGGCCGTGCCACTCGCGGCTCAAGGCGGTGATCGTCATCGGCGATTCGCCTTGGCCGTAAATCTGCACAAAGCGCTGCCCCATGGTCGCCATGGCGTCGCGGATGTCGGCGAGATACATCGGGCCGCCGCCGTAGACGATGGTGCGGATGCCGTCGCCGTCCTCATTGCGCGTCTTGGCGGCATCGACGAGGCGGCGCACCATGGTCGGCGCGGCGAACATCGAGACGTTGCGCAACTCTTTGCCGAGCGTCAGCACCTCGTCGGCGTCGAACCCGCCGGATTCGGGCACGACATGGCGCGCGCCCATCCGGACGTTGGGGAAGTTGTAGAGCCCGGCGCCATGAGAGATCGGCGCGGCGTAGAGTACTGCGTCCTGCGGCGTCACCTGATCGACGTCGGCGAAGTAGCACATCGACATCGCCAGCAGATTGCCGTGGCTCAGCATCACCCCCTTGGGACGCCCGGTGGTGCCGGAAGTGTAGAACAGCCACGCCAGATCGTCGGTCGCGCGCGGCAGCGGCGCAGGTGCGCCCTCGCCCTCGCGGCCGCGCCGGTAGTCGTCGCTATCGACCGACAGCGTCGGCAGTGACGCGGCCTCACCGTCCGCCCAGGCCGACGCGCTGTCCTTCGACAGAAACACCAGTTTCGCGCCGGAGTTCTGACAAATCCATGCCGCTTCGCGGCCGTGCAGCTTGGCGTTGATCGGCACCGCCACCGCGCCGATCCACCAGATGCCGTAAAGGCATTCGAAATAGGCGGTGCAGTTGGTCATGAACAGCGCCACGCGGTCGCCAGGCTTGACGCCGTGGCGGGCCGCCAGATACGCGCCGACCGCAGCCGACCGCCGCGCGAAGGCGCGGTAGTCGGCGTCAACGCGCGTGCCCGTCAGGAGCGCCGGCGCCTCGGGACGCAGGCGCGCGCTCGCCGCGAGCCACTCGGCCATGTTCATGATCGGCCCTCCCGCCGCGAAAGCCGGCTTACTTCGCCGGCTCCAGCAACGAGACGTAGTTGGCGACCGCTGCGCCGCCCATGTTGAACACGCCGCCCAGCGTCGCATCCTTGATCTGCATCCCCTCCGGGGCCTGCCCCAGAAGCTGCATCGCGGTGAGAACGTGCATCGAGACGCCGGTCGCGCCGATCGGGTGGCCCTTGGCCTTGAGCCCGCCGGACGGATTGATCGGCAGCTTGCCATCCTTCTGGGTCCAGCCTTCCTTGATGGCGCGCGCGCCCTGCCCCTTCGGCGTCAGCCCCATCGCCTCGTATTCGATCAGCTCGGCGATGGTGAAGCAGTCATGGGTCTCGACGAACGACAGGTCCGACAGCGAGACGCCGGCCGATTGCAGCGCACGCTGCCACGCGACCGTGCAGCCCTCGAAATCGAGAATGTCGCGCTTCGACATCGGCAGGAAATCCTGCGCGTGGGCGGTGGCGCGGATGTTGACCGCCTTGCCCATGGATTTGGCGGTCTCGGTATCGGTCAGCACCAGCGCGGCCGCGCCGTCCGACACCAGCGAGCAGTCGGTGCGCTTCAGCGGGCCGGCGACGAACGGATTCTTCTCGCTCTCGGCGCGGCAGAACTCGAAGCCGAAATCCTTGCGCATCTGCGCGTAAGGGTTGGCGACGCCGTTCTTGTGGTTCTTGGCGGCGATCATCGCCAGCGCGTCGGACTGGTCGCCATATTTCTGGAAATAGGCTTGCGCGATCTTGCCGAACACCCCGGCGAAACCCGCCGGCGTGTCGCCGTCCTCCGGCAGATAGGAGGCGCGCAGCAGATTCTTGCCGATCTCCGGGCCCGGCGTGCGGGTCATCTGCTCGACGCCGACCACCAGCACGATGCGCGCGGCGCCGGCGGCGATGGCGCGGATACCCTGATGCACCGCCGCCGAACCGGTGGCGCAGGCGTTCTCGACGCGCGTCGCCGGCTTGAAACGCAGCTTCGGATCGGCCTGCAACACCAGCGCCGCGGTGAAGTCCTGCGGCGAGAAGCCGGCGTTGAAGTGGCCGAGCACGATCTCGTCAACGTCGGCCGCCGAGATGCCGGCATCGGCCAACGCCTCGTTGGCGGCGCGGACCACCAGGCTCTCCACTGTCTCCGCGTCGAATTTCCCGAACGGGGTGTGCGCCCATCCCACGATACTGGCTGTCATGGCTGCCTTCCTGTGCTGTCCCGAACCTGTGATGTCCCGAGTGGACCCGCGGGCCGCGCTGGCGCCCGGCCGCATTGGTATTGGTTTGGGACAACTCCTGCCGCAGCGCAAGAGGATTCCGGCCAAGACGGGCAATGCGGGATCGGCATGGCTGAAGGCTCCGCGCCGGTTGCCGGGTTTCGCATGGTCCGGGTTACCATTGCGAGGTAGCGTCGCAGCGATGACAAAAGGACAGTTCAAGATAACCCGTTGCGGGATGAAAGGCGTGGACGCGGTTTCGGCCGATACGTCTCATGCGTTCGGCCGGCACACCCACGACCAGTTCGGGATCGGCGTCATCCTGCGCGGCGCGCAGAAATCCGCGAGCGGACGCGGAACGGTCGAGGCCGAGGCGGGAGACGTCATTACGGTCAATCCCGGCGAGGTGCATGACGGCTCGCCGCTCGGAGAGAGCGGCCGCGCATGGCGGATGCTCTATTTCGATCCAGCGGCCTTAGCCGGTCCAATTCATGCCCTGACGGAAGGCTGCGCCGGCGGCGCAGAACTTTCGTACCCTGCGATGCGCGATCCGGGATCGGCGGCGCGCTTCCTGTCCCTGTTTCGCGCGATGACCGACCCGCACGGCGGATACAGCGAAATTGAGCGACGCGAAAACCTGCTTCTGCTGCTGACGCGGCTCATCGACCATCGCGACCGGGAGCAGCGGCCCGGAGTGCCCAAGGGAATCGAGCGGGCGCGTATGCGGATCGACGATGACCCGTCCACGCCCCTGTCGCTCGGCGAGCTGGCCGCAATCGGCGGTGTCAGCCAATTCCAGCTTGTGCGGGGCTTCTCGAAGGCGACCGGTCTCACGCCACATGCTTATCTCGTCCAGCGTCGGCTCCAGACGGCGCGAAAGATGATCGCGGAAGGCGCAACCCTCGCCGACACCGCGCAGGCGGCCGGCTTCGCGGACCAAAGCCACATGACCCGGCTGTTCGTCCGCACCTATGGCATGTCGCCCGGGCTCTATGCCGCCGCGATGAACTGAGCTGCAATTTCCTTCAAGACGAAACGAGGCGGCACTGCGCATTTGGCTCGAAAACAATCGAGCCAAATGAATGGAACCGCCATGACGCCGGAATTTCTCCTGACCTCTCTGGTCATCATCGCGTCGCCCGGCACCGGCGCGATCTATACGGTGGCGGCCGGCCTCTCTAGCGGAACACGCGCGAGCCTCGTTGCCGCCTTTGGCTGCACGCTCGGCATCGTCCCCCATATGCTGGCGGCGATCAGCGGGTTGGCCGCACTGCTTCATACGAGCGCGCTGGCGTTTCAAATTCTCAAATATCTCGGCGTCGCCTACCTGCTCTCCATGGCCTGGGCGATGTTCCGTGATCGCGGAATGCTCAGCCTGAATGACGAGACGTGCGGCAAAGGTGCCCGGCAGGTGATCGTTTCAGCGATTCTCATCAACCTGCTCAATCCCAAGCTCTCGATTTTCTTCTTCGCCTTCCTGCCGCAATTCGTGAGAATGGATGAAGCGTCGCCTGTCAGCCGGATGCTCGAACTGAGCCTGGTGTTCATGGCGCTGACCTTCGCGATCTTCGCCGCCTACGGAGCCTTTGCCGCCGCTGTCCGACGGCATGTCATCTCCAGCGCTTCAGTTCAGACCTGGATGCGACGCGGGGTTGCCACTGCTTTCGCCGGCCTCGCGGCGCAACTCGCTTTCAGCCAGCGATGAGACACCCCCCTCACGCCACAAAGGTTCCGCCCAGTTCATCCTCGATATGGATGCGGATGATGTCGTCGAAGGTCTTTTCCGCCGTCGTGAAGCCGAGTTTTAGCGCCCGCGCGGTATCGAACTGACGCGGCCAGCCATCGACGATGCGGATGATCGCCGGATCGGGCTCGCGTCGGATGCGGGCCACGACATTCTTGCCGGCGACCCGCTCCAGCGCCGCGATCTGCTCCCCGACGGTGGCCGAGAGCCCTGGCATACTAAGACTGCGGCGCGCACCCATCGCTTCGGTATCCATGGTGCCGGCGTGGATCAGGAAACCCACAGCCGAACGCGGCGAGGCGTGCCAGTGCCGCACGTCCTCCGATACCGGCAACGCCGCCTCCTCTCCCGCAAGCGGCTCGCGGATGATGTTGGAGAAGAAGCCGGACGCCGCCTTGTTGGGTTTGCCCGGCCGCACGCAGATGGTCGGCAGCCGGATGCCGATGCCGTCGAGAAAACCCTTGCGGGTATAGTCGGCCAGCAGCAACTCGCAGATCGCCTTCTGGGTGCCGTAACTGGTGAGCGGGGTGAGAAAAAACTCGTCGCCGATCTTGTCGGGAAACGGCGCGCCGAACACCGCGACCGACGAGGTGAACACCAGCCGCGGCTTGTAACCGCCACCAAGCGCGCGGATCGCCTCGATCAGATGGCGGGTGCCGTCGAGATTGATGCGGTAGCCCTTGTCGAATTCGACCTCGGCCTCGCCCGAGACGATGGCCGCGAGATGGAAGATCACGTCGGGCCGCTCCGCCACCAGCGGTGCGGCGGTGCCGGGATCGGCGAAATCGCTGGTGACGAGCGCGGTCGGGATGGCGTTGCCGGCCGGATTTTGCGGCGCGACGACGTCCTGCAAGGTCAGCCGCGTGATCTCGCGGTTGCCGAGGCGGCCGTCGCGGACCAGCCGCTCCACCAGCTTGCGGCCGACCATGCCGGCGGCGCCAAGAACCAGAATGTGCAAGACCCAACTCCTTATTGCTTTTGGTTCGATATTGCCGCGAGCGGGTCCGCAATATCACTCCTTCACCGCGCCGGTCATCGCCGAAACATAGTGCTCGACAAAGAAGGCATAAAGGATCACCAGCGGCAGCGAGCCGATCAGCGCTCCCGCCATCAGCGAGCCCCACTTGTAGATGTCGCCATCGACGAACTCGTTGACGATGGCGACCGGCACCGTCTTGTTCGGCGTCGATTGCAGGAAGGTCAGCGCGTAGATGAACTCGTTCCAGCACAGCGTGAAGCAGAAGATGAACGCCGAGATCAGCCCCGGCACCGACAGCGGAATCACGATCTTGGTGAGGATCTGCCAGCGCGAGGCGCCATCGATCAGCGCGCATTCCTCAAGCTCGAACGGGATGGTACGGAAATAGCCCATCAGGAGCCAGGTCGAGAACGGGATCAACAGTGTCGGATAGACCAGGATCAGCGACAGCGGCGAGTCGAACAGCCCGTAAGCCTGGATCACCGAGGCGAGCGGGATGAACAGGATCGCCGGCGGCACCAGATAGGCGAGGAAGATCGCCGCTCCCACCGCATCCGCCCCCTTGAAGCGCAGCCGGACGATGGCATAGGCCGCGAGCACGCTGGCGACGATCGACAGGAAGGTGGCCCCCGCCGCGACATACATCGTGTTCCACAGCCAGCGCGGATACTCCGTCTCCAATAGCAGCTTGGTGATGTGCTTGAAGGTCGGCGCCACAACCCAGAACGGGCTGTACGTCTCCATGTCGATCAACTGCTCGTCCGGTTTGATCGCGGTGATCGCCATCCAGTAGAACGGGAACAGCAGGATAATGACGATGATCGACAGCGGCAGGTAAAGCGTGATCAGCCGCTGCGGCAGGCTTTCGAGGTAGCTCATGCCCTCGGTGTCGTCATTTTTCGCGAGCGGCGCCGCGGGCGCCTTCTGCATCAGGCGATCAGTCATTGTCGCTCCCCTGCTGCCACTTGCGGCGCTGCATCCCGAACCACGATATGGCGATGGCCGCGAGCAGGAACGGGATCATCGCGGTGGCGATCGCCGCACCCTCCCCGAGCCGCCCGGAGAGGATGCCGCGCTGATAGCTCAAGGTCGCCATCAGATGGGTGGCGTTCACCGGGCCGCCGCGGGTCAGAGCCCAGATCAACTGGAAGTCGGTGAAGGTGAACAGCACCGAGAACGTCATCACCACCGCGATGATCGGCGTCAGCAGCGGATAAGTGACGTAGCGGAAGCGCTGCCAGTTGGTGGCACCGTCGAGCGTCGCCGCCTCGTAGAGCGAGGGCGACACGGTTTGCAGGCCCGCCAGCAGCGTGATGGCGACAAACGGCACGCCGCGCCAGATATTGGCGAAAATGACGCTGGCGCGCGCCCAGTTGGTTTCGCCAAGAAAATTGATGTTCTCGCTGATGATGCCGAGTTTCACCAGCGACCACGAGATGATCGAGAACTGAGTATCGTAGATCCACCAGAACGCGATCGCCGACAGCACCGTCGGCACGATGAACGGCAGCAGCACCACGGCGCGGATCATCGCCTTGAACGGCATGTGGCGGTTGAGCAGCAGCGCCAGATAGAGGCCGACCGCGAATTTGATGATGCTGGCGACGATGGTGTAGAGCAGCGTGTTGAACACCGAGAGCCAGAAGACGGAATCGTCCCACAGCCATTCGTAGTTTTCGAGCCCGACGAAAATCCCCGGACGGCCGATGCGCTCGTCGGTGAAACTCATCCAGATGCCGAGCCCCAGCGGATAGGCCAGGAACAGGAGCAGGAACGCCGCTGTCGGCAGCATGAACCACGCCGCCTGCCAGTTGCGGTTGGCGTGCAACTGCTGCCAGCGCGCCGCGAGCGAGGTGTCCTCAACCGGCGCCGGCAACGATGTCTGAACCGTGCTGCTCATTGTTCGGCAACCTGGACCGCCACGAGAAGCGGTCGTTTGCTGTTAAACCGGACGCACCTTGCGCCGCGACCGGCCGGCGCGGATCACGCTCCGCGCCGGCCGAGGCTATCGCTCAGCGATAGATGCGCTTGGCCTGACGCTCGGCGGACGCCATCGCGCCCTTCAGATCCTCGCGCCCGGTGCAGTAGTTGGCGTACATATCGACCACGATGAAGTCGGCGATCGCCGCCGCCGCCGCCTCGTTGAGCTGGCCGACGCCGGCCGGCGTCAGCGCGTTCTTGGCGACGTCCCGATACAGCAGGTTCTTCGGGTCCGCCGTCCAGATCGGGTTGGCGTCGTAAGCCTTGAGGAACGGCGACAGGTAGCCCTGCGCGGCCTCGACCCACGGGTTGAACTGGTCGGCCTCCAGCATGAACGCGGTCAGCGCCTTGCAGGCGTTCGGGAACTTGCTGAAGGTGAAGATCAGCATCGGGAACGCCAGATGCAGTTCGCGCAGCTTGCCGTCGACGCCGAGCGGCAGATTGGCATGGAAGGTATCCTCGGCCATCGCCGGATTTTCCTTCTTGGCCGTGACGTAGACCGAGATGCCGTTCACCGTGAGGTAGAGCTGGCCGGCGATATACGCCTTGTTGTTGTTGCTGTCGTTCCACGACGCGGTGCCGGGAATGAAGTTCTCATACAGACCCTTGACGTATTCCAGCGACTTCGCCGTCTCCGGCGAGTTGATGGTGACCTTGTTGTTCTTGTCGATCAGGTAGCCACCGTGCGCCCACAAGGCCCAGTGCAGCCAGGTGTTGGCATCGCCCGAGGCGTGGCCCAGCGCCATGCCGGCCGGGGTGCCGTTCTTGTTCATGCCCTTGACCAGTTCGGCGAAGCCGGCAAGGTCCTTGGGAAACTCCTTGAAGCCCGCCTTCTCCGCGGCGCTCTTGCGATAGGCGACCAGCGCGCCGGTGGTGGCGACGGGGATGCCGATCCACTTGTTGCCGAGCTTGCCGAACGCCTGCGCCGAATCCGTCCAGCCGCCGTACTTGTCGCCGAGATACTTGGCGACATCGGAGACATCGAGACACTTGTTCGGAAACAGGAATGGCAGCGAATAGAGCCCCCACACCATGTCGAGGCCCTGCCCGGTGTTGGCAGCCACCGACGCCTTGGGCTGGATGTCGTCGTAGGATTCGTTGGAGACGTTGACCTGAACGCCGGTCGCCTTCTGGAACGCCTCGATCATCTTCATGAAGGCGACGTCTTCCGCCTCGACGAAGCGCTTCCAGCGCAAAAGGTTGATCTTGGCGCCGGCCTCCGGCTTCCACTTGGCGTCGGCGGCCCATGCCTTGGCGAAGCCAAGCAGTTGCTCCGCCGACATCGTCGAAATGGCGGCCGCAGCAGCAGCGCCGCCTTTGAGCAGAGAGCGGCGGTCTGGCGTGAATGTGGTCATTTCTCTTTTCCTCCCGATGGTCGTCTTCGATTTTAATTTTGTTTGGCGATGGTCGATCAGGCCCGCGCCCCCTCACAGGCGGGCGCCGCTCTCCTTGTCGAACAGATGCGCCGCGCTTGCACGCGGACGCAGATGGATACGGTCGCCGGCCTGCAGCGGATGGCGCTCGCGGAATACAGCGATGACATCGTGCTTGCCGACACGGGCGATCACCTGCGTCTCCGAGCCGGTGGGCTCGACCACGACCACCTCCGCGGCGATGCCGTCGTCGGCGAGTTCGAAATGCTCCGGCCGCACGCCGTAGACGATCGGCATCCCGGCGGACGCGCCGGGCGCGGTGACCAGCGGCAGCCGCGCGCCGTTCTCGGTCTCGACATAGGGCTGGCCGTTGGATTTCAGCGTGCCCTCGATGAAGTTCATCGCCGGCGAGCCGATGAAGCCGGCGACGAAACGGTTGGCCGGGAAATCGTAGAGTTCGAGTGGCGAGCCGATCTGCTCGACGATGCCGTCGTGCATCACCACGATCTTGTCGGCCATGGTCATGGCCTCGATCTGGTCGTGGGTGACGTAGACCGTGGTGGTCTTGAGCCGCTGATGCAGTTCCTTGATCTCGGTACGCATCGCGACGCGCAGCTTGGCGTCGAGGTTCGACAGCGGCTCGTCGAACAGAAACACCTGCGGATCGCGGACGATGGCGCGCCCCATGGCGACCCGCTGGCGTTGCCCGCCCGACAGCTGGCGCGGATAGCGATCGAGCAGCGGCGCCAGATCGAGAATGTCGGCGGCCTTCTTCACGCGCGCCGTGATATCGGCCGCGTTGGCTTTGCGCAGCTTGAGCGAGAAGCCCATGTTCTGGGCGACGGTCATGTGCGGATACAGCGCGTAGTTCTGGAACACCATGGCGATGTCCCGTTCCTTGGGCTGCACGTTGTTCACCACGCGGTCGCCGATCGCAATCGTGCCGGAGGTGATGTTTTCCAGGCCCGCCAGCATCCGCAGCAGCGTGGACTTGCCGCATCCCGAGGGGCCGACCAGCACGACGAAAGCGCCGTCTTCGATCGAAACCGTGACGCCGTGCAGAACCTCGAATCCTCCGAACGATTTCCGCACGTCGTTGATCTGCACCGACGCCATTGCTTCCATCCCTTTTGTTTCGGCGTCATCCGGCAACTGCCGTTGAGGCTTCGGTCTTTTCAACGTCACGCGCGCAATGTCGCGCATGAGTGCTGAGGTGCGGGCATTGTCCCTGCCTGAGGCGCCATTATCAATGGCGTGGTAGCGCTGTCAATAATCATTTCTTTGTTGAAACGGCCATGTTATCAGCGGGCATGGCACGGGCGCGGACCAGTTCCGGAAAGGTGAGGCTCACGGAGGTTGCAGAACTCGCCGGGGTCAGTCCCATCACCGCGTCCCGGTTCTTCCGCAATCCCGAGGCGCTGTCGCCGGCCAAGCGCGAGCGCGTCGAGAACGCCGCGCGCCAGCTCGGCTATGTGCCCGACCTCGCGGCGCGCGCGCTCGCCTCGCGACGCACCGAAGTGATCGGCGTCCTGATCCCCTCGTTCACCAACAACGTTTTTACCGATGTCCTGCGCGGCATCTATGACGGCTCCGAAGGCAGCCGCTATTCGATCCAGTTGGTCAACACGCACTACAGCATCCTGCAGGAGGAAAAACTGCTGCGGCTGTTTCAGGCGCAGCGACCGGCGGGGCTGGTGGTGACGGGCATCAATCAGACGCCAGAATCGCGCGCGGTGCTTGAAGCGATGAACTGCCCGATCGTCCAGATCATGGAGATCGGCCCCGAGCCAGTCGACATGATGGTGGGGTTTTCGCACAATGACGCGGCTTTTGCCGCGATTTCCCACCTCATCTCGCTGAACTTCCGCCGGATCGGTTTCCTTGGCGCGCGCATGGACCCGCGCGTGCAGCGTCGCCTCGAAGGCTACACCGACGCCATGAAGCGCGCGTCGCTGTACGATCCGCGCCTCGTCATCACGACGCCGGTACCGACCTCGGTGACCATGGGCGGCACGCTGTTCTCCGACCTGCTGATGAAGGCGTCCGACATGGACGCGGTGTTCTGCGTCAATGACGACCTTGCGCTGGGAACGCTGTTCGAATGCCAGCGGCGCCAGATCCAGGTGCCCGAGGATATGGCGATCGTCGGTTTCAACGATCTGGAATACATGGCCTCCGCCGTGCCGCCGCTGAGCAGCGTGCGCACCAACCGCTACGACATGGGCAAGACCGCGATCACGATGGTGATGGACGCGATCGCCGGCAACCGCCCGGCAACGCCGGTGGTGGACCTCGGCTTCGAACTGATGATCCGGCGATCGTCCGCCGCCAGACACCGTTGACGGCCCCCCGACGCGCGTCGTAAACGGTTCGCCATATCGGTGGTAGCGCTGTCTTTTTGACGTGACTTGCGCGTCTGTCTCTGGAACAATGGGACGTCGGCGGCCGCGCTCGCGGCGCGCGCCCGATATCGTAACAACAGCCAGGGCGGCTCCACCATCCCTGCGGAACGTTCAGCGCGGGAGGAAAGATTGACCAAGGCATCTAATCATACCACGCCCGCGAACCGCCCCCGTCGCAAGCTCCGCTCATCGGAATGGTTCGACAACCCGCACAACCCGGGCATGACCGCGCTCTATCTGGAGCGCTATCTCAACTACGGGCTGACGCGCGAGGAACTGCAATCGGGCAAGCCGATCATCGGCATCGCCCAGACCGGCAACGACCTGTCGCCGTGCAACCGGCACCATCTCCAACTGGCCGAGCGCGTGCGCGAAGGCATCCGCGCGGCCGGCGGCATCGCGATGGAGTTTCCGGTGCATCCGATCCAGGAGACCGGCAAGCGGCCCACCGCGGCGCTGGACCGCAACCTTGCTTATCTCGGGCTGGTCGAGGTGCTGTTCAGCTATCCGCTCGACGGCGTGGTGCTGACCACCGGCTGCGACAAGACCACGCCGGCGTGCCTGATGGCGGCGGCGACCGTCAACATGCCGGCGATCGTGCTATCCGGCGGGCCGATGCTCAACGGCTGGTTCAACGGCGAACGCAGCGGCTCCGGCACCGTGGTGTGGAAATCGCGCGAGCGGCTTGCCGCCGGCGAGATCGACTACGAGGAGTTCATGCGCATCGTCGCATCCTCGGCACCCTCGGTCGGCCATTGCAACACCATGGGCACCGCCTCGACCATGAACGCGCTTGCCGAGGCGCTCGGCATGTCGCTGCCGGGCTGCGCCGCGATCCCGGCGCCCTATCGGGAGCGCGGCCAGATCGCCTACGAGACCGGAACGCGGATCGTCGAAATGGTGTGGGAGGACCTGAAGCCTTCGGACATCCTGACCCGCAAGGCGTTCGAGAACTGCATCGTGGTCAACTCCGCGATCGGCGGATCGACCAACGCGCCGATCCACATCAACGCGCTGGCCCGGCACATCGGCGTCGAACTCTCCATCGACGACTGGCAGGCCTGCGGCCACGACGTGCCGCTGCTGGTCAACATGCAGCCGGCCGGCTTCTATCTCGGCGAGGAATTTCACCGCGCCGGCGGCGTGCCCGCCGTGGTCGGCGAACTGATGCGGCACAGACGCATCCACGAAGACGCGATGACCGTCAACGGCCGCACCATGGGCGACAACTGCCGCGACGCGCCAAAGCCCGACGGCGACGTGATCTGGAGCTATGACAAGCCGCTGGTCAAGGACGCCGGCTTCATCGTGCTGCGCGGCAACCTGTTCGATTCCGCGATCATGAAGACCAGCGTGATCTCCGGAGAATTTCGCGACCGCTATCTTTCGAACCCGAAAGACCCCAATGCGTTCGAGGGCCGCGCCATCGTGTTCGAGGGACCGGAGGATTATCACGCGCGGATCGACGATCCCGCGCTCGCCATCGACGAGCACTGCATCCTGTTCATCCGCGGCGTCGGCCCGATCGGCTATCCCGGCGGCGCCGAGGTGGTCAACATGCAGCCGCCGGCGGCGCTGATCAAACGCGGCATCCTCTCGCTGCCGTGCATCGGCGACGGCCGCCAGTCCGGCACCTCGGGCTCACCCTCGATCCTCAACGCCACGCCGGAAGCGGCTGCCGATGGCGGGCTCGCCATTCTCAGGACCGGCGACAAGGTGCGCATCGACCTCAATACCGGCGGCGCCGACATCCTGATCTCCGACGACGAGGTGGCGCGACGCCGCGCCGCACTCGACGCCAGCGGCGGCTTTCCCTACCCGGCCAACCAGACGCCATGGCAGGAACTGTATCGTCAGACGGTCGGGCAGCACGCCACCGGCGCCTGCATGGAGTTCGCGACGCGATATCAGGATATCGTCGGCCGCTTCGGCGTCGCCCGCGACAATCATTGACGTCCCGCATCGACAGCTTGAGGAGACAACCATGTCCGGCCGATTGACAGGCAAGCGCGCCTTCGTCACCGCCGCGGCGGCCGGCATCGGCCGCGCCAGCGCCATCGCTTTCGCCCGCGAAGGCGCAACCGTGATCGCCACCGACATCGACGACAAGCAACTCGCGGACTTGTCCAAGAACGGCGTCACCGAGACCGCCCGCCTCGACGTGCGCGACAGCGCGGCGGTCGAGGCGTTGGCCAAGCGCGTCGGCACCGTCGATGTGCTGCTCAACGCGGCCGGCTTCGTCCATCACGGCACGGTGCTGGAATGCAGCGAGGCCGACTGGGATTTCTCGTTCGACCTCAACGTCAAATCGATGCATCGCACGCTGCGCGCCTTCCTGCCGGGAATGCTGGCGGCCGGCAAAGGCTCGATCATTAACATCGCCTCCGCCGCCGGCGTCTTCAAGGCGGCGCCGAACCGCTATGTCTACGGCGCCACCAAGGCGGCTGTGGCCGGCCTCACCCGCGCCGTCGCCGCCGACTTCATCACTAAAGGCATCCGCTGCAACTGCATCTGTCCCGGCACCATCGAGACGCCGTCGATGCTCGGCCGTGCC
Source organism: Bradyrhizobiaceae bacterium (assembly GCA_044463945.1). Classification (GTDB taxonomy): domain Bacteria; phylum Pseudomonadota; class Alphaproteobacteria; order Rhizobiales; family Xanthobacteraceae; genus 62-47. Next base: position 32,556 of record JBIQLW010000021.1, on the reverse strand, counting down.
GCGGCGCTCGGCCCCGGCGGCCGCGAGATGTTCGTCAGCCGCCAGCCGATGGGGCGGCTCGGCACCGCCGAGGAAATCGCCGCGCTCGCGGTCTATCTCGCGAGCGACGAGAGCGCCTTCACCACCGGCGTCGCCCACATCATCGATGGCGGCTGGACGCTTTAGGCGGAGACTCTGTCTTTCTTGCCCCGGACGCGGCGCAATACAAAGTATTGCGACGCTGAGCCGGGGCCGTAACGGAACACAGCGTTAGCGACGGTCCCGGCTCTGCGGAGCAGCGCAAGAGGCGCTGCGCCGCGTCCGGGACAGGGTGCCTTCACCACTCACCTTCAAGGAAATTGAACGATGAACAAGATCGATCTGAATGGCAGATGCGCGGTGGTCACCGGCGGTGCGCAGGGCTTTGGTCGCGCCATCACCGAACGCTTCGTATCGTCCGGCGCCAAGGTCGCGATCTGGGACCACGACATCGCGCTGGCTGAGAAGACCGCGCGCGACATCGGCACGGCGGTCACCGCGATTCAGGTCGATGTTTCAGATTTGGCCGCCGTCGAAAAGGCGCGCGACGCGACGCTGGCCGCGCTCGGACACATCGACATCCTTGTCAACAATGCCGGTATCGCCGGCGTCAACAAGACGGTGTGGGAGACGGACTTCGACGAGTGGCGCAAGGTGCTGCGCATCAACCTCGACGGCCCCTTCATCTGCTGCAAGGCCATCGTGCCGTCGATGATCGCCCAAAATTACGGGCGCATCGTCAACATCGCCTCCATCGCCGGCAAGGAAGGCAATCCCAATGCAGCGCACTATTCGGCCTCGAAAGCCGGCCTGATCGCGCTCACCAAGTCGCTCGGCAAGGAACTGGCCGGCTACGAGATCGCGGTCAACGCGGTGACGCCGGCGGCGGCCAAAACCGCGATCTTCGACCAGATGACGCAAACGCACATCGATTTCATGCTGTCGAAGATCCCGAAGGGCCGCTTCGTTCTGGTCGAGGAACTGGCGGCGATGGTGGCGTGGCTTGCGTCCAAGGATTGCTCGTTCTCAACCGGCGCGGTGTTCGACATTTCCGGCGGCCGCGCCACTTATTGACGGCGCCCCGGGCCGGCTCCCGACCCTGGCGCGAACTGCCCCGCGCCGTTCGCCGGTGTCGCAAAGGTTGCTGCACCAAGCCCGCAGTTGTCAAAAATACTTTAATATCAGGAAGATATCAAGGTTTCTGAAGGTGGCTGGGGAACCTGGATTCGAACCAAGACAAACAGAGTCAGAGTCTGTTGTGCTACCGTTACACCATTCCCCAAGAGAGGGTTGCCAGTACACCAAGGCTCACCTTGCGGAGCCCGCGGCAACCTCATTCCCGGTGCCGTTCTTTTAAGTGTGCGTCCCGTATTGTCAACCGCCGCCTTCTGAATCCCGCCCGCCGCCCAGGGCACACGGGCCGGGTGGTAACGCTTTCTGAAACAACCCGTCCCATAGTGGCGGGATGACCCAGCGCCACCCCGATTGTGATATGCCGGCTTTGCCCCCGAAACCCTCGTTCGGGCAGATCATTTCGGTTCGCGGCTCGCAGGCCCGCGCCGGCCTCTATGCCCTGCCCGGGGTTTCGCCGGCCGAGATGCGGGCCACCGTCGGCCGCTTCGTCAGCATCCGCTGCGCCGCCACCACCATCGTCGCCATCATCACCGAGGTCACCAGCGAGCACCTGCCGGATTCCGACCGCTACTTCGCTTGCGCCTCGGTCGATCTCCTGGGCGAGATTCTTGGCGACGCGGAACATCAGCGCTTCCAGCGCGGGGTCACCAGCTATCCGGCGATCGACGATGCCGTGAGCCTGATCTCCAGTCAGGAACTGCGCACCATCTACAAGCCGAAGGGCGCCGACCAGATCAACATCGGAACCCTACAGCAGGACACCTCGATTGCCGCCTATGTCGATGTCGAGGAAATGCTGAACAAGCATTTCGCGCTGCTCGGCTCGACCGGCGTCGGCAAATCGAGCGGCGTCTCGCTGCTGCTCAACGAGATCCTCAAGGCGCGCCCCAGCCTGCGGGTCTTTCTTCTCGACGTCCACAACGAATACGGCCGTTGCTTCGGCGAACGCGCGCAGGTGCTCAACCCGCGAAACCTGAAACTGCCGTTCTGGCTGTTCAACTTCGAGGAAATCGTCGATGTGCTGTTCGGCGGCCGTCCCGGCGCGCCGGACGAACTCGACATCCTCACCGAGGTCATTCCGCGCGCCAAGGGCATCTACACCCAGTACGGCAACGCCGACCGGCTCGGGCTGAAGCGCGTCGACAGCAAGACCAACGTCTACACCGCCGACACGCCGGTGCCCTACCGGCTGGTCGATCTCATCAATCTGATCGACGAGCGAATGGGAAAGCTGGAAAACCGATCCTCGCGCATCACCTATCACAAGCTGATCTCGCGCATCGAGACCGTCCGCAACGATCCGCGCTACGCCTTCATGTTCGACAACGCCAATGTCGGCGGCGACACCATGGCGGAAGTGGTCAGCCATCTGTTCCGGTTGCCGGCCAACGGCCAGCCGATGACTATCATGCAACTGGCCGGCTTCCCGGCCGAGGTCGTCGATTCGGTGGTATCGGTCCTGTGCCGCATGGCGTTCGACTTCGGCCTATGGAGCGACGGCATCTCGCCGCTGTTGTTCGTCTGCGAGGAAGCCCATCGCTACGCCTCGGCGGACCGCACCATCGGCTTCGGCCCGACCCGCAAGGCGATCTCGCGGATCGCCAAGGAGGGCCGCAAATACGGCGTCTATCTCGGGCTCGTCACCCAACGCCCGGCCGAACTCGACGCCACCATCATCTCCCAGTGCAGCACCCTGTTCACAATGCGGCTCGCCAACGACCGCGACCAGTCGCTGTTGCGCTCAGCTGTCTCGGACGCGGCCGCAAACCTGTTGTCGTTCGTGCCCTCGCTCGGCACCCGGGAGGTGCTGGCCTTCGGCGAAGGCGTGGCGCTGCCGACGCGCCTGCGCTTCAAGGACGTGCCCGCCCACCAACTGCCGCGCAGCGAATCCACGATTTCAAGCACACCCGCGACGGAAAGCGACAGCGACAGCCACTTCGTCGCCGCCGTGGTCGAGCGCTGGCGCGGCGCCACCTCGCACCGCGACGCGCCGAGCGATGGCCATGCCGCCGCGCGGCCGACGCCCCGCACGCTTGACGCGCCGCTGTTGCAGCCCTCGCTCGGCCTCGATCCCGACCGCTTCTCGCTCCTGAAAAAACCGCTGCGGTGAGCGCCCTCCGCTCGCGCCCGCGCCGCGAACCATCCCGGGCGGCGGCGCGAGGCGCTTTTGGTTTGGGTGGCGGTCGATTATGATCAAGGGACCCACCCTTTCATGCGGGACCCTGTGATGACGCAATCGACCAACAGCCGCTTTCCGACCCCTCCGCTGAAGCAATTGCCGGACGATATCCGCACCCGCATCGAGGCGGTGCAGGAGAAATCCGGCTTCGTGCCCAACGTGTTTCTCAGCCTCGCCTATCGTCCCGACGAGTTTCGCGCCTTCTTCGCCTTTCACGACGCGCTGATGGAGAAGGACAGCGGCCTCACCAAGGCCGAGCGCGAGATGATCGTGGTCGCCACCAGCAGCGCCAATCAGTGCCAGTACTGCGTCGTCGCCCATGGCGCGATCCTGCGCATCCGCGCCAAGAACCCGCTGATCGCCGACCAAATCGCCACCAACTACCGCAAGGCCGACATCACGCCGCGCCAGAAGGCGATGCTCGATTTCGCCATGAAGGTCAGCGCCGAAGCCTATAAGGTGTCCGAGCACGACTTCACCGAACTCGGCCGTCACGGCTTCAGCAACGACGACATCTGGGATATCGCCGCGATATCGGCGTTCTTCGGGCTGTCGAACCGGATGGCCAACGTCACCAACATGCGGCCTAACGATGAATTCTATCTGATGGGGCGGCTGCCGAAGACGTAGGAGTCTATTCCTGCCAAAACAGCTGGGCGCTCGGAACAGGAACGGTTTCGGACTCACAGCGTTGAAAGCTCACCGGCTGACAGGGGCGGCATGACGATCCAACCGCCGATCAAAACCGACAACAGCGCATCCGTGGTGAAATTCACGCCACGTCGGCGCGCCGGGCCGTCATGGCGGCCGGGCGATGCGAGTGCACGCCCGAATCCGGACGTCACCGAGCGCACCTGGACCGGGCCCCGCGCCGCCGGCGCCAACGACGGCGACGACTACCGCCACCGGATGCTGATCAACCTCGCCGCTTTCGTCTTCACCGCCGCCCTCACCGCGGCGGGGATATGGCTGGCGCTGAGTATCGCCGACCTGCGGGAGACCCAGGATTGCGTCCTGACCGGCCGCCTCAACTGTGCGCCGGTCATCGTCTCAAGCGGCGGCCCGGCGTGACCCCAAGCCGCCGCGCCGCCGATGTGCCGTGTGGGAACCCGGTGCCCGCCGCCATTGAACTCCGGGCGGGGGTCCGATATACGGGCAATCAACTCCGCAAGACGGTGGGCCCGGTCGGGGCGGGCGGCCCCCCGCGCTGTCCTTTCGCGAATTTACCTTCAATCTATCAAAGGTTTAATGATGTCTTCCACATTCGATCAGGTTGCCACCATCATTGCGGAAACCTGCGACATCCCGCGCGATACCATCACGCCCGAAAGCCACGCCATCGATGATCTGGGAATCGACAGCCTCGACTTCCTCGACATCGCCTTCGCCATCGACAAAGCCTTCGGTATCAAGCTCCCGCTGGAAAAGTGGACGCAGGAGGTCAACGACGGCAAGGCGACCACCGAACAGTATTTCGTGCTGAAGAACCTGAGCGCGCGAATCGACGAACTCGTCGCCGCCAAGGGGGCGTAACCGCCGCCCATGGACCTCGCCTATTTTCATTTGATCGACCGCATCATCGACCTCGATGTCGATGCGAAAACAATTGTGGTCGAGGCGCAGGTGCCGCAGCACTCAACGATCTTCGAGGGGCATTTTCCCGGCTATCCGCTGATGCCCGGCGTGTTGTTGATCGAGGCGATGGCCCAGACTTCCGGGTGGCTGTTGATCGCTCTGATGAAGTTCGAGCGGATGCCGTTTCTCGGCGCGGTCAAGGAAGCCAAGATGCGGGTCTTCGTGACGCCCGGCGAGTTGTTGAAGATCGAGGCGAGCGTGGTGCACGAGGGCTCCGGCTTCGCCATCACCCAGGCCAGGGTGAACGTCGACGGCAAGGCGAAATGCAACGCAACGATCACGTTCGGTCACGTCCCCTTTCCCAACGCCGAACTGCGCGGGCACATGGAAACCATGGCCAAGCGCATCGGCTATCCGCAGCAGGCCATGCCGCATGACTGAACCAATCGCGCCCAGGACGGAGCCCGCCGAGGTCTGGATCACCGGCATTGGGCTTGCCACATCGCTCGGCGAAGGGCTTGAGGCAAACTGGAACGCGCTCAACGAACGGCGCATCAATGTCGATGACAAGGGGTTCGCCCCCTATCTGGTGCATCCGCTCGCGCCGGTGTCGTTCGACGCCCAGATCCCGAAAAAAGGCGATCAGCGCCAGATGGAAGCCTGGCAGCGCATCGGCACCTACGCCGCAGGGCTCGCGCTGGATTCCGCAGGCGTCAAGGGCAACAAGGACATCCTGTCACGGATGGACATGATCGTCGCCGCCGGCGGCGGCGAGCGCGACCTCGCGGTCGACTCGGCCATCCTCAACGCCGAGGCGCGCGGCAATTCCGGGCCCGGCTTCCTCAACGAACGCCTGATGAGCGACCTGCGGCCGACGCTGTTCCTGGCCCAATTGTCCAACCTGCTCGCCGGCAATATCGCCATCGTCCACGGCGTCACCGGCTCGTCGCGCACCTTCATGGGCGAGGAAGCCGCCGGCGTCGATGCGGCGCGGATCGCGCTGGCGCGGATTGCTGCCGGCCAAAGCGACATCGCGCTGATCGGCGCCGCCCATAACGGCGAGCGCAAGGATCTGCTGGTGCTCTACGAGTTCGGCGACTTCAATTTGAAGGACACATTCGCGCCAGTGTGGCAGCGCGGCGCGCAGGGCGGTTTCGCGCTCGGCTCCGGCGGCGCGTTCCTGGTGATCGAATCGCGCAAGCACGCCGAGGCGCGCGGCGCCAGGCCCTATGCGCGGCTGACCCGCGTGGTCGCCGACCACGCCCGTCGCGACAGCGCCGGCGAAGTGACTGCAAGCCTCGGACGGCTATGGTCGCAGCTCGGCCCGCTCGACGGGCACGGCGCCGTCGTTACCGGGGCGACCGGAGCGGAGCCCGCGACATCGGAGGAGCGCGCGTTTCTCGCCGTGCATCCGGACTTCGCCGTGCGTGCCACCGGCACCAGCTTCGGCCACACCATGGAAGCGCAGTTCCCGCTCGGGCTGGCGCTGGCGGCGCTGTCAATCGAAAAGGGCAAGCTGTTTCCCGCCAACGACCCCACCGGCGCCGAGATTGAAATGACCGCGCCGCCGTCTCAGATTGTGGTGATCGGGACCGGACACTGGCGCGGCGAAGGCATGGCGCTGGTCGAAGCCGTGCGCTGACCCGCGAGGCGCCTCAGGACGGCGCGAACGACGCGTGTCGCAATCGATTTGGCGGGCAAGCGCCCGCCGTGAAACAAGATGGAGCCGCGCAAGCGACCGACGGAGAGCATATGTCACCACCGCGCGATAAATTCGGCAGACCGATCGTCGTCGTCACCGGTATGGGCGTCGTCACCTCGCTCGGCGCGGGCAAAGCCGACAACTGGGCCAAGCTCAGCGCCGGCGAATCCGGCATCCGCACCATCACCCGCTTTCCCACCGAGGGACTGAAAACCACCATCGCCGGCGCGGTCGATTTCGTGCCGGTCGAACCGTTTTCCTCGACCGAATTGTCGGAGCGGCTGGCCGATCTCGCCACCGAGGAAGCGGTGGCGCAGGCCGGTATCGGCGGCAAGGGCGACTTTCCGGGCCCGCTGTTTCTGGCGGTCGCGCCGGTCGAGGTGGAATGGCCGCAACGGCAGGCGCTCGGCCGCGCCATCGGCAGCGGCGTCGAGATCGACTACGACCAGATGCTACGCGTCTCCGGCGGCGGCCGCTTCACCGATTTCCACCGCCGCTACATGTTCGGCTCGATCGCTGATCATCTGGCCGGGCGCTTCGGCACCAAGGGCGCGCCGATCTCGCTCTCGACGGCGTGCGCCTCCGGGGCCACCGCGATCCAGCTTGGCGTGGAATCGATCCGACGTGGCGAAACCGATGCGGCGCTGTGCGTCGGCACCGAAGGATCGGTCAACCCGGAATCGCTGATCCGCTTCTCGCTGTTGTCGGCGCTCTCGACCCAGAACGACACGCCAACGCACGCCTCGAAACCGTTCTCGAAGAACCGCGACGGCTTCGTGATGGCGGAAGGTGCCGGCGCGTTGGTGCTGGAGAGCTTTGAGGCCGCGACCGCGCGCGGCGCGCGTATTCTCGGCGTGCTGGCGGGCTGCGGCGAACTGACGGACTCCTTCCATCGCACCCGCTCCAGCCCGGACGGTAAGCCGATCATCGGCTGCGTCCGCAACGCGCTGGCCGACGCCGGGATGACGCCAGACCAGATCGACTACATCAACGCCCACGGCACCTCGACGCCGGAAAACGACAAGATGGAGTATCTCGGCATCTCCACCGTGTTCGGCGAACGCGCCAAAGAGGTGCCGGTGTCGTCAAACAAGTCGATGGTGGGTCACACCATCTCGGCCGCCGGCGCGGTCGAGGCGGTGTTCTCGCTGCTGACGCTGGAGCACCAGCGGATTCCGCCGACCATCAATTACGACGTCCCCGACCCCGCGATTCCGTTCGACGTGGTGCCGAACAAGGCGCGCGACGCCCGCGTCTCGACCGTGATGTCGAACTCGTTCGGCTTCGGCGGCCAGAACGCCTCGCTGATCATCACCGGCGAGCCGGCATAAGGCTTGGGGCGCGGAGCGCAACGTCATCCGATGCAACGTGCCCTGCTCCGCACCAAGGCCAGGCTCCGCGACGCGCTCAAGCCATTCGGCGAAGCGGCTGTCGGCGCGCTGACGGTCGCGCTGCTGCGCACCACGCGCTACTTCGATCCGATCAAGACCGCCAACCTATTCGGCCGCGTCGCCCGCACGATCGGACCGCTGTTTCGCGAGAACAGGATCGGCCGCGCCAATCTCACGGCGGCATTTCCGGAGAAATCACCGCAGGAGATTGACGCCATCCTCGCCGGCGTCTGGGACAACCTCGGACGCATCGCCGCCGAGTTCGCCCATATCGATCACATCTGGGAGCACGATCCGACGCATCCTGAAAAGAGCCGCATCGAAATCGGGCCGCGCACCCATGAACTGTTCGCGCAACTGCGGCTCGACGGCAAGCCGGCGCTGATCTTCGCCAGCCATATCGGCAACTGGGAGCTTCCCGCGCTCGCCGCCGTGGCGCACGGGCTCGACGCGGCGGTGCTGTTCCGGCGGCCGAACATCGCATCCGCCGACCGCGCCATCGAGCGGCTGCGCGCGGTCAACATGGGGACGCTGATCCCGGCGGGCCGCGACGCGCCGTTCAAGCTGGCGCAGGCGCTGGAGAACGGCCAGCACGCCGCGATGCTGGTCGATCAGTACTTCACCAACGGCGTGGACGTCAGCTTCTTCGGCCGCACCACCAAGGCCAACCCGCTGCTGGCGCGGCTGCGCCGCCAGATCGATTGCCCGATCCACGGCGTGCGCATCATCCGCCTGCCCGGTCATCGCTTCCGCGCCGAACTCACCGAGGAAATTCCGCCGGTGCGCGACGCCAACGGCGAAATCGACGTTCAAGGCACGATGCAGGCGATCACCTCGGTCATCGAGGGCTGGATCCGCGAATATCCCGACCAGTGGCTGTGGCTGCACCGGAGGTGGCGATAGGCCGTCAAGCCGTCACCCTGAGCATCCGGCCGAAGAATATGCAGTACGATAACCGTCATACTCCGCGAAGGCGGAGTATCCAGCATTCCCATGTCGGATCGAATTTCACCCGCGCCTGCCCGGATTACTGGATCGTCCGCCTTCGCGGACGATGACGCCTCGTTTTCCGGTCAGGCGCTGGAGCCGTCGCACGCAGCCGTCCCATTAGTCCGAATTGTCCGAACTGCCGCGACGATCACCGCCCGGTCTTCACCCGCGTCCACAGCCGGTTGATGACGCGCTGGGTCGCCTGATTGCGCGCGGTGATGACGTAGAGGCGCTTCATGGTCGCCTCGTCCGGATAGATCGCCTTGTCGTTGAGCACCTTCGGATCGATCAGCTTCTGACTGGCGAGGTTGCCGTTGGCATAGGACATGTAGCTGGAGTTTTTCGCGGCGACCTCGGGCCGCAACAGATAGTCGATCAGCGCGTAAGCCTCTTCGACGTTCTTGGCGTCGGCCGGGATCGCCAGATTGTCGAAAAACATCTGCGCGCCTTCCCTGGGGATGACATAGCCGATCTCGACGCCGTTCCTGGCTTCCGCCGCGCGCTTGCGCGCCTGCATGATGTCGCCGGACCAGCCGACCACGAGGCAGATCTCGCCGGTCGCCAGCGCCGTCAGGTATTCGGAGGAATGAAACTTGCGGACGAACGGACGCACCTTGCCGACCAGCGCCGCCGCGGCCTCAAGGTCCGCCTGCGCGGTGGAGTTCGGATCGCGTCCGAGATACTTCAGCGCCGCCGGCAGGATGTCGTCCGCCGAATCCAGCATCTGCACGCCGCAGTCCTTGAACTTCGCAAGCTGCGCGGGATCGAACACCGTCTCCCACGAGGTGATCTGCGCGCCTGGCCCGAGGATCTTCTCTACCGCCTTGACGTTATAGCCAATGCCGGTGGTGCCCCACATATAGTTCACGGCGTAGGCGTTCTCGGCATCGTAGACCGCGAGCCACTGCGTCACCTCGGGCCACAGGTTGACGAGGTTGGGCAGCTTCGACTTGTCGAGCTTGCGGAACACGTTGGCGCCGATCTGGCGTTGCAGGAAATAGGCGCTCGGCACCACGAGGTCGTAGCCGGATTTGCCGGCGAGCAGCCGCGTCTCCAGCGTCTCGTTGGCGTCGAAGGTGTCGTAGACCACCTTGATGCCGGTTTCCTTGGTGAAGTCGTCGAGCAGACCGGGCGCGACGTAGTTCGACCAGTTGTAGAAGTGGACCGTGCGCTGCTGCGCATGGGCCGCCGTTGCCACGAGCGTCGCCGCTGCCAGTCCGGTCAGCCATCGTACCAAGTTCCGAGCCGCCAATCACACCTCCTTATTGCCGTAGCGCATCCGACAAGCGTTCCAGCGCGGCGTCCAGCGTGGCGTCGTTCTTCGAGAAACAGAACCGCACCACCGAGGTCACCGGCTCAGCCTCATAAAAAGCCGAGACCGGGATTGCCGCAACCTTGTGCTCGGTCACAATGCGGCGACAGAACGCCTCATCCGTCTCGTTAAGGCCGATGGCGGCGAGATCGACGGTGAGAAAATAGGTGCCCTGCGAGGGCAGCACCGGGAAACCGAGACGGATCAGCCCCGACGTCAGGCGGTCGCGGCTGCGGGCCAGTTCGGCGCGCATGTCGTGGAAGAACGCATCCGGTTTGCCGAGCCCGTAAGCCACCGCGACCTGAAGGTTCGGCGCGGTGGTGAAGGTGAGGAACTGATGCACCTTGGCGGCGACGCGCAATAGCGGCGGCGCGGCGCAGACAAAGCCGATCTTCCATCCGGTCAGCCCGAAAATCTTTCCCGCCGAGCCGATCTTGAGGGTGCGCTCGCGCATCCCCGGAATGGCGATCAGCGGAATGTGCTGGCGTCCGTCGAACACGACGTGCTCCCACACCTCGTCGCAGATCGCGATGGCCTCAAACTCCTGACAGAAGCGCGCCAGCAGTTCGAGGTCCTCGCGCGGATAGACCACCGCCGCCGGGTTCAGCGGGTTGTTGAAGACCACAGCTTTGGTTTTGTGATTGAAGACCGCCCGCAGCATCTCCTCGTTGAGCCGCCACTCCGGCGGCTGCAACCGCACCAGGCGCGGAATGCCGCCGGCTTGGCGAACGATCGGCAGATAGGAATCGTACATCGGCTGAAACAGCACGACCTCGTCGCCCGGCTCGATCACCGCCAGCAGCGAACTGGTGATCGCCTCGGTGCCGCCGGACGTCACCATCACCTCGGTCATCGGATCGAGGGCGAGGCCGTGCCAATGCGCGTAATGGGTGGCGATGGCCTGCCGCAGTTCGGGGATGCCCATCATCGACGGGTACTGGTTGTAGCCGTTCACCACCGCGTCGGCCGCGGCGCGGCGGATGTCCTCCGGCCCGGGCGCGTCGGGAAATCCCTGACCGAGATTGATGGCATTGTTGTCGCGGGCAAGCTGCGACATGACTTCGAACACGGTGACGGGCAGGCCCGCGAAAACCTCGTTCATGGCGGCTTAACCGCCGGTCCGGGTCGGCAGCCCGGCCGCCTTCCAGGCGATGATGCCGCCGGCCAGATGCTTGTCGTAGGCGAAGCCCTCGACCTGCAAGGCCAGCGATATCCGCGCCGAGCGATTGCCGGAGCGGCAGGCGAACACCAGTTCGCGGCCCTGGAGGTCGGGAATGGCGGCGGGATCGAAGGTGGAGAGCGGCAGCACCACGGCGTCGGGATAGGCTTCCGCCGCCACCTCGTTGGGCTCGCGGATGTCGATCAGAAGATATCGCCCGTCCCGAATCCCCTCCGCCACTTCCCGGGGCGCCAGATCCTGTACCCTGATCGTCCGTTCAGCCACCAAACTCTCCTCGCCGCTGATTTCCGGGCTTTGCCCCGTGGGGCGTGAAACTCGCCCCTGTCGGGGCGAAAATCAAGCGCCGCGCGGTCAGATCGTAACCTGCGTGCCAACTTCGACGACGCGGCCGGTCGGAATCTGGAAATAGTCGGTGGCGTCGTTGGCCGAGCGGCTGAGCAGGATGAACAGGCGGTCCTGCCAGCGCGGCATCTCGGATTTCGCCGCCGGCTTGAGCGAGCGGCGCGACACGAAGAACGACGTGGACATGATGTCGAACTGCCAGCCGAGCTTGCGGGCGATGCCCAGCGCGCGCGGCACGTTCGGCGATTCCATGAACCCGAAACGCAGCCGCACCGTGGCGAACTTCTCGCTGATGCTCTCCATGTGGACGCGCTCCAGCGGATCGACCCGCGGCGTCTGCGTCGTCTCGATGGTCAGGATGACGTTGTGTTCGTGCAGCACCTTGTTGTGCTTGAGGTTGTGGAGCAACGCGGTGGGCACGAAATTGGGGTCGCTGGTGAGGAAAACGGCGGTGCCCTTGACGACGTGCGGCGGCCGCTTCTCCAGGCTCTTGATGAGGTCGAGCAGCGGCACCTCGGTGCGCCGCGTCTTTTCGATCAGCAGGGCCGCGCCGCGACGCCACGTCCAGATCACGATCACCATCAGAATGCCGAACGCCATCGGCACCCACGCGCCATCGAAGAGCTTGAGAAGGTTGGCGCTGAAGAAGGCGAAATCCACCACCACCAGCGGAAACACCAGCGCCGCCGCCACCGCCGCGCGGAAATTCCACAGCTTCCACACCACGACAAAACCCATGATGCCGTCGGCGACCATGGTGGTGGACACCGCGATGCCATAGGCCGATGCCAGTCCGCTCGACGTGCGGAACAGCCCGACCAGCAGCAGCACGCCGACCAGCAGCAGCAGGTTGACCCGCGGCAGATAGATCTGGCCGGCGTGGGTCTCGGAGGTGTAGCGCACCTCGAAACGCGGCAAGAGGCCAAGCTGCACCGCCTGACGGATCAGCGAATACGCCCCGGTAATGACGGCCTGACTGGCGATCACCGTGGCGGCGGTGGCGAGAAACACCAGCGGCAGGATCATCGGCTCCGGCGCCAGCCGATAGAAAGTGTTTTCGATCGCCTCCGGGTGAGCAAGGATCAGCGCCCCCTGCCCGAAGTAATTCAGCAACAGCGCCGGCAGCACCAGATAGAACCATGCAGTCTGGATCGGCTTGCGGCCGAAGTGGCCGAGATCGGCATAGAGCGCCTCGCCGCCCGTCACCGACAGGAACACCAGCCCCATGATGACCAGCCCGATCAGGCCGTGATTGAGCAGAAAGTGGATGGCGTACCACGGATTGACCGCGAACAGCACGGTCCGGTCCTCGTTGATGTGCAGGACGCCGAGGATCGCGATGGTTACGAACCACAGCGCCATCACCGGGCCGAACGCCGACGCGACGCGGGCGGTCCCCCGGCTCTGCACCGAGAACAACAGGACGAGGATCGCCAACGTCAGGGGGACCACGTAGTGATCGAGCGCGGGCGCAGCCAGCTTCAACCCCTCGACGGCGGAGAGCACCGAGATCGCGGGCGTGATCATCGAGTCGCCGATGAACATCGAGGCGCCGACCACGCCGAGCGCCAGCAAAAACCAGCTTCGCCGCCCCAGCGCGCGCTGCCCCAGCGCCATCAGCGACAGGGTTCCACCCTCGCCGTTGTTGTCGGCACGCAACAGCAGCAGCACATATTTCGCGGTGACGACGATGAACAGCGACCACAGGATCAGCGACAGCACGCCGAGCACGATGGCCGGCGTCACCACCCCGTTCTGCGCGGCATGGCTGACGGCCTCACGAAAGGCGTAGAGCGGCGAGGTTCCGATGTCGCCGAAAACAACCCCGATGCTGCCGAGCGTGAGCGCCCAGAAGCCGGTCGTCACCGGGGGGTCGCCAGCAGTCTCGGGCGATGGTTCGCTCGCAGTCATGATTACGGGAAACGCTCTGTCGGGTTGGGGTCCGGGCTAATGGAGCACGCGGCGGGCGGCGTCAAGTCGCCGACGGTCGTGCCAGCAGCGACCGTGGCGGCAGACTACCCCAAAGGTTTCCGGCAAAAAAGAGTTGACAGTATTACGGTTTCAGGTTCGGCGGCAGCGGCGGGTCTTCGCGCATCAGGGTGATAGTGACGCGGCGGTTGGCGGCAATGGCGGGATCGTCCGGGAACAGTGGCGCGCTATCGGCCTTGCCCGACACCGCGAAGATATGGCTCGCCGGCAACCCTTCCCGCTCGAGAATCTGGCGCACCGCGTTGGCACGGTCGGCGGAGAGATCGAACGCATCGTAACCGGAGCCGGTCGCGGCGTCGCCCGATGCGGTATGGCCGACGATCGAGACGCGCAGCGGCGTCGCCTTCAGCGGCGCCGCCAGCCGTTGCAGCAACATCCGCGTGCGCTCGTAAGGCACCTTCGAGTTTTCCGCGAACATCGAGCGGCCGTCCTGATCGACGATTTCGAGGTTGAGCCCCGCCTTCGTCTCCTCGAACATCACGTGCTTGGAGATTTCGGTCAGTTCCGGCATGTCCTGCAACGCCTGCCGCAGCGAGGCCGAGGCCAGCGCGAACTCGCGATCGGTTTTCAGGCGCGCGCCCTGAATCCGGCTGCGCTCCTGCTCGTCCGGGGTCGGCGTGTTGGAGGATTCCTCTGGCGAGATGTGATCGACGTTCTTCAGCCGCGGCCGTGTCGGCAGGCCATCGGATTCGATCATGCCGGAAAAGCGCGATTCCGTCTGTACACCGAAGGCGTCGCGCATCGAGCCGGCGACGATCTTGAGCTTCTGCTGGTCCTGATTGGAGAACGCCACCAGCATGACGAAGAAGCTCATCATCAGGCCCATCAGATCGGCGAAGGTCACGAACCAGCCGTGACCTCCCCCGTGCGCATCGCCGCGTTTCTTCTTGGCCATGGCGTTCGCTCAGCTTTCCGCGTCAGGCCGGGACCGTCTCGCCGTCTTCATGACGATGCTTTTCCGGCAGGTAGGCCAGCAGCATCTCGCGCACCAGCGTCGGGCTCTTGGAATCGCGGATCATCAGGATGCCGTCGATGATAAGCGTGCGGTTGGTTTCCTCGTCGAGCAGCTTGCCGTGCAGCTTGTCGGCGATCGGCAGGCAGAACAGGTTGGCGACCAGCGCGCCGTAGAGCGTCGCCAGCAGCGCCGTCGCCATGAAGGGACCGAGCTTGGAAGGGTCGGTCATGTTGGCGAACATCTGCACCATGCCGATCAGGGTGCCGATCATGCCGAACGCCGGCGCGCAATCGCCGATCGCGCGATAGATCTTGCCGCCCTCGTCGAGGTGCATCAGGAAGTTGTCGCGGTCGCGCTCCAGGTTATCGCGGATGAATTCGAGGTCGTAACCGTCGGCGACGAAGCGGATGCCCTTGGCCAGAAATGGCTCGTCGGTTTCGACCTTTTCGAGGCCCACCGGTCCCTGCTTGCGGGCGATCTCGGCGATGCGGGCGAGTTCGTCAACGAGGTCGCGGGCCGACAGCCGGCTCATGGTGAAGGCGAACTTGGCGCCGAGCGGCAGGCCATGCAGGATCGCGCTGAGCGGAAAACGGATCAGGGTCGCGGCGATCGACCCGCCGAAGATGATGATCATCGCATGTTCGCTGATGAACATGTGCAGGTCGCCACCCATGAAGATCATCAGTGTGATGACGATGGAGCCGAAAATCAGGCCAACGCCAGTCGTGATATCCATGGAGAACTCCGACGCCTACTACGCAACCCGCCGTCCTGCCGGACGACGTCGCCCCTTCTGAGCCGTGCTGCGACCCTAGCGGGCGCGCGCTTAAAGAGCCGTAAAGGTTAAGCCCATCGGGAACCAGCGGCGGTGGCGGCCGTGCGCCATCCTGCCGCCCGGCGCGGGGAAAACGCCGATGGCGCAAGGGGCTTTGCGGTTAAGGCGGCGCTAACCAAAGACGGCGATGGCGCGGAAGGCGGAGACCTGGAATCCAACCCCGGATCAGTTCAGCCGCGTCGGCCGGTCGTCCTGGTCGGAATGGATATTGCCGGCGGGATACGGCTCGGCCGCCGATGCCGCGGCGGTGTCGCCGGCCGCTTCGGGCCGGGCGGCGAAATCGCGCTGCTGGTCGCGATAGGACTTCCACCCGACCGGCAGGCTGAGCAGATACACCGCCGATCCGACCGACAGGATCTGCCACGGATAGGCGATCAGCAGCGCCACGAACAGCACGGCCGCGACAAATGCCGGCAGCACCATTTCCGGCGGCACCCGCCAGCGCATCGCCTTCCCGGAGAATACCGGCAGGCGCGACACCATCAGGAAAGCGATCAGCACGGTATAGAACGCGGTCACGGTGGCGTGCGGCATCGAGACGCCGAGAAAGCCGAGATAGACCGGCAGCAGCACCGTCAGCGCGCCGGCCGGCGCCGGCACGCCGGTGAAGAAATTGCCCGCGAACGGGTATTTCGAGGGCTCGTCGATCGCGGCGTTGAAGCGCGCCAGCCGCAGGCCGCCGCTGATGGCGAAGATCATCGCGGCGATCCAGCCGACATTGTTGAGATCGTGCAACTGCCAGAAATAGAGGATGAGGCCCGGCGCCACGCCGAAGTTGACGAAATCGGCCAGGCTGTCGAGTTCGGCGCCGAACCGCGACTGCCCCTTGATGAGCCGCGCCACGCGACCGTCCACGCCGTCCAACACGGCGGCGAAGACGATGGCCCCGACCGCCAGTTCGAGCCGCCCTTCGGTCGCGAGGCGAATGGCGGTAAGGCCGGCGCAGATCGCCAGCAGGGTGATCATGTTGGGCACCAGCATCCGCACCGGAATCGGCCGGAACCGGCGGCGGCGCAGTTCGGGATATTCTGGGTCGGTCGGCATTTGCATGGCCTCCATATAGCAACCACGCCCCGGTTCCGCCATGTGCGTCTTCCCTACCGTGCCGGCGGTCAATGGCTGCGGAAGGTCGCCTCAGCGCTGCCCGGCAGCAGGTCCGCCAGCACCGTTTCGCCGGCGACCGCCGTCTGCCCCACCGCGACCAGTGCGCGGGCCCCTTCCGGCAGATACACGTCGAGCCGCGAGCCGAAGCGGATCAGGCCGAACCGCTCGCCCGCCCCGATGAGTTGCCCCTCGCGCACGAACGACACGATGCGCCGCGCCACCAGCCCGGCAATCTGCACCACGCCGACGCGCCCGGACGGCGTCGCGATCACCAGCCCGTTGCGCTCGTTGTCCTCGCTCGCCTTGTCGAGTTCGGCGTTGAAGAACTTGCCCGGCCGGTAGACGATCCGGTCGATGCGGCCCGCCACCGGGCTGCGGTTCACATGGCAGTTGAACACGCTCATGAAGATTGACACCCGCAGCAGCGGCTGATTGCCGAGCCCAAGCTCGGGCGGCGGCAGCGCCGGCGCGACCATCGACACCCGGCCGTCGGCCGGCGACACCACGAGCCCCTCCCGCACCGGCGTCACCCGCACGGGGTCGCGGAAGAACAGCGCGCACCAGATGGTAAGCAGCGTTCCGAGCCAGCCGAGCGGGGTCCAGATCCAGAACAGGATCAGGCTTGCCAGCGCGAAACCGCCGATGAAAGGGTAGCCTTCCGGATGGATCGGCGGAATCTGCGCGCGGATGGAATGGGCGATCGACATAGGCTCTCGAATCCGGTTTCGGTCAGGGGACCATAGCACGCGGCGCGGCTATTCCGCAGCCGCCGACATGGCGTCATCATCGTCGTCGGCCGCCGGCGGCCGACGGTTCGGCGCGACGGCCTCCTCGCCGACCTCCGCCAGCCGCTCGCGTGCCTGCTCGGCCTCGCGCTGCCGGTTCCACATGCTGGCGTAGAGCCCGCCCCTCGCCAGCAGGTCGCCGTGGGTTCCGCGCTCGACGATGCGGCCGCGATCCAGCACGATGATATCGTCCGCGCCGACGATGGTGGACAGCCGGTGCGCGATCACCAGCGAGGTCCGGTTGCGCGACACGCTCTCCAGCGCATCCTGGATTTCGCGTTCGGTGTGGCTGTCCAGTGCCGAGGTGGCTTCGTCGAGCACCAGAATCGGCGGCGCCTTGAGAATGGTGCGGGCGATCGCCACGCGCTGCTTCTCGCCACCGGACAGTTTGAGGCCGCGCTCGCCGACCTCGGTGTCGTAGCCCTGCGGCGAGCGGCGGATGAACGCATCGATCTGCGCCAGCTTCGCCGCCTCCTCGACCTCGGCGTCGCTCGCTTCCCAACGGCCGTAACGGATGTTGTAGCGGATGGTGTCGTTGAACAGCACGGTGTCCTGCGGCACCATGCCGATGGCATTGCGCAACGAGCGCTGGGTGACGCCGCGGATGTCCTGCCCGTCGATCAGGATGCGGCCGCCCGATACTTCATAGAGCCGGAACAGCAGCCGCGAGATGGTCGACTTGCCCGCGCCGGACGGCCCGACGATGGCGACCGTCTTGCCGGCCGGAACCTCGAAGCTCAACCCTTGCAGGATCGGCCGCTCGGGATCGTAGGCGAAATACACGTTATCGAAAGTGACGCGGCCGGCGGTGACCTTGAGCGGCCTGGCGCCGGGCAGGTCCTTCACCTCGGGGCTGCGCGCCAGCATGACGAACATCTTCTCGATGTCGATCACCGCCTGCTTGATCTCGCGATAGACCATGCCCATGAAGTTCAGCGGCTGGTAGAGCTGGATCATCATGGCGTTGATCATGACGAAATCGCCCACCGTATTGGTGCCGCTGCGCACGCCGATGGCGCACATCAGCATCGTCGCCGTGAGGCCGGCGGTGAAGATGACGTTCTGCCCGATGTTGAGCACCGCCAGCGACGTGTAGGTCTTGACGCTGGCGCGCTCGTAGCGCTCCATCGAGCGGTCGTAGCGTGCGGCCTCGCGCTCCTCGGCGCCGAAATACTTCACCGTTTCGTAGTTCAGAAGCGAGTCGATGGCCTTGGTGTTGGCCTCGGTGTCGGAATCGTTCATCCGCCGACGGATGTCGATGCGCCATTCGGTGGCGACGTAGGTGAACCACATGTAGATCACCACGGTCATCAATGTCACCAGCACGTAGCGCCAGTCGAACTGCCACAGCAGCACCGCCGTGAGCAGCGCTACCTCGACGACGGTCGGCACCAGTTGCAGGATCACCATCCGCACCATCACCTCGATGGCGAGGCGGCCGCGCTCCAGCACCCGCGTCAGCCCGCCGGTCCGGCGTTCGAGATGGAAGCGCAGCGACAGTTCGTGCATATGCACGAAAGTCAGGTAGGCCAGCCGGCGCACCGCGTGCATCGCCACCTTGGCGAAGATGCCGTCGCGCCATTGCGTCAACAGCGCCATCAGGATGCGCCCCGCGCCGTAGACCGCGGTCATCAGGAGCGGCGAGGCGATCAGCCACAACAGCCAGTTCGAGGGTTGAACCGGCGCGGTGTCGGCGCCGGTCAGCGCATCGATCGCCCATTTGAACGTGAACGGCACCGACAGCGTCGCGAGCTTGGCGAGCAGCAGCAGCACCAGCGCCCACACCACCCGCTGCTTGAGATCGGCGCGGTCGCCGGGCCAGATATGCGGCCACAGGTTCACCAGCGTCCGGAACAATGACGTCTGCGCAACCGTATCCGAGACCGCGAGCGGAGGCTCGGCGTCGGGTGCGTAATCGATATCGGCCATCCATTTCCCCGGATGCGTAAAACCATTGGGGACCACCGCCGGATGCCGGCGGGGTCCGCGATCGTGGTGTCATATAGAAGGTTTGACCGGCGCTCGCACCCTCGCCCGGAGGATTCTTTTACCGCCCGCGACAGCGGCCGGCTGAGGAAACCGGCCTCGGGCGGCTCCCGTCTTGACGCTGTCACAGGCCGATGCCACATCACATATATGACTGACATCAAAACCGTCTGCGTCTATTGCGGCTCAGGCCCCGGCACCAACCCCCAGTTCGTCGAAGCAGCCAAGGCATTCGGAAAAGCCCTCGCCGAGAACGGCGTCGGCCTGGTCTACGGCGGCGGCTCGATCGGCCTGATGGGCGCGGTCGCCTCCTCGGTCCTGGAAAACGGCGGGCTGGTCACCGGCATCATTCCGGATTTTCTGGTGAAGCGCGAGCACGCCATGTCGGCCGCGCAGGAAATGATCGTTACCCACGATATGCACGAGCGCAAGCGGCTGATGTTCGAGCGCTCCGACGCCTTCGTCGCGCTGCCCGGCGGCATCGGAACGCTGGAGGAACTGGTCGAACAACTGACGTGGCAGCAACTCGGCCGCCACAGCAAGCCGATCCTGCTCGCCAACATCGATGGCTTCTGGGAGCCGCTGCTGGTGCTGATCGAGCACATGCGCGCGACCGCCTTCATCCGCCCGACACTGACCGTGGACATCCTCAAGGCCGAGCGTGTCGAGGACATTCTGCCGAAGCTGCGCACGGCCGCCGCCCGGGTGCCTGAAGCGGACAAGCAGCTCACGCCAAGCGTCGCGCAGCGGCTGTAACACGAAAACCGTCATGCTCCGCGAAGGCGGAGCATCCTGTACGCCGCAAGGAAGCAAATTTCCCTCGCGCCCGCCCGATCACTTGATCGTCCGCATTCGCGAACAATGACGCCTCATTTCCACTTAGATACTTAGATACTGAGGACGACAAAGATCCTCCGAACGGTCATGTTCCGGGTTCGAAGCAGTCATGGCCCGACCGCCAGCGGTATAATCGGCCGACGCTATTCCTCACCGGTGCGACTGCCGCTATCGTCGCACAATGCGAACGTCAAGGCCCCGCGACGATCAATCGATCGCGGACACAGACGCCACATCGAGGCCGGACACAGTTCAAGGGAGGACCGACGATGCCACGCCGCCGCCTGATGACACATTTCACGCCCTGCCTCGTGCTCGGCGCCGCCCTCGCCTTCGCGTCGCCGGCAAGCGCTCAATCGCTGCCGTCCACCAATCCCGACGAACTGCCGCAACTGCGGCCCGGCGTGGTGGCCGGCTACATTCCGCGCGAGAAGCTGATCGACAGCCTGGCGCTGCTGCCGCCGCCGCCCGAGGCCGGCTCCGAGGCGCAGGCCAGCGACGACGCCGCCCGCCGCGCCGTGCTCCCGATCCGGCAGTCGGCGCGCTGGAAGCTCGCCACGCGTGATGCCGATTACACGTCGCCGAAATCGGTCGAAGCCTTCGCCTGCACGCTCGGCATCACCATCTCCCCGACCGCCACGCCGCATCTCAACATGCTGCTGCGGCGAACGCTGGTCGATGCCGGGCTCGCCACCTACAAGGCGAAAATCCACTACAACCGCACGCGACCGTTCGTCGCCGCCAACGACAACTCCTGCTATCCGCAGGACGAGGAGAAGCTGCGCAAGGACGGCTCCTACCCGTCCGGACACGCGGCCTACGGCTGGGCGTGGGCGCTGATCCTCGCGGAAATGGTGCCGGACAAGGCCGACGCGATCATCCAGCGCGGCTATCAGTTCGGCCAGAACCGCATCGTGTGCGGCGTGCACTGGCAGAGCGACGTCAATGCCGGCCGGGTGGTGGCGGCCGCCGTGGTGGCCCAGCTTCATACCAATGCCGACTTCAAGGCGCAGTTCGGCGCGGCGCAAAAGGAAGTGCAGGCGGCGCTGGCGAACAATCCGTCGCCCGATTGCGCGCTCGAACAGGAGGCGGCGGCGCGGTAACGCTCCGGCGCGAGCGCGCGGCGGCAACGCCCGCCTTACGCCTGCGGAAATGTCACCGCCTCGACGCGGTTGCCGTCGGCATCGACGATAAAGGCCGCGTAGTAGCGCACGCGATCGTGCGGGCGCAACGATGGCGCGCTCTCCGACATGGCGCCGGCGGCAACTGCCGCCGCATGAAACGCATCGACCTCGGCCGTTGTTCGGGCACGCAGGCAGATATGGGCACCGCTATCCGCCGGCAGCCGCACCATGCCGGCTCGCAGGTTGAGCCAGACCTCGGGATAGGCTTTGCCGAAGCCGACCATCGTCTCGCGCGTCACCAGCCTCAGGAGACCGAGCGGAGCCAGCGCGCGTTCGTAGAACGCAACCGCGCGCTGCAAATCGCTGACGGAGAGCGAGACATGGTCGATCATCGCCGCCCTCACACCGGCGCGTTGGACTTCACCAGCTTGTAGACCACCGAATCCATCAGCGCCTGAAACGAGGCGTCGATGATGTTCGACGACACGCCGATGGTGGTCCAGCGCTCGCCCTGCTCGTCCTCGCTCTCGATCAGCACGCGCGTCACCGCTTCGGTGCCGCCGTTGAGGATACGCACGCGATAGTCGGCGAGCTTCAAGCCCTCAATATACTTCTGGTATTTGCCGATGTCCTTGCGCAGCGCCACGTCGAGCGCGTTGACCGGGCCGTTGCCTTCCGCCGCCGAGATCGTCGTCTCGCCGTCGACCTCGACCTTGACCACCGCCATCGCCACCGTGACGCGGCGGCCCATGGCGTTGTAGCGCTGCTCGACGTTGACGTCGAACTGCTCGACCCGGAAATAGTCCGGCACCTTGCCGAGGGTGCGCCGCGCCAAGAGATCGAACGAGGCGTTGGCGGACTCGTAGGCGTAGCCGGCCGCCTCGCGCGCCTTCATTTCGTCGATCAGGCGATCGAGCTTGGGATCGTTCCTGTCGAACGGAATTCCGGCCTTCTCCAGTTCGGCCAGCACGTTGGAGCGCCCGGCCTGATCCGACACCAGAACCTGACGATGGTTGCCCACCGCTTCAGGTGCGACGTGCTCGTAGGTCGCGGGATCTTTGAGGATGGCAGAGGCATGAATGCCGGTCTTGGTGACGAAGGCGCTGGCGCCGACATACGGCGCATGACGGTTCGGCACGCGATTGAGGATTTCGTCGAGCGCGCGCGAGACACGGGTCAGCGTTGCCAGCTTCTCGTTGGTGACGCCGATCTCGAAGGCGTCGGCAAATTCCTTCTTCAGCTTCAGCGTCGGAATGATGGAGCATAGGTTGGCGTTGCCGCAGCGCTCGCCAAGTCCGTTCAGCGTGCCCTGAATCTGCCGCACGCCGCCGCGCACCGCGGCCAGCGAATTGGCGACCGCCTGCTCGGTGTCGTTGTGGGCGTGAATGCCAAGGTGATCACCGGGAATGTGTTTCGCGACTTCGCGCACCACCGCCTCGATACGGTCCGGCATGGTGCCGCCGTTGGTGTCGCACAACACCACCCAGCGCGCGCCGGCCGTGTAAGCAGTTCTCGCGCAGGTCAGCGCAAAGGCGGGGTCCTCCGCATAGCCGTCGAAGAAGTGCTCGCAATCCAGCATCACCTCGCGGCCGGCGGCCTTGGCCGCGGCAACGCTGTCGCGGATCGAGGCGAGGTTTTCCTCCTTGGTGGTCCCGAGCGCCACGCGCACCTGATAGGCCGACGACTTGGCGACGAAGCAGATGGCGTCGGCCTGCGCTTCAAGCAGCGCGGCGACGCCGGGGTCGTTGGAGACGGAGCGTCCCGCGCGCCGCGTCATGCCGAACGCGGTGAAGCGGGCGTTGCGGAAATTCGGCCCCTCGGAAAAAAACTCGGTATCGGCGGGATTGGCGCCGGGGTAACCGCCCTCGACGTAATCGAGACCGAGTTCGTCGAGCAGCCCCGCGATCAAATGCTTGTCGTGCAGCGAGAAATCGACGCCGTTGGTCTGCGCGCCGTCGCGCAGCGTGGTATCGAACAGATAGAGGCGTTCGCGGCTCATGCGTTTGATCCCGGCTTTGGCGCAGGTTTTGCGGCCAAGGTTTTCTGCATCGTGGTGTTCGCCAGCCACTCGTCGCCGACAGTGACGCTGTTGCGGCGTTGCGCGACATAGCCGCGCTTGAGAAACAGCGGCTCGGCGGTGTCGCTGGCATCCACCGTCAACACGGTCGCGCCGCGCGCGGCGGCGAGCTTTTCCAGCGCGTCGCACAGCATGGCGGCGACGCCCTGCCGCGCCGCGCTGGGATGCACGAACAGCATGTCGATGTGATCGATGCCTTTCAGCGAGGCGAAGCCTACGGCTGAGCCGTTGATGGTCGCGACCAGCGTCAATTGCCCCGCAAGCCGTGCGCCGAAAGCGCTCTCATCATCGGCGCGGCTGGCCCACGCCGCCTGCTGCGCCTCGCTGTAATCGTCGGCGGCCAACTCCTCGATGCTGGCGACGAAGATCGCGGCCAGCACCGGCACATCGGCGGGAAGGAACGGCCGCAGCGCCGGCTTTGCCATCGCCTGCCCCATCACCAGACTCCGAACAGTTTCAGCGCAATCGCGACGGCGCTAGCGATCACCACCCATTTCAGGATGATGTAGTAGGTGCGATGCTTGGCGAACAGCGTGTCGGATTTGCTCATCGCGCCACCTCCCATGTCGTCACCGGCTTGCCGTCGGCGTCCTTGCCGTCCTTGAGCACGATACCCTGGGCTGCGAGTTGGTCGCGGATGCGATCGGACTCCGCCCAGTTCTTCGCCGCGCGCGCGGCGGCGCGTTCGGCGATGTAGCCGTCGATCTCCTCGCGGCTCGGCAGATCGCGGGCATCCAGTCCGTAGTTCGCGATCTCGTCCGGCGTCTCGCCATTCCAGACGCCGAGGAAGCGCAGCGTGTTGTGCAGACTTGCGGCCGCCTCGGCGCTTCCGCCTCTGGCTTCGCGATGAAACGCATGGAGCATCGCGACGACGCCCGGCGTATTCAGATCGTCGGCCAGAACGTCGAGGGATTCTTGCGGCAAAACGGTGGCGGACGGCGCAGCGCCCGCCGCGACGGCGATCCAGTCGGTCAGCGCCCTGCGGACCTCGACCAGCCGCTCGACGGTCCAGTCGATCGGCTGGCGGTAGTGCGTCATCAGCATCGCCAGACGCAGCACCGCGCCATGCCACTTGCTGGCTCCGAACGTCGTCGTCGCCAGCAGGTCGCGGATGGTGACGAAGTTGCCGAGCGACTTCGACATCTTCTCGCCCTCGACCTGAAGGAAGCCGTTGTGCATCCACACATTGGCCATGCGGTCGTGGTGGAAGGCGCAGCAGCTCTGCGCCAGCTCGTTCTCGTGATGCGGAAACACCAGATCGATGCCGCCGCCGTGAATGTCGAACTGCTCGCCGAGGTGCTTCCACGCCATGGCAGAGCATTCGAGGTGCCAGCCCGGCCGCCCTTCCACCGCGATGCCGGCCGGCGACGGCCATGACGGCTCGCCCGGCTTCGACGGCTTCCACAGCACGAAGTCCATGGCGTCGCGCTTGTAGGGCGCGACATCGACGCGCGCGCCCGCCAGCATCTCGTCGAGCGAGCGGCGCGCGAGGTGTCCGTAGGTCTTCATCGAGGCGACGGCGAACAGGACATGATCCTGCTCGACATAGGCGTGGCGGCCCGCGATCAGCTTCTCGATGATGGCGCGCATCTCCGGGATGTGCTCGGTGGCGCGCGGCTCGACGCTCGGGCGCAGGCAGCCCAGCGCATCGACGTCGGCGTGAAACTGCGCTTCGGTGTCCTCGGTGACCTTGCGGATCGCCGCGTTGAGCGGCAGGTCGGGAAAGTCGCGCGCCGCGCGCGCATTGATCTTGTCGTCAACGTCGGTGATGTTGCGGACGTAAGTGACGTGGTCCGCGCCGTAGACGTGCCGCAGCAGGCGAAACAGCACGTCGAACACGATCACGGGGCGGGCGTTGCCGATGTGGGCGAAGTCGTAGACCGTCGGCCCGCAGACATACATCCGCACGTGCTTGGGATCGAGCGGCCGGAACGGCTGCTTGTCCTTCGACAGGGTATTGTAAAGGCGAAGTTCCATCGGTCTTCAATCCACAAGCGAAAAAGCCGGCCGGCGCGACAGCGGCGGCGCGTAACCAAAGGCACGCGGTCCCTCGGGCCGGGCGTCCGCTCATGTGAGACGATGAGAAAAGACAGCCTCAGCCAGCGGAACCGCTAGCTAATAATCCCGCGGCAAATGCCACGATCGGTCAGGAGGCTGTACATCGAAGCACCATGGGCCAGACCGGGGGACCGCGTCAAGTCCCTGCACCGACACGATTTCGCATGTCCCGCCCCGCCATGGTTAATCATTTTTAACCTTTCGGGCGTAGGGATGTCCTGATCCTGTCCTGCCCGGTGCGCCATGAAATCCGTCCCCGCCTTGCTTGCCTCGCTGGTTGCCTTGGCCGTCGTCGCCACCCTCTCCGCCGCGCCGGCAGCGGCGGACAACCGGGTCTTCATCATCGCCAGCCAGTCGGACGGTTACGGCATCGACGAATGCCTCGCCAAGGGCGAGACCTGCGGCGCGCCGGCGGCCCGCTCCTATTGCCAGGCCCGCGAATTCACCGAGGCGACCGCGTTCCGCCGCGTCGATCCCGACGAGATCACCGGCTCGGTGCCGCAATCCACCGCCGGCTCGTGCCACGGCAGCGGTTGCGCCCAGTTCATCGCCATCACCTGCCAGCGCTAGACCTGATCCGCGCATCGCCCTGCCCCGCCAACGGGGGAGGATAAAGGGATCGCCATACTCGCGCCTTGGAACGACGCGACAGTGGGAGGGTGATCGCCGTGCCGCGGCGGCCTGCGGCACGGAACGCCCTGCCCATCGCCTTGCGATGCTATAAGGGCTTTGCAATTAAGGGCTTGGCGATTCGCGTGCGGCCGACCTTCCCCTCGACCGAAATGGCTCAATTGACTGGATGATGCTCGAATCCCTGACTGTTTCCGCCATTCGCCGGGTGCTGGCCGGCACGCTTCCCGCAACTGTCGTCGTTGTCGCAGCGCTGAGCGGCGAGGCGCTGGCGCAAGGCTATTACGGCCAGCCGCAGCCGGCCGCGCCCGGCAATCCCCTGTGCGCGCGGCTTGAGGCGCAGCTCGCCGGCATCGACCGCGGCGGCGGCGACCCCGCCCGCGCCGACCAGATCCGCCGCTACGAGGACGCCGCCAACCGGCAGCAGCACGAACTCGACCGCGTCACCCTTCAGGCCAAGCGGATGGGCTGCGACAGTTCCGGCTTCTTCTCGCTGTTCAACGGGCAGTCGGCCCAGTGCGGGCCGGTCAACAACCAGATCCAGCAGATGCGCGCCAACCTCGACCAGATCGTCAGCAGCCTGGAGCGGCTGCGCGGTGGCGGCGGCGGCGAGCGCGACATGCAGCGCCGCTCGGTGCTGGCGGCGCTGGCGCAGAACAACTGCGGCCCGCAATACGCCAACGCCCCGCGCGGCCCCGGCGGCTTCTTCGAAAACCTGTTCGGCGGCGGTCAGAGCCAGCCCCAGGTCGATCCCAACCTGGCGCCCCCGCCCGGCGCGCCGTCCGGCACCTATCGCACGGTCTGCGTGCGAAGCTGCGACGGCTATTACTTCCCGATCTCGTTCGCGACCGTGCAGAGCCGCTTCGCCGACGACGAGCGGACCTGCAAGAACCAGTGCCCGGCGGCGGACGCCAACCTCTACACCTATCGCAATCCCGGCGAGGACATGAATCAGGCGGTGTCGATCTCGGGCCAGCCCTACACCTCGCTGCCCGCCGCGTTCCGTTACCGGCAGACCTTCGATCCCAACTGCACCTGCAAGGCCAACGGCGAGACGTGGTCGCAGGCGCTCAAGCACCTCGACGACAAGGCGTCGCTGCATCAGGGCGACATCATCGTCACCGAGGACCGCGCCAAGAAGATGTCGCAGCCCAAGCCGCAGAAGAAGGGCGCGGCCGCCGCGCCGCAAGCCGGCGGCACCGAGGGCGACGCGGCGGATCAGGCCAAGCCTGACGCATCCGACGCGAGCAAGAGCGGCACCATCCGCAACGTCGGCCCGACCTTCCTGCAAAAGCGGTGACGGGGCGCGTCAAGGCATGATGAGTTGAGGTCTGCGCGACGGCATTGAGCGTTCGACCGGAAACTCACTTTCAGAGTGAGTCTGCAACACGAGAGCCGTCATGCTCCGCGAACGCGGAGTATCCAGTATCCCATGTCGGATCAAATTTCCCACGCAATCGCCACGATTACTGAATCGTCCGCCTTCGCGGACGATGACGCCTCGTTTCCGGTCAGACACTCAGGATTGACGCTATCGCGCATCCCGGAATGACGACGGCGAATAGCGTCAGCCCTCGAACACCGCGGTCGAGGCGCGGCCGGGGCGTGGCAGCAGGCTGTCGTCGGCGGCGGGCAGCGGCCGGCCTGAATCGCGGAAGCGGTTGGTGATCGGGTAGCGGCGATCACGGCCAAAGTTCTTGCGCGTCACCTTGACGCCCGGCGCGGCCTGCCGGCGCTTGTATTCGGCGATGTTCAGAAGCCGGTCGATGCGCGCCACGGTGT
Source organism: Bradyrhizobiaceae bacterium (assembly GCA_044463945.1). Lineage (GTDB taxonomy): Bacteria > Pseudomonadota > Alphaproteobacteria > Rhizobiales > Xanthobacteraceae > 62-47. Next base: position 4,571 of record JBIQLW010000021.1, on the reverse strand, counting down.
CGCGGTCGAAGCCGGCGGCGACGATGTCCGCCAGCGGCTGCTCGCGCTCCACCAGCCGTTCGAGGATGGCGTCGAGCACTTCGTAAGGCGGCAGCGAGTCCTGATCGGTCTGGTTGTCGCGCAACTCGGCAGTCGGCGGACGCACGATGATGTTCTCGGGGATCACCTCGCCGGACGGCCCCAGCGCGCCGTCGGGCTTCCACGCATTGCGCAAGCGAGACAAACGGAACACCTCGGTCTTGTAGATGTCCTTGATCGGATTGAAGCCGCCGTTCATGTCGCCATACAGCGTGGCGTAGCCGACCGACATCTCCGACTTGTTGCCGGTGGTCACCACCATCGCGCCTAGCTTGTTGGACAGCGCCATCAACAGCGTGCCGCGGGTGCGCGCCTGCAAATTCTCCTCGGTGATGTCGCGCGGCAGGCCCTTGAACGGTTCGGCGAGGATCGACTCGAAGCCGTTGACGGCCTCCGCGATCGGCAGCACCTCGTAGCGGATGCCGAGCGCCTTCGCCAGTTTCGCCGCGTCGTCAAGCGACACCTGCGCGGTGTACTTGAACGGCAGCATGACGCCGCGCACGCGCTCCGCGCCCAGCGCATCGACGGCGATCGCCGCGCACAGTGCGGAATCGATGCCGCCGGAGACGCCCATCAGCACGCCGGGAAAGCCGTTCTTGCCGACATAGTCGCGCAGGCCCAGCACGCAGGCGGCGTAGTCCGCCTTGTCGTCGTCTGGCAGCGTCGCGACCGGCCCATTGCAGCGCCACCCGTCCGCGCCCTTGGTGAAGGTCAGCGTGGTGATGCTTTCGACGAAGGCCGGCAGTTGCGCCGCGAGCGAGCGGTCGGTGTTGAGCGCGAAGGACGCGCCGTCGAACACCAGTTCGTCCTGCCCGCCGACCTGATTGAGATAGACCAGCGGCAGTTCGCTTTCGGTGACCCGCGCCACCGAGATCGACAGCCGCATGTCGGTCTTGCCCTTGGCGTAGGGCGAGCCGTTCGGCACCACCAGAATTTCCGCGCCGGTCTCAGCGAGGCATTCGACGACGTTCTCGTAGTCCGCCGATTCCTCCAGCCAGGTGTCCTCGCAGATCGGCACGCCGATCCGCACGCCGCCGACCGTCACCGGCCCCGCCACGGGGCCGCGTGCGAACACCCGCTTCTCGTCGAACACGCCATAGTTCGGCAGGTTGACCTTGTACCGCAGCGCCGCGATGCGGCCGTCCGCCAGCAGCGCACAGGCGTTGTAGAGGCGGCCGCCATCGACCCACGGCGTGCCGATCAGCATCGCCGGACCATTCGCGCTCTCGCGCGCAAGGTCCTCGATTGCCGCGCGGCAGGCGGCCTGAAACGCCGGCTTCAGCACCAGATCTTCCGGCGGATAGCCGGCGATGAACAATTCGGGCAACACCACGAGGTCGGCGCGCTCGGCCGCCGCGCGCGCCCGCGCCGCGCGCGCCTTTTCGGCGTTGCCGGGAATATCGCCGACGGTCGGATTGAGTTGCGCCAGCGTGATGCGGAATTCGGTCGTCATCAACTCACCTGTCTCGCGGCTTTCTGTTTTTGACGGATTCCCCGCCGTCGTGCGCGGGCTTGATCCGCGTATCGCCCCCACCCTGCCCTCCCCCGCAAGCGGGGGAGGGCTAAAGGGAGGGGGATGGATCGCCGGGTCAAGCCCGGCGATGACGCTTCAAGGTGTTTCCGCTTCGGGATAAAACGCTCCAACTCATTCAGCTCTCAGATCAAGCCCAGACGTTCGCCAAGCGCGACCAGCCACACCAGCGCGGCGATCAGCAGCGCGACGCCGACCGCCGCCGAGGCGATGTCCTTGACCCGGCCGATCTGCGGATCGTGGTCGATGGTGAGGCGGTCGGCCAGTTTCTCGATGGCCGTGTTGAGCAGTTCGACGGCGAGCAGCAGCAGCACCGCCGCCACCATCTCGACGCGGCGCGCCGGCGTCGTGCCGATCAGCCAGGCCAGCGGCACCGACAGGATCAGCGCCGCCAGTTCCTCACGGACGGCGGATTCGGAGCGGGCGGCGAACGCCAGTCCGTTCCACGAATTGACGCTCGCCCGCCACAGGCGCAGCACATCACATTCCCGCCGCCGCCGACAACGGCTGCGCCTTGCCGGCGCGCTCCTGCTTCAACAGTTCGGCGATCAGGAACGCCATGTCGATCGACTGGTCGGCATTGAGGCGCGGATCGCAGACGGTGTGATAGCGGTCGTTCAAGTGCTCGTCGGTGATCGCCCGCGCGCCGCCGAGACACTCGGTGACGTCCTGCCCGGTCATCTCCAGATGCACGCCGCCGGCATAGGTGCCCTCCGCCGCGTGGACGCTGAAGAACGACTTCACCTCGGAGAGGATGCGGTCGAACGGCCGGGTCTTGTAGCCGGTGGTCGAGGTGATGGTGTTGCCGTGCATCGGATCGCACGACCACACCACGACGCGGCCTTCCCGCTTCACCGCGCGCACCAGCGCCGGCAGGCCGTCGGAGACCTTGTCGGCGCCGAAGCGGCTGATGAGGGTCAGCCGGCCGGGCTCGTTGTCCGGGTTGAGGACGTCGATCAGCTTCAGCAGTTCGTCGGGCTTGAGCGATGGCCCGCACTTCAGCCCGATCGGGTTCTTGATGCCGCGGAAATACTCGACATGGGCGTGATCGAGCTGGCGGGTGCGGTCGCCGATCCAGATCATGTGGCCGGAGGTGGCGTACCAGTCGCCGGTGGTGGAATCGACGCGGGTGAACGCCTGCTCGTAGCCGAGCAGCAGCGCCTCGTGGCTGGTGTAGATCTCGGTCGAGCGCAGTTCCGGATGGCTTTCCAGATTGAGGCCGCAGGCGCGCATGAAGTTCAGCGCGTCGGAGATACGGTCGGCCAGTTCCTTGTAGCGCCGCGCCTGCGAGGAATCCTTGACGAAGCCGAGCATCCACTCGTGGACGCTGCCGAGATTGGCGTAGCCGCCGGTCGCGAAGGCGCGCAACAGGTTCAGCGTCGCCGCCGACTGCCGGTAGGCCATCACCTGCCGGCGCGGATCGGGGGTGCGTGCCTCGGGCGTGAAGGCGATGTCGTTGATGATGTCGCCGCGATAGCTCGGCAGTTCGACGCCGTCGACCTTCTCGACCGGCGAGGAACGCGGCTTGGCGAACTGGCCGGCGATGCGGCCGACCTTCACCACCGGCACCGCGCCGGCATAGGTCAGCACCACCGCCATTTGCAGCAGCACGCGGAAGAAGTCGCGGATGTTGTTGGCGCCGTGCTCGGCGAAGCTCTCGGCGCAGTCGCCGCCCTGCAACAGGAACGCCTCGCCCTCTGCGACTCGGGCCAAGGCTTTCTTCAGATTGCGCGCCTCACCGGCAAAAACCAGCGGCGGAAACGTCGCAAGCTGCGCCTCGACGTCGGCCAGAGCCTTCGCATCGGGATAGGCCGGCATCTGCACCACCGGCTTGCTGCGCCAACTGTCGGGTGTCCACCGCTCGGACATCTTCAACTCCTGGGAAAACCTGCCGCCGTCCTTGGCGGGCGGATCGGCGGGTTATACACAGCCATGCGGCTTCCCGCCAGTTGGAAATCGTCGTTTCAAACCAAGGGTTTGCTATAGAATGCCGGCGGCGGCGGGATTTTTCGCGCGCTGGACGCATCGAAGGACGATGAAGCGACCGTGACCGAGGCTGTGCTGGACGACGTCTTTTCCGACGATATCTCGATTTTCGCCACCGATGGATATGCCCTCGCCGCCACCCTGTTCCTGCCGCGCGGGAGGAAGCACCACGCCGTGCTCATCAACGCGGCGACGGCGGTGCCGCGCGGCTATTACGACGGCTTCGCGCGCTATCTCGCGCGGCAGGGCTGCGCGGTCCTGACCTACGACTATCGCGGCATCGGCGGCTCGCGGCCGAAGCCGCCGGCGGGAGCGGGCCGGGCGCCGTCGCTGCGCGGCTTCGATGCGACGATGACGGACTGGGCCGCAAAAGACGTCACCGGCGCGGTGACGTGGATGCGCGAGCGCTACGGCAACCTGCCGCTGCATTATGTCGGCCATTCCTTCGGCGGTCAGGCGCTCGGGCTGTTGCCGAACAACACCGAGGTCGCCCGCGCGCTCTTGATCTCGGCGCAGGCCGCCTACTGGAAGCTGATGCCGGCGCCGGAGCGCTACCGCGTCTATCTGTTCATGAACTATGTCGGCGCGCCGGTGGCGCGGCTCGCCGGCTATCTGCCGGGGCGGCTGATGCTGGGGCAGGACCTGCCGAAGGGGGTCTTCCTCGAATGGAAGCGCTGGGTGATGAGCCAGCGCTATCTGCTCGACGACCCGACGCTTGCGGCGCTGCCCAACTTCGCCAACTACAAGGCGCCGCTGCGCGCGCTCGCCTTCACCGACGACACCTGGGCGCCGCGCCCCGCGGTGGAGCTGTTGTGCTCCGGCTTCACCGCGACCACGCCCGAGGTGGTGTCGGTGGCGCCATCCGACGCCGGCGTGAAGAAGATCGGCCACATGGGATTTTTCCGGCGCGAGCACCGCAATACGCTGTGGCGGGGGGCGGCGGACTGGCTGGGGGTGATCGAGTAAGGGGCACCTG
>JBIQLW010000020.1:0-72476 GCA_044463945.1 Bradyrhizobiaceae bacterium | reverse complement strand
TCGGCGATCCGAAATACTTCAACAAGGAGAACTGGCAGTTGCCGGGCGGCATCCAGAACCGGCTGCATCTGTTGGCGCGGCGCATCGTCATTCCGCACCCGCGCGGCGGGGTGATCGACGCCACCGCGCCGCTGCCGCCGCACATGCTGCAATCGTGGAACCTGCTCGGGCTGGAGGCGGACCGCTTCGATCCGATCGAGCACGCGCCGGAGGAATAGCGCTCTTGTGGTTTCGCTGTCCGATCACAACGTATCGACGATGAGGGGTTTTCCGGTCGCGATGCTGTGCGCCATGCTGGTGCTGACGACGATAGGCGGCGGCGCCATCGCGCAGATGATCGCGCCCGGCATCACGCCGCCGCTCCCGACACCGCCGCCTCCGCCGCCACCGCGGATCGAGGTGCCGGCGGTGCCGCAGTTCGATGCGCCGCCGCAGCAGCCGAAAGTCAAGCGCGCGCGGCGCGGCTCGTTCCGCGACCGCGTCATCGACTGCCTGCATCAGGGCGCGGGCGCCGGTCTGGACTCCGCCGACCGCGCCGCCTATTCGCGCGCCTGCGCCAACCAGTGAGAGGCGACTTGCCGCCATGCGTGACCTGTTTGAAGACGTTGCCGCCAATGCCGCCCTCGATCCGCAGGAGGCGGTTCGCCAGACCTCGCGCGCCCCGCAACGCAAGCGCTTCTACAGCAGCGCCGGATTTGTCGAGGCGGACGACGGTTTCGCCATCGTGCTCGACGGCAAGCCGGTTCACACCCCGGCGCGGCAGCCGCTGATGGTGCCGTCGCGCGAGATCGCGCAGGCGATTGCCGATGAATGGAACGCGCAAGGCGAAGCCATCGATCCGATGACGATGCCACTGACGCGGCTCGCCAACAGCGTCATCGCCGGCGTGGTCGGGCGGGTCGAGGCGGTCGCCGCCGACATCGCCAAATATTTCGAGTCCGATCTGCTGTTCTATCGCGCCGCGCACCCGGAGGGGCTGGTGGCGCGCGAGGCCGAGCACTGGGACCCGGTGCTGTACTGGGCCGCCGAGACGCTCAATGCGCGCTTCATGCTGGCGGAAGGCATCGTGCATGTGCGCCAGCCCGAGCCGGCGCTCGCAGCCGCGCGCGCGGCGCTGCCGGACGATCCGTGGACCGTCGCGGCGCTGCATGTGGTGACCACGGTGACCGGCTCGGCGCTGTTGGCGCTGGCGCTGTTGCGCGGCGCGCGCACGGCGGACGAGGTGTGGGCGGCGGCGCATGTCGACGAGGACTGGAACATCGCGCAATGGGGCGCGGACGCCGAGGCCACGGCGCGCCGCGACGCCCGGCTGCGGGAGTTTCGCGCCGCGGCCCTGATGCTGGCGGCGCGCGCGCCGGCGTAAGGTTGCGCCAGAAGTTAACGGCGGGTTTACAGGGCGCGCGGTAGGCTGCCGCGGCAACAGGATGCCGCAGGCCATGGCGATCTCGCTCAACCCGATCTTTCCGGTCATCGCCGCGCAGGGCGTGCCCACCGAGGCGGTGCTGCGGCCCGGCAGCGTGATCGACGCGCAGGTGCTCAAGCTGCTCGGCGACAACGCGGTGCGCATCGCGATCGCCAGTCTGGCGATCGAGGTGATGTCGGAAATTCCGTTGCAGGTGGGGCAGAGCCTGCGGCTTGCGGTGTCGCAGACGGCGGACGGCATCCGCCTCGCGGTGGTCGGGCAGCAGCCTTCGGCGACAACGTCCGCGCCGCCCGGTGATCGGGTGACGCTCGGCACCGATGCGGCCGCCGTGAGCAAGGCCGCGCCGGTGGTCCCAACGCCTCAGGCAGGGGGCTTAAGCGCGCTGGAGGCGCTGGCGGTGTCGGCGGCGGCGCAGAGCGCCGCGATAAAGCAGGCCGGGCTGTCGCAGCTATACGCCAATCTGGAGGCGGCGGTGCGCTCGGGCAACCTGCCGCCGCCGCTGCAACAGGCGGCGCTGCAACTTCTGGGACGCCGGCCCGCGCTCGACGCGGCGCTGTCGGGTGACGACATTCAGGCGGGGTTCAAGACCTCCGGCCTGTTCCTCGAACAGTCGCTGGCGAGCGGTGCGGCGACGCCAGGGGCGGGCGGTGCGATCCCGGACCTGAAAGCGGCGCTCTTGGTGTTCCGGCAGATGCTGTCGCTGCAACCGGACGAGGCGCCGATGGCGGACGGCGCGCCGTCCCGTCCCGCGACCACGCCGCCAGCGGGAGCTGCCGCCGCTGTGGCTGCGTCGGGCCGCATCGCGTCGCCGTCGCTGACGCCCGATCTCGACGTGCAGGAAATTCTGCTGCCGCAGGCGCGGCTGCCGGTGGCCGAGGACGTCGTCCGCGCCGGCGGCCGCTTCACCGCCACGCCCGGCGCGCCGCTGGATGCGGTGGCGGCGAAGCTGGCGCTCAACCTGTTGCAGGAAGCCGCGACGCTGCCGGGCGGCGCGTCGCCGGCCGGGATGGCGGACGCCGCGGATGACGCCGCCGTCGCGCGCACCAATCTGCCGCCGCCGCCGCTTCGCGGCGCGTTGCCGGCGGCGCAGGCGGTGGCGGTGACGTCGCTCGCGGCCGGGGCGTCGGCGGCCGAGGTGGTCCACCGGCTGCGCGACGACACCGACGCCGCGCTGGCGCGGCAGACCCTGTTGCAGGTCGCCTCGCTCCCCGAACGCGCGGACGCGGCGGCGACCCTGCGCAGCGATCCGGCGGCGGCGCGCTGGCATTTCGAGATACCCTTCGCGACGCCGGCGGGAACCGCCGTGGCGCAGTTCGAGATCGCGCGTGACGGCGGCGGCAACCAGGGCGAGGCCGAGGCCGCCAGACGAGTGTGGCGGGCGCGATTCTCGCTCGATGTCGAGCCGGCCGGGCCGGTCCATGCGCTGGTGTCGCTGAGCGGCGAGACGACCTCGGTGCGGATGTGGGCGGAGCGGCCGGCCACCGCCGGCCGGTTGCGGGCCGGCGCGGCGCAACTCAGTCAGGCGCTGAGCCTCGCCGAACTCAAGCCCGGCGAGATCGTGATCCGCGACGGCGCGCCGCCGCAGCCCGCTGTGGCGGCGGCCGGCCATTTCCTCGATCGGGCGATGTGATGACGCAGGCGCGGGACGCGAAGGACCGGCTGGCGGTCGCGCTGGAATACGACCATGCCGGCGCGCCGCGCGTGGTGGCCAAGGGGCGCGGCGCGCTCGGCGACAAGATCATCGAGGTCGCCAAGGCCCATGACGTTCCCATCGAGGAGAACGAGGTGCTGGCCGGCGCGCTCGCCAATGTCGAACTCGGCGACGAAATTCCGGCCGAGCTTTACAGGGCGGTGGCCGAGGTGCTGGTGTTCGTGCTCCGGCTGTCGGGGCGCGGGCGCTGAGGTCATTGTTTGACCACGATGCCGCCGAGAGTAACCCGCACCCGCTTCCAGACGCCGGACATGCCGATGCTCAGCCGCCGCCACGCCCTCGCTTGCCTTGCCGCCGTGGCCGCGCTCCCGCGCACCGTCCGCGCCGATGTCGCGCAGCCGCGCGGCCAGATCCGCGACGATCTCGCCAAACGCTTCGACGAGGCCGGCACGGCGGGCACCTTCGTCGGCTATCTGACCGACGACTATTCGATCGTCGCCAGCGACTCGACGCGCTCGGGCGAGGCGATCCTGCCGGCCTCGACCTTCAAGATTCCCAATTCGCTGATCGCGCTGGAAACCGGCGTGGTGGCCGACCCCGACAAGGACGTGTTCAAGTGGGACGGCGTCAAACGGCCGTTTCCCGACTGGAACAGGGATCACACGCTGCGTTCCGCGATCGCGGCGTCAGCCGTGCCGGTCTATCAGGAGATCGCGCGGCGGATCGGCGCGGAGCGGATGCAGAGCTACGTCAGGGCGCTCGACTACGGCAACAAGGATATCGGCGGCGGCATCGACCGCTTCTGGCTCACCGGCGCGATGCGGATCGACCCGATGCAGCAGATCGACTTTCTCGACCGGCTGCGGCGCGGCGCGCTGCCGGTATCAAAGCGCAGCCAGACCCTGACCCGCGATATCCTGCCGGTGGAGAAGGCCGGCGAGGCGGTGATCCGCTACAAGACCGGGCTTGTGGGGATCGACGACCGCACCGGCGAGGGCGGGCCGAGCGCCTCGGTCGGCTGGCTGGTCGGCTGGGCCGAGAAAGCCGGCGGCGGACAGACCGTGTTCGCGCTCAATCTCGACATCCGCGAGCCGCGTCACATGACGGCACGAATGACGCTGGCGAAGCAGCTGCTCGGCGACATCGGCGCGATTTGAAGCGGTGGTTTGCGAGGCAACACGAAAACCGTCATACCCGCGAAGGCGGGTATCCAGTACGCCCGGAGGTCAAGGGTTACGGGATCGTCCACCTTCGCGGACGATGACGCCTCGTTTCCAGACGGGTTCTCGGGATGACGTCTTCGAGACACCACGCTGGCTCTTGCGCCGCTTCGCTCCGGGACGCGGGCGGCCTCAGGCGCCCCCGCGCGCCGCCTTGCCGATCCGGCCGAGATGGGTGAAGCCGAAGCCGGCGTCGTATTTCAGCCCGTAGCCGAGCGCCCGGTCGATCCCGATATGGGCCATCCAGATCATCGCCACCGACAGCGTCATCGGCATCACCAGGGCGAAGCCGATCACCGACAGCACCAGCGAGGGCAGGTAGGTGTGCATGGCGTTGTAGGCCGCAGCGCCCGCCCGCGGCCCCGCCAGATAGGCGAGGAAGCTCAGGTCCGGCACGAAGAACAGCGCCGCGTAAATCCACCACGAGCCGCCCCACAGGCCGTAAAGCAGCGTCATGCCGGCGAACAGCGTCAGGCCCTCGATCCGCAGCAGGGTGTTGACCCCGCCAGTGGCGGCGCCAGTGGCGGATTCGGCGGCATCGGCAGTCATGTCTTGTCTCCTTGGGGGATAACGCGCGCCAAGCATAGGGATTTTGGCCGGCAATTGCATCAGGTCCCCGGTTTCCATCCCTCAAGCCCGCATGATAGAAAGCCGCCATCACGCAAAACGGGGGCGCGGCGGCGCCCCCCACCGATGGCTGGGACCTGATGATCGACATTCTGAAATCTCTCGAAGCGCGCCGCGCCGGCGCGAAACTCGGCGGTGGCGAAAAGCGCATCGAGGCACAGCACAAGCGCGGCAAGCTGACGGCGCGCGAGCGCATCGAGGTGCTGCTCGACAAGGGCTCGTTCGAGGAGTTTGACATGTTCGTCGAGCACCGCTCGACCGAGTTCGGCATGGAGAAGACCCGCATCCCCGGCGACGGCGTGGTGACCGGCTGGGGCACCGTCAACGGCCGCAAGGTCTTCGTCTTCGCCAAGGACTTTACCGTGTTCGGCGGCTCGCTGTCGGAAACCCACGCGCTCAAGATCACCAAGTTGCAGGACATGGCGATGAAGGCGCGCGCGCCCATCGTCGGCCTCTACGACGCCGGCGGCGCGCGCATCCAGGAGGGCGTGGCGGCGCTCGCCGGCTACTCCTACGTGTTCCGCCGCAACGTGCAGGCGTCCGGCGTCATCCCGCAGATCAGCGTCATCATGGGGCCGTGCGCCGGCGGCGACGTCTATTCGCCGGCGATGACCGACTTCATCTTCATGGTGAAGGACACCAGCTACATGTTCGTCACCGGGCCCGACGTGGTGAAGACGGTGACCAACGAGGTGGTGACGGCGGAAGAACTCGGCGGCGCATCGGTTCACGCCACGCGCTCCTCGATCGCCGACGGTGCTTTCGACAACGACGTCGAGACGCTGTTGCAGATGCGCCGACTGCTCAACTTCCTGCCGTCCAACAACGCCGACGGCGTGCCGGAATGGCCGAGCTTCGACGACATCGAGCGGGTGGACAACTCGCTCGATACGCTGGTCCCCGACAATCCGAACGTGCCCTACGACATCAAGGAGCTGATCCTCAAGGTGGTGGACGAGGGCGACTTTTTTGAACTGGCCCCGACCTTCGCCAAGAACATCGTCACCGGCTTCGGCCGCATCGCCGGCCGCACCGTGGGCTTCGTCGCCAACCAGCCGATGGTGCTGGCCGGCGTGCTCGACAGTGACGCCTCGCGCAAGGCGGCGCGCTTTGTCCGTTTTTGCGACGCCTTCAACATTCCGATCGTGACCTTCGTCGACGTGCCGGGATTTTTGCCCGGCACCGCGCAGGAATACGGCGGCCTCATCAAGCACGGCGCGAAGCTGCTGTTCGCCTATTCGCAATGCACCGTGCCGCTGGTCACCGTCATCACCCGCAAGGCTTACGGCGGCGCGTTCGACGTGATGGCCTCGAAGGAGATCGGCGCCGACATGAACTACGCCTGGCCGACCGCGCAGATCGCGGTGATGGGCGCCAAGGGCGCGGTCGAGATCATCTTCCGTCAGGACATGAACGATCCCGACAAGATCGCGGCGCGCACCAGGGAATACGAGGATCGTTTCCTGTCGCCGTTCATCGCCGCCGAGCGCGGCTACATCGACGACGTCATCATGCCGCATTCGACGCGCCGACGCATCGCCCGCGCCCTCGCCATGCTGCGCGACAAGAAGGTCGAGATCCCGGCGAAGAAGCACGACAACCTGCCGCTGTAGGCGGCCGGAGCCGCGCCGGGGGCCGCGCGTCCGGGGGGATTCATGCAGCACAGCGATACGATCCTCTATGCGCTGGCGCTGGTGGGCTTCGTGGCCGAGGCCATGACCGCGGCGCTCGCCGCCGGCCGGCGCAACATGGACTGGATGGGCGTGGCGCTGCTCGGCTGCGTCACCGCGCTCGGCGGCGGCTCGGTGCGCGACGTGCTGCTCGGGCATCACCCGCTGTTGTGGGTCGCGCATCCGTGGCTGCTCGGGCTCACCGCCGTCTCCGCTTTGCTGACGATCGCGATCGCGCGTTTCATGCAGCGGCTGCGCATGACCTTTCTGGTGCTGGACGCCATCGGGCTCGTGGTGTTTACCATCCTCGGCTGCGACGTCGCGCTGACGATGCAGGTGCCGCTGCTCATCGTCATCGTCTCCGGCATGATTACCGGCTGCGTCGGCGGCGTGCTGCGCGACGTGCTGTGCAACGACGTGCCGCTGCTGTTTCGCAGCGAGCTTTACGCCAGCGTCTCGGTGGCGGTCGGCATCGTCTATGTCGGCGGGGTCTGGTTGCAGCTCAACCACGACCTCGTGGTGCTGGCGACGCTGGCGATCGGGCTGACGTTCCGGCTGCTGGCCATCGCCTTCAAATGGGAGATGCCGAAGTTCGTCTACGACGCCAACCTGCATTGACGGCCCGCGCGAACGGTTCGGCGCGAACCGAAGCATGGCCGCCGATTATGTGATAGTATCCCGCAAAAATCGTGAAGGATGGCAGGCGATGGCGATATCGGTTTCGGAGAAGCGCGCGGCGTTCCGCCGGTTGCATCAAAGCGGTTGTTTCGTGATCCCGAATCCGTGGGACGCGGGCTCCGCGCGCGCCTTGCAGCATCTCGGATTCAAGGCGCTGGCCTCGACCAGTGCCGGCTATGCGTGGTCGACCGGACGCGCCGACAACAAGGTGACCTGCGACGACGTGATCGACCATCTGAGCCGGCTTTGCGCCGCCGTCGATCTGCCGGTCAATGCCGACTTCGAGGGCGGGTTCGCCGATGCGCCGGACGCCGTGGCGGCGAACGTGACGCGGGCGATCGCCACTGGCGTCGCCGGACTGTCGATCGAGGATTCCACCGGCGACAAGACGCGGCCGCTCTACGAGCGCTCGCTGGCGATCGAGCGCATCGCCGCCTCACGGGCGGCAATCGACGCCAGCGACGCTGACGTGATGCTGATCGGGCGGTGCGAGGACTTTTTCGTCGGGCAGGGCGATCTCGATAGGGTGCTGGACCGCCTCGTCGCCTATGCCGAGGCGGGGGCCGATTGCCTTTACGCCCCCGGCATCCGCACGCCGGAGCAGATTTCGGCGGTGGTGAAGGCTGTCGCACCCAAGCCGGTCAATCTTTTGATCGGCTGGCCCGGCCTGACAGTCGCGGAAGCGGCCGAACTCGGCGTGCGCCGCATCAGCGTCGGCGGCGCGCTGGCGCGTGCCGCGTGGGGCGCATTGATGCGATCCGCGCGCGACATCGCCGAGAACGGCTCGTTCGCCTCGTTCGCGGACGGCTATCCGGCCGCCGACCTGAACAAGATGTTTGGCGTCTGACCGGACACAACGACAGCGGGGTGCATCGTGAACACACCCCGCTGCTATTGGCGATCATCCGTTGCTGTTAGTTGGAGCGTTCAATCCCACCGGGAACGAGTCCAGACGGGTTACTGCTGCGTCTTGCTGCCATTGCTTGCCGGCGGTGAGGACGATTGCGGCTGCGCCGGCGCCGTGCCGGTCGTCACGCCGGGCCCGGTGTTGTAGGGCGTGACATCGCGCACGCCCGGCGCCACCGGCGGCTTGGTCTGGTCGGCCAGGTTCGGGTTGACGTTGCCGCGATCGGACTTCGGCGTCGATGTCGGCGCGGTGGTTTGCGCGGTCGGCGTCGCGCCGGGGGTCGTGGTGGTCTGTTCGCCGGAGTTCAGGCCGTAGAACAGCGCACCCAGAATCACCGCCGCTGCGACCGCATACATCGCGATGCGGGTAGGACTGGCCGGCCCCTCCGACAGTTCAGGATCGGGCTGCAACTCGTTGTCGAGGAACGGCGCATCGGAAAGCGCCTCATCGCTGCGTGCGGGTCGGAACGGATCGTTAGGGTCGCGGTCCTGGGCCATGGTTGCTGCGCTCCTCTCTCTGCTCAGGGTCAATGCCAGAGGTCGCGAAGCGTTCCGGCGGAACATGCGGCGGAGGGCATCCCGGCGCGGCCGCTGCTGCCTGATTCCATCGTTGTCATCGCGCTCGCGGGCTTTGCCGCGGTGCAAAATAGCGATCCCGGCGCGCCGTCCGACGGAGCCGCGCAACGCCGTGTGCAAAAACGCGCGGCGAACGACATCTTTCACAATGAAACATGCGGTTTCCGCAATGAAATTATGATGCGCGCGCAAGCCGTCCGATGGCGGAGATTTGTCTTACCTTGCGGCGGAAAAGCGACGTAGACTGGTTCTAAAGGCGATACCACCATCGACAAGAACTCACCTCCGGCGGGTGCAATAAGAGGGCGGAATGGGCATCAACCAAGGTCCGATCAGTCTCGATCAGAAATACACTCAAGACTCCGGTCACATCTTTCTCACGGGCATTCAGGCGCTGGTCCGGCTGCCGATGGCGCAGATCCGGCGCGACCGCGCGAGCGGCCTCAACACCGCCGGTCTGGTCACGGGCTATCGCGGCTCGCCGCTCGGCGGCTACGATCAGCAGTTGATGGCGGCGCGCAGGCACCTCGAACAGTACAACGTCAAATTCCAGCCCGGCGTCAACGAGGATCTCGCCGCCACCGCGATCTGGGGCTCGCAGCAACTCAACCTGTCGCCGGGGGCGAAGTACGACGGCATCGTCGGCATCTGGTACGGCAAGGGCCCCGGCGTCGATCGCTGCGGCGACGTCTTCCGCCACGGCAACGCGGCGGGTTCGGCGAAGAACGGCGGCGTGCTGTGTCTCGCCGGCGACGATCACGGCGCCAAGTCGTCGACGGTGCCGCATCAGTCGGACCACGCCTTCATCTCGGCCTTGATGCCGTATCTCTATCCGTCGAGCATCCACGAGATGATCCAGATGGGGCTGCTCGGCATCGCGATGTCGCGCTATTCCGGCTGCTGGGTCGGCATGAAGGTGATTACCGAGACGGTGGAGACGACCGCCGAGATCGACCTCGCCGATGAGCTGACGCCGTTCGCGATCCCGACCGACTTCGAGATGCCGCCGGGCGGCCTCAACCTGCGCTGGCCCGACGACCGCTACGAGCAGGACCGTCGCTTGCAGGACTATAAGGGCTTCGCGGCCATCGCCTTCGCCCGCGCCAACAGGATCAACCGCATCACCATGGATTCGCCGAACGCGCGGTTCGGCATCATGGCCTCGGGCAAGAGCTACGAGGACGTGCGGCAGGCGTTGCGCGAACTCGGCATCACCGAGCAGGTGGCGGCGCGTATCGGCCTGCGGCTCTACAAGATCGGGATGCCGTGGCCGCTGGAGCCGGAAGGCGTGCGGCAGTTCGCGGTCGGCTTGCAGGAAATCTTCATCGTCGAGGAACGCCGCGAGATCGTCGAGAACCAGGTCAAGCAGGAGCTGTTCAACTGGCGCGACGACGTGCGCCCGCGCATCGTCGGCAAGATGGATGATCACGACAAGCGCTTCCTGCCGTTCGCGGAAGAACTCGGCGTCGCCAGCATCGCCACCGCGATGGCCGACCGCCTGCTGGCGATGGAGATCGATCCGGAGATCGCGGCGCTGATCCGCAGCCGTGCCGACTGGTTCCACGGCCGCACCGCCTCGCAGGTGCAGCCGGCGGTGCCGATCGCGCGCACGCCGTATTTCTGCTCCGGCTGCCCGCACAACACCTCGACCAAGGTGCCGGACGGCAGCCGCGCCCTGGCCGGCATCGGCTGCCACTTCATGTCGCTGTGGATGGACCGCAACACCGAGACCTTCACCCACATGGGCGGCGAGGGCGTGCCGTGGGTCGGCATCGCGCCGTTCACCAATGAGAAGCACATCTTCGCCAACCTCGGCGACGGCACCTATTTCCATTCGGGCAGCCTGGCGATCCGGCAGGCGGTGGCCTCCAAGGCCAACATCACCTACAAGATCCTCTACAACGACGCCGTCGCCATGACCGGCGGCCAGCGCCACGACGGCGACCTGTCGCCGCAGCAGATCACCTATCAGCTTCACAGCGAGGGCGTGCGCAACATCTATCTGGTGTCGGAGAACCCCGACGCCTATCCGCCGTCCACCATCGCGCCCGGCACCAAGACTGCGCACCGCGACGACCTCGACACCGTGATGAAGACGCTGCGCGAGACGCCCGGCTGCTCGGCCATCGTGTTCGTGCAGACCTGCGCCGCCGAGAAGCGCCGCCGCCGCAAGCGCGGCATCATGGAGGATCCCGCGCGCCGGGTGTTTATCAACCCGGCGGTGTGCGAGGGCTGCGGCGACTGCTCGGTGCAGTCGAACTGCATCTCGGTGGAGCCGCTGGAGACCGAACTCGGCCGCAAGCGCACCATCAACCAGTCGAGTTGCAACAAGGACTATTCGTGCGTCAAAGGCTTCTGTCCGTCGTTCGTCAATATCGACGGCGGCACCTTGCGCAAGCGTGCGGCGATGGACGTGTCCGCGCTGGTCGGCGACCTGCCGGAGCCAGCTTCGCGACCGTCGCTGGACCGGCCGTATAACATCGCGGTGGGCGGCGTCGGCGGCACCGGCGTGCTGACCATCGGCGCGCTGCTCGGCATGGCGGCGCATATCGAGGGCAAGGCCAGCATGATCCTCGACATGTCGGGGCTGGCGCAGAAGGGCGGCGCGGTGCTGAGCCATGTGCGGCTGTCGCAGAACCCCGACGATGTGAAGACCTCGCGCATCGTCACCGGCTCGGCCGATCTCCTGATCGCCGCCGACGAGGTGATGGCGATTTCCAAGGAGACGCTGACGCTGTGCGATTCCAGCCGCACCCACGGCGTCGTCAACACCCACCTGATCCCGATCGCCGATTTCATCCGCAACCGCGATTTCGATTTCCAGAACCGCAAGGTCAACAGCGTGCTGCAAGGCGCGCTGACCCGAGATTCCGCGTTCATGGATTTCACCAAGGTCGCGGAGGCGCTATTGGGCGACGCCATCGCCACCAACATGATGATGATGGGCTACGCCTATCAGCAGGGCCGGCTGCCGCTGTCGGCGCAGGCGCTGTTGCAGGCCATCGAGGTCAACGGCGTCGCGATCAAGATGAATACCCAGGCGTTCCAGTTGGGACGGCTGGCGGCGGCGGATCCGGCGCGGCTGGCGCAGATGATCGAGGGCCGGGACCAGGCGTCCGCGCCCAGGACGTTAGAGGCCATGTCGCTCGACGAGATCATCGCCCATCGCACCGTGTTGTTGACCAACTACCAGAACGCGGCGCTCGCCACACGGTATCGCGCATTGGTCGATCGCGTCCGCAAGGCGGCGAACGACGGCGGCTTCGGCGAGGCGCTGCCGCGCGCGGTGGCGATCAACTACGCCAAGCTGCTGGCCTACAAGGACGAGTACGAGGTGGCGCGGCTGTTCACCGACGGCAGCTTCGACAAGCTGCTGCGCGAGCAGTTCGAGGGCGACTTCAAGATCAGCTTCAACCTGGCGCCGCCGATCCTGTCGTCCGACCTCGACGTGCAGGGCCGGCCGCTGAAGCGGCAGTTCGGCCCGTGGATCCTGCCGCTGTTCCGGCTGCTGGCGCGGATGAAGGGGCTGCGCGGCACCGCCTTCGATATCTTCGGCTACAACGAGGATCGCAAGACCGAGCGCCAGTTGATCGTCGATTACGAGCGCGACGTCGACACCGTGTTGCGGCTGCTGTCGCCGGCGAACGCCGATATCGCCGTCGAACTGCTGTCGCTGCCGGACCGCATTCGCGGCTACGGGCCGGTGAAGGAGAAGGCGATCCGGGAGGCCAAGGCGCGCCACGCGCAACTGGCGAAGGATCTGGAGAACCCGCCGCCGGTGGCGCGGCAGATCGCGGCGGAATAGCGGGATGTATTGAGGTTTGTCCCGCGCGCGGCGGCGTCCTGAGGTGCGAGCAGAAACTTGTTTCCTTGGACAGGTGCCACACGAAAATCGTCATACTCCGCGAAGGCGGAGTATCCAGGACCCTCTGTTGGATCGGGTTTCTCTCACGACTGCCGCGGATGACTGGATCGTTCGCCGGAGCCTGTCATCGGGCCGTGCTTTGCACGGACCCGTTGGCGGACGATGACGCCTCGTTTCCGGTCAGTTTTTCAGGGTGACGGCTCCCCCAATTCAATCTCACGGCGCGGAATATTTCCGCGCTTGCCAAGCCTGCGCGGACGGGCCAGAAAATCCGCTGGGGACCCACCGCCAGCGGAGGCATCTGTTTTGACGATCAAAGGCCAAGCCTACATCGCCGGGATTTACGAACACCCGACCCGGCACGCGCCCGATAAATCCATCGCGCAACTGCACGCTGAGGTCGCAAAAGGTGCGCTGAAGGACGCCGGCCTGTCGATCGCCGACGTGGACGGCTATTTCTGCGCCGGCGACGCGCCGGGCGGGGCCTGGCCCATGGTGGACTATCTGGGCCTGGACACCGGGCGGCTCCGCCACGTCGATTCCACCGAAACCGGCGGCTGCTCCTACATCATCCACCTCGGCCACGCCGCCGAGGCCATCGCCGCCGGCAAGTGCTCGGTTGCGTTGGTGACGCTGGCCGGCAAGCCGCGCACCAGCGTGATGCCGCCGCGCCCCGCCGGCGCGGAAGTGGATTTCGAGGCGGCCTACGGCGCCACCACTCATAATGCTTACGGCATGTGTGCCATGCGCCACATGCACGACTACGGCACCACCAGCGAACAACTCGCCTGGATCAAGGTCGCGGCCTCGCATCACGCGCAGTACAACCCCAACGCGATGCTGAAGGACGTGGTGACGGTGGAGGACGTGCTCAACTCGCCGATGATCTCCGATCCGCTGCACCGCATGGATTGCTGCGTCGTTACCGACGGCGGCGGCGCGCTGATCGTCGTCCGGCCCGAGATCGCCAGGAGCCTGAAGAAGCCGCAGGTGCGGCTGATCGGCCACGGCGAGGCGATGAAGGGGCCGCGCGGCGGCAAGGACCTCGACCTGACCTATTCCGCCGGCGTGTGGTCGGGCCCGCGCGCCTTCGAGGAGGCGAGCGTAACGCCTCAGGATATCAAATACGCCTCGATCTACGACAGCTTCACCATCACGGTGCTGATGCAGCTTGAGGACCTCGGCTTCTGCAAGAAGGGCGAGGGCGGCAAGTTCGTCGCCGACGGCAACTTGATTTCCGGCGTCGGCAAGCTGCCGTTCAACACCGACGGCGGCGGGCTGTGCAGCAACCATCCGGTCAACCGCGGCGGCATGACCAAGATCATCGAGGCGGTGCGCCAGTTGCGCGGCGAGGCGCACCCCAAGGTGC
Source organism: Bradyrhizobiaceae bacterium (assembly GCA_044463945.1). Lineage (GTDB taxonomy): Bacteria > Pseudomonadota > Alphaproteobacteria > Rhizobiales > Xanthobacteraceae > 62-47. The sequence goes on along the minus strand of JBIQLW010000020.1, from coordinate 58,491 downwards.
AGGTGCCGAACTGCGATCTCGCCATCGCCCACGGCACCGGCGGCCTGCTCGGCGTCCGCCATGCCGCCTCGACCGCAATTCTGGAGCGCGTGTGATGACCGACGCCAAAGTTCAAGAGAAGAAGTATCCGGCCCCGCAGGGCAACGCAGAGACGCAGCCGTTCTGGGATGCCGCGAAGGAGGGCAAATTCCTCATCAAGCGCTGTCTCGCCTGCGGCGAGGCGCATTACTTCCCGCGCGCGATCTGCCCGTTCTGCTTCTCCGACAAGACGGTGTGGGAGGAGAGCAGCGGCGAGGGCGAGATCTACACCTACAGCCTGATGCGGAAATCCCCGACCGGCCCTTATGCCATCGGCTACGTCAAGCTGAAGGAGGGCCCCGCGGTGCAGACCAACTTCGTCGATTGCGATCTGGCGACATTGAAGATCGGCCAGAAGGTGAAGGTGGTGTTCAAGCCGACCGACGGCGCGCCGTTGCCGTTCTTCACGCCGATCTGAATGTGACCGGCGGACTTTCAGAACAACAACCGGGTCATCCCCGCGCCGGCGCGGGTCCAGCCGGATCCGAGGACACTATGCCGCCGTCGCGGGCATGACGAAAAGATACGGAGGAAAGACGCAGATGGCGCTCAGTTACGATCAGCTCATGGCGCTGAAGAACATCGGCCAGCGATACAGCTACAGCGACCGTGAAGTGATGCTCTACGCCTACGGCATCGGGCTCGGCGCCGACCCGATGGATGAGAACGAACTGGCGTTCGTCAACGAAGCCTGCCTCACCCCGCGTCCGCTCAAGGTGGTGCCGACCTTCGCCTCGGTCGCGGCGTGGGGCTCCGGCCCCGGCGAGATGAATCTCAACCGGGTGATGGTGGTGGACGGCGAGCGCGACATCACCTTCCACAAGCCGATGCCGGTCGCCGCCGACATCACCGCCGATTCCAGCGTGCTCGGCGTGTTCGACAAGGGCAAGGACAAGGGGCTGGTGATCCGCCACCAGACCGTGCTCAAGGACGCGGCCGGCGCGCCGCTGGCGACGCTGGTGGCGTCGCGCTTCGCGCGCGGCGACGGCGGCATCGGCGGCCCCTCCGAGGGTCAGCCGGAGCCGCATCAGGTGCCGTCCCGCGCGCCCGATAAGACCGTCGAGATCACGACGCGGCCGGATCAGGCGCTGATCTATCGCCTCTGCGGCGACCGCAATCCGCTGCACAGCGATCCCGAATTCGCCAGGCGCGGCGGCTTTCCGCGCCCGATCCTGCATGGCATGTGCACCTACGGCATCACCTGCCGCGGCGTGTTGCAGACCTATGCCGACTACGATCCGTCGGCGTTCCGCCGCCACGCGGTGCGGTTCTCCGCGCCGGTCTATCCCGGCGAAACCGTCGCGATGGACCTGTGGAAGGACGGCAACGTGATTTCGTTCGAGGCCAAGGTGAAGGAACGCGGCGTCACCGTCATCAAGAACGGCCGGACGGAACTGGCGTAGCAAAAGGCTGCACTCATAAACAGCCGTCATGCCCGGACTTGATCCGGGCATCCATCGTCAAAATAGATGGATTGCCGGGTCCACAGGCGAGCGAAGCGACGCCGTTCTTTGAACGGCTATGCCCGGCAATGACCAAGGGGAGAAGTTCATGGGACTGCTCGACGGAAAGGTGGCGCTGATCACCGGCGCGGGCGGGGGGCTTGGCGAGGCTTACGCGAAACTGTTCGCGCGTGAGGGCGCGGCGGTGGTGGTGAACGATCTCGGCGGACCGCGCGACGGCAGCGGCTCCGACCGCGCGATGGCCGAGAAGGTGGTGGATGCGATCATGGCGGAGGGCGGCCGCGCGGTCGCCAACACCGCCGACATCTCCACCATGGCCGGCGGGCAATCGGTGTTCGACGACGCCATCAAACATTTCGGCCGGGCCGACATTCTCGTCAACAATGCCGGCATCCTGCTCGACCGCAGCTTCGTCAAGATGAGCGAGGCCGACTGGGACAAGTGCATCAAGGTGCACCTTAAAGGCACCTTCTGCGTGACCGCGCCGGTGTTCCGCTGGATGAAGGACAACGGCGGCGGCGTCATCGTCAACACTTCGTCGACCTCGGGACTGATCGGCAATTTCGGCCAGAGCAACTACGGCGCGGCGAAGGGCGGCATCTGGGGCCTCTCCAACGTGCTGGCGATCGAGGGCCGCAAGTACAACATCCGTGTCTGGACGCTGGCGCCGGGCGCGCTGACCCGGATGACCGCCGACCTGCAACGCTATATCGACAATCCCGGCGCGGCGCTGGGGCCGGACGGCATCGCGCCCGCCGTGCTATACATGGTCAGCGAGTTGTCCGGCGACCAGACCGGCAAGGTGCTCGGCGTCTCCGGCCCGCGCGGCGTGCGCGAGATGAAGATGATGGAAATGGAGGGCTGGAAGCCGCCCCGTGACGGCTGGAAAGCCGAGGACATCGTCACCCATGCCAGCGAGATTTTCTTCCCCGACGATGCGGCGGCGGCGCGGAGATTCTGAGGCTCGCAGGATTCGCGCAAGAGAGAACGCAATGCTTTCGCTACGTCCCGCACATCATCGTGAGTGCGCCGCGCTGACGGCCCTTTGCCTGCGTTCGAAGGCGGCATGGGGATATGATGCGGCCTTCATGCAGATGTGCCGGAACGAATTGACGCTGACGCCGAACAAGCTCGACACGTCGATGGCACAGGTCGCTGAAAGCGACGGACGTCTTGTCGGATTTGTCGAAATCGCCGTTGACGGCGATATCGCAAGCCTCGAGAAACTGTTTGTCGATCCCGAGCACTTTCGGACTGGCGCGGGCAGGGCGTTGTTCGACTGGGCGGCGCGGACGGCGGCGGCGCGGGGCGCATCGGTAATGACGATTGAGTCCGACCCCGAAGCTGCTGCATTCTACCGCCGAATGGGCGCGCTGGACGATGGCGTTGTCGCGTCGGGATCGGTTCCCGGCCGGATGATTCCGAGCCTGCGACTGGCGTTATGAGAGGTTCAAGCATGTATCTGACCCACCAAGCCGCCGGCACCTTCGCGATCGCGCCGACGCCGTTTCACGACGACGGCCGCATCGACGATGGCTCGATCGACCGGCTGATCGATTTCTACACCGAGGTCGGCTGCGACGGCGTCACCGTGCTCGGCATTCTCGGCGAAGCGCCGAAGATGGACGCCACCGAGGCCGAGGCGGTGGCGACGCGCTTCGTCAGGCGCGCGCGATCGATGCCGGTGGTGGTCGGGGTTTCCGCGCCGGGCTTCGCCGCGATGCGGGCGCTGGCGCGGGCCGCGATGGATGCGGGCGCGGCGGCGGTGATGATCGCGCCGGCGCCGAGCCTGCGCACCGACGACCAGATCGTCGGCTACTTCAGGCAGGCGGTGGAGGTGATCGGCGACGACATCCCGTGGGTGTTGCAGGACTATCCGCTGACGCTGGGCGTGGTGATGACGCCTTCGGTGATCCGCAGGATCGTCATGGACAATCCGTCCTGCGTCATGCTCAAGCACGAGGACTGGCCGGGGCTGGAGAAGATCACCGCGCTGCGCGGTTTCCAGAAGGATGGCTCGCTGCGGCCGCTGTCGATCCTTACCGGCAACGGTGCGACCTTCCTCGACTTCGAGATGGAGCGCGGCGCCGACGGCGCGATGACCGGCTACGCCTTTCCGGAATTGCTGATCGACGTGGTGCGGCTGTCGAAGGAAGGCAGGCGCGACGCCGCGCACGACCTGTTCGACGCCCACCTGCCGCTGATCCGCTACGAGCAGCAGCCCAGCGTCGGGCTCGCGGTGCGCAAATACGTGCTCAACCGGCGCGGCATCATCGCCTCCGCCGCGCAGCGCAAGCCCGGCGCGACGCTCACGGCAATCGCGCGCGCCGAGGTCGATTATCTCTTGTCGCGTGTCGCGCGGGCCGACAAGCGTGCGCTGATCGCGCCGCAGGCGAGCACCGCCGGATAAGATAATCAATAAGGAGAACCGTCATGCCGACCGAAGCTGCCGTCGCCGCGCGCCCTGCGTCCAGCATCCTGTTGCTGCGCGACGGCGCTTCCGCCATCGAGGTGTTCATGATGGTGCGGCACTATCAGATCGAGTTCGCTTCCGGCGCGCTGGTGTTTCCCGGCGGCAGCGTCGATCCGGGTGACCGCGATATCGCCGCCGACGCCGGGCTTCATGCCGGCGACGGTCTTGACGCGGCGGCGTTGCAGTTTCGCGTCGCCGCGATCCGCGAGACGTTCGAGGAAAGCGGCATCCTGCTGGCGCGCCCGCGCGGCTCGCGCGACCTGATCGCCGCGCCGCGCGCGGCCGAGATCGCGGCGGCCCAGCGCACCGCGCTGTGCGAGGGCCAGATATCGTTCAGGGAGGTGCTGGCGTCGCACGATCTGATGCCGGCGGTCGATCAACTGGCGCATTACGCCCACTGGATCACCCCGGAAGGTCTGCCCAAGCGTTTCGACACGCACTTCTTCCTCGCCAAGGCGCCGCCGGAGCAGGTCGGCGCCCACGACGGCCGCGAGTCCACCGACTCGGTCTGGGTGTCGCCGCAGGAGGCGCTGGCCGGCGGCGACAGCGGCCGCTTCAAGCTGCCGTTTCCGACCACACGCAACCTCATCAAGCTCGGCAAGCAGCGCTCCGTTGATGCAGCCCTTGACGATGCGCGGCGCGGCAAAGTGGTGACGGTGATGCCGGTTATCACCCGGGACGGCGATACACGCCGTCTTCGGATACCCGCGGAGGCCGGTTACGACGGCGAACTGTTCGACATGCCGGCGGGGCCGCCCTAATTGGAGTCGTTCCAATCTGTTGACAGTCTTTGCGTCGCCGTCCTAGCCTTGACGAAGGCCCGCGAGAGGCCATCAGGGAGGACGTCATGCAGAATCTTCCAGGTTCGACTGGCGGAGCGTCGCCGCGCTCCGCTCGGGATCGGGGGCGGCGCCCCTTGCTTGCATATGCCTTGAGCGGCATCGCGATTGCCGCGCTTGCGGCGTCGCTGGCAAGCGGCGGCGCGAGCGCGCAGGACGCCAAGGGCTCGGCGGCGCACATCAAGGCGGTGACCTCGGCTGTCGACAGCAAGGCGATCATCGATAACGCCGCCACCACCAACGATTGGCTCAGCTACGGCCTCGACTACGCCGAAACGCGCTTCAGCAAGCTCGACAAGATCAACGACGGCAACGTCAAGGATCTTGGCCTGATGTGGACCTACAACCTCGAATCGATCCGTGGCGTCGAAGCGACGCCGCTGGTGGTCGATGGCGTCATGTATGTCACCGCGTCGTGGAGCGTGGTCCACGCCGTCGATGTCCGCACCGGCAAGCGGATCTGGAGCTTTGACCCCGGCGTCGATCGCTCCAAGGGCTATCGCGGCTGCTGCGACGTCGTCAATCGCGGCGTCGCGCTCTACAAGGGCAAGGTGTTCGTCGGCGCCTATGACGGCCGACTCGTCGCGCTCGATGCGGTCACCGGCAACAAGGTCTGGGAAACCGACACCATCATCGACCACTCCTACTCCTACACGGTGACCGGCGCGCCGCGCGTCATCAACGGCAAGGTCATCATCGGCAACGGCGGCGCGGAATACGGCGTGCGCGGCTACGTGTCGGCCTACGACACCGAAACCGGCAAGCTGGCGTGGCGCTGGTTCACCGTGCCCGGCGATCCGTCGAAGCCGTTCGAGGATGAATCGATGGAGAAGGCCGCCAAGACCTGGGACCCATCGGGCAAATACTGGATCAACGGCGGCGGCGGCACGCCTTGGGATACCATGACCTACGATCCGCAGTTGAATCTGCTCTATATCGGCACCGGCAACGGCTCGCCGTGGAACCGCAAGCTGCGCAGCCCCGCCGGTGGCGACAACCTCTATCTGGCGTCGATCGTCGCGCTCAATCCCGATACCGGCAAATACGTCTGGCACTATCAGGAGACGCCCGGCGACAACTGGGACTATACCTCGACCCAGCCGATGATCCTTGCCGACCTGACCATCGACGGCCAGCCGCGCAAGGTCATCCTGCACGCGCCGAAGAACGGCTTCTTCTTCGTCATCGACCGCACCAACGGCAAGTTCATCTCGGCGAAGAACTTCGTCGATGTGAACTGGGCCACCGGCTACGACAAGGACGGCCGTCCGATCGAGGTGGCGGAGGCGCGCGGCGACAAGCCGTTCGATGCCATCCCCGGTCCGTTCGGCGCGCACAACTGGCACCCGATGTCGTTCAACCCGCAGACCGGCCTGGTCTATCTGCCGGCGCAGCACGTGCCGCTCAACCTGACCGCGGAGCCGAGCTTCAAGCATAACGAGGTCGCGCCGGGCAAGGCGATGTCCGGCATCGGCTGGAACATCGGCTTCGCCGTCAACGCGACGCCGCCGAAAAGCCAACCGTTTGGCCGGCTGATCGCGTGGGATCCGGTCAAGCAGGAGCAGGTGTGGAAGCACGACTACGTCTCGCCGTGGAACGGCGGCACGCTGACCACGGCGGGCAACCTGGTGTTCCAGGGCACCGCCGACGGCCGCTTCGTCGCCTATAACGCCAAGACCGGCGAGAAGCTGTGGGAGCAGTCCACCGGCACCGGCGTGGTGGCGGGGCCGGCGACCTACATGGTGGACGGCGTGCAGTACGTCTCCATCGCGGTCGGCTGGGGCGGCGTGTTCGGCGAGACCCAGCGCGCCACCGACAAGGAAGGGCCGGGCACGGTGTTCACCTTCGCCATCGGCGGCAAGGCCAAGCCGCCGGAATTTACCAAGCTGCAACTTGCCGGCCTCGTCGAGGGCGTCAAGTACGATCCCAAGGACGTCGAGCCGGGGACGCTGCTCTACGTCACCAACTGCGCGTTCTGCCACGGCGTGCCGGGGGTGGACAAAGGCGGCAACATCAAGAACCTCGGCTACTCGGCCCCGGAAACCATCGCCAACCTGAAGGACATCGTCCTGAAGGGGCCGTTCATGGACAGGGGTATGCCGGATTTCACCGGCAAGCTCTCCGAGACCGATGTCCGCCAGATCGCGGCGTTCATCCAGGGCACGGCGGACGCTATCCGCCCGAAGAAATAGCCGGCCCCGCCCGGCGATGGCCGAAAGCCTGATCGATGGCGCGCGCGCCAACCGGCCGGCGCGCCGCTGGCGCGCGATGGCGCACGCGGGTCGGGATATGCTATGTTGGCGCGGACGATCAGGTTGAATGGTCGTCCGCTCCGGTTTTCGTTTGAGCATGATCCTTTCCAGGAGCCGGGGGCCGCTCTTTGGGATCATGCGCCAAGGCGTTTCCACTCGCGGCAGGTGACCGTGCTCGTTCCGCAACTCGCGATTGATCTGACCGGCTCGGGAGCGCTGATCGGAGTAGGGGTCGTCGCGGGCCTTGCCGGCGTCGCGATCGGCTATGCAGCCGCGGCGATGGGGCGCGGCGCGCGCGCGGCCGCCGACCCCGCCGGCGAGGCGGCGCGGCGCTCGTTGGCCGAGCGGCGTTTCGCGGAAGCCGAGGAGGGCTATCGCAGGCTGTTCGACAGTTCGATCGACGGCATCTACGTCACGACGCCCGCCGGCCGGATCGTCAACGCCAACCCGGCGCTGGCGCGGATGATGGGCTATGACACGCCGCAGGACCTGATCGAGGGCGTCACCGATATCGCCAGCAGCATCTTCGTCGATCCCGCGATGCGGACCGAATATCAGGAGCGCATGGCGCGCGACGGCATGGTGCGCGAGTTCGAGTATCAGGCGCGGCGGCGCGACGGCAGCGTGCTGTGGCTGTCCGACAGCGCCACCACGGTGCGCGACGATGCGGGCCATGTGGTGCGCTACGAGGGCGTGGTGCGCGACATCACCAATCAGAAGCGCGCTGAGGAGGAGGTCGCCGAAGGCCGCCGCCGCTTGCAGGAGGTGATCGATACCGTGCCGGCGGTGATCAACGTCAAGGACATGCGGATGCGCTATGTCCTGATGAACCGCTACATGGCGAACATCTTCAACATCGAGCCGGAAGACGCCATCGGGCGCACCACTACCGACATCATGTCGCGCTACGGCGCCCAGAAGACCGACGACAACGACCGCCGCGTCATCGAGTCCGGGCAGGAGCTCGGCTTCTACGAGGAGGAGTACGTCGATTCCTCTGGCACCATGCGGCAATGGCTGGTCAACAAGCTGCCGCTGCGCGGCTCCGACGGCGAGATCAAACTGATCGTCACCGTGGCGCTCGACATCGGCGAGCGCAAGCGCAGCGAGCAGGAGATGCGCAAGGCGCGTGACGCCGCCGAAGCGGCGCTGAAGCATCTGCGCGAGACGCAAGCCTCGCTGATCGAGGCGGAGAAACTCGCGGCGCTGGGCCGGCTGGTGGCCGGCGTCGCCCACGAGGTCAACAACCCGGTCGGCATCAGCCTGACGGTCGCGTCATCGCTGGAGCGCAAGGTCGCGCTGTTCGCCGAGGAGGTCGCGCGCGGCAGCCTGCGCCGCTCAAGCCTGAACGAGTTCGTCGAGGCCAGCCGCGACGCCGCCTCGCAACTGGTCGGCAACCTCAATCGCGCCGCCGAACTGATCCAGTCGTTCAAGCAGGTCGCCGCCGACCGCAGCTACTCAGATCAGCGCACCTTCAATCTGGCCGACCTGACCGATCAGGTGGTGATGAGCCTGCGGCCGGGAATCCGCAAGCAGAACCTCACGCTCAGCGTCGAATGCGAGCAGGGGCTGGTCATGAACAGCTATCCCGGCCCTTACGGGCAGGTGCTGACCAACCTGTTTCTCAACTCGGTGGCCCACGCCTTTCCCGGCGGCGGAGCGGGGGAGGTTCGCATCACCGCGCGCGCGGCCGGCGACGATCATGTCGAGGTGACGTATTCCGACAACGGCTGCGGCATGACGCCGGACATCCGGCGGCGTGCGTTCGATCCGTTCTTCACGACGCGGCGCGAGGAGGGCGGCACCGGCCTCGGCCTGCACATCGTCTACAGCATCGTCACCAGCCGCCTCGGCGGACAGATCGCGTTGGAGTCCGAGCCGGGCAAGGGCACCCGCGTGCAGATGATCCTGCCGCGCAATCCACAAGGCGAACTCGCCGCGCCGGGCGGCGGCTGACCGTCGTTACGATCGAGGCGATGCGCCGCGTGTTGGAGTCTTTCTAATCGGCATCCGCCAGCCTGCGCAGCGTCGCCGTGAAGATCTGGCTCGCCTTGCCCACCAGCGCGGTGCCGGTCATGGTGCCGCCGGTGTCGGTGAAGGTGCCGGAGACGCCGACGCCGACCGGCTGGCTCTGCCCGCCGAAGATCGGATTCACGTCGGGGCTGCGGGTGTGTTGATTGACCTGCAACTCGCCCTTGAAGATCGATCCCTCGACCGTGTAGTGGCCGACGTAGAACAGGAAAGCGTCGCCACCAAGAATTTTTCCGTCGCGGAAAACCACCACGCCGCTGCCTTTGCCGGTCCTGCCATCGAGCAGATCGACGTGGACTGAATACAGCCCGTTCCTCATCGTGCCCCAATCTTGCGCTGCGCCATCCCGCATTGGTTATGCCAAACGCGCTCCGGGGCCGTCAACGCGGCATTTCCGCAAAGCCGGGCCTTGCGTGTTCCGCCGCGGTCGCGGTCCGGTTCCGCGTTCTCGCTTGCGGAAAATGCAATGAGCCCGGCGCAGGCCGGGCTCATTTTCGCATTGTGACGTTGTCACGACACAGTCGCGATATGGCGCGGTCGCCATGGATGGCGAACGACGCGAGGTCCGGGTCGCGGCGGCAACCGCAACCACCGTGCCGCAGGCGGAGTGGCCGCGCCTCGAAAGGGCGATGCCGCATCGGGCGGTTATCCAATGCGGCTTGCGACGTCATGTCGCTCGCGCGGGGCCGACGGTATGGCGTCAGCCCCGCTTGTCAAACCTCAGCGGCGCGGCCCGTGATGTCCGCCCCCGGGACGTGCCCCGACATGCGGACGCGGCGCGGCCCGGTTGACGTGCGGCCGAGGTGCCGACCGGGGCTGAATGTGCGGCGGACGCGGTCCGGGCCGGCCGACATGCGGCGGGCGCGAATGCCGACGGTGGTGAACATGCGGCCGGCGGTGATCCCAGCCGTGCCAGCCGGCGCCGCCACCCCAGCCCAGCCCGCGGCGGAAGGCATAACCGCACCAGTAGAAGCCCGGGCCGTTCCAGCCATTGGGATAGAAGCAGTAGTTGCGGCCGCCGAACACGAACTGCGCCTGCGCGACGTCCGAAGGCGCGGCGAGGCCGCTATGAACGGGGAGTGCCTGGGCCGGCGCGACCGCACCGAACGCCCCGAGAGACAAAGCTGTAGCCGCTGCATAGATCCACTGGCGCATGAACCCTCCTTTTCGCCGGTCGATTCCGGCATTGCCGATTCGGCAAGGTTAGGTGAGCCGCCGGCAAAGATAAAGGCCGGTTCCGGCCCCCGCCGCCGCGCGGGTCGCCGGGATTGACTGTTTCGCGCGAGAATCACGATAACATCCGCCGATGACTTTGCATCGGGACATCTACTGGCTCGGGCGTCAGTGGGCGGTGACGGGATACGGCGTTCAGGCGGTCGATCAGAAGCGCTACGGGCAACACGATATCGAGGCGGCGCGCATCGGGGACAGCGATGACGATCTCGTTGCGTCGTTGCAGGGCTTCGCCTGGTTCGACGCAGAGGATTTCCGCGAGGCGGTGCGGCAGGCGAGGCGTCGCCCGCATTCCGGTTTCGCCGATTTCCCGAGGCCCGGCGGCGGCGAGAAATAGCGGACGCGGGTGGCCGGAGGAGCGCGCAAGACGGTAGCCGTTGCCGGCCAACTCTGCTAATCGGTCGGCGGCCCGCGCTCGTAGCTCAGCTGGATAGAGCATCGGATTTCGATTCCGAGGGTCGGGAGTTCGAATCTCTCCGAGCGCGCCAAAATACCGACCATTCGGAACAAACTTACGAACATTCTTGATATTGGGCTATTGGTGACCTCGCCACCGACGCGATATTCGCGGGATTGATCACGCTCGCAATGCCAGCGTCGCCGGTTCCCTGTGACGGGGCGTGCCGGCGGATCTGGACGCATCCTGCTGCCAGATCAAGCAGTCTCTTGATGCCGAATTCGACCTAGGAAACGGTGTGATCATCAATGACAGCTTCGGCGGGGCTTGGCGCAACGGTCGCAACGGTGTCGTCGGAGTCGCGCTTGCGCGCGCCATTTGGCTGTCCCGTTACGCCGCCTTGCGCTCGCGTCGGGTGCGATCCCGAACAGGTGGAGAAGATGTGCGCGACGGTGGACGCCCATGCGTCGCCGCTCGACCCGGAGCAGGATGAGTCGACCCTCCGCCGGTAATCTATGACTTGGTCTTTCGTCGGACACGCCGGGCAACTTTCGGCTTGGTGGGCGTATCGAATTTCTTTGCTTTTTCGACCATAGCTTCGAGTTTTTCCAGGTGGTCAGTCAGCTTTCTACCCTCGGTGAGGTTGTGCTGTTCCGAGAGGTGACCGGCAGTTTCGAAGTTGCCCGCAATGATCGAGTCCACGATTGGACGATGCTGGTCAATAATCGTCGCGATATCGGAAATCAGTGCGTCGCTCGAACGGATATACATGCGGATTTGCTGCTCGATCAGCGCATATTGCGAACTGAGACGAGTATGATCAGCCATCTGAATGATGGTTTTATGGAGAGCGAAATCAGCTTCGGCAATGCGGCTTCCATCTCCGCGGCGGCATTCTTTGACGAGGCCGTCGAATGCCCAGTTGAGTTGAGATGACTTGGCTGAGCTAATCGTCTGCGCGGCGAGTTGCGCGGCGAGGCGCTCGACGGCGGCCCTCAGCGTGTACAATTCCCAGACGTCGCGCGACGACAGCGAGATCACCGTCCAGCCGGTATAGGGGGTCAGGATCAGCAGACCTTCCTTTGCAAGCTGGTGCAGAGCCGTCCGGATCGTGGCGCGTGACAAGGCGAGCTGATCGGCGAGCTGAATTTCAGTGATCCGTGAGCCAGCGGGAATGGTCCCATTCACGATCGCATCGCGTAACAAATCGGTTGCCTGGGTTTCCACAGGCATCTTCACGATGCGAGGCATCGTTGATCTATCCATCATCACATCCTCGGGCACGGCGGCGTCTGGCCGGAAGGGAAGAGCAATGTGGCCCAGGCGGCCCCTCAATTTGCCTCATTGTCCCCCGGAAAGGGAAGCGTTGCTGCCTGGATCGGTCCATCCGACTTAATTTGCGCTTGATCGATTGTCGACAATCGACTATACGACAGACGCACTATGGTTGTGAAGGGCCCCAGATGGACGAGATTGTGGATTCGCTTGCTGATGGCGCTTTAGCCACCCCCTCGGTGATAGTGACCAACGAGGAGGCGGTGGCGCTGGCCAAGGCTCAGTTCGGTCTTGATGGGGCCGTGGTTCGGTTCGCTACCGAAAAGGACGACACCTTTCGGCTGACGGTGGCTGACGGCAGGCGCTTTACGCTTAAGGTTGCGAACAGAGCCGAGAATCCACGCGAGATTGCGTTCCAACTTGACCTGCTTCGCCACATTGCGGCCACGTCGCCGTCACTGCCGGTGCCGCGCGTTGTCCCCGATCGCGACGGCAGACTGCAATCGTCCTATCTGGATTCGCAAGGGCAGCGCCGACAGGCTTATCTGCTGACCTATCTTGATGGCGTGCCGCTGAGCGAAGTCGACGCCGATGCTGCGCAGCGCGAAAAGGTCGGCGAGATGCTCGCCACGCTCCGCCTGGCCATGGCGGGCTATCGGCACGAGATGGACGGCCGCGAGGTTGCTTGGGACGTCAAGCATCTGTTGAAGCTCGAGCCATTGCTCAGCGAGATCGGCGATGGTGACAAGCGCGCGTTGCTGTCCGCCGGGCTTGAGCGCTTCGCAAGGATCCTCGACCGGCTACAGCACTGCCGCAGCCAGGTACTGCACAATGATTTCAGCAAATCTAACGTTGTCGTCGATCCGTCGCAGCGGGCATTCGTCACCGGCGTGATCGATTTTGGCGATGCTGTTCGTACTGCCATTGCCATCGACGTGTCGACGGCCCTTCTTAATCAGCTGCCGGCGCAGCCCGTCGATTCCTTCTTTGGCGACGGCTTTGATGTATTGAGAGGTTATCTCAGGATCGCCGATCTTACGACAGAAGAACTTAGTCTCATTCCCCACCTGGTGACAGGCAGGATCGTTGCCCGCGTTCTGCTGACCACCTGGCGAGGGCGCTTGTTTCCAAATAATGCGCCGTACATTCTGCGCAACACTGAACAGAGCTGGTTTCAGCTACGCTGGTTCATGAGTCGCTCGATAGACGATCTGTCGAGCCACTTCATTGCAGCCGCGCGCCGCTAGAGGGAAGGTGAGGTTATGGCACAGCAGGCAAGTAAGTCTCGCGGCAAAATGGTCAATTCGTTTGACCCGTCGATGATCGAAAAGCTGGATGAGGACACGGCTCGACTGGTGCGCCGGCGCATGGCGCTGCTCGGCCCGGCCTATCGTCTATTTTATCAGAGTCCGGTTGAGGTCAGCCGCGGTAGCGGCGTTCACCTCTATGATCGTGAGGGCAACGAATATCTCGATGCTTACAACAATGTGCCGTGTGTCGGCCATGGTCATCCACACGTCGTCGATGCGGTTGCCGCGCAACTTGCGACACTTTGCACCCACACCCGGTATATCCAGGAGGGCATTCTGAATTATGCTGAGGATCTTCTCGGCACGTTCACAGGGGATGTCGGCCGGGTGATGTTCACCTGTACCGGGTCAGAGGCCAATGATCTGGCACTGCGCATTGCTAAGCACATCACCGGTCACAACGGCATCATTATTACGTCGGAAGCATACCACGGCAATTCCGAGTTGACGGCAAGCATTTCGCCATCCCTTGGCGCCTATTCGCCGCTTGGCGTCTGGGTGCGCCGGATTCCCGCGCCGGACTCCTATCGCATCCCTCGGGATCAGATCGTGCCGCTGCTGGTGCAGAGCGTTTCGAAGCAGATAGAGGAGTTGCAGCGGCACGGTGATGGCGTGGCGGCGTTCATCGCAGATTCTCTGTTTTCGTCTGACGGAATCTTCTCGGATCCGGCCGTGCTGGCGCCGATCGCAGAAACCGTGCGACAGGCGGGCGGGCTTGTCATCGCTGATGAAGTGCAGTCCGGTTTTGGCCGCTCCGGGGAACGCTTTTGGGGTTATCAGCGCCACGGCGTCGTGCCCGACATTGTGACGATGGGCAAGCCGATGGGCAATGGATTTCCTGTCGCGGGACTCGCCATCGCGCCGGATATCATCGAAAGGTTTGCGTATGACACACGCTACTTCAATACGTTCGGCGGCAACACGGTGGCGATAGCGGCGGCTCAGGCGACGCTCGATGTGATCCGCGACGAGGGTTTGCAAGCCAATGCCGATAGGGTCGGCCGCATCATCAGAGACGGGCTTGCTGATCTGGCCAGGCGCTACGAGGTGATTGGCGATGTCCGTGGCGCCGGACTCTATATCGGCGCCGAGATCGTCAGCGATCGTTCATCGAAAGCGCCCGATGGTGCGCTGGCCTCGCGTATCGTCAATGACCTCCGCGAGCGGCGCGTGCTTATCTCAGCTACCGGCTTTCACTCGAACACGCTGAAGATCCGCCCACCGCTTGTGTTCTCGGAGAAGGATGCTGATCGCCTTCTGAGCGAGATCGAGGCTGTGCTTGCGGCGGCCTGCGGGGCCTGACGCGAGGGCGTCGGCGGCCGCCTGAGGAATGCTGGAATGTCTCAGCGGCGCAAACATTCAAACGTTGTTGTTGAACCTTATTGGTGATGGCCGTCACCGTCGCAACGGAAAGAAAATAGGTTCTGGCATGTTGTCGACAATCAACAATTGTGCTTTCATGTCGTATAGCCTTTAACCTGGTATCGCCTATGCAGCAAATCGAACTGAAAGACGTCGAGAAGCGCTTCGGGCCAGAAGGCCGGTCCCATCTCGCGCTGTCCGGCGTCAATCTCGCAATCGCGGGCGGCAGCTTCGTCTCACTGTGCGGCCCGAGCGGTTGTGGCAAAAGCACGCTCTTGAACATGGTGCTGGGGCTCCAGTCGCCAACCCGGGGCGAGGTTCGGGTCGAAGGCAAGACGATCGTCTCGCCAAGCAGCAAAGTCGGAACGGTGTTTCAAGACGCCAGCCTGATGCCGTGGCGGACAGTGCTTTCAAATATCCTTTATCCGATCGAGCTGCGGCGCCGGCCCAAGAGCCAGTATCTCGAGCGCGCGCGGGAACTGCTCGCCATGACCGGCCTCAGCGATTTTGCCGACCACTATCCGGCGCAGCTTTCGGGCGGAATGCGTCAGCGCGTGGCGATCTGTCGCGCGCTGGTCGGCAACCCTGATATCTTGCTGATGGACGAGCCATTCAGCGCACTCGATGCACTGACGCGCGATGAAATCAGCGTCGAGCTTCAGAACATCTGGAGCCGGCACAACAAGACGGTGCTATTTGTCACCCACAGCATTCGCGAGGCGGTCTTTCTCTCGGATCGCGTCATCGTCATGGGCTTGGCGCCGGGACGCATCGTCGAGGAATTCGAGATCGATCTTGAACGCCCACGCACGCTAGCGGTCGAAACCCTGCCGCGGTTCAGCGAACTGATTCACGAAATCCGCGAATCGATCTCCAGGGGCCGCACTCCGGCCGCGACCGCCGAGGCAGGATAGCACCATGCGCAAAGTCGATTCCGCCGCATCGAACGCGCATCTCGGCTCGGCCGCGTGGCAAGGGTTCGTCGCCTCGCCGCTCTGGCCGGCCACCGTATTCGCCGCTGTTATTCTGGCCTGGGAAGCCTATGTGCGTATCTCGGGCATCCTTCCGATCATTCTGCCAGCGCCCTCGGATGTCGCGTCCTATATGTGGACGCAGCGCGCCCAATTGCTGCAGAACACCTGGCCGACGCTGTACCAGTGTCTGCTCGGCTTTGTCATCGCTGTCGTCGGTGGCATCGTTATCGCGGTTCTGCTGACGCAGTTCACGACGATCCGACGCGGCTTCTATCCAATGGTGGTCGGCATCGCGTTGATCCCGAAGATTTCCGTCGCACCGCTGTTCACCCTATGGTTCGGCGCGGGCTCCGTTTCGCGCGTATCGCTGGTGTTTTTCGTGGCGTTTTTCCCGATGGTGGTGAGCCCGGCGTCGGGCCTGATGAGCGTCGATCCGGCCCTGCTGCGCATGGCGCGGGCATTCGGGGCGACGCCGAGCCAGATTTTCTGGACGCTGCGTGTGCCGTCGGCTCTGCCGTACATCGTCGACGGCATGAAGGTTGCGATGTCGCTTGCCGTGATAGGCATCATCGTTGCTGAGTTCGTTACGTCTGATAGCGGTCTGGGCTACCTCATCATTTTCGCCACCGGACTGATGGACACCACGATGATGCTGGCGGCAGTGGTGACCCTCAGCATCATCGGGCTTGGTCTTTATTTCATCATCGAACTGCTCGGAAAAGCCATCGTGTACTGGGAAAAATAAAAGGCCCCGAGTGGTTGCGATCTTACAAGGGAGGAGAACTAATGACGAGGACGATCAATCGGCGAGGTTTTAACTCCGCACTTGCGGGCGCGCTCGGCATTGCCGCCGCACCGTCGTTCAGCGTGCTGTCCTATGGTCAGAACAAGCCGACCAAGGTCCGCCTGACGTTGCCGTGGGTACCGATCGGCTCTTATGCGGCGTTCATCGCCGCGCGGGAAATGGGCTACTGGAAGGCACGCGGCCTCGATGTCGAGGTCAGTCGCGGCTACGGTTCGGCGGACGCCAGCAAGAGGGTCGGCCTCGGTCAATTCGACTATGGCGACGCCAGTTTCTCCGTGATGATCCAGACGGTCGCTCAGGGCATGGACCTGGTTGGCCTCGGCCTTCACATGCAGGTCTCGCCGCTCGCCGTCTTTACCCTGAAGAAGAGCGGAATCAAGAGCCCGAAGGATCTCGAAGGCAAGACCATCGGCGCCACCCCGACGACGGGCGATTATCAGTTGTTTCCAGCGTTTGCGCGGGCGACCGGCATTGATCGTTCCAAGGTGAACTTCCGCTTTCTCGATGGCAACGTCAGAACCCAGACGCTGCTCGATGGGCGCGTCGATGCCTTGACCGGCTACTACAGCACCGATGCCGCGCCGCTGTGGACCGGCGGCGGCGATATCGACATCATGCTCTACCATCACTACGGAGTCAGGATTTACGACACAGGCATCATTGCGCTGCGCTCGCAGGTCGAAAAGTTTCCCGAGGTGACCAAAGCCGTGGTCGAAGGCGCGATGGAAGGGCTCAAGTTCACTTATCTCAAGCCCGAGGAGATGCTCGACCTGCACATCAAGGTTGTGCCGGAGTTTCAGGGCAGCGAGCGCAGCAGGGAAACGCTCAAGCACCAGATCGCCATCAACACCGCTCTCGGTATTCACCCCGGGCCGAAAGCGAATGGACTTGGCTGGTTCCTTCCCGAGGAAGTTGCGACGAGCGTCGACATCGCGAAGACCTACCTCGATCTCAAGAAGGAGATCGACCCCAAATCGATCTACAGCAACAAGTATCTTGGCTCGGTGAAGCTGACCGACGCCGAGTGGGCCGACGTCGAAAGCAAGGTCAAATCCTACGTGCTGTGGTCGTAACGGCGCTTAGTCCCGCCGCTTCCGTGATTGTGCTTCTGCGATAACCGTGACGGACATACTGTGGAAACATCGAGCGACGAATCGATCCTTGTTTATTCCAAGTATCAGGGTGATCTGCCGCGGTTCAAGGCGGTGCTTTCACGCGCCTTGCCCAATTGCGCAATCAATTATGCGGCGGACCTTCGTGATGCCGAGCGCTACTTCCCGGAGACCACCATCCTCTATGGCTGGGGGTTTCCGGTGGCGTGGCTGCGTCGCATTCCCAACCTTCGCTGGGTGCAGAAAATGGGGGCGGGGGTCGACGACATCGTCGGCGATTGGCCGTCCGATCGTTCCATTGTTCTGACCAGAACCGATGGACGGCTGATTGCGCCGCGAATGGCCGAATACGTCCTGGCGATGATCCTCGATCACAATCTTCGCCTGGATCATGCGCGCCAACTCCAGCGCGACCGGGCGTGGGAGTTTTTCGAGATGGGCGCGCTCAGCCAACTCACCATCGGCGTGGCCGGTCTTGGCGAGATTGGCACGGAGGTCGTGCGAAAACTGCGCGCCTTGAATTGCAATGTCGTCGGCTGGAGACGATCGCCGGTTGATAGCTGCGATGTGAGCCGGCTCTATGTCGGCGCCGAGCAGTTGGGTGATTTCGTCTCCGGTTGCGACGTCGTCGTGCTGGTTCTGCCGCTGACATCCGATACCAGAGGAATCTTCGACGGGGAGATGCTGAGTTACTTCAAGCCCGGCGCGCACCTCATCAATGTCGGCCGCGGCGGAGTGATCGACGAGGCCAGCCTGCTCGCCGCGCTTGATCGTGGCAGGATCGCGCGCGCAAGCCTTGATGTCGTCGGCGTCGAGCCGCTGCCGCGCGACAATCCGCTGTGGAGCCACCCCGGCGTCGTTCTCACGCCCCATGTTTGCGGGCCGCTGATCCCCGAGGACATCGCGCCGCACTTCGTCGCCAATTTTCAGGCGTTCAGGGCAAATCGTCCGTTGCGCAACCTTGTTGATGTGAACAGGCAATACTGATGTCGAACCAAAACGATCTATCGCGGCTAGGCGTCGCTGAACTGACTCGCCTGTTCAGCACGAAAGCGGCTTCGCCGGTTGAGGCGACTGCGGCGGTGCTGGATCGCATCGATAGGATCAACCCTGATTTCGCCGCTTATTGCTTGGTCGACCACGACAGCGCACTGGCGGCCGCCAGGGCCTCCGAAGCGCGTTGGCTGCGCAATGCGCCGCTTAGTCCGATCGACGGCGTTTCGGCCTCGATCAAGGATATCGTCCTGACCAAAGGTTGGCCGACGCTGCGCGGCTCGCGCAGCACGGCGCCCGATCAGCCGTGGGACGAGGATGCGCCGGCAACCGCCCGATTGCGCGAAGCCGGTGCAATCCTGATAGGCAAAACCACCACGCCGGAGTTCGGCTGGAAGGGGGTGTGCGATTCCCCGCTGACTGGCATCACGCGAAATCCATGGAATCGCGAAATGACGTCGGGCGGCTCGAGCGGCGGCGCCGCCGTTGCCGCCGCGCATCAGCTCGGCGTCCTGCATCTTGGCACCGATGGCGGCGGCTCAATTCGAATCCCGGCAAGTTTCTCCGGCGTATTCGGCATCAAGCCGACATTCGGCACGGTGCCGGCGTTCCCGCTGAGCCGCTTCGGTACCATAGCGCATCTCGGCCCGATGGCTGCTTCGGTGACGGACGCCGCGCACATGCTTACGGTGCTTTCCAGGCCCGATGCCCGCGACTGGCACGGCCTGCCATATGCCGGGCAAGATTACGCGGTGGGGCTCGGCGTGGGCGTTCGGGGGCTGCGTATCGCGATCAGCACGACGCTGGGATTTGCCTCGCCGGATCCGGAGATCGCCGCAGCAGTGTTGCAAGCTGGTCAGGTATTTTCCGAACTAGGGGCCGCGGTGAGCGCGGATCACCCCGATATCGGCGATCCGACGGAGACATTTCGCGTTCATTGGTATGTCGGTGCAGCCAACCAGCGGCGTGGTATTCCGAAGTCGCTCCATGACCATCTCGATCCCGGCTTCAATATGCTGGCCGACCGTGGCGAAGCCTACTCGCTCGTGGATTATTGCCGAGCAATGGACAGCCGCGCCGAGATCGGCCGGCGCGCGCAGGAATTTTTCGGGAGCTATGACCTGTTGCTGACGCCGACAGTGGCCATTCCGGCATTCGCAGCCGGGCAAGTCGCGCCCGATCCGCATGAGATGATCGACTGGATCTCGTGGACGCCGTTTTCATATCCCTTCAACCTCACCCAGCAGCCGGCCGCATCGGTCCCGTGCGGCTTTACCCGCGATGGCCTGCCGATCGGGCTGCAGATCGTCGGCGCCAAATATGCTGACAGCCTCGTGCTGGCGGCCGCGCGTGCTTACGAAAGCGTACGACCGCCGCGGTTGCCGGGGCTCGCGTAGTTTCGCAACCAGACAACAAACCGAATGGAGGAAATATGAGTTGCACCCTTATTGAGCACGGGTACCTCATTCCGATGGACGCCAATCGGGTGGTCAGCGATGGTGCCGTAGCCTTCAAGGACTCCCGCATCGTCTATGTCGGGCCATCGCAGGAATTCGACCGGGACGCCTTCAAGCCGGACCGCGTCATCGATGCACGGGGCAAGGCGATCCTCCCCGGGCTGGTCAATACTCATATCCATCTGGTCGGAGCCTATATGAAGGCGCTGACCGAGGACGTTCCGGGCTCCTCTGACACCGCCGGACTCTACAAGCGGGGCTTTCCCGTCGTTTGTTCGCTGAGCGACGATGATTACTACAGCGGCTGCATGACCCACGCTCTCGAAATGCTGATGAGCGGCACCACGACGATCAGCAGCACCTTTCTCAATGAGCGGCTCGTCGGCCCCGTCGTCCGCGATCTCGGCGTGCGGGCAGTTCTCAGCGAGTGGATCGTCGGAACTGATTTGCTGGGCCTGACGGCGCGCAATATGGAGCGGCCGTGGGACCAGGCCCTGGTCGAGAAGGGGCTTGATGCCGCCCGGGAGCTTTTCGAGACTTGGCACGGCAAGGCGGACGGTCGCATCACCACGCGAATATCCCCGGCCGGGCCGGGGTATCTGTCCGACAAGGGCATCGTGCAAGCGGGAGAGCTTGCCAGCAAGCAGGGCGTCGGCATCAACATCCATATCGCCGAGGTGCCCGGCGAGACCGAGTTCGTGACCGCGCGCTACGGGATGCGTCCGATGGAACTCGGCCGCAAGCTCGGCGTGCTGACGCCGAAGACCATCGGCTTCCACTGCGTTTTCCTGGAGGATTCCGATATCGAAATCATGGCCGAGACGGGAATGAATCTGTCTCACACCGCGTTCCATACGCCAAAGCGCGGCTACTTTCCGCCGATGGAGAAGGTTCACAAGCGGGGCGTGAGCGTGTCGATCGGCTCTGACTGGTGCTCCAATGACCTTTGGAAGTTTATCCGTGCCAGCATTCTGTTCCCGCGCGTTAAAACCGGCGATGTCGGGATGATGGAAGGCTACGACGGCCTGCGGCTTGCGACGGTCGGCGGCGCGCGCGCACTGGGAATGGAAAACGAGATAGGTACCCTGGAGGTCGGTAAAAAAGCCGATGTCATCCTTCTTGACCTGACGCTGCCGTGGTATCGGCCGATCCGGCAGCAGAACCTGATCTCGAACATCGTCTATAATTCTAATGGCAGCGACGTCACCGACGTATTTGTCGACGGCGTTCAGTTGGTGTCGAACCGCGTCGTGACGGCGGTAGACGCCGAAGCGATTATGGCGGATTGTCAAGCCCGAGCCGAGCGAATCTGGGCCCGGGTGTCGAAAGACTGGTGATCGCGGATCGAAGGAGCACATCAAATGCTGTACGACCATCGCCGCTACCGCGTCAGGTCCGGGACCTTAAACAAGCAGCTTGCGCTTTACGAGGAATTTGGCTGGGAAGTACAAAGGCGGAATCTCGGCGATCCGCTGGCGTTTTTCGTCACCGAGACCGGTGACGTCAATTCCTATATCCATATCTGGCAATATAAAGATGCGACGGATCGAGCACACCGCCGCGCGGCATTGGCTCGGGAACCACTGTGGCAGAATTATCTCGAACGGGCAGCGGAAGCCGGCTACATCCTGTCGCAGGAAACGACCCTGCTCATCGATACGCCATTTTTTGAGCGAATGCGCGGCAGTCACACATGACCGCGATGCGTGATCAGGTTGTTCTTGCGAGATCTGACTGGGTGATGCCCGCCTGCGCTAACTCGGGGGCGGGCCGATGCCGCTAAGCATAATTGATGACCAGATGCTTGATGTCCGTCATCTCATGCATCGCGTAAAGCGTGCCCTCACGCCCGAAGCCAGACTGCTTCCAGCCTCCGAACGGCATGTTGTCAACGCGATAAATGGAAACGTCGTTGATCATGAGACCCCCTACGTCCCAATCTTCAATCGCGCGAAATGCCCGCCGAATATCGTAAGTGAACATCCCGCCCTGAAGGCCGTAGCGACTGTCGTTGGCGCGGACAATGGCATCTTCAAAGCTATCGAATGGATTTACGGTTATCACAGGTCCGAAGATTTCCTCGTTCTCGACTTTCATAGTGCGGGTGGTGCCGGCAAGCACGGTAGGCGAAATTACGGTGTGTTCACGCTTCCCGCCGACCACGATCCTCGCGCCGCCGGCGGTCGCCTCCGCTATCCAGTCGCTGATGCGAATAGCCGCGCTCTCATTGATCACGGGGCCGACGTCAATGCCTTCGGTCGCTGGATTTCCGATACGACACGAAGCAACCTTTTCAGCCAACTTTTCTACGAATGAGCCATAGACGGGCCGCTCAATGAGGATTCGCTGAACGCCGATACAATACTGACCGCCATACACCACGCCGCCTCGAACACAGCGCGCAACTGCGAGATCGATATCGGCGTCCTTGCAGACGATGATTGCCGCGTTGCCGCCTAGCTCCAACGAAACCTTTTTCCGGCCGGCGATGGATTTGATGTGCCACCCGACCTTTGATGAGCCGGTGAAAGTCACCATGGCGAACCGGTCGTCCCGCACCATGCGCTCCGCCAAATCCACCGGGCAATGGACGACGTTCAGCGCGCCTTCCGGAAGACCGGCTTCCTTGAAAATATCGGCGAGCAGCAGAGACGTGAGAGGCGTCTGGGGCGCGGGTTTCAGCACAATCGAATTGCCGACAGCAATGGCGGGGGCGACCTTGTGCAAAACCAGATTGAGCGGAAAATTAAACGGCGAAATAGCAAGGATAGGACCGATTGGAAAACGCCGCGCGATCCCGATCCGTTGGCGGGATCTGTTGAGCTCATCGAACCCGGCCTTTGATAAATTCAGCGCGGCTCCATCGGTGGACGTCGTTTGATATTCGAAAACGCCGGCATCCATGTCCAGAGGGATCTCCTCTCCGGAAAATCTGCGGGCTTCGGCCGCTGCATTTCTAAGATTGAAGATGGAGCGAGAGACCTCGCCGTGAGCATCGTAAAGAGGTTTTCCGGCCTCCGCGACGATTGTTCTCTCGACCTCGTCCCGACGTTTGACAAGGATATCGGCCGCGCGCGCCAGGATATCCGCACGCGCGAACCTGGGCAGGCGGCGCACCACCTGAAACGCCTTCTCAGCGCGGGAGATGGCATGTTCGATGTCCGCGGATGTCGATAGCGGCATTTTCCCTCCCGACAATCGAGGCATCGTAGGGCGACCTGATCTCGTCGTAATGTTGAGGATTGGCCATCGAGCGCTTTCTCGCATCCCTGAAACATTTATGGGCGGTCTTGGCGCGGCGGCCTTCAACAGGGATGCCGCCGCAGCCTTGCACACAATGCGTCAGGATCTGTTGCGCGAACAAGCCGAATAATTCGTTCGTTGTGTTCGATAAATTAGTCGTGCCTCCCGGTCCGCTCTATCGGTGCCGAATCCGACACTCAACGGGTGTGCGGTGGAGATGATTGATAAATTCAATCGCTACGGCCCAGGGTCCCGCCGCGTCTCTCGCGTGCGTGCCTGATGCCTGCCGCCCACTGACGGGACCGCGCCGGTTATGCGCCAGTATCGCTCGCCTGCATTCGCGCCACCAGCAGTTCCGAGGCGACGCGGCACGCCGGCGTCGCTTGCTGCGATACCGCCTGCACCAGCGTTGCGCGCGTCGCCGCGAGCCGTCGGTCGCGTAGCGGCACCGCGACCAGCCTGCCGGCAAGGAGGTCGGGCTTCGCCGAATCGCGCGGCAGGAACGTCGCGACGTCGGTCTGCGCGACAATGGTGCGTGCGAAGGCCAGCGAATTGGTCTCGTAGCACAGCTTCAGCCGGATCTTACTCTGGGCGGCGACGCGCTCGACCTCCTGACGGATACCGAACGACGTGTTCGGCATGATGACCTTGAGGTCGTTGAGATCGGCGAGGCAGCAGCTTGCCCGGGCGGCGAGGGGATGGCCGGGGGCGACGATCAGGCACAGCCCCTGGCGCATCCTGGCCAGTTCGAACAGGTCGCGCCGGGGTGCCGGGCCGAACACCAACCCGATATCGACGTCGCGGTGAGCCACCATATCGGCGACGACACGCGAGCCTACGGTGGTGACGCTGATGGTGACGCCGGGATACTGATGCGCCATGTCGAACACGAAGCTTGCAAGGAAACTCGCCAGCAACCCCTCGACGGTGGCGATGCGCACATGGCCGCGCTGCGAGGAACCGAACTCGCGGACGCCGGTGAAGATATCGTCGATCCGTTTCCGGTTATCGATAGCATAGCGGTACAGCAGTTCGCCGGCGTCGGTGAGGCTGATGCCACGGGCGCGGCGCTCAAACAGCTTGACCGCGAGCGCCGTCTCAAGGCCCTGGATCTGCCGGCTGATGGCGCTAGGCGCGATTTGCAGCGCTTCAGCGGCCCGTTTGATGGAGCCCTGGCGCGTTACTTCCCGGAAATAACGGATGGCGGTTGCTTCGATCATGGTTATATCGTGCCCGTAAGGGTTCTAATTTTTAGACTTCAATTAGCTAATTTAAGCGCTTTATTTCGAATTGTGAACTTGTCATTGTTGCCTCCACACCCGGGCCGGCCAGGCCACGGGCAGAAAATCAAGTGGAGGAGGCTCTCGTATGGACCGCATCCGGCGCAATCTGGTCGCAGGTGTCACAAGCGCGACATGTCTCGTTGCAGCAGGACTTTTGGGATCGGCGGGACCGGCATTGGCGGACAATGTCATCCGGTTCGGCGCGCCGCTGCCGCTGACTGGGCCGCTCGCGCCGGAAGCAGTCAAGCAGAAGCAGGGTTACGATCTGTGGGCCGAGGAAGCCAACAAGGCCGGTGGCATCGACGTCGGCGGAACGCGCTACAAGGTCGAGATCGTTTACACCGACTACCAGTCGAACACGCCTCGCTCGGTGCAGGCTACCGAGCAGATGATCACTCAGAACAAGGTCAATTTCCTGTTCGGCGCATTCGGCTCGGGGGCTGCAAAGGCGGCGAGCTCGGTCTCCGAGAAGTACAAGATTCCAACGATCGCCGCGGCAGCGTCGTCCTCGCAGGTCTATGACCAGGGTTACAAGTATCTGTTCGGCACTTTCACGCCCAACGACACGCTGACCACGCCGCTGACCCAACTCGTCAAGGCCAAGGCGCCGGACGTGAAGAAGGTGGCGATCCTTGCGCGCAACGACCTGTTCCCGCTGGCGATCGCGCAGGAGATGGAGAAGTCGGCCAAGGCCAATGGCATGGAGGTGGTCTACTTCGAGAAATACGCCATCAACACGCTCGACCACTCGGCGGCGCTGTCGCAGATGAAGGCGCTCGGGCCGCAGTGGATTTTTGTCACCGGCTACATCAACGACCTGATGCTGGTGCGTAAGCAGATGGTCGACCAGCAGATGAAGGCGCCGGTCGTGTCGATGATTGCCGGTCCCGCCTATCAGGAATTCATCGATGCGGCCGGCGCCAGCGCCGAGAATGTCAGCAGCGCGGCCTGGTGGCACCCGGCGGTGCGCTACAATGGCAAGGATATCTTCAAGTCCACCGCCAACTATGTGAAGTTGTTTCGCGACAAGTACAAATCCGATCCCGATTACGGGCAGGCCTCGGCCTCGGCGGCAGGCGTGATCTTCCAGCTTGCGATCGAGAAGGCCGGAACGATCGACCCCCAGAAGGTGCGCGATGCGTTGGCGAGCCTTGATGTCGTGACTTTCTACGGTCCGGTGAAGTTTGGTCCGACCGGGCAGATCGTCTCGCTGGAGCCGCCGGTGTTCCAGATCCAGGGGGCCAAACCCATAGTGCTGCTGCCGACCCAGATCAAGCAAGGCGAATTCAAGCTGGGCGTCGAATGACGCCTCTTTCCGCCATCGTCAGGTCGATAGGATAGTTGGCATGCTTGCCGCGCAGGTGCTTATCAACGCCTTGGTGCTGGGGTGCCTGTATGCCTGCATCTCCATCGGCTTCTCGCTGGTCTGGGGCGTTCTTAATGTCATCAACCTGGCCCACGGCTCGTTCATTGTGCTGGGCGCCTACGGCGCCTGGTGGCTCTACAATGCCTTCGGCATCGCACCGTGGTATGCGCTGGCTATTGTGGCGCCGTTGTTCTTCGTGCTGGGCTATGCGATCCAGCGATCCATCCTGAACCGGGTGATCGCCGCGCCCGTGCTCGTGACCTTGACCCTGACGTTCGGACTCGATCTCCTGCTCAACAACGTCATGATCTATTTTTTCACGGCGGATTTTCGCAAGCTGACACTGTCGCCGCCGGTCGGCTCGCTGTCGCTCGACGGCGTCGTGGTGCCGGTGGATCGGCTGATAGCGCTGGTGCTGGCGCTGGCTCTGACCTTCGCGCTGTATCTCATCTTGCGCCGCTCGCGCACCGGCCGTGCTATCGTCGCCGTGCGGCTCGACCGCGATGCGGCGACGCTGATGGGCGTCGACGTCAAGTCGATCTACGCCATCGCCTTCGGCATCGGCGCGGTGATGGCCGGCTGCGCCGGGGTACTGATGGCGCTGATCTTCCCGATCTCGCCGCTGGTGTCCACCGCCTATCTCACCAAGGCGTTCGTGGTCTGCGTCCTCGGCGGTCTTGGCAGCGTCTCCGGCGCGCTGGCCGGCGGGCTGCTGCTGGCGCTGATCGAGGGCGTCGGTTCGGTGCTGTTCGGCCCGGCGCTCGCCACCACGTTGTCTTTCGTGCTCCTGATCGTGTTTCTTGTGGTTCGCCCGCAGGGCCTTATGGGCCGGAAAGGTTTCGAGTGAAACGATCGGACCTCATTCTCATCGTGCTCGTCCTGTGCTTTGCGGTGCTGCCGCTCACGGGAAGCGCCTATACACTGCGGCTCGGCACCATGGCCGGTATGTACTGCATTCTTGCGCTGTCGTGGAACGTGATCGGAGGCTTTGCCGGCTATCCGTCGTTCGCTGCCGCGGCATTCTTCGGGCTCGGCGCCTACACGACCGGTATCCTGCTTGGCTACGGGGTGCCGCTGTGGCTCTGCCTGCCGGCCGCGGCGGTGCTGGCCTTTGTGCTGGCCGGGCTGCTGGGCGCGGTGCTGCTACGCTTGCGCGGCCACTATTTCGCCATCGCCAGCCTCGCGCTCGTCGAGGTGCTGCGCGAGATCGTCAATCACGCGACCGACCTCACCGGCGGTGGCATGGGGCTGAACATCCCGGTCATGGCCGGCACCGACATCATGGCGGATGCCCGGTTCTTTTTTTACGTGATGTGGTTTGTGCTGCTGGTCACAGTCCTTTCGGTGATCGCGGTGTCGTCGTCGCGCCTCGGATTCGGCCTGTCCTGCATCCGGCAGAACGAAGCTGCCTCGCAGATGGTCGGGCTGAACACCACACTTTACAAATCGATCGCCTTTGGTTTGTCGGCCTGCTTCGTCGGTGCTGCTGGCGGCGTTTACGCGGCCTGGGTACACTACATCGATCCGACCGATGTCTTCGACATTCTGTATTCGGTGAAGCCTATCGTGATGGCGCTGATCGGCGGCCTTGGCTCATCGCTCGGGGTGATGATCGGCGCACTGCTCTACCTCGTGCTGGAAGAGGTGGTGTGGCGCAACTACATCCAGTTTCACTCTGCCGTGCTTGGCGTGCTGATCATCGCGCTTCTGTTGTTCCTTCCGCACGGGCTGACGTCGCTGCGTGGCGAGCTGCTGTTCAAGAGGCTGCGCGGTGCCTGAGATTCTCAAACTCGACAGCGTCTCGCGGCGGTTCGGCGGCCTGTATGCACTGCGCAATGTCACGCTCGGCATCGACAGCGGCGAAATCCTCGGCCTGATCGGACCGAACGGCGCCGGCAAAACCACGCTGGTCAATGTCGTCACCGCCGTAACTCCGGCAACCTCGGGCACTGTGGCCTTCGCCGGGCAGGATATCACCAGGGTGAAATCCTATCAGGCGGCGCGGCGCGGATTGTCGCGAACCTTTCAGGTGGTGCAGCCCTTTCCCGAGATGAGCGCGCTCGACAATGTCGCTGCCGCGGCGGCGTTCTCGCAGCCGGGTACGTCGCTGCACGCCGCGCGCGACGCCGCGCGCGAGCATCTTGCCTTCGTCGGACTCGAAGACCAGGCCGAGCAGTCTGCCGCCACGCTCACGCTGGCGATGCGCAAGCGTCTCGAACTAGCCAAGGCGCTGGCGATGCGTCCGCGGCTGCTGTTCCTTGATGAAGTCAATGCCGGGCTCAACACCGCCGAGGTCGAGCGCGCCACCGGCCTCATTCATCAGATCGCGAAAAGCGGCGTCACCATCGTGATGATCGAGCATCTGATGAAGGTGGTGCTCAATGTCTGCACGCGTATCGCCGTGCTGCACAATGGCGTCTTGATCGCGAACGGCGCGCCGCGCGAGGTCATTAAGGACAGCGCCGTCATTGAGGCGTATCTGGGCCAGCAATATGCGCGGCGGCACGATCATGGATGAGCGGGGAATGGCTGAATCGGGCATGACGGCGCCAATTCTCGAGCTGGAGGGCCTGACCGCCGGCTACGGCGAGATCCAGGTGCTGTGGGGCATCGACATGAGAGTGCGAGCCGGCGAGATCACAGCGTTGATCGGCTCGAACGGCGCGGGCAAGACGACCTTGATGCGCACGTTGTCGGGCCTGCTCCCGGTGCGCTCCGGTATTTATCGCACCGCCGGCATCGACTTGTCCGCCGCCAAGGCGGAAACCATCCTGAGAACGGGCGTCGTGCATGTGCCGGAGGGACGAAGGCTGTTCGGCGCCATGAGCGTCGAAGATAACCTGCTCATGGGCGCCTATCTGCGCCCCGTGGGTCGCAGCGAGATCGGTCGCGACCTCGACCGGGTGTTTCGCATTTTCCCCAAGCTGTACGAGCGGCGCACGCAGGCGGCAGCGACGCTGTCGGGCGGTGAGCAGCAGATGTGCGCGATCGGGCGCGGCCTGATGAGTGCGCCGACGCTCCTGATGATCGACGAACTGTCCCTTGGCTTGTCGCCGCTGCTGGTCGAGCAACTCGTTGCCGCGCTGCGCCAGCTCAACGCCGAGGGTGTGTCGATCCTGCTGGTCGAGCAGGACGTGACCATCGCCCTCGATCTCTCCCATTCCGCATTCGTCATGGATATGGGTCGCATCGTCCGCTCCGGCGTGTCGTCGGAGTTGCTGTCCGACCCGATCATCCGCGACGCCTATCTGGGCGTCATCGAGGACTAGCCGTCGCCGCACGGCAGACCAGCCACCAACCCCAACCTGTATCGAGGTAAGATGAGCAAAATCACAGTAGAAGCGGTACCGGCCCGCCATGGCGGTTATCGATTCATTCCCGGCGTCAGCCAGTACTCGGGAGGCGTCGGCGCGCTGCCCGGATATGCGCTCGAACGCGTCCGGTTTTCCCGTCCGGTGCCGCTGAGCGAGGGGTTTGATCGCGTCGCCGCTATCATCAAGGAGGCCGGCCAGCCGCTCACGGCGTTCTGCGCCTGCGAATTGCGTTCGCCCAAACCTTTCACCGAGCAGGGCTTTCGCGATTTCAACACCATCTACACCGGGGTTCTCTCGTCCTGGGGGGTGGTGGTCGACGGCGTCAACCCGGTGGCGCGCAGCAACGTCTGTCCGGCGGTGCAGCCGCCAGCGGAGCCGAGCTTCCATGCTTTCACCTATGTCGTGCCGGCGTCTGATGCGCCGCCGTCCTTCATGATCTCGGGAAGCGCCGAATCGGAGGAGGGGCCGGGCGACTATCGCTCCCGCATCGTGCGGCTCGACGACACCTCGCCCGACGGGCTGCGCGAGAAGGCGGTGTTTGTACTGAAGGAGATGGAACGGCGCATGAGCGCGTTTTCCGGAAGCTGGCCGCAGACCACCGGCGTGCAGATCTACACGGTGCATGACATCTTCCCGTTCGTCGAAAGCGAACTCGGCCGGCGGGGCGCGTTGGGCCACGGCCTGACCTGGCATTTCAACCGGCCGCCGGTTCTCGATCTCGAATACGAGATGGACTGCCGCCGCATTCACCGTGAGCGTGTCGTCGAAACCTAAGCTCAGAACTTATTGATCGAGGATGGCTGCGATACAGGCAGCCGAGAGGGATGCCTGTGGGAGGAAGAAATCCTGCTACAGGTCGACAACGTCGAGGTGCCGCCGTTGCGGCTGATGGCGTATCCCGGGCGCCGCAACGATATCCCTCCGGAGCGCGCCCACCCGGAGAAGCGGGCAAGGCCTATGTCCGCTTCCGCATCGACAGTCAGGGCAACCTCGTCAACACGCGCGATAAGTCTACGGTCCGACTGCCTTCTGATAAAACCCGTCCAGATCCTGTGTCATCCGCGCCAAAACATCATCGTCCGCGAACGGCATGTGCCCTGTCTCGTAATAGAGGGTATCGATGTTGCGCCGCAGCTCGTCGTCGAACGTCAGGTGGGCGAGGTCGTAGTCGCCCCATGCAAATGGCGTGGCAAGATCGTAGTAGCCGTGGATCTGCACACCCGGAGCCGGCGGTTCGCCCGCATCGCTGCGGCAAGGTCTCCCGCGGCCCACGTATTCTGCGGAAACACGTTCACATCCTCAAGTTCCCGCTCGGATATGCCGGCCATGCGCGGCACAGTATGCTGCCAGTTCCAGACCTTGGGCGCCCGCTCGTTATTCAACACGTAGCGGGGCCTCCTCCTTGTAGCCCAGTTCGGCAAGATGCTCTTGCAGGATGGTTCTCGTGGGGATCAGGACTTTGGTCAGCAGGCTGGGGTCGCCCTCCGGTTCCTCGCCGGCGTGGTCGAAATCGATCGAAACCTCACGCCCGTCGAGACGACCGATCACCTTGCCTTCTCTCCTCAGAAGCTCCTTGCGGAAACGGATTGTCGACACCCGCAGATGGGCGCGATCAATGAAGACGGGATCGAGTCCGATATAGCCGGACAGCGTTTTCGCGATCCGGCTACGCCTGTCCGCGCCCAACGCATTGCCGAGAAACAGCGCCTCGGCATATTCCCCCCGGGCGAAGTCTCGAACCTCGTCGAGGAGCCTGGTCAGCGGCGTGGTCTGGTGCGCGGTCCTGCCGTGATACCAGGCGATGGCGGCAAGCGTCGGCAGATTGACCGCGAACGAATGATCCATACCGTGGGAAAACGTGCCGAAGTTCAGGGCGGATGCGACGAGGATCACGCCGTTGAGTGCGATGCCGGCCCCTTGCAGGCGATGAGCGACGACCGCGGCGCGGGTGACCATATCGTGCCAGTAGTCGAATTGCTCGACCGGGCGTATCGCCGCGGTGCTCAGCGACTGAAATACCGTTTGCTGAGGCCGCCCCGACGAGAAGCGGTGGAGGTCAGCGTCTTTTCGGTCGTGCTCCATGGTCATTCACCCTCGAGGCGATGCGTCATGTCGGCGTTCAATTTATAGCATGTCCGAAAAAGTGTAGCCTGGGAGCTGGTTGTGATCCTCCCATGCTGAACCGGGAAAGGTGCTGCGAGGAAAGCAGCCGGATCTATGAGGCTTTCTGCACCTTGCTTCTCGGTTTCGGAAATCTCGGCAACGTCACTGGGGGTTGTATTGGGCGGGGAGCGATTCGTGTCGATCGAGCGGGTTATCGTTCGCAACTACCGGGCATCGCAGAACGTCGATATCACATTCGGCCCAGGCACCAACATCGTCGTCGGCGGGCGGCAGATCACCATCACCACCCATTCCAGCTTCGTGCTGAACAAGCCCGGCATTGACAACACGCTGATGTTCAACGGCAAGAACTCGCTTTTGCTGAACGCCCGGCTGTTGAAACTGGAAGTGCGCGTGATCGGCGATAATGATGGGAAATACGCCGCGAAGATCGCCTCCTATGCGCCTTACGCCTCCAACGGAGCGGGTGAGCTGACCAAGGGCTCTGTGGCCTTCGAAGAACTGATCGCCGTGATCAATGCAGCGCTCTGTTGCGCGTCGCTCAGCATCGTGCCGACCGTGCGGCACGCTGACTATATCGGGTCCCGGCTAGAGGTGCTGCACGAAGACGATCGCGCCATTGTATGGTCAGTCTCTCGGGCCAGCAAAGCGGCCGATTACATCCTCAGCTTCCTTCCGGACGAGCAACCGTCGTCGAACAACCCGGTATGCAAAGGGAGATCAACGATCCCGACCACGTCCCTGAGGTGATCCAGTAACGACTACGCCACCCTTTGCTCGGTCGAGTCTCGGTGATTGGGGAGCCGGCCCAGGCCGAGGGTCATCTTTAACGCCATTACGATGGTCGCGCACCTGAGCGGTCACAGGAGCCGACATGGCAACGACCGCGCAAAGCGAAAGTATAAGAATCGATACTCGCCTCATAGCTTCTCTCCTCAATACTACTTCGTGTCTCGTCATGAATTCGCGGTTCATGCCTGTTGCAAATAAAATGGCGTCTACCCACGATTGGAGTAGCAGGGCGAGAGATTCGCTCAGCCGCAGGCGCTAGACAGGAGACACTCGCCGTCAAGAGGTGTCCGTCGTCAGGGATTTTGGCATCACTGGCTCGTTGAGCTTACGGGGGCTCTGGTCCATCAAGGCTGTCATATTTGGTGACCGCTTCCAAACCTGCTGGCGCGCAACTGCATCGCTCTCTTGTATGGGCATGAGATCATTCGGGTATTGAGCAACTCGCTTGCCGAAGCGATCGGGAGCGAGAGCGGGCAGGCCGTGCCAGATCCGGCCAAGGCCGCATCACGGATGATCGGGCGGTTCATCGCCACTTGGCATTCGCGAAAGTCCGGAAAAGCAACGTGACTTCATAAGCTTCCGTCGATTTGAGCGAGTTGCTGCTGCGCCCATTTCGATAGCCTGGAATTATTCAAATTACTTCGCGAAAACAATAACTTGATGGGCTCGTTATCCCAGCGTATCTGTCACTCATCAGCATGAGGCTGTCTAGGATCGGATCATTCCGAGCAGGTTTGCATCCAGCCAGCGAGAGTGAAGGTGCGAATAACCATGCCGTTGACCCCTGAGGCTGAAGTTGTCCGCATCGAACTTCACCGCGCGATCATGGCTGCCTTCTGTAACGCGTTGCACGCCAGTTGCCTTCCTCCGATGACAGTAATGAGGCTAGCGGCGGCGGCGGTCGGATCGATTTACAAGGAAGTTGCCGACGAGCATCGCGACGGCGCGTGTCCCTGCGGCTGGCAGCCGGATCCTTCCGTCGACATCGAAATCCTCCAGACAGCGCTGGCTTCGACCACGCAGGCAATCCTACAGTCCGATCTGCGCGTTGCGCAGATTGCTGGCCGGGCGTGAGGTCGGATGCCAGCCGCAACCGCCTATGGCGGACGGATATCGCGTCTCGTTGCGCGAAGCCGTGGAATCGATATCGCTCTAATCGGTCACCTCAATGAACCGTGGCGGCGCAATTTCTCCGATGTCAGAATTATGCGCGACGTCACACCCAGCATCAATATCAGATATGTGCTGACCGAAAAAAGCAAGCGAGCACGGAGCGACGAAGAGACTTTGACGGGCATCAATTATCAGATGAATCCGTCAGCGCGGTTGTCCAGCGATCGCTACACCTATGAGAAGACGTTGCTGGACGACTGGTTCCACCATGTCGTCGGTCGCCAAAGGCATAATTAGCTACGTTGTCATGATGGACGGTGAGATCACAAGCATCACAGGACTGGAATCC
Source organism: Bradyrhizobiaceae bacterium (assembly GCA_044463945.1). Lineage (GTDB taxonomy): Bacteria > Pseudomonadota > Alphaproteobacteria > Rhizobiales > Xanthobacteraceae > 62-47. The sequence goes on along the minus strand of JBIQLW010000020.1, from coordinate 24,853 downwards.
TGTATCGGCAAGACGCCAGGGCCGATGCACCTGAAGGTGATCGATCATCTCGATGCGGGAGCAACTCGTTGGCTTGCGGCATCGCCCCTGATGATCGTTGGCCTTGCATCGGCTGACGACGTCGACATCACGCTTGCGGGCGATCAGCCCGGCTTCATCAACGTTGTAGATGCCTCAACGATACGATTGAGCAAAGCGTCTCTTGATCGCCCTGAAGTTGCTCGGGAGGGAAACGGGTTTGGCGCGGTGAGCCTGATTCCTACGATTGGCGAGACGCTCCGCATCAATGGCCGTGTTCAGTGCGCCGCAGCCTCGCGGACTCTCTCGCGATGCCCGGCCTGTCGGCCATCGATTTTGATCCGCCGCGCGTCGAGATTGTGCCGCGTGCGACCTCCGCCGCTAGAGATCGATAATCCTGTCGTCGTCGCCGCGGCCGTCCCTGAGCTTTGGTCGCGGCGGTGGCATCGGCTGATAGTAGATCACTTTCGGCTCCGACTCCTCCATTTTCGGCGGCGGCCGAGGCATTGGCTGCGGTTCAGGCTGCGGCTTCGGCCAGAACTGCGCGAGTTGTTCGATCATCGCCGGCAACCGCGCATAGGCCATCAGCCCGAACAGGATCGCCCCGACCCCCCCCCGGCGAGCAGCGACCAGAATGCGCCTTCTGCCCCGGTCTGGATCGCCATCGCGCGCGTCGCGATCGCGCCAGCCCACATCGGCGGCACGAGATAAATGACCATCCCGATCCATCGCAGCGTCGGCCTGCGCGCGGAGATGGTCGCGAACAGCAACACGAACGCCGCAACCCCGCCGAACACCGTCACGCCGAGTGCGACCAGGTCACCTGCGCCATGTCCGTAGGCCAGCCAGCCGAGTCCGATCCCGGCCAGAACCGGCACGAACCAGATCATCAGCCGGAACAGCAGCACTAGTGCCACGATGACGAGGATGGTCTGGAAGATCATGCTCATAGCACAACATCACTCCCGAAAGTCGTCGCGATCAGTGCGGCTGGGGGCATATCCCAGACAGGTATCGTATCGCTTCTATCCAGTGCGAAGCCGGAAATTGAAGATATTGCGATTGGGAATCTGCGGATGGTCGATCATGGAGGTCTCGTAGCGTAAGCCTTCTCGCAACACGATGCTCTGCAACTGGTCATAAGCCCATTGCTGGCCTTCATGGCCGAACGTTTGCTCGAATATCTCGCGCTGAACGATTCTGGTTCGCCGCAGAAGTTGTTCCAGCCGTCGCCGGAATTCGTCGCTCGGTTCCAATGCGCGCAAGTCGTCCAGGCCGAACCCGTTCTTGTCGGTGAGACAATATCCGATGCCGCGTGCCCCGAGATGGCGCCGAGCGGCCTCCGCCTTGGCAAGCGTCTCACGATCGGCCAGTTGCTGCCGCGCCTTGATTTCGATGACAAAGAAAAGATCCGTGTCGGTCCTGACCAGCAGGTCGGGAATGTAGGTGCGATTCCTGTCGTCGAGTCGGTAGTCGATTTTCAGAGGCTGTTCGGTAAATTCAGTCACGACCGTACACACATCCAGCGCCTGGATCAGCCGCCGCTCCCCCATGCTGTCGAATTGGACGAGGCGTTGCAGCGTCTTGGAATAATAGGGTTGCTCGTATCGGCAATCGCGAAGCGGCGGAAAGCCAGACAGATCGAGAGGCTGCCCGTTCAGCCGGCCCGGCCAGACGGCCTTCTTCAGGATGCCGAGCACGAAGGTGTTCGCCTTGCGGGCCTGCTCCGACAGTTCTCCGCTCGCATCGCGTCGGTGCCGCTCAGATGCCTCGGCGCGTCTCATCCGGCGGATCGACGGGATCGCCTGTTCGACCAGCCGCCGAGCTTCTTTCGGGGGAAGGGCGCGGCGTCCGAGGAAGGCCATGAAGACGAATTCCGTGAATGCCGTGCGGCAACCATGCCTCGCAAGTTCGGTTGCGAACCATGACAGCCGTGCTTGCTCCTGATCCTCCGGGATGTCGTCCGCCATCTCTTTCAAGACGCGCGCCGTAAGGCTCTTCTCTTGTCGGACGTGTCCTGCGAGCCGCCGGACCACCTTGATCTGGATTTGCCGTATGCGTTCTCTGACGACGCCATATTTCGCGCCCAGCTCTTCGAGCGTTGCTGCGGGATGGTAGTCGGCGGCCGGGGTGAGGCGGGTGAGGGCGATGTCGAGCGCGCGCTCGGCCATCTTCTCCGGTCGGGAACCATCCCGTAACACCGCCTCCGCATCACAATAGAGCGCGTGCCAAAGTTTCTCGATCCAGTTGCCATTCCGGGGAAAATCCGCCGGCCAGACAGGGGACTCCGTTGGCTGGATGGTTGCTTGAGATTCGCGGCGTGCTCCTCCCGCCGCGCGTAATACGCTGGAGGAGCCACGCTTTCGGCGTTTTTTTCGTCCCGTGGACGGGGCGGATTCGCGCTCACCCTTGCTGCGCAGGGCGGATTGGAATTGCGGCATTGGCGAGATCAACTCGCCCGTTTCATTCCTGAGGCCCATCAACCGTTGGCGGGATGTGATGGCTCCGTCTGTCCGGCCGTGGTCCGCGGCGATGTCGGCTACGGATATGCCATTGCCCGTCTCGGCGTAGAGGCGCTCCTCCTCTTCGAGAGTCCAGGGTGAACCGGCATTCCTCGGGAGCACGTTGACCTCCTCGTTGCGATCGCGTCCGCCGGCCGATGCGACGGCTCGGATTCACGCGAGATAGCTGAGATGGCCGTGCGGAGATGGTGCATTTTTAGCCCATTTTCCAGATTTGGGCAGCATGTAGGATGAGATTGATTCTAAGCTCGTGCTCGCGCGTGGGAGCATCGCTAGCACGGGGAGAAGCGATCCTTGTTGATCCGCTGACAACTGCCTGTTGGTGGATTCGTATTGTGACGCATGTCGAAAGAATCGAGCGAAACACCGTATCCCGCAAGTATTTTTCCGCTGTCTTTCGCTTCATTACGAACTGCGGTCGCCACGCCATTGCAATCTCGATTCGCGTTGCCCTTCTTCGCAGCATCGCAATGCGCAGGGAAGGTTGTGCGCTGTGTCCGCCAGCCGCGTCATGTGGGGTCAGATCGCCGTCGTGTTCGCGATCGTGCTGCTCGCGGTCTGGATCGCGACCCAGTGGATCGCATGGCGGCTCGGCTTTCAGCCGCAACTCGGCGCGCCCTGGTTCGCGCTTGCCGGTTGGCCGGTCTATCCGCCGCCGGCCTTTCTGTGGTGGTGGTTCTTCTACGATGCCTATGCGCCGCACGTCTTTCTGGAGGACGCGGGGATTGCCGCCTCGGGCAGCCTCGTTGCGATCGCCACCGCCATCCTCATGTCGATCTACCGGGGGGCGCGAGGCCAAGGACGTGAACACCTTCGGCTCCGCCCGTTGGGCCGGGCCGGATGAGATCAAAGCCGCGGGCCTTCTTGGTGACGACGGCGTCGTGCTCGGTAAACTTGATCGCGACTATCTGCGCCATGACGGTGCCGAGCATGTGCTTTGCTTCGCGCCGACGCGAAGCGGCAAAGGCGTCGGCCTTGTGGTGCCGACGCTGCTGACATGGCCCGGCGCGGGCTTTCGCGCGCGGTTCGGCCGCGTATTGTTGTTCGATCCCACCAACGCAAACTCCGCCGCCTACAATCCGCTGTTGGAGGTGCGCAAAGGCGAATGGGAGGTGAGGGACGTCCAGAACGTCGCCGACGTGCTGGTCGATCCGGAAGGCTCATTGGAAAAGCGCGACCATTGGGAAAAGACGTCTCATTCGCTTTTGGTCGGCGCGATCCTCCATGTCCTTTACGCTGAGAAAGACAAGACACTCGCCGGCGTCGCGGCCTTTCTATCGGACCCGCGCCGGCGGATCGATGCGACATTGCACGCCATGATGATGACGCCGCATCTCGGCGAGAAGGGGCCGCATCCCGTCATTGCCAGTGCGGCGCGGGAACTGCTCAACAAGAGCGACAACGAACGGTCGGGCGTGCTGTCGACCGCCATGTCATTTCTTGGGCTGTATCCCGATCCTGTTGTCGCCGCCGTCACAGCCCGTTGCGATTGGCGCATCAGTGATCTCGTGTCGGGCGAAAAGCCGACGACGCTCTATCTCGTGGTGCCGCCGTCCGACATCAGCAGGACGAAACCGCTCGTGCGTCTCGTGCTCTCCCTTACGTTCGCCTGGACCTGACGAGCGCACACGTTCGGATCTGAAGCCGAGCCCCACGAGCCGGCCTGCGAGATGAGAAAGAACAGGCCACCGTGCGATGTGGCGCATGAAGGCGGGCGGTCCTTCACGCCGTCTCTCATCCGCTTCGCGCTTGCTGCGGTCGCGCTGCATCATCAGTTGCAGTTTTTGCGTCGCCTTCGTCGGGAAGGACCGACGCGCTTCCACGGCGGCCAGATGCTTGTCCGCGAGCGTTCCGTTGCGCAGCGGTTCGGCGAGGATATTCGCAGTTGCGACCGCATCCTGTATCGCAAGATTGACGCCAAATCCGCCGATCGGTGACATCGCATGCGCCGCATCGCCGATGCAGAGAAGGCCCGGCCGCCACCAGCGTTTCAGCCGATCGATGCGCACGCTGAGCAGATGGACGTCGTCCCACGAGCGCACTTCCTCCATGCGCTCCGGCGGCAGCGGCGAGATTGCGGCGACAGTGGAGCGGAACGCATCGAGCCCAGCCGCCTTCACATCGTCGAACGAGCCTTTCCGCACGACGTAGCCGCATTGCCAATAATCGCCTCGGTCGACCATGACGAAGCCTTGCCGCGGTCCGCCGTGACCCATGACGTAGGGCGGGTCATCGGACTTGTGCGAGAGCCGCATCCACAGCACGTCGCGCGGGCTTCCAAAGCGCTCGATCTCGAAGCCTGCCTTCTCGCGCACGACTGAATTGCGCCCGTCTGCGCCAACGACCAGAGCCGATCTGATCGTCATTTCGCCATCCGGCGTCGCAGCGCGAACGCCTGTGATCCGCCCGCCTTCTTCGAGCAAACTTGTCACCGTCGCTTGCATGACAAGGCTGAAATTCGGGAAGCGGGCCGCTTCCTGCGCGACATAGTTGAGGAAGTCCCATTGCGGCATGAACGCGATGAAGCGGCATTTCGTTGGCAGGCGTGAGAAATCCGCGAGCGTGATGTCTTTGCCGCCGATCTCGGCATGAAGCCTTGGCGCTTGTGTGTGCGGCAGTTTCAGAAGCCCATCGAGCAAGCCGAGTTGGTGCATTACCTCGAGGGTCGAGGGATGGACCGTGTCGCCGCGGAAGTCGCGCAGGAAGTCGCCATGTTTTTCCAGGACCGTCACCTCGACGCCTGCGCGCGCGAGCAACAAGCTCAGCATGAGCCCGGCAGGGCCGGCGCCAACAATGCAGCAGGTCTGATTGGCCACCTCTCAAGAACTCCATGGCGCATTGCTGCTCGTTGCAGCGAACAAACTCGGCATCCCGTTCCACGCAAACTTGGGCAGAGGGACATCGAGGTTGTTGACATGTTGCTACCCAAAACGCTAGCTGAATATGTGATGTTATAACATTACATTCATTCTAGGTTTGTCGGGAAGGCTGGGATCGATGCGTACGGGGAAAACGATTGGAAAACAGCAGCTTGAGGACGAGACGGAGATGGGGACGGGCACACCGGCGACCCGGACAAGCCAATCCGCGCGCATCTTGCGAATGTCGCTACTTTCGAGCGCTGCGATCGCCTTGATGGCGGGAGGCGCCGGCGCGCAGGACAGATCGACCAGCTCAAGTGACGATACGGTGCTGCTGGAAACCATCACGGTGACGAGCCCGCGTAACCGCCGTCCCGCACCGGCACCTGGCGCGGTGGCGCGCCCGGCCGGTCCTTCTGAGCCCGCTTCGGCTGAAATCAGCGTCAATCCGCCGCCGTTTGAGGCGCAGCAGCAGCGCTTCGAGCGCCGTCCCGGCGCGGAAACAGTCGTGTCCGTCACCGAGCGCGATCCGGGCCGGCTGACTGACCTCGGCGACGTGTTCAAGCAGACGCCCGGCGTATTCATCGCCGAGGGCGGCTCCTTCATCTCGATGCGCGGCAGCGACATCGCCAATGACGGCTCGCGCAATGGCCGCGGTATTCGCGCCAATCTCGACGGCTTTCCGCTGGGCCGTACCGAGAGCGGCTTCACCAATGCGCTGATCGATCCGCTGGCGACCGACTATGTGGAGGTCTATCGCGGCGGCAACAGCCTGCGCTACGGCGCAATCGCAACCGGCGGTGCGCTCAACTTCGTTTCGAAGACCGGACGCACCGCGCCCGGCACCGGTCTCAGCGTGTTCGGCGGAAGCTTCGGCACCTTGCAGACGCAGATCGAGAATGGCGGCGTCAAGGGCCCGTTCGACTGGTATCTGCAAGGCAACTACTTCAAGAAGGACGGCTATCAGATCCACACCGGCGAGGAGAATACCCGCTTCAGCGGCAATGTCGGCTGGCAGATCACGCCCAATATCGAAAGCCGCACCTTCTTTGCCGTCGGCAAGACCCGGATGGACATGGGTGACTCCGTTCCACTCGATCAGTTGGAAAGCCAGCGGCGTGGCACGGTCGGGTGGGGGACGCGTTTTAATGCGCGGCTCAACTTCGATTACCAGCGCATTGCCAATCGCACCACGATCCGCGACGGCGACACGACCTACGAACTTGGCAGCTATTTCCTCAACACGGCGCTGGACCATCTGCCAGTGCCGATGGCGGGCATCATCGATTACGGCTGGCGCGACATGGGCGTTTCGGGACGCGTCGAGCACAAGACCTCGCTTGCGGGCCTGCCGACCGAACTCGTGGCCGGCATCCGGGCCGGTTACACCGACGGCGATTTCGACCGCTTCCGGCATCTCAATCAGGGCACGGCAAAAGGACAGCAGATCTACGATTGGACGTTCTCGTCCTGGCTCGTAGAAAGCTACGCCGAGGGCGCTGTCGAGATTCTACCGCATGTCCGTCTATTCGGCGGACTGCAAGGCGTCTTCACGACGCGCGTCCTCGATGATCACTACCGAGGCGGAGCAGTGCCTGTGGTGCCTCCGACCGGTCCGACCGCCATTCCGCAGCCGGGCCGTGCAAATGCCTTGCTGCAATATGATCGCGATTTCCAGGCGTTGAACCCGAAGCTCGGCGTCAACTGGGAGTACACGCGCAACCACTTCCTGTTCGCCAACGTCACGCGCAGCTATGAAGTGCCGGGCGGCGCGGATTTCGCCAATGTGTTTGCGGTGGATACCGGCCGTGGGCGAGTCCCGCAACTTGAGGCGCAATCGGCATGGACCTGGGAAGCCGGCATCCGCGGCGGCTGGGAACGCTTCAAATACGACGTCACCTTCTATCACATGCGGTTGCGCAACGAGATTTTGACCCGGTGCGCGACCGAGATCAGCGCCGGCTGCACGTCGTCCAACACCGTTGCCTTCAATGCCGACCGCACCGTTCACAACGGCATCGAACTCGGGGTGCAGACAAAGCCGTTCGTCGATGTGTTCCAGAGCGGTGACTGGATCTACGCCAACGCCGTCTGGAACTACACGGACTTCCGTTTCGATAACGATCCGGTCTTCGGCAACAACCGGATGCCGGTGATCCCGGCGCATCAGCTCTATGGCGAACTCGGCTATCGTCATCCGTCCGGCTTCTTCGGTTCGGTCAACGTCCGCCACCTGAGCGAACGTCGGACCACCTATGATGGATCGGGCGGCGATGCGTTCGTCGTGCCGAGCTACACGCTGCTGGGCGCCAAGGTCGGCTGGCAGGTGCCCGACAAATCCTGGTCGGTGTTCGTCGAAGGCCGCAACCTCACCAACGTGGCTTATGCGGCAGACTTCGCCCCCAGCCCGAGCGTGCCGGTCACGCAAAATCCCGGACCGCCACCGTTCAGCTATACGCCGTCGCGCTCGCCGCTGGTGAAGCCCGGCGAAGGCATGGGCGTCTATGCGGGCGTTTCCATGCGGTTCTGACATTGATGCGGGTGCGACCCGCATCGTGTCCTGCCTCGGCGCGGCTGGCTTACCTCCACCCAGTCGCGCTGAGGTTCAGGTTCTTATGAGAGATACGCTGTTGGTTGCGCTTTCACGTTTATGGTTGGCATGTGTCGTCGGCATCGCCGGGTTGCTGGGCGTCTTGACGCCGGCACCCGCGCAGTCGCCTTTGAGCGGGCCTGCGCGCATCATCACGACCGAGTTCGTCTTGCCCGGCAAACTCGGCAAGATCGCGGGTCTCGCGCGTGACGCCGGCATCGCTCTCGATCATCGCTATGTCGAAACGGCAACCGGGGAGCCGAAAGACTGGCTCGACAGTGCCGCTATCGTGATTCTCGATACGCCGCGGCCGAATGACCTCGCCAAGGTACAGGAGAAGCTTGGCCCGGCGCTTGCGACAACGCGCACACCCTGGATTCGCATCGGCGGCGGTCCACCGGCCTTCGGCAACCTTCCGCCGTTGCAGGCACGGCGTCTGATGGCCTATTACGCCGGCGGCGGCGAGCGCAATCTGCGCACGATGTTCGACTATGTTCGTGCATGGCGGGACGGCGTGGACACGAGCGCCATTGCCGCGCCGACGAGGATGCCGGCGACCGGCATTTACCATCCGGCTGCCGCCGCGCCATTCGACACTCTGGAATCCTATCTCGCGTGGGGACGTGACCGCTGGACAGGCGATGCGCCGCGCGTCGCCTTTGCCGTCCATTCAGGGTTGGTGTCAGGGATGGAGACGAAGGTGATCGATGCGTTGGTTGCCGAGAGCGAAGCGCGCGGTCTGGTGCCGATCGTGTTCTGGTTCAATGCCGGCGATCCCGAAGCCGTCCAGAAGCTGCTCGTGCCCGCCAACGCCGATGTCCTCGTGATCGCCACGCATCTGCAGAACGGGCCAGCCCGCAAGGCCGAGTTCCTCAAGCTTAACATCCCGGTGCTACAAACTGTCAGCTATCGCGATGGCGATCCGGAGGTCTGGGCCAAAGCGCAGAGCGGGATGTCGCAACATCTCGTTGCGCCGTTCCTTGCGGTGCCGGAAGGGTGGGGCGTTAGCGATCCGATGGTCGTTGATGCAGTTCAGAACGGCGAGCCGGTTCCAATTATGGCTCAGGTCGACGCGTTGCTCGCCAAGGCCGCGCGCCTCGCGGCGCTCCGGCAGAAACCCGCGGCCGACAAACGCCTCGCATTGATGTTCTGGAATTATCCGCCCGGCGAGAAAAACGTCTCGGCGTCGAATCTCAATGTGCCACGCAGTCTCGAAAAGCTGACAGCGGCGCTGGCCGACGCCGGCTACGATGTGCCGCCGACAGCCGAGCCACGCCTGATCGAAGCCGCGCAAGCGATGCTCGGTGCGTTCTATCATCCCGAGCGGCTCGGTGCGTTGCTCGCAGAAGGACTGGCCGATACATTTCCGGTCGCGCGCTATCGCGCCTGGCTTGATTCCCTGCCGGCCAAACGGAGGGACGAACTGCTGGCGCGGTGGGGCGCGCCGGAGGATCAACCAGGCGCCATCACGATCGACGGTGAGAAGCGGTTCGTTATTCCGCGCCTATCGCTCGGCAAGCTTCTGATCATGCCGCAGCCTCCGCGCAGCGGTAAGCCCGGCGCTGATTATCACGACACCAAGCAGCCTCCCGGCCACGCCTATCTCGCGGCCTATCTCTATTTGCGGGAGGCTGCCGGCGTCGACGCGCTGATTCATTTCGGCACGCACGGCACGCAGGAGTGGACGCCGGGCAAGGATCGCGGACTTTCCGCCGACGACTATCCTTACCTCGCGGTTGGCGACCTGCCGGTGTTCTATCCCTATATTCAGGACAACCTCGCCGAGGCGATCCAGGCCAAGCGGCGCGGCCGCGCTGTCATCGTCAGCCATCAGACGCCGCCCTTCGCGCCCGCCGGCCTCTACGATGAACTGCGCGACCTGCACGCGAAAATTCACGAATACATCCAGCTTGACGACGGCGCGGTGCGCGACCGCACGGCGGCGCAGATCCGCGACATGGTGGTGCGCGCCAACATGCACCGCGACATCGGCTGGGATGAGGCGCGGATGGAGGCGGAGTTTCCGGCGTTCCTGTCGGCGCTGCACGATCATGTCCACGAACTCGCCCGCCACGCCATGCCGCTCGGCCTCCATACCTTCGGGAAGCCGGCATCGCCCGAGCACCGTCTTGTCACCGTAATGCAGCAACTCGGAGAGTCCTTCTACCGCCGCCTCGGAACAGAGCCGGACGAATTCTTCGCGACCGACTTCAAGGCTCTCGAGGACAGCCCGCCCTATCGCCTGTTGCACCGGCACCTGCGCGAGGACGTTTCATCTTCGGAGATTGCCGACCGCGAGCTTCGATCCATGGTCGAGCGTGCGGCGGCCCTCGACCGTCATCTCGTCGAGACCGGTGAGATTGAAGCGCTGCTCGTTGGCCTCGCCGGCGGCTTTATCGCACCCGGGGAGGGCGGCGATCCGATCCGCAATCCCGATGTGCCGAGCGGGCGCAACCTGTTTCCGTTCGAGCCCGACAAGATTCCGACGCAGGCGGCCTATGAGGCGGGCGGCAAGGCACTGCAACAACTCATCGACGCCTATCGCGCCGATCATAACGGCGAGACACCGAGGAAGCTCGCCTTCAGCCTGTGGTCTGGCGAAACCATGCGCCATCTTGGTGTGGTGGAAAGCCAGATCCTGCATGCGCTGGGCTTACGTCCCGTGTGGGACGGCGGCAGTCGCGTCACCGCGCTTGAGATCGTGCCGGTGAGCGAATTGGGGCGTCCGCGCATCGACGCCGTGCTGCAAGTCACCAGCGTCTATCGCGACCAGTTCGACGGCTTCATGCGGCGTCTCGCCGACGCTATCGCGCGGCTGGCGGCGCTCGACGAAGCCGACAACACAGTCGCGCGCAATACTCGAGATGTTGCGCGAAAGCTTGTTGCTCAAGGTCTCGCAGCGCCGCGCGCAGCGGAGCTTGCTGCGCTGCGCATTTTCAGCAACGCGCCGGGCGATTACGGCACCGGCCTGCCGGGTTCGGTGCTGCAATCGACGACATGGGACAAGGATGCGCCGCTGGCGGAAGCCTTCCTCGGTCGCTTGCAATATGCCTATGGCGCAAAAGACTGGGGCGCGCGCATCGAAGGTGGCAATCTGCTGGCCGAGCAGTTGAAAGGTACGCAAGCCGCCGTGCTGTCGCGCTCATCGAAACTGCACGGCGTCCTCTCGACCGATCACCCGTTCGAATATCTCGGCGGCCTGTCGCTCGCCATCCGACATCTCGACGGCAAAAGTCCCTCGCTCTACATCGCCGATCTGCGTGAACAGACATCACGGATCACCTCGGCCGCGCGCTTCCTCGCCGACGAGATGCGCACGCGAACGCTCAACCCGCACTGGATTTCCGGCATGCAGAAGGAAGGCTATGCCGGGACGCTGGAGCTTCTGAACGCCGTCAACAATCTGTTCGGCTGGCAGGTGACCGATCCCGGCACGGTGCGCGCCGATCAATGGCAGGCGGTCCACGACACCTTTATCAACGACGTTCGACACCTCGGCCTCAAGACGTGGTTCGAGCAACATAACCCGACTGCGCAGGCGCAAATCGTCGAACGGATGATCGAGGCGATCCGCAAGGGCTATTGGGATGCGTCCGGGCAGAGCCGCCGCGAACTGGTGGAACGCTGGCGCGAACTCGCGCAACAGCACGGCGTCGATATCGGGGAGCCTGCGACCCGCGCCTTTGTCGCGCAGATGACCTCCGGCTTTGGTTTGCAGCCGGCGGCGGACGCCTCTGCCCCAGCGGCTGGGGAAGCCGCCGCACAGACCGGCGAACAGGTCCGCGGCGCTGTGATGCAGCCAGTCGCGCCGGCTGGCCACGGCGATAAGCCTTCATGGCTGACATGGCTTGTGCTTGCCGTGCTCGGGGCTTGCGGTCTCACTGGTGGCGTCGCGCAGGCGTTCTCCAACTCGCGACTACGACAGAGGAATCAGACGACGTGAACATTCTGGAATCGGGGCTGTTCGAACTCTCAAAGCTGTTTCTGGTGCCTGTCCTGGTGCTGATCGTGCTGGCGCTTGCCTATGCGTTCATCGCGCTCGGGGCGTTTGTTGTCGAGTTCTGGCAGCGGTCGCGTGGAACCTATCGTTCACCGCTCGTCGCCTATCAGGCAGATCGTGTCGCGAGCAGCGACGACCTCGAATTGTGGATCATGAAGCGGCTGGAATGGTTGCGGATCGTCTCGCGCACCGCGCCGATGCTCGGCCTTGTCGCCACCATGATCCCGATGGGGCCGGCGCTGCTGTCGCTTGCCAACAACGACGCCAAGTCCGTTGGCGACAATCTCGTGGTTGCCTTCTCGGCGGTGATCCTGGCGCTGGTGAGTGCCTCGATCACCTTTGTCCTGCTCACGGTACGCCGCCGCTGGCTGTTGCAGGAATTGCGGACTCTCGAACGCAAAGCGGAGGCGCGTTGATGCGCTTTCTCGAAGACAGCGACGCGGACGACCCGATTCTCTCCGTCGTCAACCTGATCGACGTGTTTCTGGTCGTGGTGGCGATGTTGATGATTGTGATCGTCAAGAACCCGCTCAACCCGTTCAGCAACAAGAATGTGGTCGTCGTCGAGAATCCTGGTGCGGCAGATATGCGGATCACCGTGAAAGACGGTCAGGAACTGACGCGATACGAAACAAGCGGAGAGATCGGTGAGGGCAAGGGCGCGCGTGCTGGTGTCACATATCGCTTGTCCGATGGTCGGTTGATCTATGTGCCCGAACAACAGTCGAGACCTCCCGTCCAGTAGAGCAGTCGTGTTTAGCGATTGCCGCCGCCGGAGAATAAGGAGCCATCTCCGATCAGTGGAAAATCTAGAGGAGATCATACATGCAGCATGATGTTGTCGTGATCGGCGGTAGCTACGCTGGCATGGCTGCCGCCTTGCAACTCGTCCGCGCGCGCCGCAGCGTTCTGGTGATTGATGCCGGCCAGAGGCGAAACCGGTTTGCCGACCACTCGTACGGGTTTCTTGGACAGGACGGGGTCGATCCGGCCGAAATCGCACGATCGGCGCGCGGACAGCTTAAAGCCTATCCTACGCTTTCGTGGGTCGAGAGCACAGCCGTCACGGTATCAGGAGAAAAAGATCATTTCGTTGTCATCACCGAAAATGATGCACGATATGAGGCGCGCCGCCTGCTCTTTGCGACGGGCGTATCGGATACGCTTCCTGCCATCGCGGGGCTGACTGAACGATGGGGCAGGAGCGTGTTTCACTGCCCTTACTGCCACGGCTATGAGTTGAACCGAGGGCGGATCGGTGTGATCGGGACCGGACCGATGTCGTTGCACCAGGCCCAGTTGATCCCCGAATGGGGTGAGGTGACACTTTTTACCAACAATGTCTTGATGCTTGACAGCGCTGCGAGGGCAGACCTCGCCTCGCGATGCGTGACGATCGAAGAGACATCGATCAGCAGGCTTGATGGCCATGCCGATGTTGTCCTGTCCGATGGACGACGGTTGCGCTTTGCGGGCCTGTTTACGGCGCCGCGGAATGCGCCAGCGACACCGGTCGCCGAGATGCTCGGCTGTGGTCTCCAAGACACGCCCTTCGGCATTCAGATTCAAACAAATGAGATGAAAGAAACCAGCGTGCCGGGCGCCTTCGCCTGCGGCGACGTTGCGCGTGTTCCGCATTCCGTCTCGCTGGCGGTGGCGGACGGGGCATGGGCCGGCGCACAGTTGCATCGATCTCTTGTGTGGGCGTGAGGGCGCAAACCGGCCGCCGGTCTTCATCTCGGATCACAGCGTAGAACGTGCCGGACCTGAGGTCGCACGCAATCAATGCGGAATTGCGCGTTGTTCCGATCCCATGGACACCGTCGAATCCCTGAAACGTTAAGCGATCCGTGTCCAGACTATCTGGTATCCGCGGAAAATCGGATCGTCGAACCTGCCACCGCAGTCGTCGCACTTACCGTTGGTGGTCTTGCTCATGCCAATGGTTTGCCGACGGATGGTTCGGGTGGGGCAGAGCTTAGAACCATCGCATCACTCAACTTCCCAACCCCAGTAACCTAGTCCGGCACCGCTCGCGCTGTTTCATCCAAGCCGTTGCCGTAGGTCGCCTGTCAAAGGCCTCCGTCTCCTAGTACGTCTGTCCATCCCGCATCACCCGGACACGCGCTCGATAGCCGACGCTGCCGTCTTTCCGCTTGCGTGCCGTGATGGTGCCCATGTCCCACTTACTGACTTGGTCCACGGGGATTATATTTGGTCCATGGGACCAAATCCAGGTATCAAAACTGCCGTTTTTGGTCCAGAACGAGCGGGATGAGTCGTAAATCTGATGACGCAACTGATTGATAAAAAAGAAAAAATGAGGTGTTTTAAGCCTCCTATCTTCTCCATTGCCCCCATGATGGACTGGACCGACCGGCATTGCCGTGTCTTTCACCGGCAGCTCACGCGTCGGGCGCTGCTCTACACCGAGATGGTGACCACCGGCGCGGTGATTCACGGCGAGCGCGCGCGTCTTATCGGGTTTGACGCCAGCGAGCATCCGGTGGCGCTGCAACTCGGCGGATCGAATCCCGCCGATCTCGCCACCGCGGCCAGCATCGGCGAGGATTTCGGCTACGACGAGATCAATCTCAATGTCGGCTGCCCGTCCGACCGGGTGAAGGACGGCCGCTTCGGCGCGTGCCTGATGGCGGAGCCGGACCTGGTCGCGGAGGGTGTCGCGGCGATGACGCGGGCGGTGCGCGTGCCGGTGACGGTGAAATGCCGCATCGGCATCGACGATCAGGACCCGGAAGTCGCGCTCGACCGGCTGGCGCGCGCGGTGGTGGCGGCGGGAGCGGACGCGCTCATCGTCCACGCCCGCAAGGCGTGGCTGAACGGGCTGTCGCCCAAGGAGAACCGCGATATTCCGCCGCTCGACTACGGGCGCGTCTATCGCCTCAAGGCGGCGCTGCCGCAGGTGCCGATCATCATCAACGGCGGTATCGCCGGCATCGCGGAGGCCAAACGCCATCTCGACCATGTCGATGGCGTCATGCTCGGCCGCGCGGCCTATCAGGAGCCGTGGCGGCTGCTCGCGGTCGATACTGAGCTGTTCGGCGAGGCCGCGCCGCACGCCGACATGACGGCGGCGATCGAAGCGACGATGCCTTACATTTCTGAGCAACTGGCGCGCGGCACCCGGCTGCACGCCATCACGCGGCATCTCATGGGCGCCTTCCACGCCGTTCCCGGGGCACGCGCGTTCCGCCGGCACCTGTCCGAGCACGGCGTCAAGGCGGATGCGGGGATCGACGTGCTGCGCGAGGCGCTGGCGCTGGTCGGCCCACGCGCGCGCGCCGCGGCGTGACCGCTACGCCTTGGGATCATGCTCTAAGGATAGCCGCGCAGCATCAGGCGGTCGGCGCGCACTTCCCAGCTTTCCAGCCGGTCGAGGAAGCTCATGCCGAGCAGGCTGGTCTTCATCTGGCCGCGCGGCACCACCAGCGCGGGAATCGAATGCTCGACCAGCCGCCCGACCGCGAGGCGGTCGAGCGTCAGGCGGGCGGCGCGGGTGCTGCCGCCGACGGTTTCGACCGGCACGTTGTAGTCCAAGAGTTCCAGCGGCAGGCCGGCGGCCTTGGCGGTCTCATAGGTCAGCACCACCGAGGTGGCGCCGGTGTCGATCACCATCGGCACCTTGACGCCGTTGATGCGGGCGTCGAGCCTGAACTCGCCGCCGTTGCCGCGCGGCACCTGCTGGATGCGCGAGTGGGCGGCGGCGCGGTGATGCAGCATTTCCGTCACCGAGTTGCGCGCGGTGCTGATCTTGGCCGGATCGCCATAGGCGAACACCGCGCAGGCGGTGGCGATGAACAGAACCAGCAGAACCCGGATCATGCGTCACCTGCGCTCAGGTTGCATCCGGTTCGCGATTGCCCGCGCGCCGCGGCGGGGGCGGCGGTGGCAGGCCGGCTTGCGCCATCCGCGCGGGAAGCTCCGCCATGATGGCGCGCCGCGCGGCCGGCGTCATCGAGCCCCAGTCTGCGATCTCCGCCAGCGTGCGACCGCAGCCGAAGCACAGACCGCTTTTCGGATCGATCATGCAAACGGCGATACACGGCGTCACCGGCTCCCTTGCGCTCATTGCCGATCGGGGTGCGCGTTCGTTCGCGGATGCGGGCGCATGATCTACAATCCCGTGCCGGCATTCATGATGGGCGTGTTGCGGCGGCGGCCGCCCGCCACGGCGATCGGCTCGATCCCGAGGGGGTCCGGTTGCAGGGCAGGGGCTTCCTCGGTCATCGGCGCCAGCGCCGACATCACGCGCTCGGGCGGCAGCGTGATGATGACTTCGGTGCCGATGCGAAGCTTCGATTTCAGCGTGAAGGTACCGCCGTGCATGTCGATCAGGCTTTTGGCGATCGGCAGCCCCAGGCCCGCGCCCTGTTCGGCGGACTTGATCGAGTTCGATCCCTGTCCGAACGAGGCCAGCACCACCGGAATTTCATCCTCGGCGATGCCGGAGCCGGTGTCCTTGATGCTGAGATACTGCCCGCCGGACGCGGTCCAGCCGGCCTTCAGCCAGATCTCGCCGCCCTGCGGGGTGAACTTGATGGCGTTCGACAACAGGTTCAGCACCACCTGGCGGATGGCGCGCTCGTCGGCCCACACCCGCGGCATGTCCTCCTCGAAAATCTCGTGGATGGTGATGCCGCGGCTGGAGGCGCGCAGCTTCAGCAGATGGTGGCAATCGGCGACGATATGCACCAGCGACACCGCTTCCTCGTTGAGTTCGTAGCGGCCGGCCTCGATCCGCGACAGGTCGAGAATCTCGTTGATGAGATTGAGCAGGTGGACGCCGGAATTGTGGATGTCGGCGGAATAGTCCTTGTAGGCCGGCACCGTGTGGGCGCCGAAGATCTCGCTTTTCATCACCTCGGAGAATCCGAGGATGGCGTTGAGCGGCGTGCGCAATTCGTGGCTCATCTGCGCCAGGAAGCGCGACTTGGCGACGTTGGCGGATTCGGCGCGGTGGCGCGCCTCGTCGGAAATCGCCTTGGCCTGTTCGAGTTCGCCGATCAGCGCGTCCTTTTCCGCGCGGGCCTCCAGCGTCGCCAGCGTCGTCGAATGCAGCCGGTGCGCGAGCAGCGCGAAAAAGCCCTCGGCCGCGACCGCGAGCAGCGCCAGGACGTAGCTGTCGAGCGTCCCGCGCATGGCGAAGCTCAGCGCGATCGTCGCGGTCACCGGCGCGGTGGCGGCGAAGGCGGCGATCGGCAGGCTCGACGCCAACATGCTCGACACCGCCACGATCAGCAGCATCAGGAAGATCATGAAGGTGTTGGAGACGAAATCGTAGCCTGAAGGGTAGGCGAGGATCGCCGTCCAGCACAGGCCGTAGACCAGATCGAGCGCGACGAAGCGCACCCGCCATTTGCGTGCCGTTCCGGCGGTGGCGGCGGGCTCGTTGAGAAACCTGCCGCAGGCGCGGATGATGATGCCGTGGACCAGCAGCGTGCCCACCGTCCACGCCGCGGCCGTGACCGGCCGCATCAGGACGCTGAACAGCACGCCCGTCGCCACGATCAGCATGATGATGACGTAGGACGCCGACTGGCGGGTCTGGGCGTATTGCCGCAGCAGTTCGCGGTCGAAGGCGGGGCGGGTGCCGCTGGTCGAGGTCAGGCGGTCGCGCGCCTCACGCACCCGTTGCGCGGCCGCGCGGCGGTTGCGCGCGGGCCGCACGATCGGGTCTTCGGCCGGGAGCTGAACAACCTCGGGTTGCTCGACGGACGTACTCATGACGCAACATTGATCCTGCGCGCGCCGGCGCGATGCATTTTCCTCTTTTTAATCTCTGACGCCAAATCATTAAGAGCAGCCTTAAACGCCGCGATAATCTGATTAACGAAATCTTAAGAGCCGGGACCGGCGAATGGTCCGGTTGACGCGCGGACCTACAACGCGAAAACCGTCGTCCCGGCGCAGGCCGGGACGACGTCGGGCGCCTGGTCTGACAAAAAACGTTCGTGCAGCCGCCCGCTCAGCGCTCCAGCCGCGCCAGCAGGCTGGAGGTGTCCCAGCGGCGGCCGCCCATCGTCTCGACCTCGGCATAGAACTGATCGACCAGCGCCGTCACCGGCAGGGTGGCGCCGTTGCGGCGGGCTTCGCCGAGGCAGATCGAGAGGTCCTTGCGCATCCACTCGACCGCGAAGCCGTGGTCGTATTTGCCCTCGTTCATGGTCTTGTAGCGGTTTTCCATCTGCCACGACTGCGCCGCGCCCTTGGAGATGGTGGCGATCACCGCCTCGATGTCGAGGCCGGCCTTCTTGGCGAAATGGATGCCCTCGGACAGCCCCTCGACCAGCCCGGCGATGCAGATCTGGTTGACCATCTTGGTGAGCTGCCCGGAGCCGGCGGGGCCGAGCCGCTTGCACATCCGTGCATAGGCGGCGATCACCGGCTCGGCGCGGGCATAGGCTTGCTCGCTGCCGCCGCACATCACCGTCAGCACGCCGTTCTCGGCGCCCGCCTGGCCGCCGGACACCGGCGCGTCGACGAAATGGAAACCGGCGGCGGTCGCCGCCTTGTCGAGTTCACGCGCCACTTCCGCCGACGCGGTGGTGTGATCGACAAAGATCGCGTCTTTCTTCATGCCGGCGAAAGCGCCGTCGGGGCCGGTGGTGACCGCGCGCAGGTCGTTGTCGTTGCCGACGCAGGCCATGACGAAATCCTGCCCTTCCGCCGCCGCGCGCGGGGTCGGCGCGGCGCGGCCGCCGAACTTGTCGGTCCAGGCTTTGGCGGTCGTCGCGGTGCGGTTGTAGACCGTGACCTCGTGCTTGCCCTTCGTGAGAAGGTGCCCTGCCATGGGGAAGCCCATGACGCCAAGACCGATGAAAGCGACTTTAGCCATGTCGATTACCTTGGGTGTCTGCCGGCAAATGCGTTTGTCGAAGTGCCGTTGTGTTCCGGGATGGAGAGGGCGCGGACCGGCCGCACCGGGTGAAGGCCATCAGCATAGTCCGTCAGGCCCGCAGGGCAACGCCCGGCCTTGCAGAACCGTGGTGCGGCTTTGCCATGAGCGTCTTGCATGTGGCGCACGCGAACCGTTCGCCGGCCCGACGATTGACCCATTGCGTCGCGCCGTGGCTGTTGCTCTAAAGAGCGGAAGGGGAGCGCCGCCGGCCGGATATCGGTTTGTCGTGGCGCAAGGACGCGCGCGCCGTTTTGGGATTAAGCGAGCGTCGGGAGAGCAGAATTGAGTGTGACCGAACGGCAAATTCGTGATGTCCTGGCGAGCGTCAAATCGCCGGATGGCGTTCCGCTGACGCAGGCCGGCGCGCTGTCGGAGATCGCGATCAACGACGGCAAGGTCTATTTCTCCATCAACGTCGACGCGGCCCGTGCCGCCGCCTGGGGCGACGTGCGGGCCAAGGCCGAGGCCGCCGTGCGCGGCATGGCCGGCGTGACCACCGCGATGGTGGTGCTCACCGCCGAGCGCAAGGCGATGGGGGCTGCGGGCGCGCCGGCATCCTATCGCCGCGTCTCCGGCGCGGGCGGCGGCGTGCCGCCGGCCTCGGCGCACCGGCCGACGCCGCACGCGGCGTCGGGTTCGCCCATGGCCAGGCAGGCCCCGATTCCCGGCATCGCCGCGATCGTCGCCGTGGCGTCGGGCAAGGGCGGCGTCGGCAAGTCGACCACCGCGCTCAACCTCGCGCTGGGCCTGCGCGACCTCGGCCTGCGGGTCGGGCTGATGGACGCCGACATCTACGGTCCCTCGGTGCCGCGGCTCACCGCCATCCACGACAAGCCGGTGGTCAACGAGCACAAGAAGATGATCCCGATCGAGCGCTTCGGGCTGTCGATCATGTCGATCGGCTTCCTTGTCGAGGAAGAAACCGCGATGATCTGGCGCGGGCCGATGGTGATGTCGGCGATCACCCAGATGCTGCGCGAGGTGGCGTGGGGCAAGCTCGACATCCTCGTGGTCGATATGCCGCCGGGGACCGGGGACGCGCAACTGACGCTGGCGCAGAACGTGCCGCTGAAGGGCGCGGTCATCATCTCCACGCCGCAGGATCTCGCGCTGATCGACGCCCGGCGCGGGCTCGCGATGTTCAAGAAGGTCAACGTGCCGGTGCTCGGGATCGTCGAGAACATGAGCTATTTCCAGTGCCCGCAATGCGGCACGCGGTCGGATATCTTCGGCCACGGCGGCGCGCGGCACGAGGCGGAGCGGCTCGGCGTGCCGTTCCTGGGCGAGGTGCCGCTGCATATGTCGATTCGCGCGACTTCGGACGCCGGCGCGCCGGTGGTGGTCAGCGAGCCCGACGGCCCGCACGCGGCGATCTATCGCGCCATCGCGACGCAGGTGCGCGATCAGCTTAAAGATGTTCTTGCGATGGCGCCCGACTGAGATTCCCGCCGCCACCTGTGACCCATGCGACTTTGGTTGAATTTTCCCGGCAACGCTTCGGCGATGCGTTTCTGCCGTGCAAGTTCCGTGTTAGAGAGCTAACCAGAGCGCCCCCCTTCCGGTCGCCGTCGAACACGCCGCCGGACGCACCACCGGCGGCCCCAGGAAACGCAAGCTAAGGAGAAGCTGCATGAAGCGTCGTGATTTTCTCAAAGTATCGGCAACGGGCGCGGCGGTCGCCGCGGTGGCTTCGCCGGCCATCGCCCAGTCGTCGCCGGAAATCAAATGGCGCATGACGTCGAGCTTCCCCAAATCGCTCGATACCATCTACGGCGGCGGCGAGCATTTCGTGAAGCAGGTCGCCGAGATGACCGACAACAAGTTTCAGATCCAGTTGTTTCAGGCGGGCGAGATCGTCCCCGGCCTGCAAGCCTTCGACGCCACCGCCAACGG
Source organism: Bradyrhizobiaceae bacterium (assembly GCA_044463945.1). Taxonomy (GTDB): domain Bacteria; phylum Pseudomonadota; class Alphaproteobacteria; order Rhizobiales; family Xanthobacteraceae; genus 62-47. The sequence continues at coordinate 4,050 of JBIQLW010000020.1, read as the reverse complement.
CACCGTCGAGATGAGCCATACGGTGGCCTACTACTATGTCGGCAAGGACCCGACCTTCGCGATCTTCTCCTCGGTGCCGTTCGGCCTCAACACCCGGATGCAGAACTCGTGGCTCTATCAGGGCGGCGGCAACGAACTGGCCGACGAGTTCTTCAAGCCGTACAAGGTGGTCGCGATTCCGTGCGGCAACACCGGCACCCAGATGGGCGGCTGGTTCCGCAAGGAGATCAAGACGGTGGCCGATCTTCAGGGCCTCAAGATGCGGATCGCCGGCATCGCCGGTCAGGTGATGCAGAAGGTCGGCGTGGTGCCGCAGCAACTCGCCGGCGGCGACATCTATCCGTCGCTGGAGAAGGGCACCATCGACGCTGCCGAATGGGTCGGCCCCTATGACGACGAAAAGCTCGGCTTCCAGAAGGTCGCCAAGTTCTACTACTACCCCGGCTGGTGGGAAGGCGGCCCGACGGTTCACGCCTTCTGCAACGAGGAGAAGTGGAATTCGCTGCCCAAGCACTATCAGGCGGTGATCCGCAACGCCGCCGCCAACACCACGCTGTGGATGCCGGCGCGCTACGATATGCAGAACCCGAAGGCGCTGAAGCAGCTGGTCGCCTCCGGCACCCAGTTGCGCCCGTTCTCCACCGAGATCATGGAAGCCTGCCTCAAGGCCACCAACGAACTGTGGGCGGAGATTTCGGCCAAGAACGCCAACTTCAAGAAGGTGATCGACGCGATGCAGGCGTATCGCGGCGACGAGTACCTGTGGTGGCAGGTCGCCGAATACACCAACGACAGCTTCATGATCCGCTCGCGCACCCGCAACTGAGCGGCCGCGATCAGGGCATGATCCCGAAAAGTGGAAGCCGGTTTTCGGATAAGATCATGCTCAAATAAAAAGATAGACGACTCTGATTCAATGGAGTTGAATCAGGGTTGTCGTCATCGACGCTCGAACAGGAAACCCGGCCTTGCGAGGCCGGGTTTTTTGTTGGCTTGGGGGCTGCGGCTGCGGGCCGGCGTGGCTCAGGCGCCGCATTCGCGTTCGAACAGCGCCGCCATCTCGTCGGCCGCCAGAAGGATCGGCGCCGGCGATGCCTCGACGCGCGCCAGGATGAGCGCGCCTTCCAGCGCCATGATCGCGAGACGCGACAACTCCCTTGCCCGTTTCTTGTTGAGGCCGTCCGCGACCAGCCGGGCCTCAAGGACTTCGAACCAGCCTGCGAACGCAGCTTTGCCGGCGGCGGCGATGTCGTTCTTGTCGGGAGCCGTTTCAAGCATCGCCGTGGTGATCGGGCAGCCGTCGCGAAACCCGGATTCCGACATCCAGCCCGCGACGAGCGCGCCATAGGATCGCAACAGGGCTGCCGGCGAGTCCGTCGTCGTGGCGAGGTCTTGAAGCGTGCGTCTGACCTTGTCGCCGGAATAACGCACCGCGGCGGCGGCGATCGCGTCCTTGCCTCCGGGAAAATAATAATAGACCGATCCTTTCGGGGCGCGGCTGCTCTCGATGATATCCGAGAGCCCGGTCGCCGCATAACCGCGCCGGCGAAGCAGTCCCGCCGTCGCGCGAACGATCCTGTCCTTCTGGGTCACCTTGTCCGCCATGCTCGTGGTCCGGTTCTGACACCTGCATCGTGCTGTTGCGCCCGCGCGTGTCGGTTTCTCTGCAAAGCGGGCCGCGAATGTCAAATTCATTCCCTGGTCGCGGCCGCGTCGCGCCCTTGCCATGAAGGTCGATTTATATAGACTGGTCTATATAAATAATGAAAGGGAAAGCGGATGACAGAGCAAGTTCCTGCCGGTTTCGCACGGCATTTCCGGCAATCTCCGATGACGGAGCCGTGGGAGCCGATCTATTCGCGCCGGACCGAGCGGGCCGTGGTCATCGGCTTGCGGGCGCGCGAGCCGCACCTGAATTCGCGCGGGCTGGTTCATGGCGGATTGCTGACGACGCTGGCCGATAATGCCATGGGCCTGTCCTGCGGCCTCCATCTGGAGAGCGGTCCACGCCTGCTCACCGCAAGCCTGACGGTCGATTTTCTGAGCGTCGCGGAGGCCGGCCGCTGGATCGAAATCGAGACGACATTCGTCAAGCCCGGCCGCGCGATGTGTTTCGCTCAGGCGTTCATCACCGCGGACGCGACAATTTGCGCGCGCGCCAACGCCGTCTTTCGCGTCGTCGAACCGCGCCGCGCGCAAGCCGTCGCCGGGGCGGCGGCATGACGGAGGACGATCTTTGCGCGCGCGTCGGTGCGATCAACGCATCGGCGCCCTTCAATACGTGGGCGGGCTTCGAGGTCGTCGCCGCCGAACCGGGGAAGGTCGCGTTGCGCATGACCTGGCGGCCGGAGGTCGCGCAATATTCGGGCTTCCTCCATGCCGGGCTCGTGGGCGCGCTCATCGATACGGTGTGCGGCTTCGCCGCTTCCACGCAAGCCGGACCGGTGCTGGCGTCGCACTATTCGGTGAGTTGTCTGGTGCCCGCGGTCGGGCGCGCCTTCGTCGCGCGCGGCGAGGTCGTGCGCGCGGGCAGGCGGCAGATTTTTACGCGGGCGGAGCTGTTCGCGGAGAATGACGCCGGCGCGCGCAAGCTGGTGGCGACCGGCGAGACGATCCTGATGACCGCGGGCTGAGCGGGAGGCCCGCCGGCGCGACGGCTGGCGCGCGGCGTGTGCCTCAGAGAGCGTTTTCGAGCGAAGTGGAAATCGGTTCGCGTGAAGAAAACGCGCCAAAACAAAACCGAGAGGCTTTCGCCGTTTCCATGAAACGGTGAAAGACTCTAGAACTTCGGCGGGCCGAAATCCATCTGCGGCATATCCATCTGCGGCACCTCGATCTTCACCTTGTTGAGATCGACGTCGGACACCGCGCCCTTGTAGTGCATCACCATCGAGGGGAACAGGATCACCAGCAGCACCATCACCAACTGGATCAGGACGAAGGGGACCGCGCCCCAATAGATCTGTCCGGTGGTGACAGGCTCCATGCGCTTGTGGGTCACGCGATCGACGTAGCTTTCCTTCGGCGCGACCGAGCGCAGGTAGAACAGCGCGAAGCCGAACGGCGGGTGCATGAACGAGGTCTGCATGTTGACGCCGAGGATGACGCCGAACCAGATCAGGTCGATGCCGAGCTTCTCCGCCGCCGGGCCGAGCAGCGGGATGATGATGAAGGCAAGCTCGAAGAAGTCGAGGAAGAACGCCAGGATGAAGACGAGGATGTTGACGAACAGCAGGAAGCCGAACTGTCCGCCCGGCAGCGAGGTCAGGAGGTGCTCGACCCAGACGTGGCCGTTGACGCCGTAGAACGTCAGCGAGAACACGCGCGCGCCGACCAGGATGAAGATGACGAAGGCCGACAGCTTCGCGGTCGAGTAGGTCGCCTGACGGATCAGGTCCCAGCTCAGGCGTTTCTTGGCGGCGCCGAGCAAGAGCGCGCCGGTGGCGCCCATCGCGCCGCCCTCGGTTGGGGTCGCGACGCCGATGAAGATGGTGCCGAGCACCAGGAAGATCAGGAACAGCGGCGGCACCATCACGAAGGTGGTCTGCTGTGCGATCCGCGACAGGAAGCGGAAGCCGGTGAGGCGGTGAATCACCCAGTTCAGCACCGCCACCGCGAACGCGAACAGAATGCCGTACATCATGCTGATGACGACGAAGTCGGCGCCCCTGGTTTCCGAGTGCCGCATCATGAACCAGGCGAACACGACGCTGGCGGCGGCGAGGATGCCGAGCGAAGTCAGGCCGCGGCTGCCGTTGTCCTCGCGGAAGCCGATGGCCTCCGGCGGCAGACCCGGCGCGAACTTGGGAAACAGCAGCGAGATGCACAGGATATAGAGCGCGTAGAGGCCGGTCAGCACCAGGCCGGGGATGAACGCGCCCTCGTACATGTCGCCGACCGAGCGCCCGAGCTGGTCGGCCATCACGATCAGCACCAGCGACGGCGGGATGATCTGCGCCAGCGTGCCGGAGGCGGCGATCACGCCGCTGGCGACGCGCCGGTCGTAGCCGTAGCGCAGCATGATCGGCAGCGAGATCAGCCCCATCGAGA
>JBIQLW010000019.1:0-77739 GCA_044463945.1 Bradyrhizobiaceae bacterium | reverse complement strand
TGGCCGGCATGATGCCGATCTTGCATTCGCCGGCGGTGACGACGCCGGGGCAGTTGGGACCGATCAGCCGCGACTTCGACCCCGACAGCGCGCGCTTGACGCGCACCATGTCGAGCACCGGAATACCCTCGGTGATGCAGACGATCAGCGGCACTTCGGCGTCGATCGCCTCGCAGATCGCGTCCGCCGCGCCCGGCGGCGGCACATAGATGACGCTGGCGTCGGCGCCGGTCGCCGCCCGCGCCTCGCGCACGGTATCGAACACCGGCAGCCCGAGATGGGTGGTGCCGCCCTTGCCCGGCGAGGTGCCGCCGACCATCTTGGTGCCGTAGGCGATCGCCGCCTCGGAATGGAAGGTGCCGTTCTTGCCGGTGAACCCCTGCGTGATCACCTTGGTATTCTTGTCGATCAGAACGGACATTACGCGGCCTCCTTCACGGCCTTGACGATCTTCTGCGCGGCGTCGTCGAGGTCGTCCGCCGCGAGCACGTTGAGGCCGGACTCGCGAATGATCTTCTTGCCCTCCTCGACATTGGTGCCTTCGAGGCGCACCACCAGCGGCACCTTGAGGCCGACCATCGCCACCGCGACGATCACGCCTTGCGCGATCACGTCGCACTTCATGATGCCGCCGAAGATATTGACCAGAATGCCCTTCACGTTGGGATCGGCGGTGATGATCTTGAACGCCGCGGTCACCTTCTCGACCGACGCGCCGCCGCCGACATCGAGGAAGTTCGCCGGGTTCTCGCCATAGAGCTTGATGATGTCGAGCGTCGCCATCGCCAGCCCCGCGCCGTTGACCATGCAGCCGATCGAGCCGTCGAGCGCGATATAGGCGAGGTCGTGTTTCGACGCCTCGATTTCCTTCTCGTCCTCCTCGGTCACGTCGCGCAGCGCGACCACGTCCGGGTGACGGTAGAGCGCGTTGTCGTCGAACGATACCTTGGCGTCGAGGCAACGCAACTGGCCCTGCTTGGTGACCACCAGCGGGTTGATTTCGAGCATCGCCATGTCCTTGGCGATGAAGGCCGCATAAAGCTGGGTCACCAGCTTCCCGGCCTGCTTGGCGAGGTCGCCGGTGAGCTTCAGCGCCTGGGCCACGGTGCGGCCGTGATGCGGCATCACGCCGGTCGCCGGATCGATCGAGAAGGTCACGATCTTTTCCGGCGTCTTGTGCGCCACGTCCTCGATGTTGACGCCGCCCTCGGTGGACACCACGAACGACACCCGCGAGGTCTCGCGATCGACCAGCGCGGAGAGATAGAACTCCTTGTCGATGTCGGAACCTTCCTCGATGTAGAGGCGGTTGACCTGTTTGCCGGCGGGGCCGGTCTGCACGGTCACCAGCGTCGCCCCCAGCATCTCGTTGACGAACTGCTTGACCTCATCGACCGAGCGGGCGAGGCGCACGCCACCCTTGTCGCCGGCGGAGGCTTCCTTGAACTTGCCCTTGCCGCGGCCGCCAGCGTGGATCTGGCTCTTGACCACCCACACCGGGCCTCCGAGTTCCTTCGCGGCCGCTTCCGCGTCCTCCGCCTTCAGAACCGGAACACCGCGCGACACCGCGACGCCGAACTCGCGCAACAGCGCCTTGGCCTGATACTCGTGAATATTCATCCGCGCCCCTTACGCTTCCTCGATCACATGCGAAAACCGCGCGGGCCGGGCCCGCGCGGTGAGATATCCTACTTCTTGCCCAGCAGGTCGGGAGCGATCTGCCGGCACGCATCCATCAGGCCGTGCACCGCGCCGACCGACTTGTCGAAACCCTCGCGGTCCTTGCCGGCGAGATCGATCTCGACGATGCGCTCGACGCCCTTGGCGCCGATCACCACCGGCACGCCGACATAGGTGTCCTTCACGCCGTACTCGCCGTTGAGATAGGCGGCGCAAGGCAGCACGCGCTTCTTATCCTTCAGATAGCTCTCCGCCATCGCGATGGCGGACGCCGCCGGCGCATAGAACGCAGAGCCGGTCTTCAGCAGGTTGACGATCTCGGCGCCGCCGTTGCGGGTGCGGGTGACGATCTCGTCGAGGCGGCCTTGCGAGGTCCAGCCCATCTTGACGAGGTCGGGCAGCGGAATGCCGGCCACCGTCGAATACTTCACCAGCGGCACCATGGTGTCGCCGTGGCCGCCGAGCACGAAGGCGGTGACGTCTTCCACCGACACGCCGAACTCATCGGCGAGGAAATAGCGGAAGCGCGCCGAATCCAGCACGCCGGCCATGCCGACCACCTTGCGATGCGGCAGGCCGCACGCCTTCTGCAACGCCCAGACCATGGCGTCGAGCGGGTTGGTAATGCAGATGACAAAGGCGTTCGGCGCATATTTCTTGATGCCGGCCCCAACCTGTTCCATCACCTTGAGATTGATGCCGAGCAGGTCGTCGCGGCTCATGCCCGGCTTGCGCGGCACGCCGGCGGTGACGATGATGACGTCGGCTCCCTCGATCGCCTCGTAGGAATTGGCGCCGGTGAGATTGGCGTCGAAGCCGTCAACCGGGGACGACTGCGCGAGATCGAGCGCCTTGCCCTGCGGCACGCCCTCCGCGATATCGAACAACACGACGTCGCCGAGTTCCTTCAGGCCGACGAGATGAGCGAGCGTTCCGCCGATCTGGCCGGAGCCAATCAAAGCAATCTTGTTGCGCGCCATGGGAAACTTGTCCTTTGAAGCGGGGGTGAATGGAGGAGGGAAGTCTTGACAGGCTGGTTAGACCTTTCGCGGGAACCGTTCAAGTCGCAGCTTGGTCAAAATTCGCCTCGCCTTGTTCGTTGAAACCGCGCTCAGGTTTCGACCAGGCCGGTGCTGGCGCCGGATGCCGTGGAATCGCTGCGGCCGTGCGGCAGCGCCAGATAGGACTCCGAGCCCATCTCGATCAGGCGCGAGGCGGTGCGCTGGAACTCCATCGCCTCAAGGCCCTCGGTGGCGCGATACAGCGTCAGCGGATCGGCGTCGGCGGACGCCATCAGCTTCACCGCGTTGTCGTAGAGCGTGTCGATCAGCGCGATGAAGCGCTTGGCGGCGTTGCGGTCGGCGGCCTCCATCGCCGGAATGCGGTCGATCAGGATGGTGTGGTAGTCGCGCGCGAGCCGCAGATAGTCGGAGGCGCCGAGCGGCTGCTCGCAGAGGTCGGCGAACGCGAACCGCGCCACCCCTTGCGCCGAGCGCGGCACATGCAGCTTGCGGCCCTTGACGGTGAGATCGACCGCTTCTCCCGGCGCGCCGCCGGTCAGCTTGATCCACGCCGCGTCGAGCGCGGCTTGCGCGGCGGCGTCCGCCGGCACCAGCCACATCTTGACGCCGGCGAGTTTCTCCAGCCGGAAGTCGGTGCGCGATTGAAGCCGCAGCACGTCCATGTGCGCCTGGATTTGATCGATGAACGGCAGGAACAACGCGCGGTTGAGTCCGCCCCTGTAGAGATCGGTCGGCGCGACGTTGGAGGTCGCCACCACCACGGTCCCGAGTTCGAACAGCCGCGCGAACAGCCGGCCGAGGATCATCGCATCGGCGATGTCGGTGACGTGAAACTCGTCGAAGCACAACAGCCACGCCTCGTCGAAGATCGACGAGGCGGTGAGATGCACGACATCGGTATCGGCCATCTCGCCGCGCGCGATGCTTTGACGGAAGTTGTAGATGCGCTCATGGGCGTCGGCCATGAACTCATGGAAGTGCGCGCGGCGCTTGTGCATCACCGGGCTTTGCTCGAAGAACAGATCCATCAGCATGGTCTTGCCGCGGCCGACCTCGCCGTGGATGTAAAGGCCATGCGGCGCGGCCTCCTTCCGGTCGCCGAACAGGCGGCCGAAGAAACCCTGCCGGCGCGCCGGGCGATAGCGCGCGAGCTGGTCGTCCAGCGTGGCCAGCGCCTCCACCGCGCGCGCCTGCGCCGGATCGGCCTCGATGGCTCCGGACGCGACAAGGGATTGATAACGGGTGCGGAACGAGGCGGGCGAGGAAGCATCCATGGCCGCTAACGGCCTCAGCGCGGACAAAAATGCAAGCCGGAAATGCGCCCTTGCTGGCCGCCGGACAGCAGAAATCTCATGCGCTCAGCGCATAAGCGTCCTCGACGACATAGGGTCCGCCGCCCACCGAGGCGCGCGACGAAAACAGCACGAACCGTGATGCCCGGAACACCCGCGTCGGGAAATAGCCGCGCAGCGACAGGTAATCGGCAACGTCCCGGTTGGAAGCGGTACGCAGCCGCGCCAGCGTGACGTGCGGGGTGAACTTGCGACCTTCCGGCGTCAGTCCGAGCCGTTGCATCAGCCGTTCCAGTTCGGCCTGCAATTCGATCAGGGGGCGGCTCGGCACCACCGAGGCGACCACCGCGCGCGGCTTCTTGCCGCCGAAGCTCGACAGTCCTTGCAGCGTCACGTCGAACGGCTTGCGGTTGACCCTGGGCAGCAGCGAGGCGATCTCATTTGCGGCGACGCCGTCGATATCACCGATGAAACGCAGGGTGACGTGGTAGTCTTCCGGCTCGATCCAGCGCGCTCCCGGCAACCCGCCGCGCAGTTCGGACAAGGTTTGCCCGACTTCGGCGGGAACTTCTATTCCCGTGAACAACCTCGGCATCGCGATCCCCCGATGCTAGCGGTTCGTAACCCGGCGACGAATCGCCGATGCCCGTTTTACCGCAGATGGATGACGGAGCGAAGCGCCTGCGCTCCGGGTTGGTGGACAACCGCTATTCCCGCGCGGCCTTGATGCCGCCGAGAAAGGCTTCCACCGTCGGCAGAATGCGCGCGACGATGCGGTCGATCCCGGCCGCCGTCGGGTGCATTCCGTCGGCCTGATTGAGCGCGGCATCGGCGGCCACGCCGTCGAGAAAGAACGGATCGAGCGGCACGCCGAACTCCCGCGCCAGATCGGGATAGATCGCATCGAACCGCGCCGCGTAGTCGGCGCCGTAGTTCGGCGGCGCCCGCATCCCGCACAACAGCACCGCGATCCCGCGCGCTTGCAGCCGCCGGATGATCTCGCCCAGCGCCTTGCGGGTGACGTCGGGATCGATGCCGCGCAGCGCGTCGTTGGCGCCCAGTTCGAGGATCACCGCCTGCGTGCCATCCGGCACCGACCAGTCGAGCCGGCCGAGCCCGCCCGAACTGGTATCGCCGGACACTCCGGCATTGTCGATATCGACCGCTATCCCCTTGGCCCGCAACGCGGTTTGCAGCTTTTCGGGAAACGAGTCAGCGGCCGGCAAGCCATATCCGGCGCTCAACGAATCCCCCAGCACGACAATCTTCAAAGCCGATGGCGCGGCACGCGCCGGCGCGGCCGCCGTCAGCATCGCGGCGATCGCGACCAGCGCTGCGGCGATAAACATCCGCGTCCGCCCCTCGACCTGCGCCAGCCAATCGCCATATGACCGAGGCATGGACAATCTCACCGACCCCACATCAGCGCCGATCCGGTCGCCCGCGAACGCGGCGGCGCCTTCCATTTCCATCATCGACGTGGACCTCTCGTTGGGCGCGGGGGCTGCCCGCGTCCATATCCTGAAAAATATCTCGTTGCAGATCGCGCCGGGCGAGGCCGTCGGTCTGGTCGGCGCGTCCGGCTCCGGCAAATCCACGCTGCTGATGGTGATGGCGGGTCTGGAACGTCCGGACAGTGGAGAGGTGGTGGTGAACGGCACCCGCTTCAATGCCCTTGACGAGGATGCGCTGGCGCGGTTTCGCGGCCGCCATATCGGCATCGTCTTCCAGTCGTTCCATCTGATTCCGACCATGACCGCTCTGGAGAACGTGTCGGTGCCGCTCGAACTCGCCGGCCATCCGGACGCCGCCGCGCGCGCCGCGCACGAACTGACGCTGGTGGGCTTGAGCGAACGGCTGCATCATTACCCGCGGCAACTCTCCGGCGGCGAGCAGCAGCGCGTCGCCATCGCCCGCGCGCTCGCGCCGGATCCGGCGATCCTGGTCGCGGACGAACCGACCGGCAATCTCGATGAGGCGACGGGGCGGCAGATCGTCGATCTGCTGTTCGCGCAGCACGCCGCGCGCGGCATGACGCTGGTGCTGGTGACGCACGACGCGGCGCTGGCGCGCAAGTGCGACCGCATCATCCGTTTGCGTTCCGGCCGGGTCGAGACTCCCGAACCGGAGCGACGCTGGATCGAAACCGCGTAGCCGCATGTCCGTCACCGCAACATCAGGCTCTGTCGTATCGTGGTTGCCGCTGCGCTACGCGATCCGCGAACTGCGCAGCGGGCTGCGCGGCTTCTACGTCTTCATCGCCTGCATCGCGCTCGGCGTGATGGCGATCGCGGGCGTCGGATCGGTCGCCGGGAGTCTTGCGGCAGGATTGGGGCAGCAGGGCCGCACCCTGCTCGGCGGGGATATCGCCTTCGCGCTGATCCAGCGCGAGGCCAGGCCGGACGAACTGGCCTTCCTGCGCGCCCGCGGCACGGTGTCGGTGGCGGCGACCTTGCGCGCCATGGTGCGGGCGCCGGACGGGCAACTGGCGCTCACCGAGATGAAGGCGGTCGATGCCGCCTATCCGATGCTGGGCGCGCTGGCGCTGGAGCCGCCGATGGCGGCGGCCGACCTGCTTGCCAACCGCGACGGCGCATTCGGGGCCGCCGTCGATCCGGTGCTGCTGGCGCGCCTAAGCCTCAAGGCCGGCGACCGCGTCACCATCGGCGAGGCGGCGTTCGAGATTCGCGCGGCGGTGACCTCCGAGCCGGACAAGCTTGCCGGCGGCATCGGCTTCGCGCCGCGCGTCCTCGTCAGCGAGGATGCCTTGCGGGCGACGCATCTCCTTCAACCCGGAAGCCTGGTGCGCTGGATCTATCGCCTGCGGCTGCCGGACGCCGAGGCCACCGATGCCGGCACGCAGGCGGTGATCGACCGGGCGCGCGCCGCGCTGCCCGACGCCGGCTGGGACATCCGCTCGCAGCGCAACGCCTCGCCGCAACTGGAGCGGACCATCAGCCGCTTCACCCAGTTCCTGACGCTGGTCGGCCTCGCCGCGCTGCTGGTCGGCGGCGTCGGCGTCGCCAACGCGGTCAAGAGCCACATCGACCGCCGCCGCGACGTCATCGCCGCGCTCAAGGCGCTGGGCGCGCCGGCGGGCCGCATCTTCACCATCTACCTGACGCAGGTGATGCTGCTGGCGGCGATCGGATCGGTGATCGGGCTGGCGGCGGGCGCGGCGCTGCCGTTCGTCATCGCCGGTCTGTTCGGGCACCTGCTGCCGCTGCCGCTGGAGCCGGCATTGCATGGCGGCGAACTGGCGATGGCGTTCGTTTACGGCCTGTTAACCGCGCTCGCCTTCGGCCTGTGGCCGCTGGCACGGATTCACGACGTGCCGGTCGCGGCGCTGTTCCGCGACACCGTGAGCGAGGAGCGGCGGCGGCCCCGCCTGCCCTATCTCGTGGCGATGGCGGCGGTGATCGCGCTCCTGATCGCGGTGGTGATCGTGCTCGCCTACGACAAGCGCATCGCCGCGATCTTCGTGGCGGCGTCAGCGCTGGCATTCGCGGCGCTGCGCGGCATCGCCACCCTCCTGATGACGATCGCGCGAAAACTGCCGCGCCCGCGCGGCCCGATGTTGCGGCTCGCCATCGGCAACATCCACCGGCCCGGCGCGCTGACGCCCTCGGTGGTGCTGTCGCTCGGCCTCGGGCTCGCGGTGCTGGTGACGATCACCCAGATCGACGGCAACCTGCGGCGGCAGTTCATGGCGGCGCTGCCCGAGCACGCGCCGTCGTTCTATTTCATCGACATCCCCTCCACCGACGCCCAGCGCTTCGACGCCTTCCTCCGGCAGCAGGCCCCGGACGCGGCCGTCGAGGACGTGCCGATGCTGCGCGGGCGCATCGTTTCGGCGCGCGGGGTGAAGGCCGAGGATCTCAAGCCGAGCCACGACGCCGAATGGGTGCTGCAAAGCGACCGCGGCCTCACCTATACCGCCGAGGTGCCGCGCGGCTCCAAGGTGGTGGAAGGGCAATGGTGGCCGCCCGACTACAGCGGCCCGCCGCTGGTGTCGTTCGAGGCCAAGCTCGCCGACGGACTCGGCCTCAAGATCGGCGACGAGGTGGTGGTCAACGTGCTGGGGCGGAACATCTCCGCCACCATCGGCAACCTGCGCAGCGTCGACTGGCAAAGCCTCGGCATCAATTTCGTGCTGGTGTTCTCGCCCAACGCCTTTCGCGGCGCGCCGCACACCCATATCGCGACGCTGACCCCGCCGACGACCAGCGCCGAGGACGACGCCCGCATCGTCAACGCGGTGGCGCAGGCGTTTCCGATGGTGACCAGCGTGCGGGTGCGCGAGGCGCTGCAAACCATCGGCTCGGTCATCACCAACCTGACGCTGGCGATTCGCGGCGCCAGCGCCGTCACGCTGCTGGCGGCGCTATTGGTGCTCGGCGGCGCGCTGGCGGCGGGCCATCGCCATCGCGTCCACGACGCCGTGATCCTCAAGACGCTGGGCGCCACGCGCGCGCGGCTGCTATCCGCCTACGCACTGGAATACCTGATGATCGGGCTCGCCACCGCGGTCTTCGGCGTGGCAGCGGGCTCGGTCGCGGCGTGGCTGATCGTCACCCGGCTGATGACGCTCGGCTTCGCCTGGCAGGTGGGCCCCGCGGCGCTGGTGGTGGCGGCGGCGCTGGTCGTGACGGTCGGCCTCGGGCTCGCCGGCACGCTCGCGGCGCTCAACCGCAAGCCGGCCTCGGTGCTGCGGAGCCTGTGACCGAAGCGCGCAACGCGGAGTCCGGCGGGAAAGGCGCTTGGTGCGCAGATTTGCAGCACGAGGAGCGTCGTCCCCGCGTGATGCAGGGAGCGCTCGCGACCCTTCCCTTGATAGGCAGTCCCTTGAAGGCAGTCCCGCTGACCGCAACCCGTCAGGGGTTATGGGTCCCCGCCTGCGCGGGGACGACGCCGAGGATGTTTGGTCCTATGAACTGAACATCGAGCCAAGCTCTCAGGACACCGCCGGCGGCGCGGCGGCGCGCGGGTTCCCGGCGTTAACCAAACCATCGCGCCGCGCGCGATCATGCCCGAGCGGGCGGCGAAGACGGCGACGGCGTCATGAAAACGGCGCATACGGAGCGACATTCAGCCGCGCGTGGAAGGTTGCGCCGAGTGTGTTAGTTTACCACATACCAGTTTGAACCGGACGCCGGTCCGATGACGCTGGGGCCGGAACGCCGGCCGCTGATCCTGCTTTCGGTCGATGGCACCGAATTCATGTCACGGGCGGCGGCATTCGGGATAGAGTTTCGCGCTGGCGGGCAGCCTTGCACCAAGCCTTGCCCTTCGCCAGACAACCTGAGGGTTTCGACCATGTCGGACTTGGACCGTAACTACACTTCACCTTTCGGCCGGGCCGCCGGGCGAGTTGACACCGCCGCCGTCGATGCCGGCCTGCGCGCTTACATGCTGCGCATCTACAACTACATGGCGATCGGCCTGGCGATCACCGGCCTCGCCGCGCTCGGCGTCTACATGTTCGCCGTGACGGGCGATGCCGCCGCCGCGGCCAAGTCGGCCTCGGGCGCCGCGCTGGCGATCAAGAGCGGACAGTATCTGACGCCGTTCGGCGTCGCCATGTTCGTCAGCCCGCTGAAGTGGGTGTTCATCCTGGCGCCGCTGGCGATGGTGTTCGTCATCTCCTTCGGCATCAACCGGCTGAAGCCCGCCACCGCCCAGATGCTGTTCTGGGCGTTCTCGGCGCTGATGGGCATCTCGCTGTCGTCGATCTTCCTCGTCTACACCCACACCTCGATCGTGCGGGTGTTCTTCATCACCGCCGCGGCGTTCGGCGCGCTGAGCCTCTACGGCTACACCACCAAGCGCGACATGACCGGCATGGGCTCGTTCCTGATGATGGGCCTGTTCGGCATCATCATCGCCAGCCTCGTGAACCTGTTCATCGGCTCGTCGATGTTGCAGTTCGTGGTGTCGGTGATCGGCGTGCTGGTGTTCGCCGGCCTCACCGCCTGGGACACCCAGCGGCTGAAGAACGACTACATCTACGGCTACGGCGGCCAGGGCGGCGACATCGCCGAGCGCGCCGCCATCACCGGGGCGCTGTCGCTCTACCTCAACTTCGTCAACCTGTTCACGCTGCTGTTGCAGCTTCTCGGACAGCGCGACTAAGCGGCGCGCGCGTCCCGCGCCTCGACCGATCATCGAAGCCCCGGCGAGATTCGCCGGGGCTCTTTGCTGGCAGCACCTCGGAGTCGGACGGAAGAGTCGGACGGAAAACGAGGCGTCATCATCCGCGAAAGCGGACGATCCAGTATTCCGGGCGGGCATGAGGGACGATGTGATTCCATGCGGAATACTGGATGCCCGCCTTCGCGGGCATGACGGTTTTCGTGTTGCACGCTCGCCCTAAAGAGCGGCGAGTTGAAGGGCGGACAGAAGCCCCGGCGAAGTTCGCCGGGGCTTCTGTTTGCGCCTTCTCTTTTGCCGCCGGAGAAAATAGGCTCCTCCGCCATCGGCAGAACCGACTCAAAGAGCATGTCATCCTCTCCATCATCCTTTGTGATCCGGCCGGCGCGCGAGGCGGACCTGCCCGCCGTCACCGCCATCTATGATCGCGAGGTGCGCGAGAACACCGCGACGTTCGAACTGACGCCGCCCGATCTCGCCGAGATGACCCGGCGCTTCCGCGCTCTGCAAGACGGCGGCTTTCCCTACCTCGCGGCGACGATCGACGGCGAGGTGGCCGGCTATGCCTATGCCGGCTCCTACCGGCCGCGCCCGGCCTATCGCTTCACCGTCGAGAACTCGGTCTATCTCGCGCCCGCCGCGCAACGGCGCGGCATCGGCACGGCGCTTCTGCAAGCGCTGATCGGCGACTGCGAGCGGCGCGGCTATCGCCAGATGATCGCCGTGATCGGCGACTCCGCCAACGCGGGATCGATCGAGCTGCACCGGCGCTGCGGCTTTGCGATGATCGGCACCCATCCCGACGTCGGCTTCAAGTTCGGCCGCTGGCTCGACACCGTGATGATGCAGCGCGCGCTCGGCAAGGGCGCGAGCACGGTGCCGGGGGATGGCGGAGCGTGAAGCGCCTGCCAAACCTCAATCGCAGACGGGTCCATGTTCCGGGCGCGGCGCGGCGTGCAACGCTGCGCCGCAGAACCGGGACCGTATCAAGGTATCGCCCGCAACGGTCCCCGGATCAGCGAAGCGGCCCGGCGCTGGCGCTTGCGCCGCATCCGGGACACGGAGAGGCGGACAGAATCGTCGCCGCTCTTTCCTCGAAAACGCGATAACGGCCCTATACCAGCGCCAGCTTGCGGTCGATCGCCAGCAGCACGCGGTCGAGGTCGTGGCCGCGCCGCAGGATCAGGCCACCCGCCGAGATCACGCTGTAGGCGCCCTGCTTGCGCGCCAGCCGCGGGTCCTTCTCGATCCGGTACAGCGGAACCTCGGAGGCGCGGCGGAAGATCGAGAACACCGCCTTGTCTTTCAGGAAATCGATGGCGTAGTCGCGCCATTCGCCGTTCGCCACCATCCGCCCGTAGAGATTGAGGATGCGGTTGAGTTCAAGGCGATTGAACGTGACGACCCCTGCCGCCGAGACCGCACGTTCCGCTCCGCGACTTTCGTCCGGATCGGCCTCCCCCGACATCAACCCCATCGGCGCCTCCTGTCATCTCAAGCATCCGGCTTCAACTGACGCGCTTGCCGAAACAGCATGATCGCCCCGCCCGGCCGCCGCCGCAAGGGCCGCGTGCCCAGAGCATGAGCCCAAAAAGCGGGAACCGGCTTTTGGAAAAGATCATGCTCAAAAGACTGAAACGGGATGACGATTCGATCTGACGTCATCCCGCTCCAGGGCCGCGCGCGGCGACTCACAGGAACGTTAGGTAAAATCATAATACGGCCCAAATTCCGCCCAGCCGACGCCGCGCTCGCTTGCGACAAGGCAATCACTGCGTCGGCCCGGTTCTGTCGGTCCCGGTTTCCTCAGCCCCCAGCCCCCCGGGGCTTTCAGGATCGGGCCTGCACGCAGGGAAGCTAATCCCCTACTTCCGGGCCAACGAAAGTTGGTCCTTTTTGTTTTTGGGGACCTTTTTTGGGGACCTGCCGCCTTGAGTTCAGGCCGGCCGCGGCCCGGCGAGAATCAGGACGGCGCCCGCCAGACAAAGCGCCGCGCCGCTCACGTCCCAGCGGTCCGGCCGCACCCCCTCCACCGCCCACAGCCAGCACAGCGACGCCGCGATGTAGATGCCGCCATAGGCGGCATAGGCGCGGCCGGCGGCCGGCGCATCGACCAGCGTCAGCAGCCAGGCGAACAGCATCAGCGAGGCGACGCCGGGCGCGAGCCACCACGCCGACTTGCCGAGCCGCAGCCAGGCCCAGAACGCGAAGCACCCGGCGATCTCGGCCAGCGCGGCACCGATGTAGGCGATGGGCGTCATGCCGGCGGCAGGCGTCAGCGCAGCGGCGTGAAGGCGGCGCCGAGCATCGCGCCGGGCCGATCGTGGGTGCCGTCCTGCACATAGACCACGGCGGCATCGACGCCGTCGCGCGCGATGTTCTCCATCGGCACGCTCCAGCTCGCGCTCTTGCCGAGCCAGTCGCCGACCTTGAGCCAGTTGCGGACGACGTTGTGATAGACCACCTCGCGGCCGCGATTCTCGCCGCGCCCGATCGCGATCGGCACCGCGCGCGAGATCGCGCAGATCCAGATTTCACCCTGATGCGCCGCCTGCTCGGCCGGCGCGGCCGCCACCGTGACGTTGAGCTGGCGGCCCGACACCGTCATCGACACCGGCACCGACATCGCGCTGCCCCGCCTCTCGTGCAGCGCAGCGTCGATCGCGGCGCGGTCGCTGCCGATCAGGTGGCGCTTGCCGTTGACGATAAGCTGCGGGGTATAGACGGCGCGGTCGCCGCGCATCCGCGAATAGGCTTTCTGGCGGATGCTGAAGCGCGCGTCGGCCAGCGTGTCCTTCCAGCCGAGATAATCCCAATAATCGATCGGCAGGGTCAGCGCGACGATCGAGGGGTCCTGCGCCAGTTCGCCGAGCAGCTTGTCGGCCGGCGGACACGACGAGCAGCCTTGCGAGGTGAACAGCTCAACCACCGCGCGCGGCGACTGGGCGGTGGCCGGCGCGGCGGTCGCCACGATCGCGGCCGCGCCGAGAATCCCGCTCCATCGCACAAAATTGGTGATCGCCATCAATCTTTCCAATTGAAGCCAGCAGCCCCCTGCCGCCGACCTTGGCGACCCCAGACTATCAAAACGCGAGAAGGCGGCCTTTGTCTTAGGCCGCCTTCTTGTCATGCTCCACTCACTTCACGGTGAGGCAAACCGCCGCGCCGGGCGTCACGCCGCCAGCCGCCGCAGCACGTAGTGCAGGATACCGCCGTTCCGGTAGTACTCCAGTTCGTCCAGCGTATCGATGCGGCAGAGCAGCGGCACCTGCTTCAGCGTGCCGTCGGTTGAGACGATATCGGCGAACAACTTCTGCCGCGGCTTGAGATCGCCCTGGAGCCCGCGAATGGTGACCTGCTCGTCGCCCTTGAGGCCGAGCGAGGCCCACGAGGTGCCTTCCTCGAAGGTCAGCGGCAACACGCCCATGCCGACCAGGTTGGAGCGGTGGATGCGCTCGAAGCTCTGGCAGATCACCGCGCGCACGCCGAGCAGCAGCGTGCCCTTGGCGGCCCAGTCGCGCGAGGAGCCGTTGCCGTATTCGGCGCCGGCGAACACCACCAGCGGCACCTTCTCCTCTTTGTACTTCATCGCGGCGTCGTAGATCGTCATCTGCTCGCCGTCGGGCCAGTGCTTGGTGAAGCCGCCCTCGGGAATGTTGCCGTCGGCGCCCTTGAGCATGAAGTTCTTGATGCGGATGTTGGCGAAGGTGCCGCGCATCATCACTTCGTGGTTGCCGCGCCGGGTGCCGTACTGGTTGAAATCGGCCGGGCGCACCTGATGATCGGTGAGATACTTGCCGGCCGGCGAGGTCAGCTTGATCGAGCCCGCGGGCGAGATGTGGTCGGTGGTGATCTTGTCGCCGAACAGCGCGAGGATGCGCGCGTCGACGATGTCGGTCACCGGCGCCGGCGTCTTGGTCATGCCCTCGAAATACGGCGGGTTCTGCACGTAGGTCGAAGCCATGTTCCAGCGATAGGTTTCGCCGGCCGTGGTCTTGATCTTGCGCCAGTTGGCGTCGCCCTTGAACACGTCGGCGTATTTCTTCTTGAAGATCTGCGAGGTCACGTACTTCTTGATGAAGGCGTTGATCTCCTGCGTGGTCGGCCAGATGTCGCGCAGATAGACCGGCTTGCCGTCCTTGCCGGTGCCGATCGGCTCGCGGGTGAGATCCTTGGTGACCGTGCCGGCGAGCGCGTGGGCGACCACCAGCGGCGGCGACGCCAGATAGTTGGCCTGCACGTCCGGCGACACGCGGCCCTCGAAGTTGCGGTTGCCCGACAGCACGGCGGCGGCGACGATGCCGTTGTCGTTGATCGCCTTGGAAATCTCCGGCGCCAGCGGGCCGGAATTGCCGATGCAGGTGGTGCAGCCGAAGCCGACCAGATTGAAGCCGACCTTGTCGAGGTCGAGTTGCAGGCCGGAATTGGCGAGATACTCGGCGACCACCTGGCTGCCCGGCGCCAGCGAGGTCTTGACCCACGGCTTGGCGGCGAGGCCACGGGCGGCGGCCTTGCGCGCCAGCAGGCCGGCGGCGATCAGCACGCTCGGATTCGAGGTGTTGGTGCAGGAGGTGATGGCGGCGATCACCACGTCGCCATGGCCGATGTCGAAGTTGCGGCCCTCGACCTTGTAGCGGGTCGCGATGTCGTCGGCCTTCTTGTATTCGGTCTCCATCGCCGCGCGGAATCCGCCGGGAATGGTCTCCAGCGCCGCGCGCCCCTCCGGCCGCTTCGGTCCGGCCATCGACGGCACCACGTCGGCAAGGTCCAGCACCAGCTTGTGGGTGAACACCGGATCGGGCGAGTTGGCGGTACGGAACAGGCCCTGCGCCTTGGCGTATTTGGCGACCAGTTCAACGCGCGCCGGCTTGCGCCCCGAGGTCTTGAGGTAATCGATGGTCGCGGCATCGACCGGGAAGAAGCCGCAGGTCGCCCCGTATTCCGGGGCCATGTTGCCGATGGTCGCCTTGTCGGCCACCGACATCGAATCGAGGCCCGAGCCGTAGAACTCGACGAACTTGCCGACCACGCCGAACTTGCGCAGCATCTGGGTCACGGTAAGCACGAGGTCGGTGGCGGTGACGCCCTCGCGCAGCTTGCCCTTGAGCTTGAAACCGACCACTTCCGGCAGCAGCATCGACAGCGGCTGGCCGAGCATCGCGGCTTCCGCCTCGATGCCGCCGACGCCCCAGCCCAGCACCGCGAGGCCGTTGACCATGGTGGTGTGGGAATCGGTGCCGACCAGCGTGTCGGGATAGGCGACCTCGAAGGTGCCGGTCTTGCGGCCGACCGTCATCTTCTCCTTCCGGGTCCACACCGTCTGCGCCAGATATTCAAGATTGACCTGATGGCAGATGCCGGTGCCGGGCGGCACCACGGAGAAGTTCGAGAACGCGCCCTGACCCCACTTCAGGAATTCGTAGCGCTCCTGGTTCTGCTTGTATTCCTCGGCGACATTCCTGGCGAACGCCTTGTTGTCACCGAAGAAGTTGACGATCACCGAGTGGTCGATGACCAGATCGACCGGCACCAGCGGGTTGATCTTTTCGGCGTCGCCGCCGAGCGCCTGCATGGCGTTGCGCATCGCGGCGAGATCGACCACCGCCGGCACGCCGGTGAAATCCTGCATCAGCACCCGCGCCGGACGGAAGGCGATTTCGTGCTCCAGCGCCCGCTTCCGCATCCACTTCACCACCGCGAGGATATCTTCCTTTTTGACGGTGCGGTCGTCCTCGTTGCGCAGCAGATTCTCAAGCAGCACCTTCATCGAGTAAGGCAGCCGCGAAATCCCCTTGAGGCCGTTCTTCTCGGCCGTCGGCAGGCTGTAATAGACATAGGTTTTGCCGCCGACTTTGAGGGTTTTCCGGCATTTGAAGCTGTCGAGCGAGGTCATATGAAGCGATCCCAGTTTTTCCGTTGCGGACACCCGGCGAATGGTATCAAACCACCATCGATGATGGGCCGACCGGCTTGCAGGCGTGCGTCGTGTGCTGCATCAAGACCCGGCTTATAGAATGTTTCTAGGGGCACCGCCACATCGACCATCGCCTTTGCGCGATGTGAAATAGATGAGCCGCGACATCATGAACAGTGCAGCAATGCGGCTCACCGCAACCCGGCTTCGATGCGTCCGCGGCGGACGCGAAATCTTCGCGAATCTGGATTTTACGGCCGACGCCGGCGAGGCGCTGGCGGTGATCGGAGCCAATGGCGCGGGCAAGACCTCGCTGCTGCGGCTGATCGCCGGGCTGATCGCGCCGGCCGGCGGCGCGCTGGTCCTCGACGGCGGCGGCGCGGAGCTTTCCCTTGCCGAACAGGCGCACTATCTCGGCCATCGCGACGCGCTGAAGCCGAGCCTCAGCGTGGCGGAGAACCTTGCGTTCTGGCGCGCGGCGCTGGGCGGCGAGGCGACCGCGCTCGCGGCCGCGCTGGCGGCGGTCGGGCTCGACCATATCGCGGATCTGCCGGCGGCGTATCTGTCGGCCGGTCAGCGGCGGCGGCTGTCGATCGCGCGGCTGTTGGCGGTCCGGCGGCCGCTGTGGCTGCTCGACGAGCCGACGTCCTCGCTCGACGCCGGCGGGCAGGCGATGATGACGGAAGTGATGCGCGCGCATCTCGCCGGCGGCGGCCTGATCGTCGCCGCCACCCACCTGCCGCTCGGCGTCGCCGCGCGGGAGCTGCGGATCGGGGAGCGGGTGTCGTGATGGAGGCATTTCCGATCCCTGCCACCCCCCTCCCCAACCCTCCCCCACAAGGGGGGAGGGAGCGCTCCCCGCGCGCCGCAGCGCTTTTGCTCCCCTCCCCCTTGTGGGGAGGGGGCGGGGGTGGGAGTCAACACGGACAGCCCATCGACACCATCGCGCCACGGAGCGGCGCGTCATGAGCGCGCTTGTCGCACTGCTTCGGCGCGACATCCAGGTGGCGCTGCGCGTCGGCGGCGGCGCGCTGATCGGCGTGCTGTTCTTCCTGACCGTGGTGGTGCTGATGCCGTTCGCGGTCGGTCCCGATCTCGCGCTCTTGAAGAAGCTCGGCCCCGCCATCCTGTGGCTCGGCGCGCTATTGGCGAGCCTGCTGACGCTGGACCGGCTGTTCGCCGCCGACCACGACGACGGCTCGCTCGACCTCCTGACCATGAGCCGCACGCCGCTGGAGCTGATCTGCCTCGCCAAGGCGGTGGCGCACTGGCTGGTGGCCGGGGTGCCGCTGGTGGTGGCGACGCCGATCCTCGGCCTGCTGCTCAACCTCGACGGCAATGCCACGCTGGCGGTGGCGCTGACGCTGCTGGCGGGCACGCCGGCGCTCACCTTCACCGGGATGATCGGCGCGGCGCTGGCGGTGGCGCTGCGGCGCGGCGGCCTGTTGCTCGCCGTGCTGGTGCTGCCGCTGTCGATCCCGGTGCTGATCTTCGGGGTCGCCGCCTCCAACGCCGCCGTGCTTGAGCCCGCCGGCTTCGGCGCGCCGTTCTCGATCCTGTGCGCGCTGTCGCTGGCCGGCCTCGTGGTCGGCCCGCTAGCGGCGGCGGCGGCGCTGCGCCACGGGCTCGACTGACCATGCGCGAGCCCGCCCCATCAACTCTCGCGGAACCACGATGGAACGCGCCCGTGGTCCGTTGCGCGCGGCGCGCGCGGCGACTATCAGGACAGCCATGACGCTGATCGACCTTGCCAACCCGACCCGCTTTCTGGCGCTGACGGCCCGGATCCTGCCGTGGCTGACGGCCGCGACCGCCATCCTGCTCGCGCTCGGCCTGTATCAGTCGGCGCTGGCGCCCGACGACTACCAGCAGGGCGCGACGGTGAAGATCATGTTCATCCACGTGCCCAACGCCTGGCTGTCGATGTTCGTGTGGGGCGTGATGAGCGTGGCCTCGCTCGGCACGCTGGTGTGGCGGCATCCGCTCGCCGACGTCGCCGCCAAGGCGGCCGCGCCGATCGGCGCCGCCTTCACCTTTCTGGCGCTGGTCACCGGCTCGCTGTGGGGCCGCCCGATGTGGGGCACCTACTGGGAATGGGACGCGCGGCTGACCTCGGTGCTGATCCTGTTCCTGATGTATCTCGGCCTGATCGCGCTGTGGCGCGCGGTGGAGGACCCCTCGCGCGCCGCCCGCGCGAGCGCCGTGCTGACGCTGGTGGGCGCGATCAACATCCCGATCATCAAATTCTCGGTCGACTGGTGGAATACGCTGCACCAGCCGGCGTCGGTGATCCGCATGGGCGGCTCGACGCTGGACAAGGCGTTCCTGATTCCGCTTTTGACGATGGCGGTGGCGTTCTCGCTGTTGTTCGTCACGCTGCATCTCGCCGCCATGCGCAACGAGATCCTGCGCCGCCGCGTCCGCGCGCTGCAAATGCAGCAAGCCAGCCGTCCGCGCGGGTGATGGCGATGTCGCTCGGCCCCTACGCCTCGTTCATCGTCACGTCCTACCTGCTGGTGGCGCTGGTGGTGGCGCTCCTGATCGGCTGGATCGCGTTCGACTATCGCCAGCAGCGCGCGCGGCTGCGCGAGTTCGAGGCGCGCGGCGTGACGCGGCGCTCCGGCCGCAATGCTGCGGACCTGCCATGAGCGAGGCGGCGAACCAAAGCGCGCCGGCGCGGCGGCGCTGGCTGCTGGCGCTGCCGCTGCTGGCGTTCGCGGCGCTGGCGGCGCTGTTCTGGTTCCGGCTCGGCGACAGCGATATTTCGCGCATTCCCTCGGCGCTGATCGGACGCCCCGCGCCGCCGACCGCGCTGCCGCCGCTCGACGGCCTGACGCGCGAGGGCGCGGCGGTGCCGGGCTTCGATCCGCAGATGTTTGCCGGCAAGGTCAGCGTGGTCAACGTCTGGGCCTCGTGGTGCGTGCCGTGCCACGAGGAAGCGCCGCTCTTGACCGCGCTTGCCGGCGACAGCCGCATCCAGATCGTCGGCATCAACTACAAGGACAAGACCGACAACGCGCGCCGCTTCCTCGGCCGCTACGGCAATCCGTTCAGCCGTGTCGGGGTCGACGCCAACGGCCGCGCGGCCATCGAATGGGGCGTCTACGGCGTGCCGGAAACGTTCGTCGTCGGCCGCGACGGCAGGATCGCCTACAAGCTGATCGGCGCGATCACGCCGGAGAATATCGACCGCGTGCTCAAGGTCGAGATCGAGAAGGCGCTGAAGGCGGGATCGTAAGACTCACCTCGAAGCGTCATTGCCGGGCTTGACCCGGCAATCCATCTTTTTAGGAAGATGGATGCGCGGATCAAGTCCGCGCATGACGACAAAGAATGACGTCAAGGCCGTAAAAGAAGCTTGCGGCGTACTCGATTTGCGTCACCCCTGCCCGATATCGCCGTCGCGGGCGTCGCTGGCTTCCAGCGTCGCCGGCTCCTGATGATAGCGCTTCATCAGCGGCATTTGCAGCATCGCGAACACCATGGTGATCGGGATCACGCCGAACGCCTTGAACGCGACCCAGAAGTCGGTGGTCTGCGTGCGCCAGACGATCTCGTTGAGCACCGCCATGGCGACGAAGAACAGCGTCCAGCGCAGCGTCAGCCGGCGCCAGCCCTCCGGCGTCAGGTTGAACATCTGGTCGAACAGGATGGCGATGAAGGAGCGGCCGAACGCCAGCCCGCCGCCGAGCACGAGCGCGAACAGGCCGTAGATGATGGTCGGCTTGATCTTGATGAAGGTCTCGTCGTGCAGCACCAGCGTCAGCGTGCCGAACACCAGCACGATCACGGCGGTGACCAGCGCCATGATCGGAACGTGGCGCGTCACCAGCCATGAGGCGGCGGTCGCCACCACGATCGCCACCATGAACGCAGCGGTGGCGACGAACAGGTCGAACTTCGCGTTGGCGAAGAAGAAGATCAACAGCGGCCCCAGTTCGGTCGCCAGCTTGAACAGCGGATGCGGCTGCGTCTTGTCCATGGTCAGCTTTCGATTCCGGCGATCGCGCGGGCGAAATCGCTTGCGGTGAACGGCGACAGGTCGTCCACGCCCTCGCCGACGCCGATGAAATGCACCGGCAGCTTGTGCTTCTCCGCCAGCGCCACCAGGATGCCGCCGCGCGCGGTGCCGTCGAGCTTGGTCATGACGAGGCCGGTGACGCCGGCGGCGCGGTGGAACGCCTCGACCTGCGACAGCGCGTTCTGCCCGACCGTGGCGTCGAGCACCAAGAGCACGGCGTGCGGCGCGGAGGCGTCCACCTTGCGCATCACCCGCACCACCTTCTCCAGTTCGCCCATCAGTTCGGCCTTGTTCTGGAGCCGCCCGGCGGTGTCGATCAGCAGCACGTCTGAGCCTTCGGCTTTCGCGGCCGTGAGCGCGTCGAACGCCAGCCCCGCCGCGTCGGAGCCCTGCGGCCGCGCGATCACCGGCGCGCCGGTGCGCTCGCCCCACACCTGCAACTGCTCGATGGCGGCTGCGCGAAACGTGTCGCCCGCCGCCAGCATTACCTTGCGGCCCTCGGCGGCGAAGCGCGAGGCCAGCTTGCCGGTGGTGGTGGTCTTGCCGGAACCGTTGACGCCGACCATCAGGATCACGAACGGTTTTTGCGCAGGCTCGATGACGAGCGGCTTCGCCACCGGCGTCAGCACCTTCTCGACCTCGGTGGCGACCACGGCCTTGACCTCGTCGGCCGAGATCGTCTTGTCGTAGCGGCCGTGCCCGACCGCCTCGGCGATGCGCGCCGCGACGTCGGAGCCGAGGTCGGCGCGCAGCAGCACGTCCTCGATATCGTCGAGCATGGCGCGGTCGAGCTTGCGGCGGATCACCAGATCGGCTACCGCGGTTCCCAGCGACGCGGAGGTGCGCTTGAGGCCGCCGGAGAGGCGTCGCCACCAGCTCTGTTTCGGTTGGTCGGGATTGTTGTCGGTCATGGCGGGAATGCTCTAAACGTCTTTGGCCATAAACGAAAGCCGCCATCCCTTCATGGATACCCCGCAACTCAGCGCCGACGAGATTCTGGCCCGTGTCCTGCACCGCGACGGCCTGATGCTGGTAATCGACAAGCCGGCGGGCTTGCCGGTGCATCGCGGCCCCAAGGGCGGCGCGAACCTCGAAGCCTCGTTCGAGGCGCTGCGCTTCGGCCTGCCGCGCCCGCCGGTGCTGGCGCATCGGCTGGACCGCGACACCTCCGGCTGTCTGGTGCTGGGCCGCCACCGCAAGGCCACCGCCTCGCTCGGACTGCTGTTCAAGCACGGCAAGATCGACAAGACCTACTGGGCGGTGGTCGAAGGCGGCCCGCGCGCGGACGAAGGCACCATCGACATGCCGCTCGGCCGCCGCAACGCCGAGCGCGGCTGGTGGCAGAAGCCCGACCCCGAGGGCCAGCCGGCGGTGACCAAGTGGCGCGTGCTGGGGCGGGGCGAGGGCCTCGCATGGCTGGCGCTGGAACCGCTCACCGGCCGCACCCATCAATTGCGCGTGCATTGCGCGGCGATGGGCTGGCCGATCGTCGGCGACAACATTTATGGCAACGGGCCGCGCGTGGGCGAGCCGTCGCTGCACCTGCACGCGCGCGAGATCGCGATTCCGCTGTCGAAGAACAAGCCGCCGGTGCGCGTCACCGCCCCCGCCCCGCCGCACCTGCACGCGCGGCTTCAGGCGTGCGGGTGGGACGGGGAGCAGAGCGCGAGTTCAGCCGCAACGTCTGATCGATAACGAGGCGTCATCGTCCGCGAAGGCGGACGATCCAGTCATCGGGGCGCGTGCATGGGAAATTCGTGTCGCAAACCCGCCCTCGCTACCGGGCCCCGTCCTTGCCGCCGCCATCGCCTTCAGCCCCTTGCGCGGAATCCTTGCCTCCGCCGGAAGGGCAGATTGCCGGGGCGCGGCGCGCGGCGAACAGTCGTCACATGACGACCATCGCGCGGATCGTGCGGCGGGATGCAGCAGGACGACACCACCGTCGGCTCGATCCCGGTGCCGGCGATCGGCGGCAACGCCGCCTTCGTCGTCCACCTGCTGCCGCTGCGGCGCGCCGCGCACGACATCTTCGTCAACGCCGACACGCTCATCCTCGCCACGCCGATCACGCCGAGCGCGCTGGTGCCCTCCGCCAGCCTGCTGCACGCGCTGTTCGACCTGACGCCGACGGAAGCGCGGCTGGCGACCGACCTCGCTTCCGGCCTGACGCTGGCCGAGTCCGCCGCGCGCCACGGCGTCACGGTGAAATCGGCGCGCACCTACCTGGAACGCATCTTCCGCAAGACCGGCACCCGCCAGCAGAGCCAGCTCGTGGCGATGCTCAAGACGGTGCAGCCGCTGGTGTCGCCGCCGCCGGATTGTGCGGCGTTTGATGTGGAACAAAAATCGTCCCCCCTGCCGCGGCCATAATGCGCCCCGTCCGCGGCCGTCGCCGCGGGGGAGACGATGGCGTGAGCGACAGGCTGAGAACCCATTACGACGAGCGGCTGCCGCGCTACACCAGCTATCCGACCGCGCCGCTGTTCTCGCCGGCGATCGCCGCGCCGACTTACAGCGAATGGCTGGCGGCGCTGCCCGCCGCGACCAAAACCTCGCTCTATCTCCACGTCCCGTTCTGCCGCGCGATGTGCTCCTATTGCGGCTGCCACACCACCATCACCCAGAAGAACGAGCCGATCGACGATTACATCGGCGTGCTGCGGCGCGAGATCGGGCTGGTGGCGCGCCGCGCGCGCGGCCCGCTCAGCGTGCATCACGTCCATTTCGGCGGCGGCACGCCGACCATTGTCGAACCGGAGGTGATGCTGGCGCTGGCGGCACTGCTGCGCGGGACCTTCGATATCCGCCCCGACGCCGAGATCGCCGTCGAGATCGATCCGCGCACGCTCACCGCCGACATGACGGCGGCGCTGGGAGAGGCCGGCGTCACCCGCGCCAGTCTCGGGGTGCAGAGCTTCGATCCCCGCGTGCAGAAGGCGATCAACCGCATCCAGAGCGTCGCCTGCACCGCCGACGCGGTGGCCGGCCTGCGCGCCAGCGGCGTGCGCGGCATCAACTTCGACCTGATCTACGGGCTGCCGCTGCAAACCACGGCCTCCTGCGTCGAGACGGTGAACGCCTGTCTCGCGATGCGGCCGGACCGCTTCTCGGTGTTCGGCTACGCGCACATTCCCGACTTCAAGAAGCACCAGCGCAAGATCGACGAGGCGGCGCTGCCCGACGGCGAAGCGCGCTTCGATCAGGCCGAGGCCATCGCGCAGGCGCTGGTCGCGGCCGGCTACGTGCGCATCGGCTTCGATCACTTCGCCCGCCCCGACGACGCCATGGCCCGCGCCCAGGCCGAGAGCCGGCTGCGGCGCAATTTCCAAGGCTACACCACCGACGCCTGCGAGGCGCTGATCGGCTTCGGCGCCTCGGCGATCGGCCGCCTGCCGCAGGGCTACGTGCAGAACGAGGTGGTGCTCGGCCGCTACGCCGAACGCGTCCGGCGCGGCGAGTTGGCCACCGCGCGGGGCTATCGCCTCACCGACGACGACGCGCTGCGCGCCGAACTGATCGAGCGGGTGATGTGCGACCTCGCCGTCGATGTCGCCGAGGTCTGCGCCCGGCGCGGCGTGGCGCTCGACGACCTCGCGCCGGCGCTGACGCGGCTGCGGACCCTGTCCGACGACGGCATCGTGCGGCTCGACGGCGCGCGCGTCGAGGTCGCCGACGACGCGCGGCTGTTGGTGCGCAGCGTCGCCTCGGCCTTCGACGCCCATCTTCGGCAATCGAACCGGACCTACAGCCGCGCGGTCTAGAGCATGATCCCGAAAAGTGGGAACCGGTTTTCGGACAAGATCATGCTCAAACAAAAAACGCCGCATGTGGCGGCGCACGGCCCTGGAGAACAACCGATGCAAGACCATCCCGCGAATGTTTCGGTGATCGCGCCGGAGGCAATGCCGACGGTCGAGGACGCCGCCAACCTGATCGAGCGGCTGCGGCATGTGCTGCTGTTCTCCGAACTCGACTGCCGCTGCCGCGACACGCTGGCCGCCGCGCTCGACCGCTTCAGCACGCTGGAACGGCGGCGGCTGTCGCGCCGCGGGCTTTCGCAGGCGCGCGACCACAAGGACCGCATCGCCGCCATCCTGACGCTGTTGTCGGAACTCGATCAGGTGACCGAGGGCGAGCGGGACCGCTCGGTGTTCGAGGAGATGGCGCTGTTGTTCATCGAGATCGCCGCCAGCGCCCAGGCCGGCGCGCTGGCGCTGCGGGCTATCGAGGAGCGCGAATAAGCGCCATCATTGCCTGTCAGGCTGCTCGCGCCGGACGCGACCGGCCCGGCTTGACGCAACCGCAGAGCGTCCGACAACCTCGACCGTAAAGGGGGCCAAAGATGACAACCGCCCGTCTTGACCGCCTGTTTCTGCCGCGCTCCGTCGCCGTGGTCGGGGCCAGCCCCCGCGCGCATTCGGTCGGCCGCAAGATCCTGTGCAACCTGAAGGCCGCCGGCTTCGCCGGGCCGATCCATCTGGTCAATCCGAACCATGCCGAGATCGAGGGCGTGGCGACGCTCAGGAGCGCGAAGGAACTGCCCGAAACCGACCTGCTGGTGATCACCGCGCCGCCGGCGTCGGTGCCCGGCATCATCGCGGACGCCGGCGCGCGGGGCTGCGCCAGCGCCATCATCATCACGGCCGGGCTCGGCAGCGGCGACGGCTCGCTGGCGGAAGCGGCGTTGCAGGCGGCGGGCGCGCACGGAATGCGTCTGTTGGGGCCGAACTGTCTCGGCGTGCAGATTCCCGGTGTCAGGCTCGACGCGAGTTTCGCCGCGCACATGGCGCAGCCGGGCGAAATCGCCCTGATCTCGCAATCCGGCGCGATCGTCGCCGGGCTGGTCGAATGGGCCGCGCGCCGCTCGGTCGGCTTCTCCGGCGTGGTCTCGCTCGGCAACCAGATCGACGTCGATTTCGGCGACCTGCTGGATTATTTCGCCACCGACAAGACCACGCAGGCCATCGTTCTCTACATCGAATCGATCCACGACGCGCCGAAGTTCATGTCGGCGGCGCGCGCGGCCGCGCGCATCAAGCCTGTGGTGGTCATCAAGTCCGGGCGTCACGCGCAAGGAGCGGCCGCGGCCCGCACCCACACCGGCGCGCTGGCGGGGTCGGACGCCGTCTATGACGCCGCCTTCCGGCGCGCCGGGCTGGTGCGCGTGTTCGACCTCGACGAACTGTTCGACGCCGCCGAAACGCTCAGCCACGTCCGCCCCTTCGACGGCGACCGGCTGGCGATCCTGACCAACGGCGGCGGCATCGGCGTGCTCGCGGTCGATCGCCTGATCGATCTCGGCGGGCAGCTTGCCACGCTCTCCGACGCCACCATCCGCGCGCTCGACGAAAAACTGCCGCCGATCTGGTCGCGGGCCAATCCGGTCGATATCGCCGGCGACGCCGACGCGGGACGCTACGACGCAGCTCTCGGCGCGCTGCTTGCCGACCCGGACAACGACGGCGTTCTGGTGATGAACGTGCCGACAGCGCTGGCCTCGGCGGCCGACGCGGCGGCGTCGGTGATCGCGACCGTCGCATCGCATCGCAAGCGGCCGCTGCCGTCGAAGCCGGTCTTCGCCGTCTGGGTCGGCAACGACGGCAAGGCGGAAACCGCGTTCGATGCCGCCGACATCCCCTACTTCCAGTCGGAAAGCGACGCGGTGCGCGGCTTCATGCACCTCGTGCGCTACCGCGACGGCCAGAACGCCCTGATGGCCACGCCGCCGAGCCTGCCGCAGGATTTCGCGCCGGACGTCAACGCCGCGCGCCGCATCGTCGCGGCGGCGGTCGACAGCGGCCGGGTCTGGCTCGACCCGATCGAAGTCGCCGACCTCATGACCAGCTACGCCATCCCGGTCGCCGCCACGCTGCTGGCGCGCAACCCCGACGAGGCGGTCGAACGCGCGCGCCCGTTGCTGGCTGACGGCCCCGTGGCGGCCAAGATCCTGTCGCCCGACATCGTCCACAAATCGGATATCGGCGGCGTGCGGCTCAACCTCACCGACGAGGACGCCGTTCGCGCCGCGACCGCCGACATTCTCGCCCGCGCGCGCGCGGCCAAGCCCGACGCCCGGATCACCGGCGTCACCATCCACCCGATGATCGTGCGCCCGAAAGCGCGCGAATTGATCCTGGGGCTTGCGGACGACGCCACGTTCGGACCCGTCATCGTGTTCGGCAGCGGCGGGACGGCGGTCGAGGTGATCGACGACAAGGCGCTCGCCTTGCCGCCGCTCGATCTCAGCCTCGCCCATGACCTGATCGCGCGCACGCGCGTCTCGCGCATTCTGAGAGGATACCGCGACGTGCCGGCGGCGGACTCGGCCGCGATCGCCCTGACGCTGGTCAAGCTCTCGCAACTGGTGACCGACGTGCCCGAGGTGAAGGAACTCGACCTCAACCCGTTGCTCGCCGATCAGTCCGGCGTCATCGCGCTCGATGCGCGCGTCGCCGTCGGCCGGGTGACGCAATCGCAGCGCGGGCGCGGCCATCCGCGGCTTGCGATCCGTCCCTATCCCAAACAGTTGGAGCGGCAGGCGCAGCTTCGCGACGGCACCTCGATCCGCCTGCGGCCGGTGCGGCCGGAGGACGAGCCTCTCTACACTCCGTTTCTGCAACGGATGACGTCCGAGGACGTGAGGTCGCGTTTCTTCGCGCCGCTGAAGGATTTCAGCCACCGCTTCATCGCGCGTTTCACGCAGATCGACTATGCCCGCGCCATGGCGTTCCTGGCCATCGACGACGCATCGGGCGAGATGCTCGGCGTCGGCCGCCTGCATACCATGGCGCATAGCGACACCGCCGAATATGCCGTGCTGGTGCGCTCCGACATGAAGGGCCGCGGGATCGGCTGGATCCTGATGCAGACGCTGATCGACTACGCCCGCACGGAAGGCATCCGCGAGGTGCGCGGCGAGGTGCTGAGCGACAACGTGACCATGCTGGGCATGTGCAAAAATTTGGGGTTCGACATCCGTGAGAACCCCGGCGACCCTCAGACCCGCATCGTCACTTTGCCGGTCGCGCGCGACGCTTCAGGCGGCAGCCCGGCGTGACCGGCGGGCGCCATCTGTCCGTCATTCCAGCGAGTGCAGGAAGGCAAGGAAATCGGCGATCTGATCCGGCTCGAACCGGAACTGCGGCATGGTCGGATGCCCGGTCATGATTCCTTCCGCGAGCGCCTCCTCGAGCGTCTCGACCGGATAGCGGTTGTGCAACTCGCGGAACGGCGGCGCGATCGCGAGCGGGCTCGGACTGACCTTGTCGATGGCGTGGCACGAAGCGCAATAAAGCCGCGCCAGTTGTTGCCCCTGCCGGACGCTGGCGGCGTCCGCCGGCGCGGCGGCGGCAAGAAGAATGGCAGCGAGAACGGCGGATGATGCGAAGCGGGCGAGGACCATGATTTTCCTATGGCGTCTTCGGCGCCGTTCCAGAACAGGAGTTGAGGCTTGCGCGCCGGCGTCATCCTGAGTGTCTGACTGGAGATTCGTTTTTGGACGGACGTGCCACATGAAACCCGTCATCCTCCGCGAAGGCGGAGCATCCAGTAGTCCGGGATGCCTGTGAAGAAAATCCGGCCCGCCATGGCGTACTGGGCCCCCGCCTTCGCGGGGACGACGATCTTCGTGCTGTACATCCATGCACAAAGCGATTTCCCGTTCAGACCCTGAGGTGGCGATGCCCTTGCATCGCTCTCAATTCGAGATCGGTTTATTTCTATCATCCGCGCCGCCGGCCTTTTTGATTCAGGTCAACCGAACCGCGTTCGCGCCTCCGCCTCAATCGGGCCGGAGCACGGCCGCGCCGATCAGGCGGCCGCTGCGCAGATCGGCCAGCGCGGCGTTGGCTTCCGACAAACGGTAAGGCGTGGTGTGCGGCCGAAGCCCGATCTGCGATGCGACGCCGAGAAAGTCGGTGCCGTCGCGTCGCGTCAGGTTCGCCACCGAAACCAGTTGCCGCTCCTCCCACAGAATGGAATAGGGGAACGAGGGGATGTCGGACATGTGAATGCCGGCGCACACCACCCGGCCGCCCTTGCGCACCGCCCGCAACGCCAGCGGCACCAGCGCGCCGACCGGCGCATAGAGGATCGCCGCATCGAGCGGCACCGGCGGCGGCGCTTCCGACGGCCCCGCCCACGCCACACCGAGCGAGCGCGCGAGCTTCTGCGCCTCGTCGTCGCCGGCGCGAGTGAACGCATAGACCGAGCGCCCCTGCCACGCCGCCACCTGCGCGATGATGTGGCCGGCCGCGCCGAAGCCGTAAATGCCGATGTGGCGGCCCTCGCCCGCCATCACCAGCGAGCGCCAGCCGATCAGGCCCGCGCACAACAGCGGCGCCAGCGCCACGTCGTCGCCGGCCTCGCCGAGCGGAAAGCAGAACCGCGGGTCGGCGATCACATGCGTGGCGAAGCCGCCGTCGCGGGTGTAGCCGGTGAATTGCGGCGCATCGCAAAGGTTTTCCCGCCCGTCGCGGCAATAGGGGCAGACCCCGCAGGTCGAGCCGAGCCACGGTATGCCGACGCGCTCGCCGATGCGCGGCGTGCTCACCCCCTCGCCCAGCCGGTCGACCCGGCCGACGATCTCGTGGCCCGGAACGATCGGGTAGCGCAGATCGGGCAGTTCGCCGTCGACGACGTGAAGATCGGTCCGGCACACGCCGCAGGCGCTGATCCTGATCCGCACCATGCCGGGTCCGGGAACGGGATCGGGCCGTTCCCGCAACACCAGCGCCTGACCCGGCCCTTCGAGAACCATTGCCCGCATCGTCAGCCCGGACCTTATCCTTGCGTGACTGCGCGAATGATGCCCCTCAATCGGGCGTCAATGCGACATGAACACCGGCACCGTCATCATCGCCAGAATATCGCGCGTGGTGCCGCCCAGCACGAACTGGCGGAAGCGCGAATGGCCGTATCCGCCCATCACGATCATGTCCGAGGAACGGTCGGCGACGTGGGAGAGAATGGCGTTGGCGGCATCGATGTCCGCCGCCGGCCGGGTTTCGATCTCGATGTTGACCCCGTGGCGCGCGAGGTGCTGGGCGAGGTCGGCGCCGGTGATTTCCTGGTCGCCGCGGGTCTTCTCGTTCTCGATGATGAACAGTTCGGCGACGCGCGCCTGCCTCAGGATCGGCAACGCGTCGCTGATGGCGCGCGCGGCGGTCGCGCCGCCGTCCCAGCAGCAGGTGATACGGTCGAGCTTCGCCGCGCCCTTGTGGATGTACGGCACGATCACCACCGGATGGCCGGACGAGAACAGCGCCGCCTCGATCACCGGCTCGTTGCGGCCGTCGCCGTCGGGATCGGACTGCATGATGACGCTGAGGTCGAAGCGCCGCCCCAGCGACGCGAACATGGTCGGGGACACCTGCTCGTCGTGCAGCACCACGCGGGACTCCACCGAGATGCCGCTGCGCCGCGCCGCCGCCTCGAAGCGCTCGACGGCAGCGCGGGCCGCCGCATCGCCCTCGGCGAGAATCTCGCTCATCACATCGGCGGGGAAGCCGGGAAACGCAAAGGTGGGAACGCCGGGATAGTAACCGAAGGCGACGCCGGCGAGGTGGGCCTCGAAACGTTCGGCAAACGATATCGCATAGTCGCGCACCGCGTCGCGCGCCGGATCGTGTTCGAGATGCAGGACGATATCCTTGATCATGATCTAACTCTCCGCAGTTCGGGCTTCGGACCGTATGTGTCACGGCATTGTCCGCCGCATGTTGACGTACATCAAGGCATCCGGCCGCCGCGCTCCTATGGTCAGCCGCCGCCAAACGGGACGCGCGATGCCAGATGAAGACGCCGGGCTCAGGGACTATCGGATCTGCGTTCTCGACGACGATGCGGATGTCCTCCAGTCGTTGCGGTTCCTGCTGGAGACGCACGGCTTCACCGTCCGCACCTTCGGCGACGCCGCGGCGCTGTTGGAGACGATCGACCCGGTTGAGGTCGATTGCCTCGTGGTCGACTACAAGATGCCGCGGATCAACGGGCTCGAAGTGGCGGCGCGGCTGCGCCAGCGCAACATGACCGCGCCGGTGATCCTGATCACCGGATATCCCGACCGCTCCCTCGAAGCGCGGGCGGCCGCCGCCGGGATCGACCATATCCTGCTGAAGCCGCATCTTGAGGACAGCCTGGTCGCCTGCGTGCGGCAACTGGCCGGCCGCTAGCGCCCATCCGGAAGACGTTCGGGCCCGTCAACTCCGGTCAATCCCCTAGGGCGCCGCCCTTAAGATATCGGCCGCAATATTGAACGACGCCGGTATCGCGTACCAAGGACCACCCCGATGAGGAGATGGTCCATGCTTTCGCCCGCGATCGCCGTTCACAACGCCTCCCGCCCGGCCGTATTTCTGCCCGACATCGACGACAAGTTCGCCCCGGTGGTGAGCCGCGCCTGCCTCGCGGCCACCGAATACACCTATCAGCGCGACGCGGAAATCTACGGCGAGGACGAGCCCTCCCGCTACGTCTATCAGGTGCTGCGCGGCGCGGTGCGCACCTACAAGCTGTTGTCCGACGGCCGCCGCCAGATCGGCGCGTTCCACCTGCCGGGCGACGTGTTCGGGCTGGAGTCCGGATCGAACCACCGCCTGACCGCCGAGGCGATCGTCAGGACCACCGTCCGCCTGGTGAAGCGGCAGAACCTGGAACAGGCGGCCGCGACCGACGTCGGCCTCACCCGGCAGCTCTGGACCATCACCGCCGACGATCTCCGCCACGCCGAGAACCACATGCTGCTGCTCGGGCGCAAGACCGCGCGGGAGCGCGTCGCCGCGTTCCTGCTGGAAATGGACAACCGCCTGTCGGCCGCCGGCATGGTGGCGCTGCCGATGTGCCGTCGCGACATCGGCGACTATCTCGGGCTGACGCTGGAAACCGTGTCGCGCACGCTCTCGGAATTGCGCGACGAGAAAATTCTCGATCTCTCCGGCGCGCGCCAGATCATGCTGCGCAACCGCCAGCGCCTGCGCGTCATGAATGCGTAACGGCGCGCGTGCGATGACATTGCCGTGATCGCGTCATCGCGGCAGCCTGAAGCGGGCGCGAACGCGGTACACTTGAAAAATCCGGCGCGACGATCGCCGGATTGATTGACCCTTATCAAACCGGCGTCGGCCGCGGCGGCTATTCTGATGCAAGCGGCCCGCGCAGGTATTTCCTGCTGACGGCAAGAGAAGGATGCCGCCGATGACCCAGCGCGACCCGATCCCGCAAGCGCCCGGCCTGACCAACGGCAACGGCTCCGACAGCCGCGCGACCGCCGCGCCCGCCCTGCCCGCGCCGGTGCTGTCGCTGGCAAATTACCGCGCGCCGCAGGCCGACGACCGCAAGCCCGGAGCGCCGCGCAAAACCCGCACGCCGGAATCCTACGCGGTGACCGCGATGTCCGAGGTCATGGACCGCTCGTTCCACGCCGCCATCGCCCGCGTCACGCTGGGGCTGTCGCCGGCGGCGCTGACGCAAGCGTATTTCGACTGGGCCATCCACCTCGCCTTTTCACCCGGCAAGCAGCTTCAGCTCATCGACAAGGCGTTCCGCAAGGCCGTGCGCTTCACCAGTTACGCCGCGCACTGCGCGACGCCGGGGCCGTCGCCCGCCTGCTGCATCGAGCCGCTGCCGCAAGACAAGCGCTTCGCCGACCCCGCCTGGCAGCGCTGGCCCTACAACTTCATCTCGCAGTCGTTCCTGCTTCAGCAGCAATGGTGGCACAACGCCACCACCGGGATCCGCGGCGTCTCGCGCCAGCACGAGAACATGGTCGAGTTCGCGGCGCGCCAGATCCTCGACATGATGTCGCCGTCGAATTTCCCCCTGACCAATCCCGAAATCCTGCAACGGACGCTGCAATCCGGCGGGATGAACTTCGCCGATGGCCTCCGCAACCTTGTGGAGGACTGGGAGCGGACGGTGAGCGGCGCCCCCGCCGCCGACAGCGACGAGTTCGTGGTCGGCAGGGACGTCGCGGTGACGCCGGGCAAGGTCATCTACCGCAACCGGCTGATCGAACTGATCCAGTACGAACCCGCGACCGGCACGGTGCGGCCCGAGCCAGTGCTGATCGTGCCGGCCTGGATCATGAAGTACTACATCCTCGATCTGTCGCCGCACAACTCGCTGGTGAAGTACCTCGTCGATCACGGCTACACCGTGTTCATGATCTCCTGGAAGAACCCCGATTCCGGCGATCGCGACCTCGGCATGGACGACTATCGCGAGCGCGGCGTCATGGCGGCGCTCGACGCCGTCGCCGCCGCGGTTCCCGATCAGAAGGTCCACGCGGTCGGCTATTGCCTCGGCGGCACGCTATTGTCGATCGCCGCCGCCGCGATGGCGCGCGACGGCGACGACCGGCTGCGCTCGATGACGCTGTTCGCGGCGCAGACCGACTTCACCGAGGCGGGCGAATTGACGTTGTTCATCAACGAAAGCCAGCTCGCCTTCCTTGAAGACATGATGTGGGAGCAGGGCTTTCTCGACAGCCGCCAGATGGCCGGCGCGTTCCAGATGCTGCGCTCGAACGATCTGGTGTGGTCGCGCATTGTCAAGGAATACCTGATGGGCGAACGCCAGCCGATGACCGACCTGATGGCATGGAACGCCGACGCCACCCGGATGCCCTACCGGATGCACTCGGAATACTTGCGGCAACTGTTCCTCGGCGACGATCTCGCGGAGGGCCGCTTCCGCACCGGGGACAACAAGCCGGTGGCGCTTACCGACATCGATCTGCCGATCTTCGCGGTCGGCACCGTGACCGACCATGTTGCGCCGTGGCGCTCGACCTACAAGATCCACTTGCTGACCGACTGCGAGATCACCTTCGCGCTCACCACCGGCGGCCACAATGCCGGCATCGTGTCCGAACCGGGGCACAAGGGGCGCAGCTTCCAGATCGCGACCCGCCGCGCCGGCGAGCGCTACAGCGATCCCGACCAGTTTCTCGCAACCGCCGCGCGCAAGGACGGCTCGTGGTGGCCGGAATGGATCGCCTGGCTCGATGCGCGCTCCGGCGCGCGCGTCGCGGCGCGGGCGATCGACAACTCGCCGAAAGACGGCCGGCGGCCTTATGACGCGCCGGGATTCTACGTGCTTCAGGGTTAATGTGTGGCGACGAAACCGTCCACGCCGGCCCGGACTTGACCGATTCCGAATCTTCACGATTCCGCAGAAGGAAGGCGCATATGTCCCAGGCTTCACCGTTCGGCAATTTTCCCGACCCGCAGCATCTCCAGAACCAGCTCTCCGAGATCACCAAGAAACAACTGGACACGCTTGCGGAAACGCAGCGGCAATACTGGGAGGCGGCGGCGCGGATCAGCCAGGTGTGGCTCGATCAGGCGCAATCGGAAGCCGCGCTGATCTCCGAATTCTTCGGCCGCCTCGCCGCGGCGCGATCCGGCCCCGACGCCACCGCGCTCTATCAGGAATTCGCCAATCGCCAGCTTCAGATCGTCAACGACTCGACCCGCCGCCTGTTCAAGGACAGCGAAGACCTGCTGAAGGCCAACGCGCGGTTGTGGCAACAGAGCTGGCCCAATCGGGATCAAGGATAACGATCGTCTTCCGGGCCGGGACCGCCCCGGCCACCTGCCTTCCCCTCGCGCGACGGAGGCTCTCGATGTCGGACCGCCAGCATTCGCAAGACCGCGATCGCAACGCCGGGGCCGGAGGCGACACGCGCCATGCGGCGGCGCGGCCAGA
Source organism: Bradyrhizobiaceae bacterium (assembly GCA_044463945.1). Taxonomy (GTDB): domain Bacteria; phylum Pseudomonadota; class Alphaproteobacteria; order Rhizobiales; family Xanthobacteraceae; genus 62-47. Next base: position 43,953 of record JBIQLW010000019.1, on the reverse strand, counting down.
GCTGTCCGCGCCTTTCGCCTCGCTGTTGTGGCCGTTCGCCGCCGCCGCCTCCGTCGGGCAAGCGACCGCCGCCGTGTTCGACGCCATGACCACGGCGCTGAGCGGCAAGGACGATGACGGCCCGCCGCCGGACTGGGCAACGCCCAGTACGGTGCGGCTCGCGCTGCCGTCGATGCTGCTCCGCGACTTCTCCCGCGACGCCGCGTCCGGCGACAGCACGTCTTTCGACAACGCGGAGCCGGCGACGCTGGTGTGCGCGCCGTTCGCGCTGCATCGCGCGACCGTCGCCGATTTCGCGGCCCGCCACAGCGTGATCGAAACCCTGCTCGACGCCGGCCTGCCTCGCCTGTTCGCCACCGACTGGCGGTCGGCGACCGCCGAGATGCGCCACTTCTCGATCGACACCTATCTCGCCGACCTCAACGTCGCGGTGGACGATCTCAAGGCCCCGGTCAACCTCGTCGGCCTGTGCCAGGGCGGCTGGCTGGCGCTGGTCTACGCCGCCCGCTTTCCCGAGAAGGTGAATCGGCTGGCGATCGCCGGCGCGCCGGTGGACATCGCCGCGGCGTCGTCGGGGCTGAGCCGGTTCGTCGCCGGCACGCCGCTGGCGTGGTTCGAGCACATGGTCCGCGCCGGCGACGGCCTGGTCAGCGGCCGCCACCTGTTGAAGGCGTGGAGCGTGCTGCCGACCGCCGCCGACATCGAACAGGTGCTCCAGATTCCGCCCGCGACCGACCAGCAGCGCCGCATTGAGCTGGAGCGCCAGTTCCGGCGCTGGAACGTGGCGGCGGTCGATCTGCCGGGGACGTTCTACCTTCAGGTGGTGCATGCGCTGTACAAGGAGAATCGCATCGCGCGAAACCGCTTCACGGCGCTCGGCCGCGAGATCGACCTGCGCCGCGTGACGATGCCGACCTGCCTCCTGGCCGGACGCGACGACGAGGTGGTGGCGCCGGAACAGGTGCTTGCCACGCGGCGGCTGATCGGCACGCCGCCGGCCGATATCGTCACCATCGTCGAGCCCTGCCGGCACCTGAGCCTGTTCATGGGCGCGGCGACGCTGGCAAGCGCATGGCGCAGGATCGGGCGCTGGCTCACGCCCGAGGCCGACGTTTCCCGGAAGCGGGTCGCCTAGGGGCTGATGAGTTAAGGTTCACCGACGGCGTGATCCAGAGAACCCGACCGGAAACGAGGCGTCATCGTCCGCGAAGGCGGACGATCCCGTAATCCGGGTGGGCGTATGGAAAATTTAATCCAATACGGAATACTGGATACTCCGCCTTCGCCGAGTATGACGGTTACCGCGTTGCACGCTCTTTCGTGCTTTCAGGGATCGCGCCGCCGTTGCCGGAACGATCCTCCGTCACAGCGCCTCGACGACCTTGCGCAGCATGTCGCGCACCTTGCCCGCCACCTGATGCAGCGTCGGGTTCGGCACCGCGGCCATCGACGCGACCGGATCGATGGCCGCGACCTCGACGGCGCCGCCGCCGAGGTCCTGAACGATCACGTTACACGGCAACATGGTGCCGATCTTGTCCTCGATCTCCAGCGCCTCGCGCGCCATGCCGGGATTGCACGCGCCGAGAATGCGATAGCCGCGGAAATCGATGCCGAGCTTCTGCTTGAACGTCGTTTTGACGTCGATCTCGGTGATGATGCCGAAGCCGGCATTCTTCAGCGCGGCGGTGGCGTGCTGCACGGCCTCGTCGAACGAGCAATGAAGCGTCTTTGCGAAGTAATAGCTCATGACAGACTCCTCTGGTTCAGGGTAACGCCGCACCGGCCTCAGCCGTGGGCGACGGGGACGGCGGCGTGCGCCGGCCACCGCGCAGCACGACGTAGATCGCCGGGATGACCAGCACGGTGAGCGCGGTGGAGGACGCGAGGCCGAACAGCAGCGAGATCGCCAGCCCCTGGAAGATCGGATCGGTGAGGATCACCGCCGCGCCGATCATCGCCGCGATGGCGGTCAAAAGGATCGGCTTGAAGCGGATCGCGCCGGCTTCCAGCAGGATATCGCGCAGCGGCTGATCGGGCCGGCGCGCGTGGCGGATGAAATCCACCAGCAGGATCGAGTTGCGCACGATGATGCCGGCCAGCGCGATGAAGCCGATCATCGATGTCGCGGTGAACGGCGCGTTAAACAGCCAGTGGCCGAGCATGATGCCGATGAAGGTGAGTGGGATCGGCGTCAGGATCACCAGCGGCAGCTTGAACGAGCCGAACTGCGCGACGACGAGGATGTAAATGCCGAGGATCGCCACCATGAAGGCCGCGCCCATGTCGCGGAAGGTCACCCACGTCACCTCCCATTCGCCGTCCCACAACAGTGTCGGGCGGCTCTCGTCGTCGGGCTGGCCGTGCAGCGCAATTTCGGGCTTGGGCAGGTTGCCCCAGTCGATCCGCTCGATCGCGTCGCGCACCGCGAGCATTCCGTAGATCGGCGCTTCATAGGCGCCGGCGAGCTCGGCCATCACCATCTCGGCGGGGCGGCCGTTGTGGCGGAACACCGGCCACGACGCCGGTTCGCGCGACACGCCGACGACGTCGCCAAGCTCGACCACGCCGCGGCCGCCGGGCAGCGCGTTGGCGGGCACCGGCGTGGTCAGCGCGCGCGCGTCCATCACCGCGCCGGCCTTGGGCAACGCGAGGCGGATGGCGATCGGGTAGCGGCCGCCGCCGCGCTGGGAATAGCCGACCGTGGCGCCGCCGTAGAGATAGCGCAGCGTGTCGTACACGTCGGCCTGCTCGACCTTGTAGTATTCGAGGTTGTCCTGATTGATCGCGACGCGCACCCGCTGCGGCGCGTTGTGGTAACTGTCGTCGACATCGACGATGAACGGCACGCTCGCAAACGCCGCGCGCACCTTGGCGGCCACCGCGCGCCGGGTGTCGGCATCGGGACCGTAGATCTCGGCCAGCAGCGTGCCCAGCACCGGCGGGCCGGGCGGCGGCTCCACCACCTTGACGATCGTGCCCTGCGGCAGGCCGATGCCGCGCAGCCGCTCGCGCACCTCCAGCGCGATGGCGTGGCTCGCCCGCGCGCGGTCGCCCTTCGGCAAAAGGTTGATGGCGATGTCGCCCTGCTCGGGGCCGGCGCGCAGATAATAATGCCGCACCAGACCGTTGAAATCGAACGGCGCGGCGGTGCCGGCATAGGTCTGGAACGAGACGATCTCCGGCACCGGGGCGAGCCGCTCCGCCATCATTTGCAGCGCCCGGTCGGTGTCCTCGACCGACGATCCTTTCGGCAGATCGAGCACGACCTGAAGATTGGCCTTGTTGTCGAACGGCAAAAGCTTCACCGTGACGTGCCTGGTGTAGAACAGCGCGAGCGAGGCCAGCGTCGCGACCCCGACCAGAGCCAGGAAAATCCACGCGCGCCGGCGCGACGCCAGAATGGGCTTCGCGACCGCGACATAGAGCCGGCCGAGGCGACCACCGCCGGCTTCCTCGTGACCGCCAGCCGCGCCGGCCCCTCCAAGCTTCATCATCAGCCACGGCGTCAGGATGACGGCGACGAAGAACGAGAACAGCATCGCGGCCGAGGCGTTGGCCGGGATCGGGCTCATGTAGGGCCCCATCATGCCGGACACGAACAGCATCGGCAGCAGCGCCGCCACCACCGTCAGCGTCGCGACGATGGTCGGATTGCCGACCTCGGCGACCGCGTCGATCGCGGCCTGCGCGCGCGAGCGGCCGTCGCGCATCGCCCAGTGGCGGGCGATGTTCTCGATCACCACGATGGCGTCGTCCACCAGAATGCCGATGGAGAAGATCAGCGCGAACAGGCTGACGCGGTTGAGCGTGTAGCCCATGATCCACGACGCGAACAGCGTCAGCAGGATGGTGGTGGGGATCACCACCGCCACCACCAGCGCCTCGCGCCAGCCGATGGCGACCGCGACCAGAATCACGATCGAAATCGTGGCGAGGCCGAGATGGAACAGCAGTTCGTTGGCTTTCTCGTTGGCCGTCTCGCCGTAGTTGCGGGTGACAGTCATCTCGACGTCTTCGGGGAAGATCTGCCCGCGCGCCTGCTCCAGCCGCCGCACGATCTCGTCGGCGATCACCACCGCGTTGGCGCCGGGGCGCTTGGCGATGGCGAGCGAGACGGCGGGCGCGTGCTCAAGCGCGGCCTCCGCCGTCTTGCGGATATCGGTGACGCGGTTTTCGGCGGGCGCGGTCGCCAGCACGACACGGGCGACGTCGCGGACATAGACCGGGCGGCCGTCGCGCGCCGTCAACAGGATGTTGCCGATCTCGGGCAGCGCCTGCAAGGTCTGGCCGGCGACGATGGCGCGCTGCTGCGTCTGTTCGCGCACGGTGCCGACACGGAACGAGCTGTTGGCGCCCTCGATCTTGGCGGCAAGCTGTTGCAGCGTGATGCCGTACAGCGACAGCCGCTCGGGATCGGGCTCGACGCGGAACTGCTCGGGCTGCTCGCCGACCAGATAGGTGAGGCCGATGTCGGGCAGCTTCGACACCTCGACCTGCAACTCGCGGGCCAGCCGCGTCAGCCCGTTCGCGGTCCAGCGCGCCGCCACGTCCGGCGTCGGGCGCAGCGTCACCACTACGATCGCCACATCGTCGATGCCGCGGCCGACGATCAGCGGCTCGGGAATGCCGACCGGGATGCGGTTGATGTTGGCGCGCACCTTCTCGTGCACCCGGAGAATGGCGGCGTCGGAGTTGGTGCCGACCTTGAAACGCGCGGTGACCACGGTGCCGTCGTCCTCGGTCTGCGAATAGACGTGCTCGACGCCGTCGATGCTCTTGACGATGGTCTCCAACGGCTCGGTCACCAGCTTGACGGCGTCCTCCGCCCTCAAGCCGTTGGCGGTGACGTGGATATCGACCATCGGCACCGAGATCTGCGGCTCCTCCTCGCGCGGCAGCGTCACCAGCGCGACCAGCCCGAGCGCCAGCGACGCCAGCAGGAACAGCGGCGTCAGGGGCGACGCGATGAAGGCTCGCGTCAGGCCGCCTGCGATCCCGAGTTTCATGGCAGCACGATCCGGTCGCCGTCACGCAGGCCGGTGAGAATTTCGATGCGGCCCGCGCCGTTGTCGGTAAAGGCTTCGCCGAGAATGACGGCGACGTCCATCGCGCCGCCGCCGGTGACGACGCGGACATAATCGACGCCGTGGGTGGTGCGGATCGCCGCCGGCGGCACGGCGAGCACCGTGCGCTTGCCGACCGGGATCGACACCAGCGTCCGCTCGTTGACGAAGTAATCGCCGACGCCATCGACCTCGACGTCGGCGATCACGCGCCCGTCGGCAATCTCCGGATAGACCTTGGCGATGCGGCCGCGATGCGCGGCGGACAGTTCGCCCGGCGCGCTCGTCAGCCCGCGCGCGCCGACCACCACGTCGGCGCCCTGCACGATTTCGCCGGCATGGCGCTCCGGCAGCGACAACCGCAGATAATACGGCCCCGGCGCGATGCGGGCGATATCCTCGCCGGGCATCACCACGGAGCCGAGCGTCACCGGCACGGTGAGCACGCGGCCCGCCGCAGGCGCCAGCACGGTGCCCTCCCGCGCGCTCTGCTCGATGACGGTCTTCTCGGCCCTGGCGGCGGCGACCTGATTGGTCGCCACCTCGAACTGCATCCGCGCCTGGTCGAGGCTGGCCTGCGTCCCGGTGCCGGTGGCGCGAAGCTGCTGCGCCCGGTCCAACTGGATCCGCGCGTTGTCGAGTTGCGAGTTGAGCGCCTCGATCTTGGCGTCGGCGGCGTTGAGCTGAAGCTTGAGCTTGTCGTCGACGACAACGGCGATCGCCTGCCCTTCGCGGACCTGATCGCCCTGCGTGACGCGAAGCTCACGCACCGAGCCGCCGATGCGGGCGCGCGCCGGCACCACGATGCGGCTTTCGACCTGGCCGAACACCGCCTTCATCTCGGGGATGGTGATCGCCCGGACGGTAAATTCGGCGGCCCACGCCTCCGCGATGCCGAGAACCAGCGTCACCACGAGGATCACCGCCCCAGCGCGCGAAATCAGTCGGAACATGAGACGCGAAGCTTTCACCAGCGACGGCGGGGCTTTGCCCGGCCGCCGCATCATCACGATACGGGTTGTTATTTGAACGCCATGCCGGCGGGGCAGCCGAGTCTCCGGAAGATCATCGCCGCCGGACAGAAGCCGGTGATCGACGCCTGCATCAGGTTGAACCCGACAAAGGCCGTGAGCAGATACCACCAGGGCGACACGTAGAAACCCAGCCCCAGCGAGGCCAGAACCATGAAGCCCGCGAACAACATCACCGCGCGATCGACCGTCATCATCATCTCCTTTGGTTTGCGGAGCGGCCTAGTCGGCCGTCTCCATGTGGATGTCCCTCAGCTTCTTGATGCCGAGCACGTCGAGGACGAGATTTTCGTAGAAGGTTTCGGCCTTGCCCTGCCGGATCTTGCGCAGGAAGTATTTCTCGAAGCCGACCTTGGCGGCATGGACCCAATAGCCCTGCGACGACCAGTTGACGTTGCGCGGCGGAATCTGCGGCTGCGCGACGAAGGCGATGCCGTCGTCGCCGAAATCGGCGAGGCAGACCGCGTTCCAGGTCGCGACCGCCTTCGGCGTCTCGCCCTTCAGCAGCGCGCCGATGTTCTCGGCGGTGGCGGTGGCCATCGATTCGATCATGAAGCCGGTTTTCGGCACGCCGATCGCGAGCGGCGTCTTGCCGACCGGCGGGATGGCGACGCACACGCCGATGCCGAAGACGTTCGGAAACGCCGGATTGCGCTGATGCTTGTCGATGACGATGAAGCCGCGCGGATTGGTCAGCCCCTCGATGCCGGCGACCGCCGGCACGCCGCGGAACGCGGGCAGCAGCATCGAGAACGCGAACGGCAGTTCGTGAATGGTCTTGACCGAGCCATCGTCATTGACCTCCTCGACGTTGAGCTTGCCGGCTTCGACCCTGGTGGTGCGGGCGTTGGTGATCCATTTGATGTGACGCTCGCGCATCGCGCTTTCGATCAGCCCCTTGGTGTCGCCGACGCCGTCGAGCCCGAGATGGCCGATGTAAGGCTCAGGGGTCACGAAGGTCATCGGCACCCGGTCGCGGACGCGGGCGTTGCGCAGCGCGGTGTCGAGAATGAAGGCGAACTCATAGGCCGGCCCGTAGCAGGACGCGCCCTGCACCGCGCCGATCACCACCGGCCCCGGTGTCTTGACGAGCTTGTCGAACGCCGCCTTGGCGGCAACGGCATGATCGATCTGGCACACCGACTGGGTGTGCCCCTCGGGGCCGAAGCCGGGGATTTCGTCGAAAGCGAGGTCCGGCCCGGTGGCGACGATCAGATAGTCGTAGTCGATCATCGAACCGTCGTTGAGTTCGATGCGGTTGTCGTTCGGATGGACGCGCTTGGCGCCCTCCGGCCGCAAGGCGATGTCGCGCGCCTTCAGCACCGGCGCGAGATCGACGGCGATGTCGTCAGGTTGCCGCCAGCCGACGGCGACCCACGGATTCGAGGGCACAAAGGAATAGGTCGAGCCGAGACTGACGACGGTCAGGCGGTCGTCGCGCCGCATCCGGGCCTTCATCTCATAGGCCATGAGAAGGCCACCCAGACCGGCGCCGAGAACCACGATATGAGACATGGCATTCCCTCCGTTCGAGGTTGCCGCCGGTGTCCGCCGGCGGCGTTGGCGTCTTGCTTCTCCAAACCGGGACCTTATGACTGTAGGGACCGCTCGCCGCGGACCGCTTGAGCCTTCTCAAGGTTCCGGGCTTGTACGTAGCATTCAAATATTATAAATTCAAGACTATGAATGTAAGAGAAATGATTCCGGCCGCCGAGTCGGCCGCGACGCTGATGCGCAGCCTGTCCCACCCGCAGCGCCTTCTGGTGCTGTGCGCGCTGGTGGACGGCGAGAAGTCGGTGGCCGAACTGCGCCAGCAGCTCGACATCGAGCAGGTGCCGATGTCGCAGCAACTGATGCGGCTGCGTTCGGACGGGCTGGTCGAGGCCCGCCGCGAGGGCACTACGGTGTATTATTCCATCACCCGGCCGGAGATCCTGACCATCGTCGGCGCGCTGCACGCGGCGTTCTGCACGGCCGGCGGCCGCAAACCGTCGCGCGGGAAGCCAAGGAAATGAACCCCCGGCGTTGAACGGCGCGCCCGGCGAACCATGTGCTGGCGAGCGCCCTGATGTCCCGGCAACGACAAGGAAGGACGACATGACCGCAGATCGCAACATCGTCTGCCCGCATTGCGCGGCGGTGAACCGGGTGGCCGGCGGCCGCGACCCCAGCGCCGCGCGCTGCGGCGTCTGCAAGGCGGCGCTGTTCGACGGCCATCCGGTCGATGCCGACGCCGCGATGTATGCGCGGCAGATCGCGCGCAGCGGCGTTCCGGTGCTGGTCGATGTCTGGGCGCCGTGGTGCGGGCCGTGCCGGATGATGGCGCCGGCCTACGCGGCCGCGGCGGTGCAGCTCGAACCCGAGATGCGGCTCATCAAGCTCAACTCCGACGCCGAGCCCGATGTCGCGGCGCGGCTCGGCATTCGCGGTATCCCGACCATGATCCTGTTTCGCGACGGCCGCGAGCAAGACCGCGTCTCCGGCGCGATGAACGTCCATCAGATCGTCGAATGGGCGCGCGGCCATCTCCAGACCGCCTGACGCGGGATGGCAACGGCGGCCCCTCGCCCGCGACCGATCGTCCCCCGCTGCCGCTCTGGTCCGCCCGCCCCTCCGGCGATATGCTGACCGCGACGGGCAAGTGAGAATGTGTCTTCGAAGCCTGCGGACCCATGACGCGATGCCTCACCGAAACACCACCGCCGAGATCGACGACGGCTCAACCGCGTTGAGCGGGCTGTTTCTCGACCGCGATCTGCAACGCGGCATCGACGGATCGGGCATCGGCATCTGGGACCTTGCGCTCGCCACCGGGGAGTTGTTCTGGTCCAACGCGGCGCGGCAGTTGTTCGGCGTCGCGCCCGACGCCGCGGTGACGTTGGATCTTTTCCTGTCGCGGCTCGACCCCGACGATCAGGAGCGCACGCGGGCCGCGCTGCAACGGACCGTCGAGACAGGCGCTAGATTCGATCTTCAGTACCGGCTGCGCAAGACGTCCGGAAAAAGCCGCTGGGTGCGCGCCCGCGGCGGCCTGGTCAGGAACGAGGACGGCACGCCCGTCCGCGTATGCGGCGCGGTGCTCGATATCGACGATCAGAAGCAGTTGGAGGAGGCGTTGCGCGCACGCGAGGGCCATCTCCATTCGATCCTCGATACCGTTCCGGACGCGATGATCGTGATCGACGACCACGGCATCATCCAGCGCTTCAGCTCCGCCGCCCAGCGGCTGTTCGGCTTCTCCGAAGCCGAGGCGGTCGGGCAGAACGTCAGCATTCTCATGCCGGAGCCGGACCGCAGCCGGCACGACGGCTACCTTGAGCGCTACAAATCCACCGGCGAACGCCACATCATCGGCATCGGCCGCATCGTCACTGGAAAGCGCCGCGACGGCTCGACCTTTCCCATGCACCTGTCGGTCGGCGAGATGACCGCCGGCGGCGAGCGGCATTTCACCGGCTTCGTGCGCGACCTCACCGAGCACCAGCAGACCCAGGCAAAACTTCAGGAACTGCAATCGGAGCTGATCCACGTCTCGCGGCTGAGCGCCATGGGCGAGATGGCCTCGGCGCTGGCCCACGAACTCAACCAGCCGCTCGCCGCCATCAGCAACTACATGAAGGGATCGCGCCGCCTGCTTGAGACAAGCCCCGATCCCAATGCCGCCCGCGTCGGGATGGCGCTGGATCGCGCCGCCGAGCAGGCGCTGCGCGCCGGCCAGATCATTCGCCGCCTGCGGGATTTCGTCAGCCGGCGCGAGTCCGAAAAGCGCGTCGAAAGCCTCGCCAGGCTGGTCGAGGAAGCCGGCGCGCTGGGGTTGTCCGGCGCGCGCGAGCAGAACGTGATGCTGCGCTCCGAACTCGATCCGACGTGTGACCGCGTGCTGGTCGACCGGGTGCAGATCCAGCAGGTTCTGGTCAACCTGTTCCGCAACGCGCTGGAGGCGATGGCGGGCGTAGCGCGGCGCGAACTGATCGTGTCCAGCGCGCGCGCCGCCGACGACACGGTCGCGCTGTCGGTGATGGACACCGGCCACGGGTTCAGCGAGGTGGCGCTCGCCAACCTGTTTCAGACTTTCTTCACCACCAAGGACACAGGCATGGGGGTCGGGCTTTCAATCAGCCGGTCGATCGTGGAAGCGCACGGCGGCCGCATGTGGGGAGAGAACAACGCCGCCGGCGGCGCGACGTTTCACCTGACGCTGCCGGCCGCGCCGGACGAGGACCTGCCGGATGTCGCGTAACGCCAGCGTCTACGTCATCGACGACGATCCCGCGATGCGGGATTCGCTCGACTTCCTGCTCGGCGCGGCGGGCTTCGACGTCGCGCTGTTCGACAGCGCCGCGAGCTTCCTCGACGTTCATGCGACGCTGCCCTTCGGCTGCGTGGTGTCGGACGTGCGGATGCCGGGCATCGACGGCATGACGCTGCTGCGCCGCCTTCGCAACGAAGCCTCGACGCTTCCGGTCATCATCATGACCGGCCACGGCGACATTCCGCTGGCGGTCGAGGCGATGAAGCTCGGCGCGTTCGATTTCGTCGAAAAGCCGTTCGAGGACGAGCGCCTGATCGGGACCATCGACACCGCGCTCAGGCAGGCCGACGACCGGCTGCGCAGCGAGGCGGCCGCGCAGGACATCGCCGCGCGGCTGGCCAGCCTCAGCCCGCGCGAGCGGCAGGTGATGGACGGGTTGATCGCCGGCCTCTCCAACAAGCAGATCGCGCGCGAGCACGACATCAGCCCGCGGACCATCGAGGTCTATCGCGCCAACGTCATGACCAAGATGCAGGCGCACAGCCTGTCCGAACTGATCCGGCTGGCGCTGCGCGGCGGCGCGCTGAAGGATCAAGCCTGAACGGGGCATCGTTCTCGCGAAGATAAACAACCGGTCCGTGTCCCGGGCGCGGTGCGGCGTGTAACGCTGCGCCGCAGAACCGGGACCGTACCAACGGCATCCTGCGTAACGGTCCCGGATCAGCGAAGCGGCACGGCGCTGACGCTTGCGCCGCATCGCATCCGGGACACGAGGGACTTCCCGCCTGTCACGCGCGCGAGCGGCGCGGGGCGCGCAGCGGCGCGCGATAGGCGGCCTCGATGCAGCCGGCGCCGAAGCTGCCGCATTGCGCCGGGGTGCGGATCATCGGGCACGGCACGCCGTCCGGCTCGCCGCCTTCGACAAAGCCGGATAGGCGGCCGACGTCATCGATGCGAACGAACTCGCGCTCGACGAAGACGCCGACGGCGCGAAGCTGCCGCAGCGCCCGCGAAAAGCTCTCGGGCTTCATGCCGAGGCGGTTGGCGATCAGCAGCTTCTCGTAAGGCAGTTCGATCCGCGCCGGGCCGCGACGGGCGGCGGTGAGCGAGAGCAGGAAGCTGGCGATGCGCTTGGGCGCCGATTGCGCTTTCAACTGCTCGACCTGCTCGACCAGCCGCCGCAGGTGCAGCGACGATGCCGCCAGCATGTCGAACGAAAGCTGCGGATCGCGCAGGATGGCGTCGCGCAGCAACTGGCCGTCGATGTGCAGGAGCCGCACCGAGGTCACCGCCTCCGCCGTCGCAGGGTAGCGGCCGCCGCGAAACATCATCGCTTCGGCGAAGCTTTCGCCGGCGGTGAACAGCGACACCACCACCTCGTCGCCGTCCGCCGTCTGCCGGTAGAGCTTGACCCAGCCGTCGAGCACCAGGAAGCAGCAGGTCGCCGGATCACCCTGCTGAAACAGCAACTCGCCGCGCGCATAGTTGCGGACGATGCGATGGCTCAGCGCCTCGCCCATCGAGCGGAACACGGGAACGCGGTTGACGATCGACCAGTCGGCGGGGGTCATGACGGGCTCCCGGCAGGCAGCAGCAATGCGCCAGCCAAGCACGGCCTCGCCGCGCCGGCATTGCGCCATGTCAAATAAGGCGAACGCGCTGCCTCCCGTGGTTCTCCCGTTAACGCCAGATGAAGCCGCCGTGCTCGGGGCGGAAATCGAGCGCCAGGCTCTGCCCCGGCTTGACCGTCACCGTCTCGATGCGCTCATGGTCGAAGCCGCTCTCGCGCGGCGTATCGCGCAAGCGCGCCGCCACGGTGTGGGAGCCGGCCGCCACCGTGAAGCGGCGATAAATCTGCGAGGGGCCGTCCTTGGCGAAGCCGGACGGCGGCAATTCCGCGCTGAACACCACGACGTCGTCGATCGCAAGCTCGGCGAAAATGCCGCGCCGGGTACGCGGGCAATCGAGCGGCCGGCGCATGTTGGGCGGCAGCTTCGCCAGCTCCTCCGGGGTGCGGCGGCGGCACTCCCGCGCGCGGTCGGCGCTGTGGCTGAAGCTGAACTTGATGACGCCGGTATCGGCGGGAATCTGCCGGTAGGCCGGCGCATTGGAGAAGGCGGCGGCGAACGCCGTCACCGCCGCCAGCACGACGAACAGCCCGGCCAGCCGCGGCACTGACACCGGCGCGCTCACGATGCCGCCTCCCTGACGCTCGCCGGCGTCCCGGTAACCTGCTGTGGTGGCGGCGGCTCCTCGGCAAGCGCGGCGAGCCGCGCTCTGAAGGCGTCGATCTCGCGCGTCAGCCGCGCGCCCTCGGTCGGCGAGGCCCACACCTCGAGGATACGATCGCGCGGCACCCGCGCCCGCAGATACGGGTCGCGCTCGCCGGCGATGCGCTGCTGCATCCACGCGACGCCGAGCCGGTTGTAGCAGGCGCTCTCGGAGCAGCCGGCGATGACGACGCCATCGGCCAGACCGCGGCTCAGCGCGTAATCGATCAGCGACGGCGGGGCGGCGGATACGCACGGCAGCGACAGGGTGCTTTCGTCGCGCGCCCCGGCCGCGCCGTGCCAGCAGCCGATCACCAGCAAACGCGGCGACGGCGCGTCCCGCGCGGCCAGTTCATGGAGCCGCTCGCCCATCGAGGCGAAGGTGACGTCCGGCAGGTCGATGCCGGTATCGAGCGGGCCGACGCTGCGGAACGGCGTCGAGGACGGGCACGAGCCGGTGCAGATGCCGCAGCTCACGCATTTGTCGGCATTGACCGCGACCTCAAGCTCATAGGGCAGGTCGTCGGTGCGCGGCACCAGTTGCAGAGCCTCGTAGGGGCAGTCCTCGACGCAGCGGCCGCAGCCGTTGCAATGATCCAGATCGACGGTCGCCGGCTTCATCCGCCGCAGCGGCGGCAGCCACGGCATCGCCGCCAGCATCACGGTCGCCGCCGCGAGCAGCCCCCACAGCGCGCCGGGCGAATCGTCGGCCAGCGGATAGAGCGGCAGATAGAACCAGTCGAGCCCGACCGGGCTCGGCACTTTCGCAAGGTCCGCCGCGCCCTGACTCAGCGCCGGCTTGACGATCGACACCGCGAGCAGCGCCAGCATGGTCAGCGCCGCGAGCGTGCGCGGCGGGTTCACCTTGGGCCGGGTGATGCGCTGGATATGGATCCACAGCGTAAACAGCAGCACCAGCGGCACCGCGATGTGCAAAAACACCAGCAGCGTGAAGAAGCGGTTCGACAGGCTCGACGGCGCCAGGAAATTGCGGGCGATCGGCTCGCCGAAGATCGGCAGCCAGTCGAGCAGTTCGGTCGAGGTGGTGGCGATGTATTGCGCCAACTGGTCCCACACCAGCCAGTAGCCAGTGATGCCCGACATGTAGAGGAACCAGATCACCGGCACGCCGGTGAACCACGAGAACCAGCGGGCCCCGCGATAGCGGTCGCGCGCGAACTCCCGCAAGAGATGCAGCGCCATCACCACGACCATCATGTCGGAGGCGTAGCGGTGGAAGCTGCGCATCACGCCGGCGTGCCAGGCGTGGCGCGTCGAGTACCACTCGACCGACGCGTAGGCGTTCTCGACGCCGGTGTCGAACAGCATGAACAGGTAGATGCCGCTGACCGCGACGATCCAGAACAGGAAGAAGCCGAGCGCGCCGAGTTGCGCCAGCGGGTTGAGCGCCGGACCGGCGAGACGGTTGAGGCCGCGCTCGGCGGCGTCGAATCCGCGCGCGATGCCCCGGCGCACCAGGGCGATCATGTCTGTCGTCCGAGCAGCCGCGGCGGCGGAACCCGGCGCAACGCTTCCAGCCGGCGGTTGCGCATCCAGGCGCGGACGAAGACGATGCCGGCGATCAGCAGCGACAGGGCGCCGATGCCGATGCCGAGCGCGATGGCGTAGCTGGTGCGGTAGCGGCCCTGTCCGGGATCGTAGACGGTGCAGAGGAAACTTAAGCGGTCGATCAGCGCCGAGACGGTCAGCGCGCGGGTGGTGATGCCGAACACTGCTTCCTTCAAGGGCTCGATGAACACCGGCAGCGGGAAGTCGTCGCCGTAGACCTGACGGTAGACTCGCCCTCCGGCGTCGATGATCGTGGTCTGGGCGATGTGATCGAAACCGCCGGCGACCGCCTGATAGCCGAAGCCGAGATCCCGCATCAGCGCCGCCAGCGTCGCCTCGTCGCCGGAGGCGACGTCCCAGCCGCTGGCCGGAATGCCCTGCCGGCCGGCGAACGCCGCCATGCGCTGCGGGCTGTCGCGGCGCGCGTCGAAGCCGATGGTCAGCACCGCGAAGCGGTCGGCCCCGAGACTCTGGCGCGCCTGCGCCACCGCGTCGATGAGATGCTGCGTCGTCACCGGGCAGGTGGTGCTGCAACTAGAGTAGACCAGACTGATGACCAGCGGGCGGCCGCGATAATCGGCCAGCGCGATGCGGCGGCCCTGCGGATCGCGCAGCGTGTAATCGCCGAGCGTCGTGCCGATCGCCGCCTCGCTTCGCTCCAGCACGACGCGCGGATCGAGCGCTCCGCCGGCCGGCGTGGCCGACGCCTTGGTCACCACCGCCGCGTCCAGCACCACCGCCAGCGTCAGCAATGTGAGGTGGATCAGCGACGCGCCGAAGGTCGCCATCGCGGTGGCGCGACTCGGCGCGCGGTAAAGCCGCCAGCTTCGCCACACGAACACCGCGCCGCCAGCGCCTGCACCGATGCCGTAGATCAGCCCCATGCCGAACCATAGCGGCACCAGCGACAGCGCCGTCAGCGCCGCGGTGTGGGCGAGGATCGCCGTGGTCCACACCCGCTCAGGCGCGACCACCGGCAGCATCGGGAAGCCGGCATTGGCGTAGTCGTCGCGGCGCGCCGCGGCGAGCGCCCAGAAATGCGGCGGCGTCCACAGGAACAGCACCAGCGCCAGCAGCACCGGCACCGTCTGCGGCATCGGATCGACCGCCGCCGCGCCGGCCAGCACGGCGAAGCTGCCGGACAACCCGCCGACCACGATGTTCATCGGCGTGCGGCGCTTGAGCCACACGGTGTAGACCACGCCATAGGTCAGGCCGCCGAGCAGCACGTAGACGGCGCTGACCGCGCCGCCGACGACATAGGCCAGCGCCAGCGACAGCACCGCGAGCGCGGCGAAGGCCGTGAGCCACCCCGCGCCCGGCCGCAACATCCCGCTGGCGAACGGCCGGCTCTCGGTGCGCCGCATGTGGCGGTCGAGGTCGCGTTCGTAATAGTGGTTGAACGCGCCGGCCGCGCCCGAGGCGCCGAGCACCGCGAGCGCCAGCGCCAGCACCTCCCACGCCTCGCGCGCCGCGCCCTGCGCCGCCGCCGCGCCCGCGACCGCGCTGGCGGCGATCGCGATGCCGATGCGCAGCTTGAGCAGCGATACGGTCGTGGTCAGCACGGCGCGCATGTCTCGCCTCCTTGTTCGTCGCTCGCGCGCGCCCCCTCCCCCCGGCCCCCTCCCCGGCGGGGAGAGGACGCGCGCTGCATCTGGGACGACGGTTTCAACATGACCGGATCGCGCTCAGCGGAACTGCCACAGGTCGGACAGATACTTCCAGTTGACGAAGTAATAGAGCACGAAGGACAGGAAGAAGATCGTCACCAGAACGATGGTGCCGGGCAGCTTGATCGTGCCTTCGCTGCCGTATTTCGACACCACGTTGGCGCTCGAATGCAGCGGGAAGGTCATCTTGTGGCCCGGCACGATCTTCTTGCCGAACAACGCGGTGCCGACCACGATCAGGATGTAGAGGATGCCGCCGAGCGCCGCGAGGATGGCGCTGATGCCGTTCAGCCCCATCATCAGGAACGCGCCGGGCGAATGCTGGAAGCCGATCACCGCGTCGGTGAAGTTGATGTCCCAGTGCCGCCGCGCCACGCCGAGCGTGCCCGCCCCCATCATGAACATCGAGATGCCGGCGGCGCCGATGCCGAACAGGTACGGCTGGATCCGCGCCAGCCCCGGCCAGATGATGTCGCGCTGGAAGATCAGCGGCAGCACCAGATAGGTGCCGGCCATGAAGGCCAGCGTGGTGCCGGCGACCACCGTGCCGTGGAAGTGGCCGGGGACATAGATGGTGTTGTGCATCAGCACGTTGAGCTGCTCGGTGCCGAGCACCACGCCGGAGATGCCGCCGATGAAGCCGAACATCACCAGCGACAGGAACATGCCGGAGAACGCCGGATTGCCCCACGGCGCCTTGCGCAGCCACTCGAACACGCCCCGGTTGAAACCGTTGCGGCGCTGCGCTGCCTCGATCGAGCCGGGCACCGTGAGGCCGTGGATCATCGAGCCGAGCACCGCCAGATACATCATGTAGCTGGTGTTGACGATCTTCCACTCGGCGCTGATTCCCGGCTCGGCCAGCAGATGGTGCGCCGAGGCCAGTTGCAGGAACAGGATGTAGAGGAAGAACGCGCCGCGGCTGACCTTCTCCGACAGCGGCTTGGCTCCCAAGACCAGCGCGCCGATCATGTACCACACCGAGACGTGCGCGGAGACGTTGATCTGCTGCGAGGAGTGGCCCATCGCCCACCACACCAGCTTGTACATCAACGGATCGATGTCGCGGATCAGCCCCATCGACCACAGCATGGTCGGAACCAGGATGATCGCCCCCGACACCAGCGTGAACACGGCGATGATCGCCGCCGTCAGCGCGCCGAAGGTGACCAGCGGGATCGAGCCCTCGTAGGTACGCTCCGCCCTGGCGATCATCAGCGTCGCGAAAAACAGCCCGACGCCGATCAGCGCGCCGACCGCGAACAGGATGATGCCGAGATAGAAATGCGGCCGCGCCATCATCGGCGGATAGGAGGTGAACATCACCGTCGATTCGCCTTGCAGCACGGCGATGTTGGTGATGATGGCGCCGGCCACCATCAGCACGAAGCCGAGCCAGCCGGTTTTCGGCGCCGCGATGCGCGAATTGAGCAGTACCGCGGAGGCGAAATAGAGCACCGCGATCTCGAAGAAGATGATCCAGAACAACAGCACGTTGGCGCCGTGCGCGGTGAGGATCAGATAGAACCACTCGGCGGGCAGAAGATGCACCGCCGGCCAGCGCGTCAGCGCCACCATCAATCCCATCAGGCCGCCGACGGCGAGAAACACCACGGCCGCGACCGCGTTGGCGATAATCAGCCGCTGCGCGGCGATATCGACCTTGAGGCCGGTGAACTGGCAGGTGCGGAAATTCGCGGCCCGCTCGCGCGTCGCCGCCACAACGCCCTCGAAGGTGGTCATGTTACTTCGCCTCCGCCTTGCTATCGACGACGATGATCTTGCCGGTCATGGTGTGATGGCCGATGCCGCAGAACTCGTTGCAGATGATGCCGAATTCGCCGGCTTCGGTCGGCGTCAGGACGATGACGTGCTCGTAGCCGGGATGAACCTGGATGTTGATGTTGGTGGGTTGCAGCGAGAAGCCGTGCTGCCAGTCGACCGACGACAGATGCAGGCGGTAGCTCTGGCCCTTTTCCAGTTGCAGCACCGGCCACCACTGCCACAGCCGCCCGAGCAGATAGATATCTTCGCCGGCCGGCGGCCGCACGATCGGCGTGCCGGATTCGTCGCCGACCTGGTACTTCTCGGCGAAGGCGTCGACCTTCTCCTGATAGGCGCTCGGCACCACCTTGTAGGCTTCGGTTGCGAGATTCTGACCGCCGATGAAGTGCCAGGCGATCATGAAGAAGAACATGAACAGACCCCACAGCAGCGCCACGGCGATCCAGATCAGTTCGACGCGCTCGACCGGCTCGTTCCACCAGACGCGGCGTTCGGGAGAGGTAATGGCCATCGGATCGCTCTCCTATTTGCCGACCGGGACGTTGGCGATCTCCATCACGCCCCAGACGAGATAGAGGATCGTGGGAATGGTGACGCCGATGAACAGAAGCAGGAACGGATCGTCGAGCACCCGCTGCATGAACGGCATGGGCTCATCGTCGGCGGCGGCTGGCTCGCCGGGCGGCTTCGCGGTCTTCGACATGGCGGTGCTCCTCACGTCCCTTTGACAGGAAGCTGCCACCGTTCGCGGCGCGCGGCCTTGACTTTGGGTAAGTGAGACACCGCCATGCGGCTCTAGGCTGTGCGGATGTCAGTCGCCGCCCGTCCCCTGCTCTCGCGCCGTTTGCCTGCCGCCCTTGCGCTCGCGCTCGGCTGCGGGGTGCTGGTCGCCGACGTGCCGCATCAGCCGGCGGCGGGGCGCGGCGCGATCACCGTCGTCTATGTCGGCGCGGAGGATTGCGGGCCGTGCCGCGCCTGGCGGCGCGACGAGCGGCCGTCATTCGTGGAGAGCCGCGAATTTTCCGGCCTGCGTTATCGTGAAGTGATCGCGACACGGCTGCGCGACCTGCTGGCGGAGCCGCTGTGGCCGGCCGATCTCGCGGGCTTGCGCGAGCGGGTGCGAACGCTGCCGGGCGCGCCGCAGTGGTTCGTGCTGCGCGGGGGCGAGGTGGTGGCGTGGGACGCCGGCGCGTCCGCCTGGCGGCGCACGGTGTGGCCGGCGATCCGGACGCAGACCCGCGCGGCGTCCGGCACGCCGCGCCCCGCGGGCTGAGGTCACCTCACGGTCCCACACATTTAGAGGTTTTCCGTCTTTGGCGGAATCACCCGTCGTCATGCGCGGACTTGATCCGCGCATCCATCTTTCTGAAAAGGATGGATTGCCGGGTCAGGCCCGGCAATGACGCCTCATGTCACAGCGTTTCCGTCAAATCATGAAACGCTAGCGAAGCGCCTTCGGGCGGGGCCACAGGCCGCCGTCCGACCACGCGGCGGATTCGGCGGGCGACAACGGATCGCCGCTGCCGCCGGTGCGGGCCGGATCGGTGTTGAGCCAGCGCCGCAGTTCGATCTTGCCGATCTGGTTGCGATGCACCTCGTCCGGCCCGTCGGCCAGCCGCAGCAGCCGCGTGGTGGCGAGCGCGGCGGCGAGGAAATGATCGTTGCTGGTGCCGCCGCCGCCGAACGCCTGGATCGCCCAATCGACGATGGCCTGCGCCATGGTCGGCGCGGCCACCTTGATCATCGCGATCTCCTGCCGCGCTTCCTTGTTGCCGACGGTATCCATCATGTAGGCCGCCTTGAGCGTCAACAGCCGCGCCTGCTCGATCTTCATGCGCGCTTCCGCGATCCGCTCCAGCGTCACCGTCTGCTCGGCCAGCGGCTTGCCGAAGGCGACGCGATCGATCGATCGCCGGCACATGCGCTCCAGCACGCGCTCGGACAGGCCGATCAGCCTCATGCAATGGTGAATGCGTCCCGGCCCGAGCCGCCCCTGGGCGATCTCGAAGCCGCGTCCCTCGCCGAGCAGCATGTTGGTCGCCGGCACCCACACGTTCTCGAAGATCACCTCGGAGGCGCGGTCGGGCACGCCGTAGAAGCCGAGCACCGGCAGCGAGCGGATCACCGACACGCCGGGGGTGTCCTTCGGCACCAGGATCATCGACTGTCGCCGGTGCCGGTCCGGGTTGCCGGGATCGGTCTGCCCCATGAAGATGATGATCTTGCAGCGGGGATCGGTGGCGCCGGTGGTGTACCACTTGCGGCCGTTGATGACGTAGTCGTCGCCGTCGCGCGTGATCGAACTGGCGACGTTGGTCGCGTCCGACGAGGCGACGTCGGGCTCGGTCATCGCGAAGGACGAGCGGATCTCACCGGCCAGCAGCGGTTTCAGCCAGCGCTCCTTCTGCGCCTCGGTGCCGTAGCGCAGGATCGTCTCCATGTTGCCGGTGTCCGGCGCGCTGCAATTGAAGACTTCCGGCGCGAGGTGCGAGCGCCCCATGATCTCGCACAGCGGCGCGTATTCGAGATTGGTCAGCCCGCCCTCGTGATGTGCCGGCAGGAACAGATTCCACAGGCCCGCCTCGCGCGCCTTCGGCTTCAGTTCCTCCACCACCGGATGCACCGCCCACGGCCCGAGCCGCTCGGCCTCCTGATAGTAGCGACGCTCGTTCGGATAGATGTGCTCGGCCATGAAGCGTTCGAGACGCCCCGCCAGTTCCCGGCTTCGTTCGCTTTGCGTGATGTCCATGTCGATGCTCCGCTATCGGTTGCGCGCGCCGGCTCGAGGCGCCGCTGTCATTGCTTCTTGCCGTCGCTGCCGTAACGATGCCACCCGCGCCCCGCCTTGCGGCCGTTATAGCCGGCGGCGACCATCTGGCGCAGCAGCGGGCGCGGCAGGAAGCGCTCGCCGTAAGCCTGATGAAGAATCTCGTGCACGCTCAGCGACAGCGAGTTCTGGGTATTGTCCATCAGTTCGAACGGGCCGATCGGATGCCCGAGGCCGAGCTTGCAGGCGGCGTCGATATCCGCCGGCGAGCACACGCCTTCCTCGACGAGGCGGATCGATTCGAGCACCAGCGCGTGCAGCAGCCGGTTGACGGCGAAGCCGACGACGTCCTTGACGCGGATCGGCGCCTTGCCGATCGCGGTCATGACGTCGCTCACCGCATCGGCGAAGGCGGGATCGGTGTCGGCGGCCGGGATCACCTCCACCAGTTTCATGCGCGACACCGGCGAGAAGAAATGCGTGCCGATGAAGCGGGCGCGGCGCGGCTCCGCCACCGCCGAACTCAGCGTGGTGATGGAGATCGACGAGGTGTTGGACGCCAGCCCCGCCCCCGGCGCGACGATGGCGTCGAGCCGTTTGAACACGTCGCGCTTCAGCGCCTCGTCCTCGAACACCGCTTCGATCACCAGGTCACGGTCGGCATAGGCATCGAGGCTATCGGCGACCGCAAGCTGGCGGCGCGCGGTGGCCGCCGCTTCCTCCGACCAGAACCGCCGGGGCAGGCCGCGGTCGAGCACGCCGTGAAGGCGCTCGATCGCGCGCTCGGCCGCCTCGCGCGACTGATCGCTGAGCAGCGTCGGATAGCCGGCGAGCGCGAACATCAGGGCAATCTCGGAGCCCATCATGCCGGCGCCGACCACGCCGATCTTCTGAAAATCACTCATGACTGTCTCTCCTTCGATAAACCGGGCCCGGCGGGGTGCGCCGCACGACGGAGCGGCTGGCCACCGGCGACCGGCTGGTCCCCCTCTCCGTCGTCTCGATGACGAGGCGCGTTCTGCGGATATGCAGACGCACCAATATCTGCGCCGCATCGACGTCGCGCGCCCGGATCGCATCCATCAACAGCAGATGCTGGGGATCGGAGAACGGGAATCCATCCTTGGCATAGGCTTCCTTCACGAACAACCGCCGAAAATGCTGCGTGCTGTTCCAGAATCGCTCGACCATCGCCAGAAGCTGCGGCATCCGCGCCCCCGCATAAGTGCGCAGATGAAACTCGCGATCGAGCTGGATGTATTCCTCAAGCGTCGGGACGTGCTCCAGTTCGCGCACGATGGCGTCGAGCGTATCGATGTCCTCGTCGGTCAGGTTCGGCACGCTTTCGCCGATGGCCAGCGGCTCCACCGCCTCGCGGATCTTGTAAATCTCGATGGATTCGTCCGAATTGACGTCCGCGATCCAGGCGCCGCGGTTCGGCGCCATCACCACCAGACCCTCGTTCTCAAGCTGCTTCAGCGCCTCGCGCACCGGAATGCGGCTGGCGCCGAAATGGGCGGCGAGCAGTTCCTGCCGGATGCGCATTCCCGGCCGCATCTCGCCGCTCAGAACTGCGCTACGGATCTCGGCGGCGATGCGCTCGCTCATCAGGCGGCCGTCCTCCGGATCGTCGTCCATGTCCCCTCCCGGCTCCCTGCGCGAACGGGGCTGCTGAAAAGCGCTCATCGATGGCTCATGACATCAGTGAATGGCGGCATACATGATCTTCTCCTCGGTCGCATCCGCGCGCGCCATCTCCTCGACGATGCGGCCGCCGCGCGCCACCAGGATGCGATCCGAGATGGCGAGGATTTCAGGCAGGTAGGACGAGATCACGACCACGGCCTTGTTCTCGCCCGCGAGGTTACGGATCGCCGCGTGAATTTGCGGAATGGCGCTGACATCTACGCCGCGCGTCGGCTCGTCGAAGATCACCACCGTCGGCTCCTGCGCCAGCGACTTGCCGACCACCACCTTCTGCTGGTTTCCGCCGGAATATTCGATGATCTTCAGCGACCGCTTCAGGGCCGAGATCGACAGCGCGGCGATCCAGTGATCGGCGACGCGCTTCATCTCGCGCACGGAATACAGGAAACGCTTGACCCGGGGCGAGGCGAGATAGCCGAGATAGATGTTCTGATCGACGGTCATGGTCTCGAAGAAACCATCGACCTTGCGATCCTCGGTGATGTAGGCGATGCCGTCGCGCACCGCCTGCCGCGGCACGCGGTAGCGGATCGGCTTGTCCCGCAGATAGATCATGCCGCCGCGCAGGAAGTTGCGCTTGCGCGCGCCGCAGACGATCTGCGCGACCTCGGAGCGTCCCGCGCCGACCAGCCCGAAGATGCCGACGACCTCGCTGTTGAACACCGAGAACGACATGTTCTTGACCATGCTGCCCATGGTCACGTTCTCGACCGACAGCACCTTCTCGCCGCGCTTTGCCCGCGGCGTCGCGGCGTCGGGATCGGCGCCGTGGCTCGCGTAATGGCTCGCGGTTTCCTCGCGGCCGACCATCATGCGCACCAGGGCGTCGCGCGTCATTCCCGCGGCGGGAACGGTCGCCACCAGCTTGCCGTCGCGCAGCACGGTGATGCGGTCGGCAATGTCGAGCGCTTCCTCAAGCGCGTGCGAAATGAAGATGATCCCCGCGCCGCGCTCCTTCAGCGTATTGAGCAGATGGAACAGGTGCTGCATCTCCTCCGGCGTCAGCGACGCCGTGGGCTCATCGAAGATGAAGATCCTGGCGTTGTGGCGCACCGCGCGGACGATCTCGACCATCTGCCGCTTCGCCGTTCCCAGCGTTTCGACCAGAGCGAGCGGATCGACGTTGAAGTTCATCGACTGCAACGACTGGGTCGCGGCGATGTTGATCTTGCTGTAGACGGTGAACCATTTCTCCATGCCGAGTTCGAGGTTCTGCGCGACCGTCATCGACGGGACCAGGCTGGATTCCTGGTAGACCATCGCGACGCCGCCCTCCAGCGCTTCCTTGGGCGAGGCGAACGACACCTTCTCGCCGCCGATCAGGTAATCGCCCGAGGTCAGTTCGATGGCGCCGGCGATCGCCTTGCACAGGGTGGATTTTCCCGCGCCGTTCTCGCCCAGCAGCGCGTGAATCTCGCCGGGACGCAGATCGAAATTGACGCCATCGATGGCGTGAAGGCCGCCGTAGACCTTGCTGCCGTTGACGATCCGAAGCAGCGGCGACACCTCGCCTTTCTCCGCTGGCATGATCCTCACCCTTCCCTTGCGCCGCCGGCGGGCGGCAACGCGACCAGGCAGTCGCGGCCCTTGGCGACCGCCACCACGCGGTCACCGACCGGCCGGACGGCGACGACGCCGTGGATCCGTCCATCGACGCGGCTGTGCAGCGTCTCGACCGCCTCGCCCCTGCCGTCGAGCCGGGCCACCAGCCCATAGGAGCGCGCCGGCGCCCACGGCTTCTGAATCCCGAGCTTCTTGATCCGCCCGATCTGGGTCGGCTCGCGCGGATTGATACGCCCGTCCAGCGCCGGGCCGATCCACAGGTCGGGCGGCACCGTCCGCATCATTTCATCGCAGAACGCCCGCTCGCGCAGCACGAATTCGGTGAGTTGCGTGCGCAGCGCGAAGAACGCCATCCAGTAACCGCCCGCGTCATCGCGCGACAGGCGCGCCGGATAGCCGCTGTAGTTCCTGACGATCACGCGCGCGGCAGTGCCGGTACGCGCGAAGGCGGTGAGCCGATGGGTCCAGGATTCGGCGACCAGAATCTCGTTGCCGTCGTGGGACACCGCGAGGCCGAGCGGCCATGCAAGTTTGTCGGCGCGGACGCGGGCCTCACCGAGCGCCGCGTTGCAGACGATCAGCCGGCCGGACGGCGGGCGGTTCTGCATCAGGTCGGCAAGCCACTGCTCCGGCAAATTGTGCCGTGAGCCGTCGGTGACACAGATCGCGCCGTCAGGCGCGACGGCGACCGACAGCGGACAGACGATCCGCGCGCCGCCCACATTCTCCAGCGTGCCGACGATCTTGCCGGCCGGCGACAGCGCCACCAGCCCCTGCCCGGACACGCAGGCCAGCAGCCGTCCGTCCGCCGCGAACGCCAGACCGCCGACCGCGCCGCCGAGCGTCGCGAACGTCTCGCGCGTCTCGAAATCCGCGCCGGTGCAGCGCAGGATGGCATTGCCGGTCGAGACGTAGAGCGCACCGTCGGGACCGGCGGCGATGTCGTCCGGCCGCGCGATCTCGCCGCCGAGCTGGCGGGCCTGATCGAGCCGCTTGTTCGGCGAGAAGGCGCCGTCGAGCACCGGGATGACGTGGATCTCGCGGTTGGGAAACAACACGCGATCGATGATATCGCCAAGGAGGGACATGCTCAGGCGCCTCCCCAATAGGACTTGTGCGCTTCCCATGTCGGGTCGGCGTCCGGCAGACGAATCCGCCCGATGCGGTTGTTCTCCAGGCCGCCGATATAGAGATAGCCCTTGTGCTCGCGGATCGAGGTGATGGTGGGATGCGACTCGCCGCCGGGGTCCCACAACGATTCGCTGACCACGCCGTTGTCGTCGAACTTGATGATGCAGCCGTAATTGATTCCCGGACACAGCCACTCGTCCGGCGGAATCTGCTTGACCATGCGGGTGCGGAAGCTGGGGTTGCGCATCGCGAGGTCGTAGACCGGCGTGCGCAGGCCGACCATCGCCAGCCAGTACTTCCCGTCGGAGGCGCGGTTGATGTTGTCGCAATAGCCCGGGAGGTTATCGATCAGCAGTTCGCTGGTCCCCGCCTTCGGCCCCGCGATCCAGTAACGATGGACCTGGCACAGCCAGGTGCTGGCCCACAGCACCGAGCGGCCGTCATGCGAGATGCAAATGCCGTTGGGGAACGTCAGGTTCTTGAGAACCGTCTGTGTCGTCCCGGTCGCGGGATCGTGGCAGATCAGGCGGCCGTTGCCGCGCCCCTCAAAGCCGTCGAGCGCCCAGTCGGTCAGTTCATAGCGGGTGGAGGCTTCGCTGAAATAGATCTTGCCGTCGGGGGCGACGTCGAGATCGTCGGCGAGATAGAGGCGCGAGTCGTCCTTCAGGCGGGTGCGGGTGCGCGTGGTGCGGTCCGTCACCTTGAAGACGGTGCGGTCGGGCCGCACGCCATAGACGCCCATGCCGGCGATGCACACCAGAAGGTTCTGGTCCTTGTCGAAGGCGAGGCCAAGCGGGCGGCCGCCGATGCGGGCGAATTCCTCCCGCACCTCGTAATCGGGAGCGAGGAAGCGGATGATCGAGCCGTTGCGGTTGACGGTGTAGAGATTGTCCTTGCGGTCAAGGATGACGTCCTCCGGGCCTTCGATCTTGTTGAGCGCGATGGCTTCCGCGTTCTTGAGGCGGTCGTTCTCGGCGAAGGGCGTGCCGCTGTCGCGGGCGATCGATGGTGGCGGGCTGAAATCGACCCAACTCGGCGTTACATAGACCTTTTGCAGCACCTTGCCCTTGTTCTTGACCCACTTCACGTTGAAGCCGACCGCGACCAGCAGGATGACGCCGATGATCGCCGTGGTCAGGTTGCCGGAAATGCCAAGCCGCACCATGCCGCTGATGAGCATGAAGATGATCGCCGCGCCCATCACCGCGCGCGCGATGGTGCCGCGCCCGCCGGCAAGGCTGATGCCGCCCAGCACCACCGCGGCGAATGCGTTGATTTCCCAGCCGACGCCGGTGTCGGTGCCCGAACTGTTCTGCCGCGCCGCATAGAAAATTCCCGCCAGCGACGCGATCATTCCCGAATAGACATAGGCGGAGAACAGCACCAGCTTGACGTTGACGCCGGCGTGGCGCGCCGCCTTGCGGCTCGACCCCACCGCCATGATGTGAACGCCCGGCTTTACCCGCGTCAGGAAGAAGTGGGTCACGACCGCCAGCACGATCAGCGCCACCATGTTGACCGGAATGCCGAGAATGCGGCCCGATCCCATGAAATCCCAGACGTCGCCTCCCATGTCGATGGAGGCGAGTTCGTTGGTGTAGGCGATCGTCACCTTGTTGTAGGCGGCGCGGACGATGATGAGAACGACGAGGGTGGTGAGGAACGGACGGGTCTTGCCATAGGCGATCAGGCCGCCGTTGATCGCCCCCATCGCCGCGCCGAACAGGATGACGAGGACGACCGCCACCGGCAGCGGCAGCCCGAGAATGAGATAGAGATAGATTGTGAGGAAGTTCGCCATCGCGAACACGGCGCCGACCGACAGGTCGAAACCGCCCGACAGGATGGAGAAGGCCATGGCCACGGCGACCATGGCCTGCTCCGCGAAATTGCGCATCAATTCCTGAAGACTTCCGGGGGAGAGATAGCGCGGCACCGAGACCGCGAACACCAGAAACACCAGAATCGTCAGCGTGAATGGAATGATCGGCTCCATCCACCGTTTCTCAAGCAGTTCACCGAGAAAGAGCTGAGGCGAGTTGCGATGCCAGAATCGCTGCAAACTTTTCATCGACGCAAATCCGGTTCCGGCCCGCGCGGGGCCGGCGTCTTGAGAAACGAGTCGGCTGGAGAAATGAAAGCGGCTTTCGATCGGATCGGGAGGCCCGCGTCGCGTCCGGCGCGGGCCGCCGTCAGTGACTTCGCGCCCTTAAGTTACTTCTTGGACACCGAGAAGCAGTACTTCCGGTCATCCTTCGACTTCACCCAGGCCGGCGTGGAATAATAGGCGATCTTCTTGCTGCCCGGCTTCTCGCCGCTTTGAAGCAGCGCGATCACGGCGTCCGCGATGGTCTGGCCCTGCACGTCGGCGCGATAGGACAGGTTGCGATAGAAAGCGCCCTGCTCCAGAAGATCGCAGTCGGCCGGCTGGCCGTCGCTGGCGACGAACACTTTCACCTGATCACCCTTGCCCGCGGCCTTGATCGCCTGTGCCGCGCCGGCGGTCTGCGGCCCCCAGACACTCAAGATCGCACACAGATCCGGGTTCTGCTGCAACACCGTGGCGGTGATGTCGCCGGCCTTGTTGGCGTCCCAGCTCGTGGGCTGCGAGGAGACCACCTTGACCGACGGATCGGTCTTGAACACCTCCATCGCGCCGTTCTTCATGTCGAGGGAATAGGCCGCCGTGGCCTCGCCTTCGAGGATCGCGATCTTGCCCGAGCCCTTGCCGCCGCCGCACTCGCTGATCACCTCGCGCGCGAGCTTGCGGCCCATGTCCCAGGCATCGACGCCGACATAGGCATCGGTCAGCGTGTTGGAGGCCATGTTGACCTGAACCACGTAGATCCCCGCGTCCATCGCCCGCTTCAATTCGCGGGCCAGCAGGGTGACGTTGGGGTTCTGAACGACGATGACGTCCGGCTTCTCGTTGATGTAATCGCTGATCGTCTGCAACTGAACATCGGATTTCATGTTGGGGTCGCGGGTGATCAGCTTGATGCCGTAGTCGTCGAAGCGGGACTTCATCACCTCGGTCCACTGCGACTCGAGGACGCCGAGCCACACCGGCGACCAGGCGACCGTCTTGCCCTTCAGCGCCTTGTCGAAGCTCTCGCGCAACTGCTCGCGCGGCCCGGCCGCCTGCGACGCGGACGCCGCCACCAGACAGGCCGCGACCGCAAGGCCGATGCCGGCCAGCAGATTCCGTTTCATCGATGTCCTCATGTCTATCCTCCCTTGTTTCAATACGGCCGTTTGCCGCGGCCGGCGGATGAAGCGTTGTGGTCAGTCGCCTTGCTTGGACGTCTCCTCGTCGCGCGGGTACAGCCGCGAATCCAGCACGATCGCGATCAGCAGCACGACGCCCTTGACGATGTTCTGGGTCTGCACGTCCATGTCCATGATGGTCATGCCGTTCAGCAGCACGCCGATCAGCAGCGTGCCGGCGACCACGCTCATGACGTTGCCGCGGCCGCCGACGAGGCTGACGCCGCCCAGCACGACCACCATGATGACGTCGAAGATCAGCGTCGATTCCGCGACCTGCAGATGCATCAGCGCGGTCTGCGCCACCATCATCACGCCGCCGATATAGCCGATGGCCGCGGACAGCGCGTATTCGAGCATGGTCAGCGGGCGGGTCGGCAGGCCGCTGAGCCGCGCCGCATCGGGATTGTCGCCGTGCGCGTAGATGAAACGTCCGGCCACCGTGCGCGACAGGAACAGATGGACCGCCACCGCGGTCGCCACGAAGATCAAGAGCGAGATCGGCACGCCGCCCCAGATATTTCCGCCGAGCCTGAGGAAGTCCTCGTGCCCCTTGGACAGATAGACGACGTAGTGCTGCACGGCGGCGGTGCGGGTGATGCCGAGCACCGCGAGACTCGACGCCAGCGTGGTGAGCAGCGCCGGCATCTCGATCACCGCGATCATGAAACCGTTGAGGATGCCGATGCCGACCGCCATGGCGAATCCGATCAGCAGCGCGACCGGCGTGGTATAGCCGGAGTTCATCAGGATGATGGCTATGGCGGTGGACGCGGCGAAGGTGGCGACCTGGGAGAGATCGAGCCCGCGGCCGATCACCACCACGGCCATGCCGAGCGCCAGAATGCCGAGAATGGAGACGTTGCGCGCCAGCGCGAACAGATTGCCCAGCGTCAGAAAGCCGTTCAGGAAGATCGAAAAAAGCACGATCAGAATCGCGCACATGGCGAGAACCGCCACCGTCTGCGTCAGTTTCGGCCCACGCGCGCTTAAGCTGCTGCTCACCGGCCCCTCCCCAACCCCAGCCTGAAGTTGGCGGGCAAACTGAGCTAGATGTATCCAGAAGTCAATTTATGTATCCAAGATTTTTTTGCGCAATCCGCCGCGATGGGATTCCGCATACCATAAGGAATGGCAGATTTTCATATATATCAGATACTTGAATGCAAGATGCCGGAATGCACAGCACTGGTCCCTGCTTCATCTGATCCCGATAGACTTCGCCTATAAGGCGTCCCAGGTCCGCTCTGGATACATTCTGCAGATGAGGACGACGTTTCCGTCGTCAGAGCACGATGAGTTCAGAGCATGATGAGTTCAGAGCATGATGAAGCGAGGTCCGCGCGAGAGGGTGATCCTGAGCGTCTGACCGGAAATAGGGCGTCATTGTCCGCGAAGGCGGACGATCCAGCAATCCGTGGCGGTCGCGAGAGAAATTTGATCCAACAAAGAGTCCTGGATACTCCGCTTTCGCGGAGTATGACGGATTATCGTGGTGTACCTCTGTACAAAAACGTTTCCGCTCAGCCACTGAGGTGGCGATGCACTTGGGTGGCGATGCAACTTGCATTGCCGAGAGCAGGCTGGCGCGCCAACTTGCCATCGCCCCGCGCGTCGCGTCTCCAGGCGACGGCTTCGACTCGACCTCGGTTCAGCACGCATGAGCAGAAGACCGCTATGCGGCCCGGATCGTGTCGAGAAATTTGCGGACTTCCACCTTTCTGGATCGCGGCCTGAATCAGACCGGCGCGTGACAGACAGCTTCAATATTATGCCCGTCCGGGTCGAGCACGAAAGCGCCGTAGTAGTCGGGATGATAGTGCGCGCGAATGCCGGGAGCGCCGTTGTCGCGCCCGCCGGCCGCGATCGCAGCGCGGTAAAAGGCATCGACCGCGGCGCGGTCGCTGGCGAGGATCGCGACATGAAGCGGTTTGCCGAGACCGCCTTCGCCGCCGATCCAGAAATCCGGCTTGCCGTTCGCGCCGAAGCCGGCGGCGGGCGCGTCGTTATCCGACTGGCGAACCTCCATCAGCAGCGCGTAGCCGAGCGGCGCCAGGGCGGCGCTATAGAACGCCTTGGCGCGTTCGTAGTCGGATACCGGGAAGCCGATGTGATCGATCACGACAGCCCATCCGCGTTCAGGTCTGGCGCTCGACCAGCTTCAGCTTGAGGTTGGCGATCGCCTTGGCCGGGTTGAGCCCTTTCGGGCACGCCTTGGTGCAGTTCATGATGGTGTGGCAGCGATAGAGCCGGAAGGCGTCCTCGACGAAATCGAGGCGCTCGCCGGTGGCCTCGTCGCGGCTGTCCATCACCCAGCGGTTGGCCTGCAACAGCGCCGCCGGGCCGAGATAGCGGTCGGGATTCCACCAGTAGCTCGGGCACGAGGTCGAGCAGCAGGCGCACAGGATGCACTCGTAGAGGCCGTCGAGCTTCTCGCGGTCGTCCTTGCTCTGCTTCCATTCCTTCTGCGGCGTCGGCGTGGTGGTGTGCAGCCATGGCTCGATCGAGGCGTATTGCGCGTAGAAGTTGGTGAGGTCGGGGATCAGGTCCTTGACCACCGGCTGATGCGGCAGCGGGTTGACCTTCACCGCGCCGCCTTCGGCGACGTCGTGCATCGACGTGGTGCAAGCGAGGCAGTTCTGGCCATCGACGTTCATGGCGCAGGAGCCGCACACGCCCTCGCGGCAGGAGCGGCGGAACGCCAGCGTCGGGTCGATGTTGTTCTTGATCCAGATCAGGCCGTCGAGCACCATCGGGCCGCAATCGTTGATATCGACGTAATAGGTATCGACGCTGGGATTCTTGTCGTCGTCCGGATTCCAGCGATAAATGCGGAATTCGCGCGTTTCGGTGGCGCCCTCCGGCTTCGGCCAGGTCTTGCCGCCGGTGATCTTGGAGTTCTTCGGAAGCGCAAATTCAACCATCGGTCCTGCCCTTGCTCTCTGCCCGTCGTCGCCGGCGTAGCCGTTCGTAGAACGGCCTCGCTCGCTCGCCCATAGCCGTTCGAAGAACGGCGTCGCTTCGCTCGCCTATGGGACCCGGCGATTCACCCCCTCCCTTAATCCCTCCTCCGCTTGCGGAGGAGAGCGGGGCGGGGGCGATGCGCAGGTTCAACCCACGCACGACGCATCGTCCCGGATCAATACACGCGCGCCTTCGGCGGGATGTACTGAACGTCGTTGGTCATGGTGTAGTCATGCACCGGGCGATAGTCGATCGTGGTGGCGCCGCGATCGTTCAACCACGCCAGCGTGTGTTTCATCCAGTTCTGGTCGTCGCGATTGGGGTAGTCCTCGCGCGCGTGCGCGCCGCGGCTCTCGGTGCGGTTGGCGGCGGAATCCATCGTCACCACCGCCTGGGCGATGAGGTTGTCGTATTCCAGGGTTTCCATCAGGTCGGTGTTCCAGATCAGCGAGCGGTCGAACACCGCGATATCGCCGATGCCGCCAAAGACCTCGTGGATCTTCTTCTGGCCTTCCTCAAGCACCTCGCCGGTGCGGAACACCGCGCAGTTGTTCTGCATGACGTGCTGCATGTTCTCGCGCAGCTTCGCGGTCGGCGTGCCGCCCTTGGCGTTGCGGAAGCGATCGAGGCGGCCCAGCGCCCGGTCGGCGGAATCGGCCGGCAGGTCGGGCTGCTCGGCGCCGGCGGCGAGCTTCTCCGCCAGCCGCAGCGCGGCGGCGCGGCCGAACACCACGAGGTCGATCAGCGAATTGGAGCCGAGGCGGTTGGCGCCGTGCACCGAGACGCAGGCGGCCTCGCCCACCGCCATCAGGCCGGGCACCACCGCGTTGTCGTCGCCGTTCTTCTTGGTGACGACTTCGCCGTGATAATTGGTCGGGATGCCGCCCATGTTGTAGTGGACGGTCGGGATCATCGGGATCGGCTCGCGCGTCACGTCGACATTGGCGAAGATGCGCGCCGATTCCGAGATGCCCGGCAGGCGCTCGTGCAGCACCGCCGGATCGAGATGATCGAGGTGCAGATAGATGTGGTCCTTGTTCTTGCCGACGCCACGCCCTTCGCGAATCTCGATGGTCATGGCGCGCGACACCACGTCGCGCGAGGCGAGGTCCTTGGCGGAGGGCGCGTAGCGCTCCATGAAGCGCTCGCCTTCCGAGTTGACCAGATAGCCGCCCTCGCCGCGCGCGCCTTCGGTGACGAGACAGCCGGAGCCGTAGATGCCGGTTGGATGGAACTGGACGAACTCCATGTCCTGCAAGGCGATGCCGGCGCGCAGCGCCATGCCGCCGCCGTCGCCGGTGCAGGTGTGCGCCGAGGTGCAGGACTGGTAGGCGCGGCCGTAGCCGCCGGTGGCGAGGATGGTGGTCTGGGCGCGGAAGCGGTGCAGGGTGCCGTCGTCGAGCTTAAGCGCAATGACGCCGCGGCACGTGCCCTGATCGTCCATGATGAGGTCGATGGCGAAGAACTCGATGAAGAACTCGGCCGAATGGCGCAGCGCCTGCCCGTACATGGTGTGCAGCATGGCGTGGCCGGTGCGGTCGGCGGCGGCGCAGGTGCGCTGCGCCTGGGCCTTGCCGTAGTCGATGGTCATGCCGCCGAACGGCCGCTGATAGATCTTGCCGTCCTCGGTGCGCGAGAACGGCACGCCCCAGTGCTCCAGCTCGTACACGGCCTTGGGCGCGTGGCGCACCATGTATTCGATGGAATCCTGGTCGCCGAGCCAGTCCGACCCCTTCACGGTGTCGTACATATGCCAGCGCCAGTCGTCCGGGTGCATGTTGCCGAGCGAGGCCGAGATGCCGCCCTGCGCGGCGACGGTATGCGAACGGGTCGGAAACACCTTGGTGATGCAGGCGGTGCGCAGGCCCGCCTCGCTGCATCCGACCACCGCACGCAGGCCCGCGCCGCCGGCGCCGACCACCACGACGTCGTAGGTGTGGTCCTCCAGCGGATAGGCGCGTCCATTGGTGGCGGGCGCTCCGCTGCCGTTGCCTTGAGCCGCCATGCGCTACACTCCAGATGACAGTTTGAAGATCGCGTAGGCCGACGCCAGCGCCACCGCGACCGAGAAGAAGTTATTGGCGAGGATCGCGACCAGCTTGGCCTTCTCGCCGTGGATGTAGTCCTCGATGATGACCTGCATCCCGATCTTCATGTGCCAGGTGCTGGCGACCACGAACAGCAGCATGATCAGCGCCACCAGCGGCGTGCCGAGGATCTGTCCGGCGCCGGCTTGATTGCGGCCGAGCAGCATCATGACGATGACGGCGACGGGAACGCTCAACAGCAACATGCCGACGGCGGTGACCCGCTGCCACCAGAAGTCCGAGGTGGCGCTGGCCCCGGACGCGCCGAGGCCGCGCACGCCCTTCAGCGCCGTGCGCTTCGATGACGGATCGGAAAAGGGCACATTGCTCATCGGCCGCCTCCGAACGCATAGGCCAGAACCCACAACAGGACGGTGAGGACGATGCCGCCGATCAGCGCGGCCCAGGTCAGCCCCTCACGCTCGGCCGGACCGAAGCCGTAGCCAAGGTCCCAGACGAAATGGCGGATGCCGCTCGCCAGATGATGCATCAGCGCCCAGGTGTAGCCGAGCACGATCAGGCGGCCGATCCAGCTCTCGATGAACGAGGCGAAGATGGCATAAGCCCCCGGCCCCGATGCCACCGCCATCAGCCACCACGCCAGCAGGATGGTGCCGAAATAGAGGGCGATGCCGGTCGCGCGATGGATGATGGACATCGCCATCGTCAGCGTCCAGCGATAGGTTTGAAGGTGCGGTGAAAGCGGTCGGTCGGTCCTGGCGGTCATGGCTGCCTTTGGCTGTTTTCAGATGCAGGCGCGAGACGCTGCCCGACGTGGAGAGATCGGGTAGAGCAATTCTATTTACGAGGTCAAAAGACTGAGCGCAACGATCAATTCGCCGATCTTGAATACCAATTCACTCCTTTAACGAATCCTTACCGGCGCTGTTCCCGCGATACCTCCGATTGCACTCAGGCCGCGCAACACCATTGCGCCCGAGGCCCGGTTCGTGCCTGAAGGGATGCGGCGAGCACGAGCGACGCCGGGAAAACGGGAATGTCATGCTGACCACCGGACTGAACGACGCCCAGGTGATCGAACTGGTGCTGCTGCTTGTCGTCGGCGGCATCACCGCCGGGTTCCTCGCCGGCCTGTTCGGCATCGGCGGCGGCGCGGTGCTGGTGCCGGTCTTCTACGAATGTTTCCGCATCGCGGGCGTTCCGCTCGAAGTGCGGATGCCGCTGTGCATCGGAACCTCGCTGGCGATCATCATCCCGACCTCGATCCGCTCCTATCGCGCGCATCGCGCGCGCGGCGCGGTCGACATGGACGTGCTGCGGCGCTGGGCGGTTCCGGTGCTGGTCGGCGTCATCGCCGGCAGCATCATCGCGCGCTATGCGCCCGAACGGCTGTTCAAGATCGTGTTCATGGTGGTGGCGTGGTCGGCGGCGGTGCGGCTGCTGTTCGCCCGCGAGACGTGGCGGCTCGGCGACGACCTGCCGCGCGGGCCGCTGATGAAGGTATACGGCGTGGGCGTCGGCCTGCTGTCGAGCCTGATGGGAATCGGCGGCGGGCTGTTCTCGAACCTGCTGATGACGTTCTACAACCGTCCGATCCATCAGTCGGTCGCCACCTCGTCCGGCCTCGGGGTTCTGATCTCGATCCCCGGCGCGCTTGGCTATATCTATGCCGGCTGGCCCGCCGCCACGCGCTTTCCCGACGTAAGCGCGCTCCAGCTTCCGTTCGCGCTCGGCTATATCTCGCTGATCGGCGTGCTGCTGGTGATGCCGATCAGCCTCCTGGTGGCGCCGCTCGGCGTCCGGGTGGCGCACAGGCTGTCGAAGCGGACGCTGGAAACCGCGTTTGGCCTTTATCTGCTGGTGATCGGCAGCCGGTTCTTCATCAGCCTGATCTGAGGCGGCTCGGCGCATGTGATAGTATTCGCCCGCGGACGTGCCCATGCTCGACGCGACGACGACGCTACCGGGGTTCCATGACGCACGCCGATCACGCGCAATCCTCGTAAGCCCTTCATCCGCGCGCGGATCGCCGGCAGCCGCACGATCACGATCCCCATCACGGCCACGATCACCACCACTCGCACGCGCCCGCGCGGTTCGGTGCCGCCTTCGCCATCGTCATCGCGGCGGTGATCGTCGCAGGCACCTGGAGCCTGCTCCGCGACAGCATGGCGATGTCACTCGACGCGGTGCCGCGCCGGGCCGATCCGGCCGCGGTGCGCGGCTTCCTCGAAAGCCGCGACGGCGTCGCGGCGCTTCACGATCTCCACATCTGGGCGATGAGCACCACCGAACTGGCGCTGGCCTGCCATCTGGTGATCCCGGCCGGCGCGCCCGGCGACGATTACCTGATGGACGTGACCCCGCGCCTTACGGGAGCGGTTCGGCATCGGCCACGTCACCATCCAGATCGAGACCGACGCCGCGCGCTGCATCCTCGCGCCGGACGACGTGGTGTGACGCCGCCCGCATCGTGCGCGCACGCGGCGGCTGCCGCTCAGGTCGCGTAAAGGTCCTTGTACTTCTCGCGCAGGATGTTCTTCTGCACCTTGCCCATGGTGTTGCGCGGCAGATCGTCCTCGAACAGCACGCGCTTGGGCATCTTGAATTTGGCGAGGCGCCCGTCGAGCGCGCGCAGGACCGACGCCTCGTCGAGCTTCGCGCCCTTCTGCGGCACCACCACGGCGGTGACGCCTTCGCCGAAATCGGCGTGCGGCAGACCGATCACCGCCGATTCCACCACGCCGTCGAGCGCGTCGATCTCGCTCTCGATCTCCTTGGGATAGACGTTGAAGCCGCCGGAAATCACCAGGTCCTTGCCGCGCCCGACGATGTGGACATAGCCGCGCGCGTCGATCTTGCCGAGGTCGCCGGTGATGAAGAAACCGTCGTCGCGGAATTCCGCCCTGGTCTTCTCCGGCATCCGCCAGTAGCCCTTGAAGACGTTCGGCCCCTTCACCTCGATCATGCCGATCTCGTCAGCCGCGAGCGGCCCGCCGGTTTCGGGATCGACCACACGGGCGGAAACCCCCGGCAGCGGAAAGCCGACCGCGCCGGGCACCCGCTCGCCGTCATAGGGGTTCGAGGTGTTCATGTTGGTTTCCGTCATACCGTAGCGCTCCAGCACGGCGTGGCCGGTGCGCGCCGACCATTCGCGATGGGTGTCGGCGAGCAGCGGCGCCGAGCCGGAAATGAACAGCCGCATGTGGCTGGTCGCCTCCTTCGTCAGGTTCGGGCTTTGCAGGAGGCGCGTATAGAAGGTCGGCACCCCCATCAGCACGGTCGCGCGCGGCATCAGTTGAATGATCCGTTCGGGATCGAGCTTCGGCAGAAAGATCATCGAGGCGCGCGCGAACAGCGTGACGTTGCTGGCCACGAACAGCCCGTGGGTGTGGTAGATCGGCAGCGCGTGGATCAGGACGTCCTTGTCGGTGAAGCGCCAGTAGTCCACCAGCGTCAGCGAGTTCGACGCCAGATTGTCGTGGCTCAGCATCGCGCCCTTGGAGCGGCCGGTGGTGCCGGAGGTGTAGAGGATCGCCGCGAGGTCGTCGTTGCCGCGCATTACCGTGGCGAAGTCGGCCTTCTCGCCAGCCGCCGCCTCGGTCAGCGAGCCGCCGCCCCGCGCGTCGAGGGTGTCAACCTTCGCTCCGACTTTCGCGGCGATGGCGCGGACCCCCTCGGCCCTGGCCGGATCGCACACCACCAGCGAGGGCTCGGCGTCGGTGATGAAGTAGTCCAGTTCGTTCAGCGTATAGGCGGTGTTGAGCGGCAGATAGATCGCGCCGGCGCGGACCACCGCGAGATACAGGATCAGGTTCTGAACCGACTTCTCGACCTGCACCGCGACCCGGTCGCCGACCTTGACGCCGCGCTTCGTCAGCGCGTTGGCGATCTGCCCGGCGCGGGCGATCAGATCGCCGTAGCTGATGCGCTGACCGTCGTCGGTTTCGATCGCCAGCCGCGACGGATCGTCGAGGCTGTCGAACAGGCGGGAAAACAGGTTGGCGTTCGGCGTGCTGGTCATGCGTCGGTCCAAAATCACTGGATGAGGTCGCCGGATGAGCGGGAGCCGTCGGCTCGCGGCGTAAGAGGATCACTCATCAATAGCAACAACGTGCGTCCCCACGCAACAAACGCAGCCTGAATCAGCGCGCCGTCGCCCACGCGAACCACAGCGCCACCAGCGCCAGCAGAGCCGACAGCACGCGCCGGGCGATCCTCTCGCGGCGCGGATCGGTGAGGACCGGCTCCAGCGTGCCGGCGAGCATGACGATGGCCAGATGAATCAGCGTGGCGGCGCCGACATAGATCGCCGTCAACACCATGGCCTGCGGCACCGGCGATAGCTGCGGTATCATGAAGGTGGGCAGAACGGCGATATAGAACGCGCCGGCCTTCGGATTGAGCAGATTGGTGAGCAGCCCTCGCACGAAATGCTTGCCGTCCTCCGCCTCCCCGAGCGTCTCCGTCGCGGCCGGGGAACGCCAGCCGTCCCAAGCGAGGTAAAGCAGGAAGGCCACGCCGGCCCAGCGCAGGATCGCGTACACCGCATCGGACGCCTGGATTGCCTCGGCGACGCCGAACCCTGCCACCGTGCCGACGATCGCGAGGCCGAGAGTGATACCGCCGACGGTAGCGAAACCGGCGCGGCGGCCATCGGTGGCCGCGACCAGCGCCAGATAGCTCATGTTCGGCCCCGGCGTGATCTCGATCACCAGCGAGGTCAGCGCGAACGACGCCAGCGTCGAAAACGGAATCCCCCAGATATCGCCCATGCCGTCAATAGCCACCCCGCGCCGGTCCTGCTAGGGTGGCATCAATAACCGGACGGAACAACTCCGCGTGCTGGCGGGTTCTGTCCGGACCATCGGCGGGAGCCGTCAGCCGTGCGACGGCCGGGCCTGACCGCAGCGGCCGGCACGGTCACGTCGCGATACACTCCATCGCGATAGATAAGGGAGGTCCCATGTTTCTGCGCACCGTGTTTGCGACCGCACTGATTTCCACCGTCGCGCTGGCGAGCGCCTCGGCGGAAACCGCCAAGGCCACCTTCAAGAACGCCGACGGCGCCGATGTCGGCCGCGCCGACCTCGTGCAGGTCAACGACGGCGTCCTCATCAAGCTGGCGCTGAAAGGGCTGCCGCCCGGCGGCCACGCCTTCCACGTCCACGCGGTCGGCAAATGCGAGGCGCCGTTCAACACCGCAGGCGGCCACTTCAACCCGCAGAACAAGAAGCACGGCATGATGGCGAGCGACGGTCCCCATGCCGGCGACATGCCGAACCTCGACATTCCGGCTTCCGGCGAACTCAAGCTCGAAGTCCTCAATCCGGCGGTAACGCTGGCGAAGGGCGCGCCGAACTCGCTGCTCAAGGCCGACGGCACCGCGCTGGTGATCCACGCCACCGTCGACGACTACAAGTCCGATCCGGCCGGCAACGCCGGCGGCCGCATCGCCTGCGCGGTGGTTGAACCGTAGTCTATCTACGCCCGCGAGGGCGTGAGCGGTCGCTGGAACGCCATCGCGATCGCGCCCAGCACCAACGTCGCCGCCGAGACGCCGAGGCCCCACGACAGGCTGCCGGTGGCGTCGGTAATCATGCCGGTGGCGATCGGCCCCAGCGTCTGGCCGATGCCGAAGGCGGCGGTCATCGCCGCGATCGCCGCGGGCCACAGCGCCGGCGGATAGTTGAACCGCACATAGGCGGTGGTCGCGGTCACCACCGCGAAGAATGCCACCCCGAACACGATCGCCGACAGCGCCAGCATCAACGGCGACTGGCTGAGCAGCGGCAGCGCCGCGCCGATGGCGTTGAAGGCGAGGAGGATGGCGGTGGATACGCCGCTGCGGCCGCGCGCCAGCAGGCGGCGCCACACCCACGGCGAGGCGAAGGCGCTCAGGCCGATCAGGCACCAGAACGCGCTCTGCGCCGCCGGGCCGCCGCCGGCGTCGCGGACGAAGGCGATCATGAAGGTCATGTAGGCGATGTAGCCGGCGCCGAACAGAAAATAGCCGGCGAGATAGATCGCCACCGGCGGAATCGCGAATTTGCCCGGCGCGGCGTCGGCGACCGGCGCGGGCGCATCGATGGCATGGCGCAGCAGCACCACCATCATCACGCTGGAAATCGCCGCCATCGCCAGCCACACCATCCACCACGAGCCGGGGCCGAAATAAGCCAGCATGAACGGCGCCAGCGCCCCCGAGATGAAAATGCCGAACCCCGGCCCGGCATAGAACAGGCTCAGCAGCAGGCTCGCGCGCGCCGGCTGGGATTGCACCAGCGTCGCGGCCATCGCGCCGCCCGAGACGAACGCCACCGCCGCGCCGACGCCGATCAACAGCCGCGCGAAGCTCAGCATGACGAAGTTGCCGGACACGCCCGACAGGATCAGCGCCGCCACGCAGGCCAGCGTGCCGTCGCGCAGCACCCTGAACAGGCCGAAGCGGTTGCACAGCCGGGAGGCGATCAGCGCGCCGCCGAGATAACCGGCGGCGTTGATGGTGTTCATGAAGCCCGCGGCCGCGTAGGACCAGCCCAGCGAGTCGCGCATGTCGGGCAGCACCAGCGAGTAGACGAAACGGCCGATGCCGAGCCCGATCGTCGGCGCCAGCGACAGGACGAGCAGGAGGCGCGCCACATCAGCGGGCTGGGACAGGTCGGATCTGGGGACGGTCACGGGCGGCTCCGGAGCTCCGCGCACTGTGCCAGCAATGCTGCGGCCTGCACAACGGTGTCTTGCCATTTGCGCAACGGGGCTTTAGCACAAGCGCGCATTTCCTCGATCCTCCCGCAACGCGCATCAGGCAATATCATCATGGCGACCCACAAGCTTCTCCTTCTCCCCGGCGACGGCATCGGCCCCGAGGTCATGGGCGAGGTGAAGCGCCTGATCGGCTGGCTCGACGCGCAGGGCATCGCCAAATTCGAGACCGAGGAAGGGCTGGTCGGCGGCGCCTCCTACGACGCCGACAGGGTCAGCATCACCGACGCCACCATGGCCAGGGCGCTCGCCGCCGACGCGGTGCTGTTCGGCGCGGTCGGCGGCCCGAAATGGGACCCGGTGCCCTACGAGGTGCGACCGGAAGCGGGTCTGTTGCGGCTGCGCAAGGACCTCGCGCTGTTCGCCAACCTGCGGCCGGCGATCTGCTATCCGGCGCTGGCGCAGTCCTCCAGCCTCAAGCCGGAGGTGGTCGAGGGCCTCGACATCATGATCGTGCGCGAACTGACCGGCGGCGTCTATTTCGGCGAGCCGAAAACCATCACCGACCTCGGCAACGGCCAGAAGCGCGCCATCGACACCCAGGTCTACGACACCTACGAGATCGAGCGCATCGCCCGCGTCGCCTTCGACCTCGCGCGCAAGCGCCGCAACAAGCTGACCTCGATGGAAAAGCGCAACGTCATGAAGTCGGGCGTGCTGTGGAACGAGGTGGTGACGGCAGTACATCAGCGCGAATACAAGGACGTCGCGCTCGACCACCAGCTCGCCGATTCCGGCGGGATGCAATTGGTGCGCGCACCTAAGCAGTTCGACGTCATCGTCACCGACAACCTGTTCGGCGACATGCTGTCCGATATCGCGGCGATGCTCACCGGCTCGCTCGGGATGCTGCCGTCCGCCTCGCTCGGCGAGACCGACGCCAAGACCGGCACGCGCAAGGCGCTGTACGAGCCGGTCCACGGCTCCGCACCGGATATCGCCGGGCAAGGCAAGGCCAACCCGATCGCCATGCTGGCGTCGTTCGGCATGGCGCTGCGCTATTCCTTCGACCGCGGCGACCTCGCCGACAAGCTCGATCAGGCAATCGCCGCGGTGCTGGCGAAGGGCCTGCGCACCGCCGATCTGCAATCGGAGGGCGCCACCATCGTCTCCACCGCCGCCATGGGCGAGGCCATCCTCAAGGAAATGCAGGCGCTGCACGGCTGAGGCACCCCCTCGCGGCGTCCCTGCAAGAGCGTGTCGGCTTCATTCGACGCTGGCCGTTGTGGTCCTCTCCCCCGCTTGCGGGGGAGAGAGTCGCATGTCACACAATGCAGCGCTCACTATTCCAAAAGTAAAAATGCCCGGCCGCTGGCCGGGCATTTTTACTTGAAATGAATGCCGCTCAGTAGAGCGGGAACTGCTGCGGGTAGCCGCCGAGATCGTAGCCGGGGCTCAGCGGCTGGCGGTCGAGCGGGCGGTTGAGGTTCTGGTTGCCGAACGACTGGCCCGGCGGGATCGCGTAGTCCATGAACTTGCGCTCGCCCGGCAACACCTCGGTTCCGGCGTCGAGCCACGAGCGCTTGGTGACGTAGATGCGGGTGCGCGGCCCGGCCTGATACGACACGTTGGGCCCGCGCTGGGTATAGCCACGCTCGCCGCGCTTGCGCGGAGCGGCATCGGCCGGCGGCACGCTGACGCCAACGGCCAGCACGGCCACTGCCGCCAGCAACGCCGCGCGGCGCAGCGCGGACAGGTTCGGGGCGGCAAGCAAATTCGGGATCATCGGGTCCTCATGGGCAGGCGAAATCAGGGCAACCGGAATCGGTCATGCGATTGCCGGCCATTTTAGCGGCCGGGCGGCCACACCCACAAGGTCATTCGGGCCACACCGGGCGACAATAACGGTCGAAGGCGTCAAATGTTGCATCGACGCCGCCCCCTGCCAGCGATCCGGCCCGGCGCTACAGCGCGCCGCGCAGCCGCGGCTCGTGCGCGCCGACGATCCAGTCGGCGGTCTGCCGCGCCGCGCCGGCGGCGACGCAATCGGGCCGGCGCAATTCGGCATGGGCGAACAATTCCGCGAGTCTCGCGTCATTGCCGGCGGTGAGCAGCACCAGGCGGTTGAGCAGGCAGGCGACGGCGGCGCGGCGGTCGGCCGCGGTTTCGCCCCGACAGGACCAGCCCTCGAAGCGCAGGCTGGGGCGGGCGAAGCTCCTGACGAAGCCGAGGCAGGGCGCGGCCGCGCCCTCGCCGTCGATCAGGCGCAGCAGCCGGACCGGGCCGAACTTGCTGTCGATGACGC
Source organism: Bradyrhizobiaceae bacterium (assembly GCA_044463945.1). Classification (GTDB taxonomy): domain Bacteria; phylum Pseudomonadota; class Alphaproteobacteria; order Rhizobiales; family Xanthobacteraceae; genus 62-47. The sequence goes on along the minus strand of JBIQLW010000019.1, from coordinate 1,853 downwards.
CGGCGGCGTCGGTATCGACGATCCCGCCGAGTCCGGCTTCCGCCAGCACCGCCACCACAGCCTCGCCCGGCAGGTCGCCGGCGGGGCGGTCGATCCGCAATCCGGCCACCGGGCTGTGGTCGGCCGCCATGGTCCATCGGAAAATATCCCTACGGCCGTCGCCCTCGCCCAGAAAAACCTCGTAATCGGCGACGATTCCAGCGGTGTCGAACTGGCTGACGGCGAAGGCGGCCGGCGCTTGCGGGGCCAGCCGCCAGGCCGCCTGCGGCCGGTCCGCGCCCAGCACGGCGTCGAGCGGCAGCCGCGCGAGGCCGTCGTCGAAATCCCAGTGGGTGACGAACGCCACCGCAGCGCCGGCGATCGCCGCCAGCGCCCCCAGATAAGCGGCGAGACACTTCGCCACCACGCCGCATTCGGCGGCGAACTCGCGCAACGCAGGACCGAGCCCGGTCCCGTGCGGAAGCCGCGCGTGGCCGGAGGGAAGAAAGCGCATGGAAAAGCCCGGTTTGCGTGCGAATGTTGTGTTTGCGGCGTTTCTCGCATAGAAGCGCTTCCGCTTGCTTGCCGCGACGCGCGGCGCGGCGGCATTTTTGCTCGGAGAGTGAACGATGGGTTACAAGGTTGCGGTGGCCGGGGCGACCGGCAATGTCGGACGGGAAATGCTCAACATCCTCGATGAGCGCAAATTCCCGGCGGACGAGGTGGTGGCGCTGGCCTCGCGGCGCAGCGTCGGCACCGACGTCTCGTTCGGCGACCGCACCCTGAAAGTCAAGGCGCTGGAAAACTACGATTTCAGCGACGTCGACATCTGCCTGATGTCGGCGGGCGGCGACGTCTCGAAGGAGTGGTCGCCGAAGATCGGCGCGCAGGGCGCGGTGGTGATCGACAACTCGTCGGCATGGCGCTACGACGCCGACGTGCCGCTGATCGTGCCTGAAGTGAACGCCGACGCGGTCAGCGGCTTCACCAAGAAGAACATCATCGCCAACCCGAACTGCTCGACGGCGCAACTCGTCGTCGCGCTGAAGCCGCTGCACGACGCGGCGACGATCAGGCGCGTGGTGGTCTCGACCTATCAGTCAGTGTCGGGCGCGGGCAAGGACGGCATGGACGAACTGTTCGCGCAGACCAAGGCGGTCTATACCGCGAGCGATATCGTCACCAAGAAATTCCCGAAGCGGATCGCCTTCAACGTGATCCCGCACATCGATGTCTTCATGGAGGACGGCTACACCAAGGAAGAATGGAAGATGGTGGCCGAAACCAAGAAGATCCTCGATCCGAAGATCAAACTGACGGCGACCTGCGTCCGGGTGCCGGTGTTCATCGGCCATTCGGAGGCGGTCAACATCGAGTTCGAGAAGCCGATCAGCGTCGACGAGGCGCGCGAGGTGCTGCGCAAGGCGCCGGGGTGCCTGGTGATCGACAAGCGCGAGCCGGGCGGCTACGTCACGCCGTATGAATCGGCGGGCGAGGACGCCACCTACGTCAGCCGCATCCGCGAGGACGCGACGGTGGAGAACGGCCTCGTGCTGTGGTGCGTCTCCGACAACCTGCGCAAGGGCGCGGCGCTCAACGCCATCCAGATCGCCGAGTGCCTGGTCAACCGCAAGCTGTTGCAGCCGAAGCAGAAGGCGGCGTAACCGCGCGGCGTCACGAATGCAAAGCGGGCGGCGCGGGCCGCCCGTTTTCGTTTGGGGCGAGTTGCATTTGCGCAAGTGAGCAACACGAAAACCGTCATACGCCGCGAAAGCGGAGGATCCAGTATTCCGTGGGATCAATTTCGCCTGCAAGGATGACTGGATCGTCCGCCTTCGCGAAGGCTTTGCAGAAGTGAGGCGATTTTTTGCTGG
>JBIQLW010000018.1:0-78199 GCA_044463945.1 Bradyrhizobiaceae bacterium | reverse complement strand
AAAGCCGTCATACTCCGCGAAAGCGGAGTATCCAGTATTCCATAGCGGATCAATTTCCCACGCGCTCTCCTCGATGACTGGATCGTCCGCCGGAGCCTGTCATCGGGCCGCGCCATAGCGCGTCGAAGACGCGCGTAAACGCGCTTTCGGCGCGGACCCGTTGGCGGACGATGACATCTCGTTTCCTGATCGGACTCTCGGAGTGACGACTCCGATTCAACCTCGGCAAATCATGCTCTAGAATTTTTGTTTTGATGGAATCAGCGTTCGTCATGCCCGGACTTGATCCGGGCATCCATCTTTCAAGAAATGGATGGATTGCCGGGTCAAGCCCGGCAATGACGACTGAAGCGTCGAGCGCGCTCAGTCCGTGAACAGGTCAATCCATGAATACAACGGTCTTGTTGCCGTTGAGGATCACGCGGTCCTCCAGATGATGGCGCACCGCGCGCGCCAGCACGCGGCGCTCGATGTCGCGGCCCTTGCGGACCAGATCCTCCGGGGTGTCGCGATGGCTGATGCGCTCGACGTCCTGATCGATGATCGGCCCCTCGTCCAGCGCGCTGGTGACGTAGTGGGCGGTGGCGCCGATCAGTTTGACGCCGCGCGCGTGGGCCTGATGATACGGCCGCGCGCCCTTGAATCCCGGCAGAAAGGAATGATGGATGTTGATGCAGCGGCCCGACAGTTCGGCCGCGAGCCGGTCCGATAGAATCTGCATGTAGCGCGCCAGCACCACCAGATCGGTGGCGGTGGCGGCGACCAGATCGGAGATCGCGGCTTCCTGCTCCGCGCGTGTCTCCCGCGTCACCGGCAGATAGTGAAAGGGAATGTCGCCGAGATCGAGCCCGTTATAGGTCTCGCGCGGATGGTTGGAGACGATCGCGGTCGGAATCATCGCCAGTTCGCCGGTGCGCCAGCGATACAGAATATCCGCCAGACAATGGTCGGACCTCGACACCAGCAGCATGACGCGGCGGAGCGCGGCGCGGTCGCGCATCAGCCAGCGCATGGCGAAGCGCTCGGCGATGGCGGCGAAGCCGGTTTGCAACGCCGCCAGCTTCACCGTGAGGTCCGCGGGGTTGAACACCACGCGCATGAAGAATTGGCCGGAGCCGGTGTCGTTGAACTGCTGCGCGTCGAGAATGTTCTGCCCGTTATGAGCGAGGAAGGTGGACACCGCCGAGACGATGCCCGGACGATCGGGACACGACAGCGTCAGAACGAACTGGGGATCGGGCATGGCGGCCGGCATTTTGGAAAGCCGGATCGCGCCGGCGCGGAGCGGCCCTGCTGTAGCAGGTCGCCGCTTCGAATTGAAGCGCCGGACTGGCGGCGGCAGCGTGTCGGGCTCACGAACAAAAAACGCCGGGGCGGGATCGTTTCCCGCCCCGGCGCATCGGTCAATTCGCGAGGATCAAGCCGCGTTGAAGCCGGCGATGGCCTTGACTTCGAGATACTCCTCCAGGCCGAACTTGCCCCACTCGCGGCCGTTGCCGGACTGCTTGTAGCCGCCGAACGGCGCGGTGCGCTCGTTGGGCACGCCCTGCAGGTTGACGTTGCCGGCGCGGATCTGGCGGCCGACCTTGCGCGCGCGCTCCACCGTGCCGGCCGAGACGTAACCCGCAAGCCCGTACGGCGTGTCGTTGGCGAGCCGCACCGCGTCGGCCTCGTCCTTGGCGCCCATGATCGCCAGCACCGGGCCGAAGATTTCCTCGCGCGCGATGGTCATGTCCTCGGTGACGTCGGCGAACACCGTCGGGCGCACGTAGAAGCCCTTGTTGACGCCTTCCGGCAGGCCGGGGCCGCCGGCCACCAGCGTCGCGCCTTCGTCGATGCCCTTCTTGATCAGATCCTGGATCTTGTTCCACTGGGTGCGGTTGACCACCGGGCCGATGGTGGTGCCCTCGGCGCGCGGGTCGCCCGCCTTGGTCTTGTCGGCGACGCCCTTGGCGATGGCGGCGGCCTCCTTCATCTTCGACAGCGGCACGATCATGCGCGAAGGCGCGTTGCACGACTGACCCGAGTTATTGAACATGTGGGCGGTGCCGCCGATCACCGCCTTGGTCAGGTCGGCGTCCTCAAGGATGACGTTGGGCGACTTGCCGCCGAGTTCCTGACTGACGCGCTTCACCGTCGGCGCCGCGCGCCTGGCGACGTCGATGCCGGCGCGGGTCGAGCCGGTGAACGAGATCATGTCGATGTCGGGATGCTCGCTCATCGCCGCGCCGACGTCGGGGCCGAGACCGTTGATCAAGTTGAAGACGCCCTTCGGCACCCCGGCCTCATGGAGGATTTCGGCGAAGATCAGCGCCGAGGTGGGCGTGTATTCCGACGGCTTGAGGATCATGGTGCAGCCCGCCGCCAGCGCCGGCGCCACCTTGCAGGCGATCTGGTTCAGCGGCCAGTTCCACGGCGTGATCATGCCGATCACCCCGATCGGCTCGCGCACCACCACGGCCGAGCCCATCGGCTCCTCGAACGGATAGGTCTTCAGGACGTCGAGGGTGGACATCAGATGGCCGAGCCCGGCGCCGGCCTGCAGCTTCTCCGCCATCGGCAGCGGCGCGCCCATCTCGTCGGACACCGCCGCGCCGATCTCCTTCATCCGGCCCTTGTAGATCGCGATGATCTTTTCCAGCAGCGCCACCCGCTCCTCGCGGGTGGTCTGCGAGAAGGTTTCAAAAGCCCGTTTGGCGGCGGCGACCGCCTTGTCGACATCGGCCTTGGAGCCGAGCGCCACCTCGTACATGGCCTCCTCGGTCGCCGGATTGACCACCGGCGTCGACTTCTTGACAACGGGATCGACCCACGCGCCGTCAATGTAAAATTGCATGCGATTGACCATGACGAAACCTCACGAAAATGCGGGATTTTGGAGAACTGAAACGTTCGGTTCCCATCCTTGCATGAAACTGTGGCGAAATGAACCCGCCCGACGCGGGATGCGGTTGCAGGCCGCGCATCGGGGATGCCTCGCCGTTGCCGCGCCAGCCCGGCGTGCTTGTCCTTGTGGCCCCGGAACGGCGCTCACGCCCCCGGCGCGCGCTCCGGCGCATCGCGCATCCGCACTTTGCGGATACGCTCGCGGTGCGCGATGTAGAGCCCGCTGCTGATGATGATGCAGGCGCCCAGTACCGTCCAGCGGTCCGGAATTTCGGCGAACATGATAAAGCCGAGCACGCTCACCCACACCAGTTGGCTGTAGGTGAACGGCGCCAGCACCGAGGCGTCGGCGTGGCGATAGGCCAGCACCACGATCCAGTGGCCGAGCGTGGACGAGATGCCGATCAGGACCGCGATTCCGACCTGCTGCCAGGTCGGCGTCACCCAGAAGAACGGCGCCAGCACCGCAAGCACCGCGAGCCCGACGATGGCGGAATAGGCCATCGTGGTCACCGGACGGTCGGTGCCCGCGATCTGCCGCGTCAGCACCAGCGCGAAGGCCCATCCAAGCGCCGAGGCGATCGGGAAAAAGGCGGCGACGTTGAACGCGCTGGTTCCCGGCCGCATCACGATCAGAACGCCGATCAGGCCGACGATGGTGGCGATCCAGCGCCGCACGCCGACCTTCTCCGACAGCATCACGATCGACAGGCAGGTGACGAACATCGGGGCGACAAAGGCGGTGGCGGAGGCTTCCGCAATCGGCAGATAGCCCAGCCCCCAGATGAAGAACAGCGACGACGACACCAGCCCGATGCCGCGCAGCACCTGGATCACCGGCCGCCGCGTCGCCAGCACGTTGCCGCCGCTCCGCATCGCGATCGCCGGCAGCATGATGAGCGCGAAGACGAAGAAGCGGATGAAGGCGATCTCGACCGGCGGCAGGCTGCGCGTCAGATACTTGGCGAGCGCGTCCGAGCAGGCCAGGAATACCGTCGAGGCGATTACCAGCACGATACCGCGGAACGGGCGGTCGGTGCGCTGCGGAGCGCGCGACAGCGCGGGACGTGAAGCCACCCGGGACGCGGGAGGCTGATCGGCGAAGGCCGCGACCGGCATGGTGGGCGGGGACAAAGCGGGGCTCGGGAATCGCAAGGGGCCACAACGGAAGCCGGACCAAACGCGAATCGGGCGCGCCCGACAAGGCACGAAACCGGGGGGCCGATATGCGTCGCGACCGCATCGCCAGCAGCAACGCCGCGCCCGACCGGCTTGTGCCGCCTGCGCGGAAGTTGTGAAATGGCCGTCATCGCCGCCGAACGTGCAGGAGACATCAATGCTCGATCCGACCAAGCCCGCGCCAGCCTCCAGCCTGACGCCCCTCACGGCCGCTCCCGAAAGTCTCGGCATGTCGGGGGCGCGGCTTGGCCGCATCGAGGATCACCTCAAGCGCCGCTATCTCGACAGCGGCCGCTTTCCCGGCACCCGGACCCTGATCTACCGGCGCGGCGCCATCGCCCACTCCGCGGTACAGGGCTATGCCGACCTCGAACGCAAGGTGCCGATGAAGGACGACACCATCTTCCGCATCTACTCGATGACCAAGCCGATCACCTCGGTCGCCTTCATGATGCTGGTCGAGGACGGCCGGGTCGCGCTCGACGAGCCGGTCCACAAATACATCCCGCAATGGAAGGACCTGCGGGTGTTCGTGGCCGGCGTCGCGCCGGCGTTCCTGACCCAGCCGGTGACGCGGCCGATGCAGATCATCGATCTGCTGCGCCACACCTCCGGCCTCACCTACGGGTTCCAGCAGCGCAGCAACGTCGACGCCGCCTATCGCGAGAAGAAGATCGGCGAGATCGAGAAGGCCGGCACCATGCAGTCGATGATCGACGATCTGGCGCAGATCCCGCTGGAGTTCTCGCCGGGCGACGCCTGGAACTACTCCGTCTCCACAGACGTCCTCGGCTACCTGATCGAGACCATCTCCGGCAAGCCGTTCGACCAGTTCCTGCAAGAGCGCATCTTCGATCCGCTCGGCATGAGCGACACCGGCTTCCACGTTCCGGCCGCCAAGGCGCACCGCTTCGCTGCCTGTTACAATGCCACGCCCGGCGGCATGGCGGCGTTCAATTCGCCGGGCGCAAACGGGGCGCTGTTCCTTCAGGACGACCCGACCACCAGCAGCTTCCTCGAACCGCCGTCGTTCATCTCCGGCGGCGGCGGGCTGTGCTCGACGGCGGACGACTATCTCACCTTCTGCCGCGCGCTGCTCAACCGCGGCGAACTCGGCGGCACGCGGCTGCTCGGGCCCAAGACGCTGGCGCTGATGACCACCAACCACCTGCCCGGCAACAAGGACCTGACGCAACTGTCGCGCTCGCTGTTCAGCGAAGCGACCTATGCCGGCGTCGGTTTCGGCCTCGGTTTCTCGGTGACGATGGACCCGGCGCAGACGATGATCCCCGGCAGCCCCGGCGAGTACGCCTGGGGCGGCGCGGCCACCACCTCGTTCTGGATCGATCCGGCGGAAGACCTCGTCGCCATCTTCATGACGCAGGTGCTGCCGTCGAGCGCCTATCCGGTGCGGCGCGAACTGCGCACGCTGATCTATTCCGCGATCACCGACAGCAATCTGTAGCGCAGCAGGACGACGCGACAGCGTCATCCTGAATGTCTGACCGGGAGTGCGCTTTTATCAAGATGAAAGCCGTCATGCCCGCGCAGGCGGGCATCCAGTATTCCGCAGCCGTGCGATCGACAGCACGCGCTTCGGATCACCGGATCGTCCACATTCGCGGACGATGGCGTCTCGTCTCCGGTCGGACCCTGACGTGCGAAAGCCCGAGCCTCGAAGGGTGACGGCTTCGATCGAATCCACTTACGGCGTCAGCACCGCGCGGCCGACCAGCTTGCCGCTCTTGAGCGCGCCGAGCGCGGCGTCGGCCTGTGCCAGCGGCATCGTCGTCACCGGGATCGGCGGCACCTTCTTGGTCCGCACCAGATCGAGCAGGTCCTTCGTCTCGCGCAGATTGCCGACATAGCTGCCCTGAATGGTGATCGCCTTGATCGGGATCAGCGGCAGCGCCCACGGCGCGCCGCCGCCGAACAGCCCGACCATCACCAGCTTGCCGCCCTTGGCGAGGCAGTCGAAGCCGAGTTGCGCGGTCTGCGCGTTGCCGACCAGATCGATCGCAGCATAGACCGGGCCGCCGGCCCTGGCCGCGATCTGCGCAAGCGCATCCGGCGCCGCGCCGTCCACCGCGCCGAGCGCGCCGGCTTCAACCGCCGCTTCACGCTTGCGGGCGTCGATATCGACCACGATCGCGCCCTTGCCGCCCATCGCCTTGAGCAGCGACAGCGCCATCAGGCCGAGCCCGCCGGCGCCGAAGATGACGACTGGATGATGCAGCACCGACTCCACTTTCTTCAGCGCGCTGTAGGTGGTGACGCCGGAACAGGCGTAGGGTGCGGCGGTGACCGGATCGAGCCCCTTGAGATCGATGAGATACTTCGGGTCCGGCACCGTCATGTAATCGGCATAGCCGCCGTCGCAGTAGACCCCGAGCGAGTTCGCCTTGGGGCACATGTTCTCCTGATCGGCGAGGCACAGTTCGCATTTGCCGCAGCCGAGCCACGGATAGACCAGGCAGACGTCGCCGACCTTGACCTCGCCCCTGGCGTCCGGCCCGAGCGCCACCACCTCGCCGACCGTCTCGTGTCCCATGGTGCGCGGCAGCGAAACGCCGCGATCCTTCAGCGACAGCGGCTTGCGGCCATGGCCGAGATCGTAACCGCCTTCCCAGATGTGCAGATCGCTGTGGCAGACGCCGGCGGCCTTGACCTTGAGCAGGACCTGAGTACCGGTCGGCTGCGGCGTCGGCTCGTCGACCTCGGTCAGGGGAGCGTTGAAATCGGTGACCTTGAAACTTTTCATGGCGTCCAGTCCTCGGGCTCGTTTTGTTGTTCGTTACAGCACGGCGAGGACGGCGCGGGCGATTGCCGCGGTGCCGTCGCCGCCACCCAGTTCGATCGGTTTGACGCCACCCGCGTATGTCTTGTCAACCGCGCGCTCGATGCGCCGCGCGGCGTCGGCGGCAGCTTCGAGCTTGTGGGTGTCGGCCAGCCAGTCGAGCAGCAGCGCCACCGAGAGGATCATTGCGGTCGGATTGGCCTTGCCCTGCCCCACGATGTCCGGCGCTGTGCCGTGGCACGGCTGGAACACTGCGTGGCGGTCGCCAATATCGGCGGACGGCGCCATGCCGAGCCCGCCGATCAGGGCGGCCGTGAGATCGGACAGGATGTCGCCGAACATGTTCTCGGTCACCAGCACGTCGAAATCCCATGGCCGCTGGACCAGCATCGCCGCGCAGGCATCGACGTAGACGCGCGACGCCTCGACCTCGGGATGGCGCGTCGCCGCCTCGTCGAACAGGCCGCGAAAGAAGGCGAACGCCTTGAACACGTTGGCTTTGTCAACGCAGACGAGCCGCCCCGGCCGGCCCCGCGCCTTGCGGCGTTCCGCAAGGCGGAAGGAAAAATCGAACAGACGTTGCGACGTCCTGCGGGTGATCACCAGCGTCTCGCGCGCCTCATCCGCCGTGACCTCGCCCTTGCCCATCGAGGCGAACAGCCCTTCGGTGGATCGCGGATCAGGACCAGGTCGATGCCGTGCGCGGCCGCGCCAATGATCGGACTTGGTACGCCGGGAATGAGCCGCGCCGGCCGCACCCCGGCATAGAGATCGAAGATCATCCGCAACTCGATCTGCGGCGCGATCTCGGTATTGTCGGGATAGCGGATGTGCGGCAGTCCGCAGGCGCCCAGCAGGATGGCATCGGCCGCCTCGCACAGCCGGATCGTGGTCTCCGGCATCGAGGCGCCGGTTGCCCGGTAGTGCGTCGCGCCGGCCGGCGCCTCGGTGAAGCGGAATTTGAGCGTCGAGGTCGCCTCGATCCGGCGCAGCACCTCCAGCGCCGGCGCCATCACCTCAGGCCCGATGCCGTCGCCCGCCAGCACCGCGATGTGAAACGTCTCCATCGCCACGGGTCAGATCGCCTCCGCTTGCGGGCCCCGTCCAGACAAGCCCTGTAGCCTTCAGTTAGCATAATTCCCGGCCACGGGCAGCCGCGGCTACTAGTGCCCGGCGCGCTGGTCCTTCACGTAACCGAGCGGAACGCCGAGCCGCTCCACCGTGACCACCACCCTGCCCCGGCTGTCGCGGTCGCAGTTCATGTGAGTCGGCGCAATGAAGAAATCGGCGGTTTCCCAGACCTCGGCCCAGTGCAGATGAGGGTTGGCTTTCTTGACCAAGGCCGCCCTCTCACCGCAGATCGCCACCGAATAGCTGTGGTTCGGATCGTGGCTCAGGACCGGCTCGGTGCGGTCGAGATAGGCTTCAAGCCGGTCCACCGCTTCCGGCATGATGGTGAACCAGTAGTCCATGGCATAGCGGCGCGAGGCTCCCTCAAGACCGCCGACAAGCGGGTTGAACACCAGATATTCGTAAGGATGCAGGCGAACCAGCGTCACGGCGTTAAAGGCGAGGCCGGCGGCGATCATCGCCAGCGCCGCTCCCCCGAGCGGACGCGACGCCGCCCGCAGCCGCGCCACTACATGATCCAGCCCGACGCCGGCCAGAATGGCGAGCGGCGGAATGACGAACAGGAAATGGCGCAGCCCGCAAAATGCAGGCCCCTGTACGGTGACCTCACACAGCACCGGAAAGACGGCGGCGAACGCCACCATCGCGATCTCACGGCGCGCCCGGCGGTGGATTCCCGACCGTACGACGGCCGACAGCGCCGCGAACGCCATCGCCAGCAGCGCGCCGGCCAGCATCAACAGCGGCAGCTTGATGACGATGTAAGTCGGGACGTAGAGGCGCGGAATCGTCGCCATGCGGTACACCGTGCCATGCAGCACGGTTCGGATGTTGTAGTGAAACTCCGCGAAGCTGAACAGGCCGCGAATCGGATTGAGCGGCGACAGCGCCGACCACGGCCAGGTCACGATCATGATGCCATAGGCGATCGCCAGCGCCGGCACGAAGCGGATCAACGACGCCCAGACGAACCGGCGCGCCTCCCGCGAGGCCAGCGGCATCGCCGGCGGAACGCTGAGCAGGATCGCAACGCCGACGTAACCGACCAGCAGAAGGCCCAGTACCTTGATGCCGAGCGCCGCGCCGGTCGTCAGCCCGAAGCCGACGACGTGGCGCGGCTTCGGGTTCGGCAGATCGCGCGCAGCCCGGATCAGGAAATACAGCGCACCGGCCATCGCCGCCGCCAGCGGAATGTCCTTGCTGTGGTGGAACATGGTGCCGTACCACGAACCGCACACTGCCAGCGCTGCCCCTGCGATCAGGCCGGCGCGCGGGCCACCGATCATCCGCGCCGTCGCAAGTGCCGCGCCGAGCCCGGCAACGCCGATCAAGGCGCACATCAGATGACGCAAGTCGTAGATGTCCATCGGCACAAGATGGCCGAGCAGCACCGCCAGACTGTCGAACAGGCCGCCGTAAAGATACAAGTTGTCGAGAGCGAACACCGCGCGGTCGGTGAAGCCGCTCGCATAATAGGCCACGATCAGTCCGCCGTAGCGATGCTGAATCCATTCGTCGTTGGTGATGGCGTAGTCGCGGAAGGTCGCGACGACCAGGCCGACCAGGACGGCAAGCAGCGCGACGGACGCCAGATCGTAGCGATTACTCGCTTCGATCGCGCGCATTATCCGCCGCACGATCGACGGCTTTCCCCGCTCAGACAATCCCGCGCGGTAGCCGTCCGTCGCCTCGCGCGCGAGATCAGTCATAGTCGTCCGCCGGTCACGGCAATGATCGGAGACGCTTCGGCTGCACTGCAACATGGGAGGCAGCGCCAGGGCGGGAAGCAGCGGCAGGCGGGCGAGGACATGCGCATGGGTGTCAGCCTGTGAGCGTGACCGACGCCTCTATAAGCGATCCCGCAGCTTTTACCACTACGCCGTTCGCATGGGGCGGGGATTGCAGCCGGCCCCGCCGCCGTCACCGGGCGCGGGATGCGCGCCCACGCCTCATCGTTGGCCGGGTCCATCGCCTTGCCAGCGGCCTTGGCGGCGATATTCTGTCAGTTGTCCACGACCAAGACCGGGCCAATCCGGCACGATCGTTCAGCAGGGAGTCGATTTCCATGTATCCGGGGACCCACGTCAAGACCCGCGCCAACCAACCCGCCTTCATCATGGCGGCAACGGGCGAAACCGTCACCTATGCCGAACTGGAAGCGCGCTCCAATCGGCTGGCGCATTTTCTGCGCTCGCGCGGCCTCAAGCGCCTCGCGCACTATTCCATCTTCATGGAAAACAATTCGCGCTACCTCGAATACTGCGGCGCGGGCGAACGCGCCGGCCTCTACTACACCTGCATCAATTCTTATCTGAAGGCCGACGAAGTCGCCTATATCGTCAACAACAGTGAGTCGCGGGTTTTGATCTTCTCGGAGGAAAAGCGCGCCGTCGCGGTCGAGGCGCTGAAGCAGTGCCCGAACGTCGAGGTCAGCCTGATTGTCGACGGCCCCGGCGACGGAGACAAAATTCTCAATCTCGACGAAGCGGTCCGTGATTTCCCGCCGACTCCGATCGTCGACGAGAACCTTGGCTGCGCAATGCTGTATTCCTCCGGCACCACCGGGCAGCCGAAAGGCATCACCCGTCCGCTGCCGGAACAGCCTCCGGCGCAGGGGCTGGCGCTGCTCGATTTCCTGTTGAAGTTGTGGCGCTATCGCGAAGGGCTGATCTACCTGTCGCCCGCCCCGCTCTATCACTCCGCGCCGCAGGCCGCCGTCAACCTGGTGATCCGCAGCGGCGGCACCGCGATCATCATGGAGAAGTTCGATCCGGAGCACTACCTGCAACTGGTCGAGAAATACCGGCCGACCCACAGCCAGCTCGTGCCGACGATGTTCTCGCGGATGCTGAAGCTGCCCGACGAGGTGCGGCGACGCTACGATGTCTCCTCGCTGGAGGTGGCGATCCACGCGGCCGCGCCCTGCCCGCCGCAGGTGAAGGAGCAGATGATCGAATGGTGGGGACCGATCATCCACGAATATTATGGCGCGACCGAGGGCTTGGGCTTCACCGCCTGCGATACCGAGCAATGGCTCAAGCATCGCGGCACGGTCGGCAAGGTGCTGCTCGGCGACCTGCACGTGCTCGACGAGAACATGAAGCCGTGCCCGAAGGGAACGCCGGGCACCTTGTGGTTCAAGACCGCAACGGAATTCGCGTATTTCAACGATCCCGCGCGCACCGCCGAGTCGCGCTCCGAGGACGGCACGATGAGCACCGTCGGTGACATCGGCTATGTCGATGACGACGGCTTCCTCTACCTCACCGACCGCGCGACCTTCATGATCGTGTCCGGCGGCGTCAACATCTATCCGCAGGAATGCGAGAACCTGCTCATCACCCACCCGAAGGTGGCGGATGCCGCGGTGTTCGGCGTGCCCAACAACGACCTCGGCGAGGAGGTCAAGGCGGTGGTGCAGCCGATGCCCGGCGTCACCGCCGACCAGGCGCTGGCGGACGAGTTGACACAATTCTGCCTCAAGAATTTGTCGCGCCAGAAGTGTCCGCGCTCGATCGATTTCATCGACGAGATGCCGCGCCTGCCCACCGGCAAGCTCTACAAGCGGCTGCTGCGCGACCGCTATTGGGGCGACCGCAAGAGCCGGATCGTCTGATCCGGCCGCAACCCGCGCATCCGGCGTCATATCGCCGATTCACCGGCCGGTCGCGATTTGCGAAAGCGGCACGTTCGGGCGTATGATGACGCATCCTTTGTCTCTCTCCGCTTCGCGCAGCGCGCGGACTGCCGGTGAACCTGCCGCGGCGCGGCGCGATCGGGAGAATTGACAATGAACGCCCCTATCGTCCGTCTCACCAGCCTTGCCCATGGCGGCGGCTGCGGCTGCAAGCTCGCGCCTTCGGTGTTGCAGGAGTTGCTGGCAGGACAGCCCGCGGCGGCGCCGTTCCGCCAGTTGCTGGTCGGCGCCGACACCGGCGACGACGCCGCCGTGTGGCAGGTGGACGACAACACCTGCATCGTCGCCACCACCGACTTCTTCATGCCGGTGGTGGACGACCCGTTCGACTTCGGCCGTATCGCCGCGACCAACGCCATCTCCGATATCTATGCGATGGGCGCGAAGCCGATCCTGGCGCTGGCGATCCTTGGAATGCCGCTCGACAAGATGCCGGTGGAGGTAGTCCGCGAGATCCTGCGCGGCGGCGCATCGGTGTGCGCGGAGGCCGGCTTTCCGATCGGCGGCGGCCACTCGATCGACGCGCCGGAACCGATCTACGGGCTCGCTGTGATCGGTATCTGCCGGCCCGAGCAGGTGCGCCGTAACGCCGACGCCAAGCCTGGCGACGCGCTGATCCTTACCAAGGGCCTCGGCGTCGGCATCTATTCCGCCGCGCTGAAGAAGGGCCAGCTCGACGGCGAGGGCTATGCCGAAATGGTGGCCTCGACGACGCAGCTCAACCGCGTCGGCGGCGAGTTGTCCGCCGATCCGAGCGTGCACGCCGTCACCGACGTCACCGGCTTCGGCCTGCTTGGCCATGCCTATGAGATGGCGCGGGAATCAGGCCTTGCACTGGTGATCGACGCCGATGCGGTGCCACTGTTCTCGCGCGCCGGTGATCTCGCCCGCGCCGGCTTCGTCACCGGGGCTTCAAAACGCAACTGGGCGAGCTACGGCGCGTCGATTGTGCTGCCGCCGCAGATGCCCGAGTGGCGGCGCGACCTCCTCACCGATCCGCAGACCTCGGGCGGCCTGCTGATCGCCTGCGCGCCGGAGCGCGCGGATGCGGTGCTCAAGACGGTGATCGACGCCGGATTTATATCGGCCAAGGTGATCGGCCGCACTGAGGCCGGCCCGGCGCAGGTGCGGGTCGAAAGCTGAGGCGCATGGCGTCATTGCCGGGCCTGACCCGGCAATCCATCCTTCTTTCAAAAAAGATGAATGCGCGGATCAAGTCCGCGCATGACGCTTCATAATTACTCCTTACCGTGCGTGACACGTCTCAATTCGCCTGCGCCGGCTCGACCTTCATGCGGCGGCCCCAGGTGTCGAAGAAGTGGCCCTCGTTGACCACCATGCGGTTCTCGTTGACGCGATCCTCAAGTTCGCGCAGCGCCTCCGCCGCCTTGCTGTCCTCGACCGGACCGCCGTCCTCGTCGGTGATCGGCATCAGCAGCACACCGTCCCACGGCACGTTGGCGCCGCGCATCAGAAGCGTGAAGTGGTGCCAGTCGAGTTCGTCGCCGATCACATGGGTGAAGGTCGAGCGCAGCGGCAGCACGCCGAGATTGGCGGTGGATATCAGAATGATGAGCGCGGTGAATCCTCCCGTGCGGCGATATTCGCGCACTACCCAGTCGTCGAACAGAAAGTCGTCGAGCTTCTTGCGACTGGAGTGTTTCATATTTTGACGGAACCATGTTGAGACATCATTGCCGGGCTTGACCCGGCAATCCATCCCCTTTCAAGAAGATGGATGCCCGGATCAAGTCCGCGCATGACGGCGGGAGATGCCATCAAGAGCAGAAAGCCTCCTGATTTTTGTTTTGACGCGTTTTCTTCACGCGAACCGGTTTCCACTTCGCTCGAAAACGCTTTAGCAGGTTTCGACAAGCGGCAACTCCACGATCTCCCTCTCCATGATGCTGAGGAATGGCCCGTTGCGGTTCTCCGCGAACCACGCCTCGAACGCGCGCAGCTTCGCGATGATGGCCGCGGGCTCTGCGTCGGCATCCGACGTTTCGGGCGGCGGCGCGGCGGCGCGCCAGCAGGCGGCGATCACCGGCTCGAACTGCCGCAGCGTTTCCTGCTGGGTCTCGCTGTCGCCGCTCCAGCCGAGTTCGCGCAGAAAGGCGGCGCTGCCGTGCCGGATCGCCTCGTCCTCGCTCTCGCTGCCCTCCAGCGCGGCGGTGACGGTCCGCATCAGATTGAGCCGCCGGAAACCGAAGGCGCGATCCTGCTCAAGCTCGCGGAGGCGCATCGCTACTTCCTTGCGATAATTCTCCTCGTTGATGGAGGCGTCGTGGGCGATCCGATCAAGATCGTCGAGCAACGCCGTCAAGGACTGAGCCGTCATCGCACGCTCCTGTGGTTGCCTGAAATTGGCGGAAGAGAATGGGAGTCGAACCCACCAAGAACCGGCTCGCGGCCCTTCCCGGATTTGAAGTCCGGACGCCCCACCGGGGACGGTGCTCTTCCAATCGTATTCGACGTGCCGGTCTGCGAATCCGCATCCGGCTGCACGTCATCGGCCGGCCGACGAAACAGGTCAAGCCGGTGCTTGTTGACCCGCCGCAGGTCGCCTCTGCGAATTGTAACACCATGACGGTCGAAAAATTCAAGGATCTGGATCGCCACCTTGCGGCCGTTGTCGAACTTGTCGCGGAACTGGGCGGCGGTGAACTGACCGTCCGGCGCCTGCGCCGACAGCGTGACCATGACGCCGACCATCTCGGCCACGGTCGCGCGCAGGAAGAAGTGGTCGTGCGCGATTTCATCGACCCGCCCCATGCGGCCGACCAGCTTGAACAGCCGCCGCACCTCCGGCTCGGCGACGCCGGTATAGCCGGCGATGTCGCGCACGCGCGGCGGGCGGAACCGGCCCTCGCCGCCGATGAACACCCGCACCTTATTCCAGAGCGCCTCGTCGGCCGGCGTCAGCCGCACCTCGTGGCTCGGCAGGCGGATCCACGCGCCGTCGAGCGCGATGTCCTTGGTGCGCGCCAGCCCCTGCAATAGCACGGCGAAAGCCGGCGCCGGCAGCCGCGGTTCAAGTTGCAGCCGCAGCCGTTCAAGGCCGATACCGGACAGGTTGGGATTGTCGGCGTGGAATTTCGTTAGCGTCGCCAGGATATCGTTCTTCATCCGCAGCCAGGTGGCGGGCGCGATGACGAACTCGGTCTTCGGCATGACGAGGCGAACCAGGCTCATGCGCTGCGCCAGCGCATCGCGCTCGGCCCCGGAGATCGCGCGGTCGCGGATGAAGGCGGAGAAGTCGACGGCTCCGGCGGCACAATTCAAAAGTGCAGTGAGCGCGCCCTCCGGGTCGGTGACGGTGTTGGCCTCAAGCTGCGCCAGCCGCTCCGGCGCGCGGCGCTTGCGTGCGCCGGCACGCAGATCGAGGAACAGTCCGCCGCCGATGGTGCGTTGCGCCGTGGTGTCACGCAGCACGAAGCGGTCGCCGACCGCAGCGGCGATCGGCTGATCGAGCACAAGTTGCACGAAGGCGTGGCCGCCGGGTGGGATCGGATCATCGCTGAGCAGCACGATGCGCGCGCCGACCTCGGCCGCCGCATGATGCAGCCGCACCGGCATCCACTGGGTAATTGGCCTGGATTCGCCGGCCAGCACCTCGACCCGCGCGTCGATGCGGTTGGCCGGCGCGTGCAGTTCGGGATCGAGCACCACATCGCCACGCGCGATGGCGTCCTTGGTGACGCCGTCGCCGGCCAGATTGAGCGCGCAGCGGTCGCCGGCGCGCCCGGATTCCGCGGCACGGTTCTGAGCGTGGATCGCGCGCACGCGCGCGGCAAGCCCGGAGGGACTGACGACGACCTGATCGCCGACCGCGACGCGGCCCGACAGCACCGTGCCGGTGACCACGGTGCCGGTGCCCGCCAGCGTGAAGGAGCGATCGACCGCGAGGCGGAAGCGCCCCTTGTCGGAGCGTGCCTGATGCGCGCGCGCCGCCGCGAACAGATGCGCGCGCAGATCGTCGATCCCCTGCCCGCTCTGGCTGGAGACGGCGAACATGTCGGCATCGCCGAGCGATGTGGTGGCGAGCGTATTGGCGATCTCCACGCGCACCTCGGCCAGCCGCTCGGCGCCGACGAGATCAGCCTTGGTGATCGCGACCGCGCCCCGCGCGATGCCGAGCAGGTTGACGATCGCCAAGTGTTCGACGGTTTGTGGCATCACGCCGTCGTCGGCGGCGACCACCAGCAGCACGAAATCGATGCCGGTCGCGCCGGCCAGCATGTTGTGGACGAAGCGCTCGTGACCCGGCACATCGACGAATCCAAGGATGCCTCCGTCCGGTGTCGGCATATAGGCAAAGCCGAGATCGACCGAGATGCCGCGCGCCTTCTCCTCCTTGAGGCGGTCGGTATCGACGCCGGTGAGCGCGCGCACCAGCGAGGTCTTGCCGTGATCGATATGTCCGGCGGTGCCGACGATCATGACGCGGGCTCCCCGAGCGGCAGCTTCGCCAGCTTGCGCGCGCGCTCGATCTCGGCCTCGGACATCGCGGCATAGGTCGGCTGCAAGAACGATTCGGCGAGCGCGCTGCCGCCGGCCTGCGCACGCAACAGCCACATCAGGGCCGCGACCTGATCGCGCGGCACGCCCGCGCCCAACTGATAGGCGGCCCCCAGCATCGCCTGCGCGTCGGCATCGCCGCGCGCCGCCGCCATGTCCCACCAGCGCGCCGCCTCCGCCGGATCGCGCTCGACGCCGATGGCGTTGTGATAGATCATGCCGAGCCGCGTCATCGACGGCACCACGCCCTGCGCCGCCGCGGCTTCCGCCCAGCTTTTCGCTTCCGCAAGATCGCCAGGGATCATCTGCTGCTCGTAGAGCATCCACGACAGCATGTCCTGCGCCGGGCCGTCGCCGGCTTCCGCCGCCGCGCGATAGAGTTCGGCGGCTTTCACCGCATTGGACTCGACGCCCTCGCCCTTGAAGTAGAGGTCCGCGAGGTTGCGCTTGCCGATGATGTCGCCGTTCTCGGCGGCGAGCGTCAGCCACTTGAACGCCAGCGCGGTGTCGCGCGCGACCCCCATGCCCTCGCTGAAGCACACGCCGATGTTGTTCTGTGCCCGCGCCACGCCCTGCTGCGCCAGCGGCCCCCAGATCGCCAGTGCCGTCTCGTAGTCGTTGGCCGCCGCGGCATCGAGCGCCTTCGCCATTAACTCCGCCGTGGTCTTCTGTGGCGGCTTGCGGCGAAACACCGAGAGCGAAGCGTCGAGCCAGCCCATCATCCGCGCTCCGCGAGGTCGAGGCCGGCGAGATTTTCCACAAAGCCCGCCTCATCGTCGAGGCAGCGCAGATCGAGCACCAGTGCCTGCTCCTCGATCCGGCCGATCACCGGCACGGCCAAGCCACGGAACGCCGCCGCCAGCGCCGCCAGCGCGCGGCCGCTGCCGCGCGACGACGCCGGACGGATGGCGATGCCGGCGCTCGGCAGGGTTTCGCTCGGCAAGGCGCCCGAGCCGATCTGGCTGACGCAATCGGTCGCCGCCACGACGTAGGACGGCCCGAGAGCAGCGGATAGCGCAGGCACCAGCCGCTCCGCTTGCCGCGCGATGTCGTCGCGCGTGCGCGCCAGCAGCCGGATGGTCGGCAGACGCTCGACAAGACGATCGGGATCGCGATAGAGCCGCAGCGTCGCCTCGATGGCGGCAAGGCGAACCTTGTCCACCCGCAGCGCGCGCTTCATCGGATTCTTGTTGAGGCGCGCGATCAGATCGCGGCGGCCGACGATGAAACCGGCCTGCGGCCCACCCAGCAGCTTGTCGCCGGAGAAGGTGACCAGATCGGCGCCCTCGGCCACCGCCTCGCGCACGGTCTGCTCGTGACTCAGACCGTAACGCGTCAGATCGACCAGCGTGCCGGAGCCGAGATCGTTCAACAGCGGCACCTCGCGCGCGCGCGTGATCGCGGCAAGAGCTTTGCCGGACACGGCCTTGGTGAAGCCCTCGACGCGATAGTTCGAGGTATGCACCTTGAGAACGAGGCCGGTCTTCGGGCCGATCGCCGCTGCGTAATCGTACTCATGGGTGCGGTTGGTGGTGCCGACTTCGACCAGTTTCGTGCCGGCACGCGCCATGATGTCCGGCATCCGGAACGCGCCGCCAATTTCGATCAGTTCGCCGCGCGAGATCACCGCGTCCTTGCCGCGCCCCAACGTGTTGAGGGTCAGCAGAATCGCACCGGCGTTGTTGTTGACCACGGTCGCGTCCTCGGCGCCGGTCAGTTCGCACAGCAGATCGCGGACCAGATCGTCGCGCTCGCCACGTTTGCCGGTATCGAGGTTGAACTCCAGCGCCAGCGCCTCGCGCATCGCGACGGTCGCGGCCTCGATCGCCGCTTGCGCCAGTTGTGCGCGGCCGAGATTGGTATGCAGCACAGTGCCAGTGAGATTGAACACCGGCCGCACCTTCGGCTGCGCCTCCCGTTCGAGCCGCGCCACCGCGGCTGCGACGATGGCGTCGGCTTGCGGCAGCTCTGCGCTATGGGAAGCGGCCTCGCCGCGCGCGTCGTCGGCGCAGCGCCGGATCGCCTCCACCACTGACGGCCGACCGAACCGGGCCACAGCCGCGACGGCGGGCGCGGTCTTCAACATCTCGTCGATGGACGGAATACGCCTGAAAGCGGGACCGGGATCGCGCATTCCGGCCTCCTCAATATCCGATCAGGAACGGATTGATGCCGCCGCGCCGAAAACCCAGTTCGCGCACCAGAAGGTCGAGGCCGAGGGTGGCGACGTCATCGGCCACCGGGTCGAGCCGGTCGTCCTTCTGCTGATTGAGGATCTTCATGTAGCCATGGCAATCGTCGCAGGTCTCGGCCTTGATATTGCCGGCGCCCTCGATTTCCTGGAACAGGATCTTCCGGGTCGATCCGCACACGGTACATTTGGAGCGGACGTAGTTCCACATGGTGCCGCACAACGAGCAGCAGCAGAAGCGCGTGCCTGGCGCGCGCCGCCAGTTGACGATCACCGTCGAACTTGGCGCACCGCCGCAGCACGGGCAGACGCCGTCGCCGACCGGCTGCAAGGTCTTGTCGTCAAGCCGCGCCGCCAGCCGTGCGAAGTGAACCTGCAAGGCGGCGGCGACGAAAACGTGCTCCGCGACCGCCTCGAACGGAATGGCTTCGGCCAGCACGTTCTGAATCATCGCCTCACGCCCATCGGCGTCGGCCTCGGTGACGCGCAGCAGTGCCGCGCGCGCCGGCTGCGGCATGTCGAGTCCGACGGCGGCATCGAGCAGCCGCCGCAGCGTCGCATCAAACGCGGCGTCGGTCTTGAACGCGCCGCGATCGAGCGGCGGCATCTTGTGATCATGCGCGCGCGTAAGAATATCCGGCGCAATCGCATCCGGCTCCGGCAAGCCATCCTGAATCGCCGCCTGCGCACCGCAAAGCCCGGACAGGAACCGCAGATAGGGCGCCAGATCGTGGCCTTCGGCGAGCACGGCGAACCGCGCGCTGCGATCCGCGAACATCTGTTTCGGATCGGGCAGCACCGCGAAGGGCGGGATCAGAATGTTACTGATTGCGGAAGGATCGGGCTGGGTCGGATCGACGCGCGACATCATTATTCCTCACGAACCTCACGGGCCACGTGGATTCACCGTTCATGACGCCGGCGCCGGCGATTGCTCGCCGCCGCCGGCACCATGTCTTCAGTTCTTGCCGGTCACCAGTTCCTTGAGCCAGCGGCGATGATGCCGCCATGCCCAGCCGCCGGTGACCTTGCCGCGGGTCATGGCGCCGATGGTGCCACGGACCCAGATCGCGGCATAGACGTGAACGATCCAGACGCAAATCGCCACGATCGCGGTCGCCGAATGCACCAGCACCGCGATGCGCTTCTGTTCGACAGTGAAGTAGTTGCCGAAGTACTGATCCCAGATCACCACCCCGCTCGTAATCAGAACGAGGATGAACAGCGACATCGACCAGAACACCATCTTCTGGCCGGCATTGTACTTGCCGACTTCGGGTAGCTTGTTCTCGTCGCCGGCCAGCACGTCGCGCAGCCGGCTCATCCAGACGCTGTCGGTCTTCTCCCAGAGATTGAGTCGGAAGAAGCGGAAGAACAGCCCCATGAAGCTGAGGAACAAAACCACCCCGATCCACGGATGGATGATCCGCGTCCACTGACCGCCCCCGAACAGGCCGGTCAGGAAGTACAGATACGGTGTGAACAGCGCCAGCCCGGACAGGGCGAGCAGCACCAGGCTGACCGCCGTGATCCAATGGTTGATGCGGGCGCCGACCGTGTAGCGATCGACGACCACCGGCTTGCCGCGGTGGACGCCGTCGCCGGCTTCGACTTCAGGCTTGCTCATGAGCTTCCCTCCGTCAGCCGCTCGGCGTTCTTCTCATCCTCCGCCGTCACCCGGTTTGCGCCGGCAATGGCGTGATGGAGGAAGCCGAACGCGGCAAAAGCGCCGATCGCGGCAAGGCCGACATACTTGGTCACGCCCTTCCAGGCCTCGACCAGCGGACTGATCGACGGGTTGTTGGGCAGGCCCGCATAGATCTGCGGCTTGTCGGCGTGTTGCAGCACATACATGACGTGCGTGCCGCCCACCCCCGGAGGATCGTAGAGGCCGGCATTGGTGAAGCCGCGCGACTTGAGATCCTTGATGCGGTGGTCGGCCCACTGCTTCATTTCCTCCTTGGTGCCGAACACGATGGCCTGCGTCGGACACGCCTTGGCGCAGGCGGGCCCCTGACCGACCGCGAGACGGTCGGAACACAGCGAGCACTTGTAGGCCTTTTGATCGACCTTCGAGATGCGCGGAATGTTGAAGGGGCAACCCTTGATGCAGTAGCCGCAACCGATGCACTTGTCGTGGTCGAAGTCCACGATGCCGTTGGAATACTGCACGATGGCGCCAGGGGCCGGGCACGCCTTGAGGCAGCCCGGATCCTCGCAGTGCATACAGCCGTCCTTGCGGATCAGCCATTCGAGATTGCCGCTCTCGGCATTCTCGTACTCGGTGTAGCGCATCAGCGTCCAGGTGTTGGCGGTCAGATCGTGCGGGTTGTCGTAGACCCCGACGTTGACGCCGACATCCTCGGTGAGGTTGTTCCACTCAAGGCACGCCACCTGACATGCCTTACAGCCGATGCACTTCGATACGTCGATCAGCTTCGCCACTTCCGTCTGCCGCTTGGCGGCAGGCGTGATGGAGGACGCCGAGCGGCGGATCAGATCCTGCTCGCCGAACTTGGCGGCGACCGGATTGGTGGTGGGGTTGGGAACCGGAGTAAACATCGCTTCGCCCTCCCCTTAAGCCACCGGGCCCGCAATGGGCTCGATATTGACGAGGAACGCCTTGGACTCCGGCGTCTGCGAGTTGGAGTCCCCGATCGCCGACGTCAGCGCGTTGATCGGGGCCGCCTTCTTGGTCTCGCCGACGAAGCCGAAGTTGAGCGGCAGGCCCACCTCATGCACCGTCTTGCCGTCGATCTTGAACGGCTTGAGACGCTTGGTGACCACCGCCTTGCCCTTGACCTCGCCACGCTTCGACCAAACCCGGACCTGCTGGCCGTGCTTGATGCCCTTCTCCTTGGCGAGTTCCTCCGACATCTCGACAAAGAATTCAGGCTGCGTCACCGCATTGGCATGGACGTTCTTGGTCCAGAAGTGGAAGTGCTCGACCAGACGATAAGTCGTCCCGACGATCGGGAACTGATCGGACGTGCCAAGCGCTTCGCGGTCGGCCTTGAACACCCGCGCCACCGGGTTGCCCTTGAGTTTCGGGAACACCAGGTTGGGCACCGGGGATTCGAACGGCTCCATGTGAACCGGGAACGGACCGTCGGCCATCAGGCCACGAACCCAGAGGCGAGACACGCCTTCCGCGTTCATGATGAAGGGGCCGACCGCGCGGTCCGGCGGAATGGTCGGCACGTAGTCCGGCACATCCGGTCCGCTCCAGCGCTGACCGTTCCAGTACATGTACTTCTTGGCTTCGCTCCACGGCTTGCCGTCAGGATCGGCCGAGGCACGGTTGTACTGGATGCGGCGGTTGGCCGGCCACGAGAAGCCCCAGTTACCGTAAACACCCAGCCCCGACGGATCGCTGTTGTCGCGCCGCTGGGCCATGTTGCCGGTTGGGCCATAGAAGCCGGTGTAAATCCACATGCAGCCGTCGGTCGAACCGTCGTCCCGCATCTCGCCGAACGAGGCGAGTCGCTGGCCGGCGGCGCGCACCACCTTGCCTTCCGCGTCCTTGAGATCGACCAGCGCCTTGCCGTTGAGTTCGGTCTGAAGCTCATCGACAGACGGTTCAAGCGGATCCTTGTAGCTCCAGTCGATGGCCATCAAGGGTTCGGCACCCTTGCCGCCTTCCTTCTCGTAGAGCTTGCGGATCCGCATGAACAGATCGGCGAGGATCTGAACGTCGGTCTTGGATTCGTAGTGCGGATCGGCCGCCTTCCATTTCCACTGGATGACGCGACTGGAGTTGGTGATGCTGCCCTCCTCCTCGCACCACATCGAGACCGGAAGCATGAACACTTCGGTCTGAATCTGGGCCGGATCGACGTTGTTGGCCTCGCCGTGGTTCTCCCAGAACCGCACCGAGTCGGTTTCGATCGGGTCCATGCTGACCAGGAACTTCAGCTTCTTCAGGCCCTCGCGCGATTTGTTGGAGTTCGCGATCGCCATCAGCGGGTTGAAGCCCTGACAGATCAGACCGGTGGTCTTGCCCTGGCTCATCAGGTCGAACATCTTGATGCAGTCGTAGATGCCATCAAGTTTCGGCAGGTACTGGTAGCCGAACTCGTTCTCCTTGGTGGCCTTGTCGCCGAACTGCGACTTCAGGAAGCTGACATAGAACTTGCGATAGTTCTGCCAGTAACTGGTCTGGTTCGGCGTCAGCGGCTTGAAGGTGCGCTTGGCAAGATGCGACTCCAGCGTCGGCTCCTGCTCGGTCGGCAGCGCCAGATAGCCGGGAATCGCCGCCGTCAGCGTGCCGACGTCGGTGATGCCCTGCACGTTGGAGTGACCGCGCAATGCGTTCACGCCGCCGCCCGGGATGCCGATGTTGCCGCACAGGAGCTGGATCATCGCCGCGCAGCGGATGTTCTGGGCCCCGTGCGAATGCTGGGTCCAGCCGAGCGCGTACATGATGGTCATGGAGCGCTCGCCGTTGGCGGTCGAGGAGATCCAGTCGGCGACCTTCTGCCACTTGTCCTTCGGCGTGCCGCAGACCCGCTCCACCAGCTCCGGCGTGTACCGGGCGAAGTGCTTCTTCATCAGCTGGAAGACGCAGCGCGGATCCTGCAACGTCATGTCGCGAAGCGCGAAGCCGTCAGGCCCGAACTTGTACTCCCAAGTGCTGCGGTCATAGGAGTGCTTGGATTCGTCGTACCCCGAGAACAGGCCCTCGTTGAACTCGAAATCGTCGCGCACGATGAACGCGGCGTTGGTGTAGTGCCGCACGTACTCCTTGTGAATCTTGTCGTTCGTGAGCAGGTAGTTGATCACGGCCGACAGAAAGGTGATGTCCGATCCCGAGCGGATCGGCGCGTAGTGGTCCGCGACGGCCGCCGAGCGGTTGAACCGCGGATCGACCACCATCAGCTTGGCGCCACGCTCGGCTTTCGCCTCAGTGACCCACTTGAAACCGCAGGGATGAGCTTCCGCTGCGTTACCACCCATAATCCAGACGAGATCAGCGTTCTTGATGTCCGTCCAGGAATTGGTCATTGCACCGCGACCAAATGTGGGGCCCAAACTGGCCACCGTCGGTCCGTGTCAAACTCTCGCCTGGTTTTCGATCTGGAGCAGCCCCAGACCTCGCGACACCTTATATGTAAGCCATCCGCCTTCATTGGACAGCGAACTGCCGGCAAGAAACGCCGTGGTCAGCCAGCGGTTGACCGTCACGCCATCCTTGTTTTTCTCGACGAAGTTGGCGTCGCGATCGTCCTTCATCAGCCGGGCGAGGCGATCCATCGCGAAGTCCCAGCTCACACGCTCGAAGCTGTTCGAGCCGGGCTTGCGGTACATCGGATATTTCACCCGCGACTTCGACTTGATGTAGTCGATGGCGCCGGCGCCCTTCGGGCACAGTGTTCCACGATTGACCGGATGGTCCACGTCACCCTCGATATGGGTGACCTCCATTTTGCCCTTTTCGGTCTTGGATTCAGCCGCGAAGATCATCATTCCGCAGCAGACCGCGCAATATGGGCATTGGCTGCGAACTTCCTTGGTCTGCGCAAGCTTGAAAGGCCGGATCGTCAGTGCATGGGCGGCTTCGATTTCACCAAATCCAAGGGCCCCCAGACTCGTTCCCGCCAAACCCGCGCCGGCCCCGAGCATAAACGAGCGCCGCGAGAGTTCCATGTTCATGGAACATTCCTCCTGAAATTCCGCCCCCGCCGGGGGACGCCCAAACATTAGAGTTTGTCAAAATAAAAACTATGGCGGTATCAATCGGCTGTCAAAACGACAAAACCGATACAATCCTTGCCCTCTGCGCCCCTTGCGGATGCTGCATTGCGACCTCGCGAATGCAATATTCGCGTATCCCTTTGCGCCAACTATATTTTCCTTAGAATCCGTCTTTCATGCGAATCTCGCATATCTCGCACGTGGATTGGGCATTTCGCCGCACCCCGACTTATTGACGGGATTGACTTTACGTCCGAGCATGTGCGGCGTGGCGACATGTCCCGCTCCCGCGTCGCGGGGCCCAACAATCAGCAGAACGATTCGCCGGAACGGCCCGGCCCCGCGATCCACCTGGACGCGGGCCACGCTTATTGTTGTCGCGTTTGTTCTGATTGCACGCGTCGCGGCGCCCTCATCCACATCCGCCGAGGACGCGCGGTTGACGCCATGGCGCGACGGCATTCTCCCGACATTCACGCTCGACGACCTGCACGGCGCGCCGCGCGATCTTGTTGCCTTCGGCGGCCGCATCGTGCTGCTGCACTTCTTCGCCACCTGGTGCGAACCCTGCGTCCGTGAACTGACGTCACTGCAACGGCTGCGGCGCGCGGTGCCCGCGGGACGGCTAACAATCATCGCCATCGATGTTGCGGAAGTCGATCTGCGCGTGCGCGCCTTCTTCCAGAAGCTGCCGGTCGATTTTCCCGTGCTGCTCGATCGCGACCGCGCTGTCACCAAAGCCTGGCAGGTGAGCGCGCTGCCCTCGACTTTCGTGCTGGACGCGGCGCTCGCGCCCCGCCTGTTTGTCGAAGGTGATCTCGACTGGACCGGCTCCGAAACCATCGCCGCGCTTCAACGCCTCGATCCGGCGATCACACTTCATCCCGCGGCGATCACCGCCGCCACGACAAAATGACAACAACCCATTGGACCGGGAGGAACGATCATGGACCGACGTCAATTCATCACGAGCACGGCAGCCTTCTCGCTGGCGGCAAGCCTGCCACGAGTTGCTTTCGCCCATGACACCTTCGCGCCCCGGCCCGGCGCATGGCGCAGCGTCGATCTCGTCACCAGGCTTGAGATCGTCAAACCGGAAGGAAAGATGCAGGCGTGGATTCCGCTGCCATCGGTGAACGAGACGGAATGGAGCCGTCCGGGCGAGACCAAATGGACCGGCAACGCCGCCAAAGTCGAGCAGGTGCGCGATCCGAAATACGGCGCGGAAATGCTGCATGTGACCTGGAAGGATGACGAGTTCATGCCTGCGATCGAAGTCACCAGCCGCGTCGCGATGCGCGACCGTGCGATCGATCTCAGCCGGCCCGGCAAGGTCGCGCCACTCAGCGACGCCGCGCGCCGGCTCAACCTTGAAGGCACCGAACTGATCCCGGTGGACGGCATCGTCAAGACGACCGCAGACAAGATCGTCACAGAGGCGAAGGCGACCACCGATATCGATAAGGCCCGCGCGATCTACGAGTGGGTGGTCGAGAACACGGTGCGCACCGCCGCGACGCGCGGCTGCGGCACCGGCGATGTCGCGGCAATGCTCAAGAGCGGCAATCTTGGCGGCAAGTGCGCCGATCTCAACGCGCTCTATGTCGGCCTCGCCCGCGCCGCCGGCGTACCGGCCCGCGATGTGTACGGCATCCGCGTGCTGCCCTCGCAATTCGGCTACAAGAGCCTCGGCGCGGGCAGCGCCAATGTCACCAAGGCGCAGCACTGCCGCGCCGAAGTGTGGCTCGACGGCTTCGGCTGGGTGCCGGTCGATCCCGCCGACGTCCGCAAGGTGATGCTGGAGGAGCCGCCGGCCAACCTTGCGATCAACGATCCCAAGGTGGTCGCCGCACGCAAGACGCTATTCGGCGCATGGGAAGGCAACTGGGTCGCATACAACACCGCGCACGACGTGGCGCTGCCGGGAGCCAAACATCCCAAGCTCGGCTTCCTGATGTATCCGCAGGCCGAGCGCGCTACGCTGCTGCTTGATTGCCTCGACCCCGACAACTTCCGCTACGCCCTGATCGCGACACCCGCGAGCGCCACCTGAGCAATGGCGCCGATCTATCTCGACCATAACGCGACCACTCCGATCGACCCCGGCGTGCTCAACGCCATGCTGCCGTTCCTGCGTGAGCAATTCGGCAATCCGTCCTCGAACTACGCGCTGGGCCGCGCGGCGAAGGACGCGGTGGCGAACGCCCGCGCCGAGGTCGCCGCCCTGATCGGCGCCGACGCTGAGGAGATCGTCTTCACCAGCGGCGGCACCGAGGCCAACAACATCGCCATTCGCGGCACCATCGACGCCAATGGCGGCCGGCGGCGTATCGTGACCAGCACGGTGGAGCATCCGGCGACCGACGAGCCGTGCCACCTGCTGTCGCGGCAAGGCTGGGCGATCGATCGCATCGCGGTCGGTGGCGACGGCCGCGTGGACGTTGCCGCCGCCGGACGCGCAATCCGCGATGGCGCGGGTCTCGTCACGCTGATCTACGCGCAGAACGAGACCGGCGTGGTGCAGCCGGTCTCGGAGATCGCCGCGACCGCGCACGAGTACGGCGCCTTGATGCACATCGATGCCGCGCAGGCGATCGGCAAGATCGCGGTCGATGTGAAGGAACTCGGTGTTGATCTGGTATCGATCGCCGGCCACAAACTCTACGCGCCCAAGGGCGTCGGCGCCCTCTACATCCGGCGCGGCGTGCGCGCGGAATCCGTGCTGCGCGGCGCGGGGCAGGAATCCGGCCGCCGCCCCGGCACCGAGAATGTCGCTTCCATTGTCGGCCTCGGTGAAGCCTGCCGTCTCGCCGCAAACCGATTGCGCAACGGCGACGCCGCGCACCTCAAAGCGCTGACGCGCGACCTGCTCGCCCGGCTGCAACGCGATATTCCGGAGATCGAACTGACCGGACATCCGGACGCACGGCTGCCCAACACGCTGAACGTGCTGTTTCCCGGTGTGTCGGGCCGCGCCCTGCTCGACGCCTGTCCGCAGGTGATGGCCTCGACCGGCTCAGCCTGCCACGCCGATCGTGAGGAAGCCTCCGCGGTTCTGCGCGCCATGGGGATCGCCGAACACCGCGCGCTCGGCGCGGTGCGGCTGTCGCTCGGCTTCACCACGTCCGCCGCCGATATCACGGAAGCCGCCGCGGCGCTGGCCGACGGATGGCGGCGGCTGCACCGTGCGCCGTCGTCCTGACAGCAGATCCGCTCAAATCCAGGTGACGCGCGCCAACGTGGCAGGCGCAAACAGACGCCTCGAAGGGTGACAGCCATCACCCTTCGAGGCAGCGCTGTTTGCAGCGCGGGCTAGGTCAGCCGTTGCCCATGTCGTACCCGCCCTCCCCCGATGCTTCTGAACCACCGGCCTGCGGCGTGGGCGTCATTTCCTCAGGCGGGTTCGGCGTTACCGCCGGCGTCATGGTGCGTGCGGGACTGGATTTCCGGGCACTGCGACGGGCCGCCTTCTTGACCGTCTTCTTCGCGGCCTTCTTCGGTGCGGCACGCTTGGCCGCGGCTTTCCGCGCCGGCCGACGACTCGCGGCCTTTGCCTTTCGAGCCGCTGCCTTCTTGGTCTTGGCTTTCTTGGCAGTTTTCTTCGCGGCTTTCCTGGCCGCCGTCTTCTTCTTCACCGATTTCTTCGCCGACCGGCTGCTTTTGGCTTTGGAACTCTTTGAACTCTTGGACTTGAGCGCTTTCCTGGCTTTAGCCATCGTCGTCCTCCTGTTGCCGACTAAACACATCAAGCATTCCGCGTTGCTCGCGGGATTACGCCGTTCCTTGTTGCGTTGGCCTGGGACCGCCCGTCGCCCAATCGAGAAGTTCGACCGTGTGGACCACCGGAACCTCGGTCCCGCTGGCGATCTGGACCATGCAGCCGATATTGCCGGCCGCGATCATGTCCGGTCCCACCGTCGCAATGTTCGCAACTTTCCGATCACGCAGCTTGCCCGCAAGCTCAGGCTGGAGAATGTTGTATGTCCCCGCCGAACCACAACAGAGGTGGCTCTCCGGAATATCTTTCACCACGAATCCATTCTTGGAAAGCAAATCTTTCGGAAGCTGTGTGATTTTCTGTCCATGCTGCAACGAGCAGGCGGAATGATAGGCGACAACCAGCCCTTTGCCGTGCTCCGGCGGCGGCAGTCCGAGCCTGCCGACGTATTCGGTGATGTCCATGGCGAGGGCGGACACCCGCGCGGCGGATTCCGCGTAACGCGAATCGTCGCGCAGGAGATAGCCGTAATCCTTGATGACGGTGCCGCACCCGGAGGTGGTCATCACGATCGCGTCGAGGCCGCCGCGTTCGATCTCCCGGCTCCAGGCATCGACATTGGTCCGCGCGTTGGCGAGCGCGGCGTCGTCAAGGCCGAGATGATGGGTCAGCGCGCCGCAGCACACTTCATTCGCCGCCAGCACCACCTCGATTCCGTGGCGCGTCAGCAGGCGGATGGCGGCGTCGTTGATTCGCGGCGCCAGCACCTGCTGGGCGCAGCCTTGCAGCAGGGCGACGCGGCCGCGGCGCGGGCCGACCGCCGCGAATACCGCCCCGGCCTTCGGGCCCGGCGGCGGCAGAGCGGCCGGCGCCAGTGTCAGCATCGCGCGCAGCCGGCTCGTCAGCGTCGGCCCGGTCGCGCCGGCCGGCGGCGTCGGCAACAGCGCCAGCAGCGGCCGGCCGAGCCGCGCCATCACCATGCTAAGGCGAAACAGCTTCGGGTTCGGCAAGACCCAGGCCAGCACGCGGCGCAGCCAGCGCTCGACCGGCGGACGGATGTACTGTTCCTCGATCCTGACCCGCGCCTGATCGACCAGGTGCATGTAATGCACGCCGGACGGACAGGTGGTCATGCAGGCGAGGCACGACAGGCAGCGGTCGATGTGCTTGACCACATCGGCGGTCGGCGGCTGGTCCTTCTCCAGCATCTGCTTGATGAGGTAGATGCGGCCGCGCGGGCTGTCGAGTTCGTCGCCGAGCAGGACGTAAGTCGGGCAGGTCGCGGTGCAAAAACCGCAATGCACGCAGGCGCGCAGGATCTTGTCGGCTTCGGCGATATCGGGATCGGCCAGTTGGGCCAGACTGAATTCGGTTCTCATGGCGTCGTTCCGCGCCCCATCCGTCCACGGTTGAGGATATCCCGCGGATCGAAGCTGTGTTTGATGCGTCGGGTCAGCGCGGCGACGCCGTCCGACGCGGGATGAAAGACATCGACCGTTTCGCGCAACTGCTCCGGCGCGCGGATCAGCGTGGCGTGACCGGAAGCCGCCTCGCACCGGCCGCGGATCGACGCGGCGCGAGCGTCGCCACCGGGCGGCACCGCCGCCCAGATCAAGCCGCCGCCCCAGTCGTAGACCACCTCGCCGCCGGTGGCGCGCGCCACGTCGCGGCCGAGTTCGCCGCCCGAGGCCGGGGGGCAGACGATGCGCCACACCGGCCATGTGCCGAACGGCCCCGTAGCGGCGAACGGCGCGACGTCGCGAACCAGCCGCCACAGCGCGGTCGATGCGTCGTCATCGACCGCGTCTGCCGCGCCATAAGCCGCCAGCGTTGCCGTCAGGGAGCCTGCGCGATGCTGTACCGAGGCAGCGATGCCTTCGAGCCGCACCAGCGTCACGGCCTTGCCGCCGCTCACCGCCGCAAGCTCCCCGTCCGCATCGCGCAATGCCGACGCTGGCAGATGGGCCGCGCCCGACACGTCGTAAGGCGAGCCCAGCGCCGCCGTCATCGCCCGCACCGCGGTAACATCGTCGAGCCCGCGCAGCACCAGCGTGCGCCGGCTCTCCGGGCGCGGCATCACCTTCAGGGTGACCTCGGTGACCACCGCCAGCGTTCCCCACGATCCGCACAACAGCTTGCACAGGTCGTAGCCGGTGACGTTCTTCACTACCTTGCCGCCGGTCTTGAACGTCTCGCCGAATCCGGACACCGCGTGCGCCCCGAGCAGATGGTCGCGCGCGCCGCCATCCTTGACCCGGCGCGGTCCCGCCAGCCCCGCGGCCAGCATTCCGCCGATGGTCCCGGCGTCGTCGCCACCCAGCAGCATCGCCGGGTTCATCGGCTCGAACGCGAAATGCTGGTTCTTGGAATCGATCAGCGACAGCACGTCGGCCAGTGGCGCGCCGGCGCCGACGGTCAGAAGCAGCTCGTTCGGCTCATAGGAGACAACCGCGTCGAGCGCCGACAGGTCCAGCACCGCATTGGTAGCCATCGGCCGGCCGATCGCCCGCTTGCTGCCATGACCGAGGATTTCAAGGGGCTGCTCGTTGGCGAGGGCGGCCTTGACCACCTGCTCGACGTCGGCCGCGTCGCGTACTTTGAGAATATCCACCTGATCGCCTGTCTAGAACCTGGGGAGGTCGGGGAAGGCCAGCTTGCCGGCGTGGACGTGGACCCGCCCGAGTTCGGCGCAGCGGTGCAGCGTCGGGAATACCTTGCCGGGATTGAGCAGCCCCTGCGAGTCGAAGGCGCATTTCAGGCGCTGCTGTTGGGCCAGATCGACATCGCTGAACATCTCCGGCATCAGGTCGCGCTTCTCGACGCCGACGCCGTGCTCGCCGGTCAGGACGCCGCCCAGTTCGACGCAGGTGCGCAGGATGTCGGCGCCGAACGCCTCGGCGCGGTCCATCTCGCCGGGCAGGTTGGCGTCGAACAAAATCAAAGGGTGAAGGTTGCCGTCGCCGGCATGAAACACATTGGCGCAGCGCAGCCCGTATTTCTCCGACAGCTCGCGGATACGGGTCAGCGCCTCGGCGAGCCGCCCGCGCGGGATGGTGCCGTCCATGCAGATATAGTCCGGCGAAATCCGCCCGACCGCCGGGAAGGCGGCCTTGCGCCCGGCCCAGAACAACAGCCGCTCCTCCTCGGAGTTCGAGATTTGACAGGTGGTCTGGCCGCATTCGCGGGCGATGGCGTCAACCCGCAGGATCAGCTCATCGACCTCGACCTTGGGACCGTCGAGTTCGACCAGCAACAGCGCCTCGACGTCGAGCGGATAGCCGGCCTTGACGAAGGCTTCGGCGGCGGCGGTCGCCGGTTTGTCCATCATCTCCATGCCGGCGGGAATGATCCCGGCGGCGATGATGCGGGCGACGCATTCGCCGGCGGCCTCGACGCTGGGGAAACCCGCCATCACCGCGCGCGCCGTCTCGGGCTTCTGGAGGATGCGCACGGTGATTTCGGTGACCACCCCGAGCAGCCCCTCGGAGCCGGTGATGACGCCCATCAGGTCATAGCCCGAGCATTCGGGGGCCTTGCCGCCGATGCGCAGGATCTCGCCGGTGATGAGGACGATCTCGCAGCCCAGCACATTGTTGGTGGTCATGCCGTATTTCAGGCAATGCACGCCGCCGGAATTTTCCGCGATGTTGCCGCCGATCGAGCAGGCAATCTGCGACGAGGGATCGGGCGCGTAATAGAACCCGGCATGTGCCACCGCCTGACTGATGGCAAGATTGGTGACGCCGGGCTCGGTGACAACGACGCGGTTGTCGAAATCGATCTCGCGGATGCGCTTGAACTTGCCCATGCCGAGCAGCACCGCGTCAGCCAGCGGCAACGATCCGCCCGACAGCGACGTGCCCGAACCGCGCGGCACCACCCGGATGCCGTTGTCGTGGCAATATTTCAACACCTGTGCGACCTGTTCGGTGGTGTCGGGCAGCACGACCACCATCGGCGGCTGGCGATAGGAGTTCAGTGCGTCGGATTCATAAGGGATCATCTCGGCCGCGCTTGAGATGACGCCCTCGCCCGGCACGATCCGCTTCAGCGCCGCGATGATTTCGTCGCGGCGGCCGAGCACACCCGCATCCGGCTCCGGCATCTTGATGGACATCGACGTTCTCCAATTGCGACGAGGTCGCGGGCAATGCGCCGCGCCGGCGAAGCGATCGCGCGTCCGCGCAACCGGGACAAGCCTACGACTATCGCCCGCTTGTCTGGAACAACTCTAATGTGGCATCACTTTTACGCGCCACCCGTGAGCAAGATCAACTTCTTTGCGGGCTGCGCGTCCGGACGCCGCCCGTTGCGCGCGTCGCATCGTTTGGGACGACTCTCATGAAACTCCTTACTGCCACGGCTATCGTCTTCGCATTCACCATCTCCGGGGTCCAGGCCCAGGATGTCGCTGCCGGAAAGACCGCGTTCAATAAATGCGCCGCCTGCCACGCCATCGGCGAGAACGCCAAGAACAAGGTCGGCCCCGAACTCAATGGCCTCGACGGCCGCAAGGCGGGATCGGTCGAAGGCTACTCCTATTCCGCGGCCAACAAGGATTCCGGCATCACCTGGAACGAAGCGGAGTTCAAGGACTACATCAAGGCGCCGAAAGCCAAGATTCCCGGCACCAAGATGGCGTTCGCCGGCATCACCAAGCAGTCGGAGATCGACAATCTCTGGGCGTTTCTGGCGCAGTTCGACAAGGACGGCAAGATCAAGCAGAAGTGAGCGATGCCGCTGGCGGTTGGGTTAAGCGCCGACCGCCATCCTCGACGGCAGCACCGACTGCACCACCAGCCCGCGCGCCCGCGCATCCATGACGCCGACGGCCCGCAACGCCAGCAGCGTCGCAGTCTGCACCGCGTCGCGCAGTTTCACCGGATCGTCGAGATTGGTCGGCGCGAGCGGGCCGACCAGCGATTCATGCAGCGCGCCGATCAGGGCCGTGGCGGCCAATACCGTGTCCTGCGCCGGCAGGTGCCCGGCGCGTACCGCGGCCGCGATCCGCGATTCGATCTCGCCCGCGATCTCGCGACGGCAGGCCAGCCGCGAGGCGCTGACATCGACATCGACCGGCTCGGCGATGATCCCCCACGCCAGCTTGCGGTGCGAGACAATATGGACGGCAACCGTCGTGACGGCAGCCGCCAGCGCCGACGATGGCCCCGGCGCCGCGTCCGCGGCGCGGCGGATGGCCGCGAGTTCGTCCCGCGACACATCCGCGATCAGTTCAGAAATGAGATCCGCCTTCGAGGGGAAATAGCGATACACCGTACCGGCCGCGACATTGGCGCGGGTGGCGACCGGCGCGATCTGGACCGCGCTCATGCCGCCTTCGATCGCCGCCTCGCGTGCCGCCGCGAGAATGGCGCTGCGCCGTGCGGCCAGACGTTTCACAACCTGCTGGGTGCGCCGATAAACCATCGATTCGTGCCCTCCGCGTTTCCTCCTAAGAAGTGAACACCTATTCAGAGGCGGTGGCAAGCCTTTGATTGAACACGGAATCAACAGCCAGGCGGTGCGAGCTGGGAAAGGCGACCAAGGCGAGGCAGGCAATGGCGGGCCGGGACCTTCAACCACCGAAGCCGGCGGCGCGCGCCAGCGCCGCGACCATCATGCCGACGATCACCGCGATGAAATCGTTGCGCGAGATGATCGTTGCGCCGATCGCGGCGAGAATGGCGAACATCACCACCGGACCGCCCTCGACGGCAACCGGCAGCGCCGCCGCGACGATGATCGAGCCCGGCAGCGCGTCCATCATCCGCCGGACCCGCGGCGTGATCGGAACGTAGGACATCAGCCAGAAGCCGCCGAGCCGCGCCGCCACCGTGACCGCGGTCATCACCGCGAACGCGACCATGACGTCGCCGCGCAACATCTCAGCCATGAGGCGCTCCGTGCGACGCATCGTCCGGCTCCATCAGCCCGGCGCTGACGGCACCGGAAATCGCGCCGATAATGATGAACCACCAGCCCGACACCAGCCATTGCACGCCGAGCGCGACGACGCCTGCGACGACCCACGGGATGGCGCGGCGGAGCCCCTTCCAGGCCGGCACCAGCATCGCCGCGTAGAATGCCGGCATCGCCAGATCGACGCCGTATTTTCTGGGATCGGCCAGTTGCTCGGCCAGGAGATAACCGGGGATCGCCGCGACCAGCCACAACGCGTAGAGAACGAGGCCGCCACCGACGAAGAACCAGGCGTTGGCGCCACCGTGATCGCGATAGCGCGTCGCCGCCAGCCACCCGCCGTCGGTCACCAGAAGCATCGATGGATAGGACTGCCATAGCGGCAACGTCCCGAACCACGGCCGCAGCGATGCGCTCATCAGCCCGAAGCGGATGTTGACGGTCAACGTCAACAACGCCAGCGTCGCGATCGAGGATGCGGTGAGATGATCCGGCCACGCCTGCACCGCGACGAACTGCGACAGCCCGCCGTAGACGAAGGCCATCATCACCTCGACCTCGGCCAGCGAGAACTGCCGCTGGGCGCACAACGCGCCGAACGCCATGCCGAACGCCAGCGTCCCCGGCAGCATCGGGCCAATGGCGACGATGCCCGGCCAGATCGCGTCCTTCGCCCAATAGGCCGGTGCCTTGGTCAGTTTCGACGATGTCATCATGAAATCCGCATGACCCGGCGACATGCCTGCGGGCAAGTCGCGATCAGGTCAAGCCGCGTCAACTCATGGAGGTTATGCGCGGCCTGTCGAAAGTCTTGCGCGGGCTTTGCGGGCGCGTCTTCAATGCCGCAGCGCGCCGCCGGGACAAAAAAGCGCGGCGTCGCCGCCGCGCTTCATTGGGTTCGACAATGGCCGGGCGTCACGCCTGCGGCTGCGGCTCCAGACCGGGATCGGGGTCGGGACGCGGCCGCTGCTTGCCGGCCGGCGGAACGGCGGAGGTGCGCGGCCCCGTGGGCTCAAGCACCGATTCGCGATTCGGCTTCTTGCCGTTGAGCAGGTCGGTAATCTCCTCGCCGGTCAGCGTCTCGTATTCGAGCAGCCCCTTGGCCAGCGTTTCGAGATCGGCGCGCTTCTCGGTTAGAATGCGGGTCGCCTCCTTGTAGCCGGTTTCGACCAGCCGCCGGACTTCGTTGTCGATCTTCTGCGCGGTCGCCTCGGAGACGTTCTGCTGGCGATTGACCTGCATTCCGAGGAAGACCTCGTCGTTGTTCTCGCCGTAGGATACGGTGCCGAGTTCTTCCGACAGACCCCAGCGGGTCACCATCATGCGCGCCAGTCGCGTCGCCTGATCGATGTCGGAGGCGGCGCCCGAGGTCACCTTCTCGCGGCCGAAGATCATCTCTTCGGCGACGCGGCCACCCATCATGATGGCAAGGCGCGAGGTCATCTGCTCCAGCGACATCGACAGCTTGTCACGCTCCGGAAGCTGCATGACCATGCCGAGCGCGCGGCCGCGCGGAATGATCGTCGCCTTGTGAATCGGATCGGTGGCGACGACGTTGAGGCCGACGATGGCGTGGCCGCCTTCGTGATAGGCCGTGAGCAGCTTCTCCTCCTCGGTCATCACCAGCGACTTGCGCTCGGCGCCCATCATCACCTTGTCCTTGGCTTCCTCGAACTCGGCCTGGGTCACCATGCGCTTGTTGCGCCGCGCGGCGGTCAGCGCCGCCTCGTTGACGAGGTTCATCAGGTCGGCGCCGGAGAAGCCGGGCGTGCCGCGCGCGATGACCTTGAGGTTGACGTCGGGAGCCAGCGGCACCTTGCGGACGTGAACTTTCAGAATCTGCTCGCGGCCGACGACGTCCGGGTTCGGCACCACCACCTGACGGTCAAAACGGCCGGGACGCAGCAACGCGGGATCGAGCACGTCGGGCCGGTTGGTGGCGGCGATCAGGATCACGCCTTCGTTGGCCTCGAAGCCGTCCATCTCCACCAGCAACTGGTTCAGCGTCTGTTCGCGCTCGTCGTTGCCGCCGCCCAGACCCGCGCCGCGATGACGGCCAACAGCGTCAATTTCGTCGATGAAGATGATGCACGGCGCGTTTTTCTTGGCCTGCTCGAACATGTCGCGGACGCGGCTCGCACCGACGCCGACGAACATCTCGACGAAGTCCGAGCCGGAAATGGTGAAGAACGGCACGTTGGCTTCGCCCGCCACCGCGCGCGCGATCAAAGTCTTACCCGTGCCGGGCGGGCCGACCAGCAACACGCCGCGCGGAATCCGTCCGCCGAGCCGCTGGAATTTGCCGGGATCGCGCAGAAACTCGACGATCTCCTGCAAATCCTGCTTGGCTTCGTCGACGCCGGCGACGTCTTCGAAGGTGACGCGGCCGTGCGCCTCGGTGAGCATTTTCGCCCGCGACTTGCCAAAACCCATCGCCTTGCCTGCGCCGCCCTGCATCTGCCGCGACAGGAATACCCACACGCCAATCAGCGCGATGAACGGCAGCCACGACACCAGAAGCGAAACGAACCACGGCACGTTGTCGCCTGGCGGCTTGGCGGTGATCTGAACCTTGGCGTCGTACAGACGCTTGATCAGCGTCGGATC
This sequence comes from Bradyrhizobiaceae bacterium, assembly GCA_044463945.1. GTDB lineage: Bacteria > Pseudomonadota > Alphaproteobacteria > Rhizobiales > Xanthobacteraceae > 62-47. Next base: position 41,862 of record JBIQLW010000018.1, on the reverse strand, counting down.
GCTGGGCGCGTAAGTCTGGAAGCTGGTGCCGTTGGTAAAGGTGCCGTGGATTTCCGGCCCCTGAATGACAACATCCCGCACATGATTCTGATCGACCTCGGTCAGAAGCTGCGAGAATGAGATATCCTGCGACGACGCGCGCTGCCCCGGATTCTGGAACAGGGTGAACAGGGCCAACAGCAGCAAGACGATGATGACCCAGAGGGCGAAGTTGCGCAGATTGGCGTTCATCAGGGGTTCCTTCGGGGTCGCGCGACGCGACCATCCTGCCTTGGACGGATACTCTTATAACTTAGGTGTCTATAACTTAGGTGTCGCGCCAGCCCCTGCCAAGGGAACCGGCCCGGACTATTTAGCGCAGTTTGAGCACGGTTTCGCCCATGCCGGCCGCCTCCCGGATAGAATTCAAATAATGGCAAACGGTACGGTTGTCTAACCGGGCGGAGCCCGGCCGCCCTGCCCTTTCCGCACCGCTGCCCTGCGGTTTCGGCGCGGCGGGGCCGGTTCGACGACCAGCCGCCCGCCTGCCACCGTGATGACGGCGCCGGCAAGGGTTTGACGGAACCGGCTCACCGCTCCGGCACGGGGCACGGATGCGGCGACGGCCGCGATTGCCGCCGCCAGCGCCTCGACCTTTCCAAGTTCGGGCGGCCCTTCGTGGCCAACGCGACCGATCGCCCGGAGTAGCACGCGCACCTGCATCTCCTCGGACAATCCCGCGAACGTTGCGGCGTCGAAGCCAGGCCAGCCGCCTGCGCCGCTGCGCAATTCAAGAAAGCGTTCGGCGCCATCCGCCATCAGGTCCAACGCCGCGTTGGCGCGCGCCAGCCGGGCCGCCAGCCGGGTCAGCGTCTGCGCGTGGCAGCCCTCGGCCGCGAGCAGCGGCATCAGGGCGCGAAAGCGCGGGCGGGTGTAATGCGGGTCGCTGTTGGTCGGATCGAGCGCGAACGGGATTTTCGCCTTGTCGAGAGTCGCCAGCAGCCGCGCCTTGGGGATGTCCAGCAGCGGCCGCGCCACCACGATATCCCCGCGCGGCGATTGCCGGGCCATCGCACCGAGGCCGACGATGCCGCTGCCGCGCGCCATCCGCATCAGAAACGTCTCGGCCTGGTCGTCGCGGGTATGGGCGGTGAGGACATGCCGCGCCCTGTAACGGCGCGCGGCCGCCGCCAGCAGAGCGTACCTCGCCTCGCGTGCGGCGGCAGGCACCCCCGTTTCCGGCTTGGCGCCGCGCCAGCGCACCGTGCGGTGCTCGATGTCGAGCGTGCGGGCCAGCCGCTTGACCTCGGCCGCCTCGCTTGCCGCCTCGGGACGCAAGCGGTGGTCGACGGTCACCGCGACCAGCCGCGGGCCGTGCTTCAAGGCGCGTCGCCAGCGCGCCGCGAGCCACAGCATGGCGACGGAATCCGGCCCCCCTGACACCGCCAGCACAAGAGACGACGCCTGCCGCCAATCGGCAAACAGCGCCTTCGCTTCACTGACCGAAACGGGAGATGGATCGTCCGACATCATCGCACCCGCACGATAACGGCGCCATGCGCGAGGGGTTCTCAGGACCCGCACGCGCCGGCAGGCTTCCGCATCATTCGTAGGGGCGCGACGCCCGGCCGGTCAAGCAAGCTCACGCGCAAGAGCGCGCGGCATCCGCGGGACGCTCAGCACTTGACGCGTTTCTGCTCGCGATCGACCGCCTGTTTGACGCCACGCGAGGCTTGCGGATATTTGCGCGCCACTTCGCCCAGCGCCGCGCAGGCGGCTTCCTTCTCCTTCAGCGCCGCGAGCGACTGACCGAGCCGCAACAGCGCATCGGGCGCCTTCGCCGAGGTATCGTATTTCGACGTCACCGCCAGGAACGATTCGGCCGCCTCGCGATACTTCTGCCGCTGGAACAGGCTTTCGCCGATCCAGTACTGGGCGTCCGCCACCTGCCGGTCGTTGGGATAGCGGCGGGTGAAGTTGCGCATGGTTTCTTCCGCGAGCGCATAATCCTTACGCTGCATGTAGCCGATGCCGAGATCGAACTCGTCGCGCGGCGTCGCCGACGGCGGCAAGGTGGTAAGGCCACCATCGCCGGACGGCGCGGCCGTGCCGACATTGGAGAGATTGAGCGGCTCGCCGGGATCGCGGCCGCCGGGCGCTCCGACCGGAGCCGGCGTCTCGGTATAGGTCTGGTTGCTGCCGAGAACGCGAGGCGCGCCGGGCGCGTCGGGATTGCGGCTGGGATCGAACGCATCGCCGCGGCCGGGCCCGCGCGCGATCGGCACCTGCTCTTGCTGCGCCGGCGGCTGCGCGGAAACGGGCGGCAGGTTGCCGGCTCCCGACGCCGCGCCGTAGGACGGCTGGCGTGGCGGCGGCTGTTGGCCGTAGGGAGGATTGACGGGGGCTGTCCGGGCCTGCGCCGGCGGCGCCGTGGCGACATTGCCGGCCGGCTGGCCCGCACCGCCCTGCAACTGCTGGAGCTGTTGCTCCAGAATGCGGTTACGGTGCTGCAATTCCTCGTTCTGGCCGGTGAGCCGGCGCAACTGGCTCTCCAGTTGCTCGACGCGCATCGCCAGATCGCCGCTGTCGTCGTCATAGCGTTGCGCCACGGCCGGCGAGGAGACGATAAGCGCGACGCTAACGGCCGCGGCCGTGACGCGCGCGAGTTTCGGAAGCGCGAGCTTTGCGGTTGTGACTGACATTCCTGCCTGACGAATAAATAAAGCGCCGGTTCCGGGTTCCAGCTTGAGGACCGGAGTACGCCAAAAATGTGACTCAACTGATCGGATTCAAGCCGTACCGATGGATTGAGACAGCAGATTGTAAATCATAGCGTATTGGTGCGCTTCTGGCAAAACCGGCACGCCAGCGCCGCAGGTGCGAGCCGCCCAAAGCGAAACCGGCGCCCGAGGGCGCCGGCGAAGCTCGAAGCTCATTGTCGTCGATTGCGCGCAGGTCAGGAGCTTGCATTCAGCACGGTGACGGCGCGACGGTTCTGCGACCAGCACGAGATGTCGTTGCACACCGCGACCGGACGTTCCTTGCCGTAGGAGATGGTGCGCATCCGCTGCGCCGGAATTCCGCGCGAGATGAAGAACGAACGCACCGCCTGCGCGCGGCGCGCGCCCAGCGCGATGTTGTATTCGCGGGTGCCGCGCTCGTCGGCGTGGCCCTCGATGGTGAACGAATAGTGATTGTAGGTCTGCAACCACTGCACCTGCTTTTCCAGCGTCGCAACGGCTTGCGGCGTCAGGTCGGTTTGATCGCTTTCGAAGAAAACGCGATCGCCGACGTTGACCACGAAATCCTGCTGACTGCCTGGCGCCGCGGCTCCGGCCATTCCTGCCCCATCCGCGCCCAGGCCGTTCTTGTTGGCGCACGCGCCCATCGACAGCGCCACCGCAACCACGGCAGCCAGCTTTAATCCCTGGAGGAATCGCTTTTGATAGGTCATTCCGGAGCCTCCAACGCTCACGATTTGTCTGATGACCCGGTCTACAGGGCGTTGGTTAAACGAACGTTCCGTCAACCTTGATGAGGCGTTGCGAAGATCGATCAAATGCCGTCAGCCACGAACAACCGGCCGGGATGGTTAATGGCGAGCAAATATGGCGTGAACGTGAATCGAAAAATCGGGCGCACGCGGCCGTGCTGAATAACGGTCCGCTGCCGCATTTTTGCAACAGAGCGAGGCCGCGATTGCGGCCCTCCCCGGCGCTGACGGAGGTTTACGATCCCGGTGCGATCGAGGCGTGCCCGGACGGCAGTTGAGGCAGCCGGACGATCGACGGCCGGCGCTCGGCGCGGCGCTCGAACAACATGCGGCGCTCGAAATAACTTGAGCGCAGATGGGGGAAGCGCGCGAAGATCTTGTCACGCTGCGCCGGGAAATCGATGGCGAGCAGGCTGATCGGCTTGGTCAGTCCCGGATAATCGCGCGGTGGCGCCAGCGGGTGCATGAAGATGCGGCGATAGAACGCCTGATGCTCGGCCCGCACCGACGCCAACCCGATGTCGGCGTTGAAATACTGACAGGCCACATAAGCCAGCCGCAACGTCATGTAAGGCAGTTCGGGAAAACGCCGGGCGCGGGCCGGCTCCGCCACGAAGCGGGTCGGATCGACCATGACCTTGCCCTTCGCCAGTTCCGGCTTCAGCAATTCCGGAAACACCTCGACCGAGGGTGTGACCGGCTGCTCGGGAGACGCCACCGAGATGCGGAGCGAACTGACCAGATCGCCGTCGAGATAGACACCGAAAATCCAACTGTTCGGCAAATCGTCGAACCGGTCGCTGATCTTGTGTTCCGGGTTGGGAACGATGGCGCCTTCCTGAAGATAGGCCCGGTAGCGCAGTCGATAGATTTCGTCCCGCTCGGCTTCCGTTTCAACCAGTTGGTAATCGACGTGATCGAGAAGCTCGACGCCGCGCGCGAAGGCGCGACTCGTAATCTGTTCGGCTTGATACATTTTTTCGAGCTTCCTGCGCTGTCCCGAGCGCCGCGCGATGTGTTTACGAAGGTTAATGCGTCCTTAAGCAAAGTCAAAGATATCGAAGCAATAAGGTTAATCCCGGCACACGGCGATGTTGTAATGGAGTGCCGTTGCAATGTGACGATGTATTGCGGCTAAAGCGGGTGCGCGCTACGCGCTCGATCGCGACGGCAGCACAACGAGATTGTTCCCCGTCGCGCGGCGCCCGTGCGAGGCATTGAGCAGTTCGCGGATCGTCGGTGCCGGAACCGGCTTGCTGAACAGATAGCCCTGCGCTTCGGTCACGGTGCCGTCGGCGCTGATGAGGTCGAGCTGCTCGCTGGTCTCGATGCCTTCGACCACCACCGACATTCCGAGGTCGGCGCTGAGCCGAGCCACGCCGCGCAGCAATGTCAGCGGACGGTCGGAATCGATTCCTTCAAGGAACGAACGGTCGATCTTGACCTTGTGCAGCGGGAAGTTGTGCAGGTAGCTCAGGCTCGAATAGCCGGTGCCGAAATCGTCCAGCGAAATTCGCACCCCTGCCGCGTTCAACTGCATCAGGACGTGTCCGGTCCACTGCGTATTGCGCAGCAGCGACGACTCGGTGATTTCGATTTCAAGCCGCTCGGCGGGAAGGCCGGACACCTCCAGCGCATAGCGGACCTCGCTCAGCACGTCGCGCTGGTGGAACTGCTGCGACGAGAAATTGACCGCGACGCGCACGCCGTCCGGCCACTTCATGCACTCGATGCAGGCTTTACGCAGGATCCAGCGGCCGAGATCGACGATCAATCCCATGTCCTCGGCGACGGGAATGATCTCGGCGGGCGACACCGTGCCGCGCTCGGGATGGTTCCAGCGCAGCAGCGCCTCGCAGGTGGTGATCCGGCCCGATTTGAGATTGACGAGCGGCTGATAGAACAACTCGAACTCCTCGTTCGCGAGCGCGCGCCGCAGGTCCAGTTCGAGGATGCGGCGCGCCTCCACCGTCTCCGCCATCTCCTCGCGGAAGAAGCAGAAGGTGCCGCGCCCGTCCGCCTTGGCGCGATAGAGCGCCATGTCGGCGTTCTTGAGCAGCACGTCGGCGCTGATCGCGGGCGAAGTCACGGCGATGCCGATGCTGGCGCCGATCTCCACCAGATGCAGGTCGATCTCGTAGCGCTCGCTCAGGCGCTCGACGATACGCCGCGCCAGACTGGCCGCGTCGTCGTTCGAGGTGATGTTGCGCTGGAACACGACGAACTCGTCGCCGCCGAAGCGCGCGACGAAATCGTCGGGGCGCATCATCTCGCGCAGACGGTCCGCCACCATGCACAACAGCCGGTCGCCGCACGGATGACCGAGCGTATCGTTGACCTGCTTGAACTGATCGAGGTCGATGAACAACAGCGCCGACATCGTGCCGCGGGCATCCGTCAACAGCCGCTCGATCTCGTCGCGGAAGTTCACCCGGTTGGGCAGGCCCGTCAGTTCGTCGAAGCGCGCGAGTCGGGTGATCTTGGCTTCCGCCATGCGTCGCTCGGTGATGTCTTCCACCAGCACCACGCTGCCGCGCCCGGCCATCGGCTGGAATGTCCACGACAACGCCCGCATCCCGGCGTGCGGTTCGACAGTGATGATCTCGCCCGCCTGTGCGTTCTCGATCTCGGACAAAATCAGGTTGGCGCTGTCCTCGGCGAGGATTTCCGAGCGGCGGCACTCCGCGACGATCTCGCGTGCATGAATGCCGCGCAGCGCGGTCTCGCCCGGCAGCCCCATCATCTCGCTGAAGCGGTGATTCATCACCACCAGCCGGCCGTCGGCGTTGAACATGCACAGGCCGTGAGGCATGTTGTTCAGCGCGGTGTCGAACTGGCTGGCGAGCGCCGCTTCCCGCTCTCGTGCAATCCAGGCATTGAGGTAGATCCGTTGCAGGCTGGAGGTCAGTTGGCGGATCGCGGTGAAGAACACGATGCTGAGCAGGGCGAGCACGATATGATAGACGCCGCCGACGGCGAGCAGCGCGGCAATCAGCGGCCCGCACGCCAACAGCACCTGCAAATGGAAAATCTTGGGACGGCCGAAAGTGCGGCCGACACCCGCCGAGGTGTAGGCCGCCACCGTCGTGACGCAAAGCATGTGGGCGGCAGCGTCGTCGGTCCACAGCAGCACCGCGACACTCCAGGCGCCGAGCGCGATGCCGTAGGCAATCGCGCCGAGCCGGTAGCGCTTTTCCCAGACCACCGCCTCGCTCACGGTCAACGCGGCGTTGCGCTGCTTGTAGCGATACATCTGCCAGGCGCGCGCCATGCCGACCGCAATGAACAGCGGCACGCAGAGCCAGCACCAGGGATCGTCGGTGACGGCCGCAATGACGGCGGCGGCGATCGCGGGGCCGAACACGCCGAAGACCATCGGCGCCGGATTCATGAACAGCGAGTCCACCAGCGCGGCGTGGATCGTCGGCGACAGCCTGTCGTCCTGACCTTGTCTTTTCGGGTTGACCAACTGCATCGTCCGGGTGCGGGCCCTGTTGCGCCCACGATCCTACCGCGCGCAGATAAAGTCTTCCTGAGCGAACATCGTTACCAGGACGTTGCCAGACTCGCGAAATGCCGCGATAAACTCGTTCTTTCAACCGGATACGAGCTTTTGTCCGGGTCTTTGCACGCCGCAGTTGAAGGCGTTAACGCCGCGTTTACGATAACAGCGGCGACCATGCCGGGTCGGATGCGAAGCCCGGTGTCGGCACCTTCTGTTCGTTGCGTCCGGAAATATCGACGGTGTAGAGCGACGGCCCGCCGCCGCCGCCGGGATCACGGAAGAACATCACGACGCGACCGTTGGGCGCGAATGTCGGCCCCTCGTTGTGGAATCCCGAGGTCAGGATGCGCTCGCCCGATCCGTCGGTCTTCATGATGCCGATCGCGAACTGACCGCCGCCCTGCTTGGTGAAGGCGATGTAGTCGCCGCGCGGCGACCATACCGGCGTCGAGTAGCTGCCGTCGCCGAACGAGATGCGCTGGGCGCCGCCGCCGCCCGCGGGCATCACGTAAATCTGCGGCTTGCCGCCGCGATCGGACTCGAAGCAGATCCGCGCTCCGTCCGGCGAATAGGACGGCGAGGTGTCGATCGCCGGCGTGTCGGTCAGCCGCGTGGTCGATTTCGACCGCAGGTCCATCACGAACAGGTTCGAGTTGCCGCCCTGCTGCAAGCTCATGATGATGCGCTGGCCATCCGGCGAGAACCGCGGCGAGAACGACATGCCGGGGAAATTGCCGACGATCTCGCGCTGCCCGGTTTCGATGTTGAACAGATAGACCCGCGGGTCGCCCTGCCCGAACTCCATGTAGGTGATTTCCTGCGTGGACGGCGAGAAGCGCGGCGTCAGTACGAGGTCGGAGCCGCGCGTCAGATAGCGCACGTTGGCGCCATCCTGATCCATCAGCGCCAGCCGCTTGACGCGGCGCTGCGCCGACCCGCTCTCGTCAACGAACACGATTCGGCTGTCGAAATAGCCCTTCTCGCCCGTGAGGCGCTCGTAGATCTGATCGGAGATGATGTGGGCGATGCGCCGCCAGTTCTCCGGGGCAGTGAAATACTGCTGGCCGGTGAGTTGCTGGCCGGAGGCCACGTCCCACAGCCGGAATTCGGCCTTGAGCCGGCCGTCGCCCTGGCGCGTCATGCGGCCGGTGACGAGCGCCTGCGCGTTGATGGTCTTCCAGCTCTGGAATTGCGGCGCGGCGTCGATGCTGGTGATCTTCTCGATGAAGGCCGCCTGATCGATCGGCGCGAACAGACCGCTGCGCTTGAGGTTGTTGGTGATGACCTGCGCCACGCCGTTGCCGACCTCGCCGTCCGACGGCGTGCCGGCGACGAAATTCGGGATCGCGATCGGCATCGGCGCGACGTTGCCCTCGGTCACCTGCAACCGGGTTTGCGCGCGCGCCAGCGAAGGCAGCAGCAGCATGGCGGCCGCGCCCGCACCGCCGGCCAGGACATCCCGGCGGGTCAACAGAGTGGCGGACGGAAAAGACGATTTCAGCAACATCGCTCGCTCATCTCACAAAGTATCGGCAAAACATCAACCGTTGAACATCTGGCGCGGATCGAAGGTCACGATCATGTCCTTCCACTGCTCGTAAGTCGCCGGCCGCAGCATGTCGTAAGGCTGCGCCCGCAACACGGCACGCATCGCGGCGTCCGCCGCCGCCCGATAACGCGGCGAGGAGCCGTGGGACACGATTTCCGGCGGCCCGGCCAGCCGCTTGTCGGGCGTCAGGCGGATGCGGATATCGACGATCAGTTCCTCCGGCCGCTCGATGCCGGCCTGCACGTTCCACAGCTTGGTCAGCCGCGCCCGCAGCGCATCCAGTTCGGATTGCGACAGCGTCGCCGCGGTGCCGCGCGCAGCGCCCAGCGACGCTGTGGCGTTGAGCTGCTCGCCGGTCGCGGCGTGGCGCGACGGCTCGCGCTTGTCGAGCAATGCCGCGATCTTGGACTGATCGAACACGCGCTCGCGCTTTGGCTCCGGCGGCTTGGGCGGCGCGGCCTTGGCCTGCGGCTTCGGCGTCGGTTTTTTGGCCTCGTCCTTCTTCAGCGCTTCGGCAATCGGATCGACTTTCGGCGGATCGGGCTTCTTCTCGATCGGCTTCGGCTCATCCTTCGGCTTGTGCTCAGCGACCGGCTTCGGCGGATCGGGTTTTTTCTCCACCGGCTTTTCGACCGGCTTCGGCGGCGGCTCGGGCGCGGCCTCGGTCTTCACTTCCGGCTTCTCGGTGATCTTGCCGGCGGTGTCATCGACCGGCTTGGCCTCGGCGACCTTCTCGACCAGCGGCTTCGGCTTGTCCTTCTCGCCGCTCTTGGCTCCAGCGGTGATCTTCGACAACTGATCGGCCGAAATGATATCGACCGGCATCGACTCCGGCGGCGGCGCTTCCAGCGAACGGGCCGAAAACGACACCAGACCCCACCCGATCACGAGGACGTGCAGGGCCACCGACGCGACGAGGGTCTTGTCGATCTTCACCTCAGCTTCCTTGCTCCACCTCGGTCACCAGCGCGACGCGGCGGAAACCGGCAGACGACAGCCGCCCCATCACCTTCATGACCGTGCCGTAATCGACCTTCCTGTCGCCGCGCACGAAAATGCGCTCGTCCATGCCGGCGCGCGCCTCGGTGATCGCCTTCAACTTCGGCACCAGTTCGTCAACGGCGATTTCGGTGTCGTTGAGAAACACCTGTCCCTTGACGTTGACCGACAGCGTCAGAGGCTCCTTGTCCTGATCGAGGCTCTTGGCCTGGGTCTGCGGCAGGTCGAGCGGCACGCCGACCGTGAGCAGCGGCGCCGACACCATGAAGATGATGAGCAGCACCAGCATCACGTCGACCATCGGGGTGACGTTGATCTCCGACATCGGCGCGCTGCGCCGCCGCCGGCCGCGCCCGCCGCCGCCAGAGACGCCCGCCACGTTCATGCTCATGATGACGCACCCGCCATTGGCCTCACCCGCGCTCGTCGATCTGCCGCGACAGGATCGCGGAAAACTCGTCGGCGAAACCTTCCAGGCGCTGGGCCTGACGGTTCACCTCCGCCGTGAACTTGTTGTAGAAAATAGTCGCCGGGATGGCGGCGATAAGGCCGATGGCGGTGGCGAACAGCGCCTCCGCGATACCCGGCGCCACTACCGCAAGCGAGGTGTTCTTCGAAGCCGCGATCGACTGGAAGCTCGACATGATGCCCCACACCGTGCCGAACAGGCCGACGAACGGACCGGCCGAGCCGACCGTCGCCAGCACCAGCAGGCGGCGTTCGAGCCGCTCGATCTCGCGCGCGATCGAGACGTTCATCACCTTCTCGATGCGCATCTGCAATCCGGCGAACGAACGCGCCTGACTTTCGAACGAGCGCTTCCATTCGCGCATCGCCGCGACGAAGCAGGCGGCCATCGATTGCGTCGGCCGCGCCGCCAGCGAGCGATACAGCTCCTCGATCGACTCGCCCGACCAGAATGCCTGCTCGAAGCGATCCATCGCGCGCCGGGTGCGGCCGTAGAGCAGGATCTTGTCGATGGCGATGGCCCATACCCACACCGAGCAGGCGAGAAGGCCGAGCATCACCGCCTTCACCACCCAATGGGCCTGGAAGAACAGCGCGATCAGCGACACGTCGGAGGAGGCCAGCGGCAAAGCTGACTGCGCCACATCGGCCGGATTCATCGGAAGTGTCCTCTCAACGTTCTTAAATCCCCAATCATTCGCGAATGCGGCGCGGCTTGCGCGTCCCTCGCGATTACGCGCGGCGCTGCGCCGTCCGCCAACGCCGGGTTCTGTCAATTCGCATGGGAGGCCCGTCCAAAGCCGGCTCCTGCATCCCCTGCCAACGTGTCAAAACGAGGGCTGACGGCGGGCAACCGCCACGTCAACCAAGCGCCCGTCATGGTTAACAGGCGGTTATCAAAGACGTTTTTCCGCATCCGGGGAAGCGGCTGGACATAACAAAACCGCCCGTCCGGAACCCGGACGGGCGGCAATGTAACGATCCTTTACAACCGGGGCGCGACGCTCAGGCCTGCGGCTGGCCGTCGGAGGGCGAGGCCGGGCGCGAGCGGTGCTGCGCCATGAACTGGTCGAACTCCTCCTTGTCGCGGGCGTGGCGCAGACGGTCGAGGAACTCCTTGAACTCCTTCTGCTCCTCCTCAAGCCGGCGCAGCGTCTCGACGCGATATTCGTCGAAGGCGCGGTTGCCGCTCGACGGCGGGCCGAAGCCGAAGCCGCGACGGTCCATGCGGTCGCGCATCCGCTCCATTTTATACTGCATCCGCTCCATTCTGTTCTGCCAGCGATCGCTGTGACTCCAGCATCCCATTTTCCTGCTCCCGAGTGTGTAGAAAAGAAGTGCGAGACCGATCGGCCACCAGATGATGAAGCCCAGCACCGTCAAGGCGATCCAGCCCGGGTGCCAGGGCGATTCGAACAAGCCTGGACGCCGGTAGGTGCTCTCGCTTGGGCCGTTCCAACGATGGATGTCGGCGGTTGGGGTCATTTTGCATCTCCCTGGTCATGGCCGCGTGAATGTAAATAACATTTACATAGGTAACGCATCCCAGCGGATTGTCAAGCGGAGATGAAAACGATCACGGAAATTTTGGTGGCGGGCCCCAGCCGCGGGCGACCGGAACAGGCGCGAGCGCGCGGGACCGGCCGGAACGGGCGAGCCGGAACGCGACAGCGGCGGCGCAGACCCGCCTCGGAGGCTGATGGGGAAAGTCGCGTTCCGAGGCGAGTGTGCATCATGGAAGCCGTCATACGCCGCAAAGACGGAGGAGCCAGTATGCGACGGCAGGCCGGTTCTTCCTCACAGGTGTCCTCGAGTACTGGATCGTCCGTTTTCGCGGACGATGACGCCTCGTTTCCAGCCGCAGCCTCAGGTCCGCGACTTGCCCCATGGTCCCGGCGGGGGTCCCGGCGGTTGCGGCGGCGACGCGGACGACGCCGGCTCCGCAGCGGGCTGCGGCGGCGGCCGGCGGTCGGTCGGGAAGCCGAGCCCGCGCAGATAGATCAGCACGCCCGCCTCCAGCAACTCCTCCGGCGACATCGGCAGCTTGCGCCGCGCGGAATCGCCGCGTGCGAACAGCGAGGCGACGCCGTGCGACATCGACCAGATGTGCAGCGCCATCATCATCGCCGGCGGCCGCGCCACGCCCGGCGGCGCCAGCGCCGCGAGACGCTCGGCGGCGGCGCGGATGATGTTGAAGGCGCGCTCGCTCGCCACCATCAGCGTCGGATTGACGTCCACCGGCACGCCGGATTCGAACATCGCCGAATAGAACGCCGGCTCGCTGCGCGCGAAATCCAGATAGGCCCGCCCTACCCGCTCGAACGCGCTGACGGTATCGGGGCGGCCGTCGTCCCACGCTTTGGTCAGTACCGCCTCGAACAGTTCGAACCCGCGCTGGGCGACGCTGGACAACAGTTCGTCGCGGTCGCGGAAGTGGCGGTACGGCGCTGCCGGGCTGACGCCGGCCGAACGCGCGGCATCGGCGAAGGTGAACCCCGCCGGGCCCTTCTGCGCGATCAGGTCCAGCGCCGCCTGCAGCAGCGCCTCCTTCAGGTTGCCATGATGGTAGCCGCGCGCCGGGCCGCGGCCGTCCTTTCGCCAGCTCATGTTAATGGCTTTTACATGAAGCCGGCGAAAATGCCACATTTATCCGCGTTGCCGGAGGCCGCTGAAATCGCTCGGGATTCTTGCGGCAATCCGGTGGCGGCACGAAGGCGGCATGAGGCAGACCGAATCGCCGCGCGCGTGCCGCCTCAGACGCATCATCCGGAGGATCCCGAGGGAAATTTTGGCGGGGCGCGGCCGCGCGTCGTCCTTCGGGGCCCCGGCTTTCTCCTCGCACTTCAGAGTCCGACCGGAAGGTCGCTTTTTGGACGCGCGGCGCATCGCGACGCGCGGGTTCCATCGCAACAAATTCTCGCCGCATTATCTGATCACGCTCACGTTATCGCTTCGGTGGCGGGGACACATGCAGCCGAGGCGATGCGAAGGGGCGTTCTGCGTAATCATCATTTTCGTTGGCTCGCGCGTTTCGTGCCGCGGCGAGTCATGCCCGAACCGAGCGGTTCGATTCCGGCGCTCCATCCCGCGTCAGCGGGACTCTCGCGAATGCCGGTGCCTGAGAGCCGCTTGCACATGCAAGGTTGCGTGGAGCCTGCTCCACCGGCAAGGGAGGACATCATGACCGATGCCACGAAGCGGGCGACACCCGGCGGGCTTTCACACACGCTGGCCCACGTCATGGCCGTCATGGCGCTGGTGATCATCGCGGCCTGCGTGTTTTACGTGAGATAGCGTTGCGCATCGGCGTGTGGCTTAAGTACGGCTCGTAAAATCAAACAGCTTTAGCGTCGTCGCCGCGCAGGCGGGGACCCGTACGTTGTGTCGCCGATGGTGAAAAGGCTGTTTGTCGTTGCTTCCTTGATTCACAACGAAGTGCATGAGTACTGGGTCCTCGCCTGCGCGGGGACGACGGTTTTCGTGCTGCGCGCACAGCGCGAATTTCCGGTTGGGCTTTCAGGATGACGTCACAACACGAAAGCCGTCAGACTCCGCGAAAGCGGAGTATCCAGTATTCCATGTGGGATTCCATGTGGGGTGAAATTTCCCATAACACATTCACGGACTACCGGATCGTCCGCCGGAGCCTGTCATCGGGCCGCGCCATAGCGTGTCGAAGACGCGCGTGAACGCGCTTCCGCGCGAACCCGTTGGCGGACAATGACGCCTCGTTTTCCGGCCAGGCTCTCGGCGATGACACCTTTCATCATTCCCGTCGGGTTCCGCCGACGATGAAAACGCGATAAGACGAGCGCGTCGTCGCTCTCGTTCCGGACCCTGCCATGACCACCCCACCGACCAAGGTCGCGCTGATCACCGGCGCCGCGCGCGGCATCGGGCTCGCCACCGCCAAACGTTTTCGCGCCGATGGCTGGGCGGTCGCGCTGCTCGACATCGAGGAGGCGCTGCTGCGCGAGGCGGCGGCGGCGCTCGCCGATCCGGTCAACGTGCTGGCGCTGCCGTGCGACGTCTCCGACGCCGGCGCGGTGCGCGACAGCGTGGCGCGCGTCAATGAACGCTTCGGCCGCCTCGACGCGCTGGTCAACAACGCCGGCACGGCGGTGTTCAAGCCGATCCTCGACACCGGCGACGACGAGTGGGACCGCGTGCTGGCGGTCAATCTCGGCGGCCCGTTCTTCGCCATCAAGGCGGCCGCGCCGCTGATGCGCGAACACGGCGGCGGCGCCATCGTCAACGTCACCTCGATCTCGGGACTGCGCGCCTCGACGCTGCGCGTCGCCTACGGCACCAGCAAGGCGGGGCTCGCGCATCTCACCAAGCAGGCGGCGGTCGAGCTGGCGGCGCTCGGCATCCGCGTCAACGCGGTGGCGCCGGGGCCGGTCGATACCGCGATGGCCAAAGCGGTGCATTCGCCGGCGATCCGCGCCGACTATCATGACGCCATTCCGCTGAACCGCTACGGGCTGGAGGACGAACTGGCGGAAGCGATCTTCTTTCTGTGCAGCGAGCGCTCAAGCTACATCACCGGGCAGGTGCTGGCGGTGGACGGCGGCTTCGACGCCGCCGGCATCGGCCTGCCGACGCTGCGCAAGGACGGCAGGAACGGATAGAGCGACGTGGAAGTCGTCATACTCCGCGAAAGCGGAGTATCCAGTATTCCGTGCTGGCTGAATGTCCAATGCACGCGCGCGGATTACTGGATCGTCCGCCTGCGCGGACGATGACGCCGCGTTTCCACTGCCGGCTTTGCGGCGCGCCTTTGGCACGCCCCGCCGCGTCCGGGACAAGAGGCAAGCGAATCCGTCCCGCATGGCAAGGCTGCGGCGGCGGGGCGTGCATTTTTCGCGCGGCGCGCCTAGGATCCCTTTGTCTCTGACGGAATCATTCGTCGTCATGCCCGGACGTGATCGCGTACGCCCCCACCCTACCCTCCGCCGCAAGCGAGGGAGGGTCCCGGCTTCACGCCAAGCTTTCGAAAGTCTGCGATGGTCCCCTATTCGATTCTCGATCTGGTCCGCGTCACTGAAGCGACCGACGCGCGGGGCGCGCTCGACAACGCGCGCGACCTCGCCGCCCATGCGGAGAGCTGGGGCTACACCCGCTTCTGGGTGGCCGAGCATCACAACATGGCGGGCATCGCCTCCGCCGCGACCTCGGTGGTGATCGGCCACATCGCCGCCGGCACCAAGCACATCCGCGTCGGGGCCGGCGGCGTGATGCTGCCGAACCACGCGCCGATCGTGATCGCCGAGCACTACGGCACGCTGGCGCGGCTGTTCCCCGGCCGCATCGATCTCGGACTCGGCCGCGCGCCCGGCACCGATCAACTGACCATGCAGGCGCTGCGCCGCAGCCTGAGCAACGCCGACAACTTCCCGCACGACGTGCTGGAGCTGCAAGCCTACTTCGGCGAGGTCGAACCGGGCCAGCGCATTCAGGCGGTGCCGGCGGCGGGCACCCATGTGCCGCTGTGGATCCTCGGCTCCTCGACCTACGGCGCGCAGGTCGCCGCCGCGCTCGGCCTGCCCTATGCGTTCGCCTCGCACTTCGCGCCGGCGCAACTGATGCCGGCGCTGGACGTCTATCGCGCGCGCTTCACGCCGTCGGAGCAACTGGCGAAGCCCTACGCCATGGTCGGCGTCAACATCATCGCCGCCGACAGCAACGCCGAGGCGAAGCGCCTCGCCACCACGCAGCAGATGTCGTTCACCAACATCTTTCGCGGCGCGCGGGGCCTGAGCCAGCCGCCGATCGACGACATCGAAACCTACTGGACGCCGATGGAGAAGGCGCAGGCGATGCAGATGCTGGCGTGCAGCATCGTCGGCGACAGCGAGACGGTGCGCGCCGGCATCGCGCGGCTTGTGGCCGAGACCGCCGCCGACGAACTGATCATCGTCTCCGACATCTTCGACCACGCCGCGCGGCTGCATTCGTTCGACCTGATCGCGCAGGCGATGGCAAACGCGGCGGCGTCACTCTGAGAGTCTGACGGGATTCGTTTTTGGACAGATGTGCCGCACGACGACCCGTCATGCTCCGCGAAGGCGGAGCATCCAGTACGCCATGTCGGGGCAAGTTTCCCCATGCGCGCGTACGGATTACTGGATCGTCCGCCTTCGCGGACAATGACGCCTCGTTTCCGGTCAAGGTTCTGAGGTGCGAGCCTCGAAGGATGGCGGACGTCACCCTTCGGGGCCATAGCTCTCGCAATGGCATCTCGGGGTGACGACTTCCGATTCAGCCTCGGCAAATCATGCTCTAGGCAGAAAGGGCGCGAGCTACATCGCCGATCATCCGATCGGAGGACCGCCCGCCATCGGCGATGGCCGATCCTGCTGCGGCTGTTGTGCGCCGAGGACCGACTCTATTCCCGCGAGACGAGTCACCCCGCCATGGTTTCCTTGACGGCGGCGACCAGTTGGCTGAGCGAGAACGGTTTCGGCAGGAACGCGAACTGCTGGTTCTCGGGCAGGCTCTTGGCGAAGGCGTCCTCGGCGTAGCCGGAAACGAAGATCACCTTGATGTCGGGGTTGCGGCTGCGCATCGAGGCGAGCAGCGTCGGCCCGTCCATCTCCGGCATCACCACGTCGGACACCACGAGATCGACGCCGCCCTCGTTCTCCGCGAGCGCCTCCAGCGCCTCGATGCCGTTGGCCGCCTCGATGACGTTATAGCCACGCGAGCGCAGGCCGCGTGCGTTCAGTCCGCGCAAGCCTTCCTCGTCCTCGACCAGCAGGATGGTGCCCTGCCCGGTCATGTCCTGTCCGCGCGGCTTGTCGCCGGCCGGCGGCTGAGGCCGGGCGGCGGCGTCGGGCGCGGCAACCTGCGGCTCCGGCGCGGCGTCGGCATCGGCGTCGGGATGGTGGCGCGGCAGGAAGATCAGGAACGTGGTGCCCCGGCCCGGCTCGGACTCGACATAGACGAAACCGCCGGTCTGCTTGACGATGCCGTACACCGTGGAGAGGCCGAGGCCGGTGCCCTTGCCGACTTCCTTGGTGGAGAAGAACGGCTCGAAGATCTTGTCGACGATATCCGGCGGAATCCCGCTTCCGGTATCGGCGACCTCGATCTTGACGTAGTCGGCGGCGGGCATCCCCTTGTAGGGCAGCCGCTCGACCTCCTGCGCCGTCACGTTGGCGGTGCGCACGGTGAGCTTGCCGCCGTCCGCCATGGCGTCGCGGGCGTTGACCGCGAGATTGACGATCACCTGCTCGAACTGCGACACGTCCACCTTGACCGGCCACAGGTCGCGGCCATGCACCAGATCGAGCTTGACCTTCTCGCCGATCAGCCGCCGCAACAGCATGGTGAGATCGGACAGCGAGTCGCCGAGGTGCAGCACCTGCGGCCGCAGCGTCTGCCGCCGCGAGAACGCCAGCAGTTGCCGCACCAGGGTCGCGGCGCGGGTGGCGTTCTGCTTGATCTGCATGATGTCCTGGAACGACGGATCGGTCGGCTTGTGCGCGTTCAGCAGGAAGTCGTTGGCCATCATGATGGCCGAGAGCACGTTGTTGAAGTCGTGCGCGATGCCGCCGGCCAGCTGGCCCACCGCCTGCATCTTCTGCGACTGCGCGAACTGGTTCTCCAGCGAGCGCTTGGCGGTGGTTTCCAGCAGATAGACGATCGCCGCCTCGGCGTCGCCGGGCTCGCTGACGCCGGTGACGAAGAACTCGCCCCAGCGTTCGGTGGCGCTGTCGAGCGCGGCTTCCACCGGAGCGATGTCGCCGTGCCCTTCCGCCGCCTTGGAGATGGCGGCGGCGAGCGCGGCGCGGTCGCGCTCGTGGACGGCGTCGAGGATCGAGGCGCTGCTCGCCGCGCCGGGCTTCAGCCCCTGCGCCAGCTTGGCGAAGCGGGCATTGGCGCGCACGATGGCGCCGGCCTTGTCGACGGTGGCGATCGCCATCGGCGTGTGATCGAAGAAGCGCATGAAGCGCACGTCGGCGTTGCGCTGCGGATCGGAGCGCTCGTTGCGCGCCAGACTGATGACCAGCGTGCGCGAGGCCCCCGGCGTGCCGTCCGCGCCGAACGCCAGCTTGTGATAGAGCCGCGCCGGCATGGTGCGGCCGTTGCGCATCTTGAGGTCGACGTCGAACACCTCGGTCCTGACCTCGCCGGGCGCCGGCACGATCGAGGTCAGGAGCGCCGCGCCGTCGCCGGCGACGATGTCGCCGAGCTTCAAGCCGCCGGAGCCGATCTCGGCCAGATCGTGGTCCAGCCAGTTGGCGAGCGTGGCGTTGACGTAGACCAGTTCGCCTTTGGCATCGACCGAGAAGAAGCCGCACGGCGCATGATCGAGATACTCGATGGCGTGCTGCAATTCCTGGAACACGTCCTCCTGCCGCTCGCGGTCGCGGGTGATGTCGGCGATCGACCACACCGAGAACTTCGCATTGCGCTTGTTGCCGTCGTCGAGCGGGCGCACCCGCATCCGCAGCCAGCGGCCGGGGCCGCCGTCGGCGCCGGCGACCCGCACCTCCTCCTGCAGGCGCTTGCCCTCGCGCGACGCCTTGAGCAGGCGGAACACCGCTTCCGAGACGTCCGGGTTGCCGATGAACACCCGCTCCACCGGCCGCACGTCCTGCGCCGAGGTCGCCCCCGTCAGCGCCCTATAGGCGGCGTTGGAATAGACCATGGAGCCGCGCGAGTCGGTCACCGCGAGGCCATCGAAGGCATGATCGGCGATCGGCCGCATGATCGGATTGTCGGTCGAGCGGTCGGCGACGCGGATGATCCCCGCCGCGAAGGCGAACAGGCCGAACAGGCCGATCATCGCCAGCACCGCGAGCAGCCCGAGGATGTAGGGCTGCGCCTGGGTCTTGCCGAGCAGCATGAAGGCGACCGCCGCCGCGACGATCGCCCCGGCCACCAGCAAGACCAGGACGATGCTGCCGCTGCGCCCGACCGGCTCGGCCGGACTGGCATCGGGCGGCAGCGGATGGTCGGAGGGGCTGGTCATGAAACGATGCGCAACCTGTGCCAGAGCATGATCCCGAAAAGTGGAAACCGGTTTTCGGACAAGATCATGCTCAATCAAAAGACTCCGGGATCGTAAGCGCGAAAGCCGGCTCCCGGCCGGAAACCGGAATCCCGGCGGGGCGGACGCCGCCTCCTGAGTGCCCGAATCGCCCCTCCGCGCGCAAGCTCATCCTACACTTAATCCCCGCGAATACGCGGTTTTCCGGTCCCCAGCCGGCCATCGCGCCGCCTCACGCCGGCCGCCCGGCGAGGCCGCGCCGGAGCCCCATGACGTAGCCGATGATCTCCGCCACCGCGTGGTAGTGCTCGACCGGGATTTCGTCGTCGATCTCCACCGTCGCGTACAACGCGCGCGCCAGCGCCACGTTCTCGACGACCGGGATGTCGTGGTCCTTCGCCACCTCCCGGATCCGGAACGCCAGCGCATCGACGCCCTTGGCGACGCAGACCGGCGCGGCCATGCCGCGCTCGTAGCGTAGCGCGACCGAATAGTGGGTCGGGTTGGTGATGACGACCGACGCATTGGGAACCGCCGCCATCATCCGCTTCCTCATGCGGGCGTGACGCAACTGGCGGATGCGCCCCTTGACGTGCGGGTCGCCTTCGGACTGCTTGAACTCCTCCTTCAACTCCTGCAACGACATCTTCTGCTTCTCGAACCACTGCCGGTACTGGAAGAAGAAGTCGGCGATCGCCACCAGCGCCAGCATCGCCACCGTCGCGGTGAGCAGGTGCTGGGTCAGCGTCATCGTGGTGCCGAGGATCGTCGTGACGTCGGAGCGCACCATGGCGTCGAAGCGGAAGCGGTCCGGCCACAGCACCATGGCCATCACCGCGCCGAGCGCGATCACCTTGAACAGGCCCTTGGCGAAGTTGGCGGCCGCCTGCTTGCCGAAGATGCGCTTGGCGCCCGCCAGCGGCGACAGCTTGCTGAGCTTCGGCTTGAGCGATTCGGCCGACCACACCAGGCGGTGCTGCACCATGTTGCCGGCGATCGCCGCCAGCGCCAGCAGCAGGAACGGCACCCCGAGCGCGACGATCAGCACGTATTCGAGATCGCGCACCAGCGCCAGCAGGCTTTGGCCGTCGGTGCGGATCATCCACGAATTGGCGAGAAGATTGCGCAGCGGCGTCTGCAAGCCGCTGCCGATCGAACCGGCGAACGACGCCAGCACCAGCGTCGCGCCCGCGATCATGAACCAGGTGTTGACCTCCTGGCTCTTGGCGACGTCGCCGCGCTCGAGCGCATCGTCCAACCGTTTTTGGGTCGGGTCTTCTGTCTTTTCCGCGCCGTCGTTCTCGTCGGCCACGTCAGCTCACCTCCGCGGCGTCAGATCGTGCATGACGCCGGTGAAATAATCGAGGAACACCCCCATCATCGCCGCCAGCACCATCAGCAGGATCAGTAAACCGAACAGGATCGAGAGCGGCACGCCGACGAAATAGACCTGCATCTGCGGCATCAGCCGCGCCAGAATGCCGAGCCCGATGTTGAACACCAGCCCGAACACCAGAAACGGCGCGGCAAGCTGCACGCCGATCTTGAAGGCGCCGGCGAAGGCGCGCACCGCCAGCGCCGCGACGTCGCCGCTCGGCATCAGCGCGCCCGGGGCGAAGATGTTGTAGCTCTCGCTGAGCGCGGCGATCACCAGATAATGGCTGTCGGTGGCGAACAGGAAGGTGATGCCGAGCAACGCCAGAAAGTTGCCGACCAGCACGCCCTGCTGCCCTTGCGTCGGATCGACCGCGGTGACGAAGCCGAGCCCCAGTTGCTGGGCGATGACCGCGCCCGCCACTTGCAGCGCCGAAAGCGTCATCCGCGCGACCGCGCCGAGCACGATGCCGATGAAGATCTCCTGCACCATCAGCACCGCCATCGGCGCCAGCGACTGCATGTCCACCTGGAAGGCGGCGCGGTGCAGCGGCAGAACGATCGCGGTCAGCAGCAGCGCGATGCCGAGTTTGATCCGCACCGGGATGTTCACTTCGCCGAGCGCCGGCAGCAGCATCACCATGGCGCCGATGCGGGCGAACACCAGCATGAAGGCGGCGGCATAGGCGGGCAGGAACGTAAGATCGATGCGCATGGCGCCACCATGCTTCACCCTCCGATGATTCGCGACGAAATCCGCATCATCTCGGCGTGCAGCGCGTCCGCCATGAACGGCAGCGCCAGCACCAGCGTCACCAGCATGGCGATGATCTTGGGCACGAACACCAGCGTCTGCTCCTGAATCTGGGTCAGCGCCTGCACCAGCGAGATGACGACGCCGACCAGCAGGCCGACCACCAGCATCGGCCCGGCGACGACGATGATGGTCCAGACCGCGTCGCGCGCGATGTCGAGGGTTTCAGCGCCGGTCATGATCGATCCTGTGTTGCTAATAGGAAACAGGCGTCATCGTCCGCGAAGGCGGACGATCCAGTAACCCCTGCGGGCGCGCGGAAATCCGATCCAACAAGGCGTGCTGGATACTCCGCCTTCGCGGAGCATGACGGCCGTCGTGTTGCGCTTTCGTCCAACACACGCGCCTCAGATCGGCATCCGCATGATGTCCTCGTAGGACTGGATCACGCGGTCGCGCACCGACACCAGAGTCGAGACCGCGACGTCGGTTTCCGCCACCGCAGTCACCACGTCCATGACGTTGGCCTTGCCGTTGGCCATCGCCACCGTCTGCGCGTCGGACTTGCGGCCGGCTTCCATCACGCTGCCGACTGCGTCCTTGAGCAGCGCGGCGAACGAGGGTCCGGAAGCGTCGGCGGTCTTGCCGGCGCCGCTCGCGGCTTCCGTCATCATCCGGGCGAGGCTGGCATAGGCGTTGGCGGCGGCGGTGGGCGATGCCATGGCGATGGCTCCTTAGTCAGGCTTTGAGGATGTCGAGCGTGCGTTGGATCATCCGCCGCGTGGCGCTGATGATGTTGAGGTTGGCCTCGTAGGACCGCTGCGCGTCGCGCATGTCGGTCATCTCAATGATCGGATTGACGTTGGGATATTTGACGTTGCCGCTGGCGTCGGCGGCGGGGTTGCCGGGCTCGTGCTTGACGCGGAAGCTGGAATTGTCGGGGCGGATGCGGCCGAGCGACACCACCCGCGCGTCCAGCGCGCGGTCGAGCGTCGAGGAGAACGTCGGCACCTTGCGGCGGTAGGGATCGCCACCCGGCGTCTGCGCGGTGGAGTCGGCGTTGGCGATGTTTTCCGAGATCACCCGCATCCGCCCGGCCTGCGCCCTTAAGCCCGAGGTGGCGATGCTCATCGACCGGATGAAGTCCATTCCCTCGTCCGCCATCGCGTGACCTCCTTAATCGCCGCCAGCCGATCAGCGCTTGCCGATCGCGGTCTTCAACAAATTGAGGCTGCGGCTGTAGAGCGTGGTCGCCGCCACATAGTCCATCTGGTTGGCCGAGACTTTCAGCATCTCGTCCTCAAGGTTGACGGCGTTGCCGGCGGGCCGCGTCTCGTAGCCGACCTTGCGGTCCTGCGGGAAGCTCGGCGCGCCGCCCGCGGCCGCCATGTGGCTGACGCTGGTGCGCGTCATCGCCAGCGGCCCGCCCGCGGCGCCCGGCGGCGGCAGGCCGTTGGGAGCGAACTTCGGCTCCACCAGATCGCGCGGCCGGAAGCCCGGTGTGTCGGAATTGGCGATGTTCTCGGCCAGCACCCGCTGGCGCTCCTGATGCCACTGCATCTTGGCCCGCAACGCGGACAGCATCGGAAGATCGTTGATGGCCATCGCCTCAGGTCCTCGCCGCGCGGCGGCGCTTGGCCGGCGGGTAGGCAGAATTTGCCGCGTCATGGTTAACGAGCGGTTAAGATCGGCCGGCAAATGCCCGGCGACTTCGAATCGACGGGTTGCCGGCCCTTTTCCGGGCTCTCGCTGCCCCCGGGTCCCCGCCGCCGGCCGCCGGGCCGCCGCTGGCCATGGAACGCCTGCCCCCGGAAACCCGTTTTGGTCGGTGAGGTCTTGGGTTAATGAGGACCACGGGCGGGCGGATCCTGTCCGGGGGCATGAACCGATAGCGGCCGACTCACGCCCGGCGCGCTATTTGTTGTATCGTGGGGCTTGCGCAGGCGGCGATTCTCGCGGGAATCGCGGGTTGCGCCGGGGATGGATCAATGCAGACACCGCTCACATTCTTTATCGCATTCGTCGTCGTTCTGGTGCTGATCGGCGTGGTGGCCTGGCTGGTGCGCCGCTTTGCCGGGAACCGGCTCGGCGGCGGCGCCGGGCGGGGCCGGATGCCGCGTCTGGCGGTGATCGACGCCGCCGCCGTGG
Organism: Bradyrhizobiaceae bacterium; assembly: GCA_044463945.1. Lineage (GTDB taxonomy): Bacteria > Pseudomonadota > Alphaproteobacteria > Rhizobiales > Xanthobacteraceae > 62-47. Next base: position 18,595 of record JBIQLW010000018.1, on the reverse strand, counting down.
ACGGCCGCCGGCGGCTGGTGCTGGTGCGCCGCGACAACGTCGAGCATCTGCTGATGATCGGCGGCCCCAGCGACATCGTGGTGGAACAGAACATCGTCCGGGCGACGCCGGCGCGAGAGCCGGCCGCCCCGCGCGCAGGCGGCGAGGTGACGCCCCGGCTCAACCCGTTCGCCGAGGACGAAGCCCCCGCGCACGAGCGTTTCGAGCCGGCCGAGCCGTCGCTTCCGGAGCCGCCGCGCCCGTCCCGGCCCACGTTCGCCGACGAATTGCGCCGGCCCGCGGCGCCTCCGGTCCAGCCGCGTCACGACCCGCTGGCGACGATTTCGCCGGAGCCGCTGACCCGGCCCGAGCCGCGCCCGGATCTCCGCGCCGATCCGGTGTCGCATGGCCAGCGCAGCGAACCCGTGCTGCCGCGCCCGCCGCTGCGCCCCGCCGCTGACGCCGCGCCCGCGGTCAAGCCGCCGCCGCGCGCGCCCGAGCCCGCGGCCCCCGCCGCGCCGCCCCCGCCGGACCTCGCCGCCGCCGACCAGAACCTCGCCGAGATGGCGAAGCGGCTGGAGGCGGCGCTGCGCCGGCCTTCCGGCGAGAGCCGCCCGGCCGCAGCCGAGCCGCAGGCCGGCGGCACACCGGCCGCCGCCCCCGAGGCGCCGGCGGCGCGCGCGCCGGAGGTCAATCCGCCGCAACCCAACGGGCCGCGGGTCAAGGGCGATTTCGAGAATCTCGAAGACGAGATGGCGTCGCTGTTGGGACGCCCGAAGACGCCTTCGTGAGGCCGCCGGCAACCCCGCGTAGAGTTTTCCTGTTCGCCCTCGTTCTGCTCGCCGCCGCCGGATCGCTGATCGCTCCGGCGGCGGCGCAGGATATCAGCATCAATTTCGGCGCCGGCAACGGCGGGGTGACCGAGCGCGCGATCCAGTTGATCGCGCTACTCACGGTGCTGTCGATCGCGCCGTCGATCCTCATCATGATGACGTCGTTCACGCGGATCGTCGTGGTGCTGTCGCTGTTGCGCACCGCGCTCGGCACCGCCACCGCGCCGCCGAACTCGGTCATCATCGCGCTGGCGATGTTCCTCACCGCCTTCGTGATGGGGCCGGTGCTGCAAAAATCCTACGACGACGGCATCCGCCCGCTGGTGGCCAACGAAATCAGCGTCGAGGACGCCTTCACCCGCGCCTCCGGCCCGCTGCGCGAGTTCATGCAGAAGAACGTGCGCGAGAAGGACGTCAAGCTGTTCATGGACCTGTCCGGCGAGCCGCCGCCGGCGACGCCGGCCGAAATGTCGCTGCGCATCCTGGTGCCGGCCTTCATGATCTCCGAACTGAAGCGCGCCTTCGAGATCGGCTTCCTGTTGTTCCTGCCGTTCCTCATCATCGACCTCGTGGTCGCCTCGGTCCTGATGTCGATGGGCATGATGATGCTGCCGCCGGTGGTGGTGTCGCTGCCGTTCAAGCTGATCTTCTTCGTGCTGGTGGACGGCTGGTCGCTGGTCGCGGGCTCGCTGGTGCAGAGCTACGGCGGATGACGCGACGACCTCGCCTTGGGAGTGAGCAACTGGACACGTCATCGTCCGCGAAGGCGAAGGCGGACGATCCAGTAATCCGGGCGAGCGCAGGGAAAGTCTGATTCCATAAGGAATACTGGATGCCCGCCTGCGCGGGCATGACGGCCGCTATATGACGCACTCACGGCTTAAGGCGATCGCTCACTTCCCCGCGTCGGCTCGCTTAGTACCGACGATCATCGGCAGGCTGCCGGTCGGGGCCGGATCGGCGGCGCTGGCGGCGGCGGGCGCGGCCGGCGCGGCGGGCGGCAGCGCGGCCTTGGCCATCACGTCGGGAAAGCGCGCCTGCATCTCGCGCAGGAAGCTGTCGAGCGTATCGACGCTGCCCGCCATCTTCGCCAGCTTCACCAGGTCGGCGCTGTTGGCCGAGGCCGGCTTGCCTGCCATGTCGAAGGCGGCGCGGTCGGCCTCGCCCGCCATCAGCGGCGCGTATTTCTCGCGGAAGCGCGCCAGCCCGAGCGCGTCGTCGGCCAGCGCGTAGCCGATCGCGGCGCGGATCACGTCGCCCTTCTCGGTCGCATTGAGCGGCTTGAAGTCGCGCCAGCGCTCGCCGTAGTAAAGCTCGATCTGCTCCGCCGACTCGCGCCAGCGCCGCGCCGCCCAGTAGACGTCCGAGCGCAGCCGGATCGCCTCGCGCCCCGGCATGTTGGCGATGATGTCGAGCGCGAGGTCGCGGCGGCCGACGTCGCTCTGCGCGCGCGCCTCCAGCAGCAGGCGCTGCTGGCGCAACTCGCCGGCGAGGTCGGCGATCCGGGTGGTGTGCAGCGCGGCGATGGCGCGATCCGGCTTGCGGTTCATCAGATAGACCATGGCAAGGCGCGCGGCGACCTGCGCCCGCGCCGCGCCCTCCAGCCGGTGGTCGATCTGATATTGCAGCAGTTCGGCCGCCTGTCCCAACAGATCGACGGCGATCAGCCGGTCGGCCAGCCGCCGGATCATCTCGTCGCCCCGCCGGCCGATCGGCGTCAGCTCGCGATAGTCGTAGAACGTCGCCAGCGCATCGACCGGCGACAGGCCCTCGCCGCGCGGCCCGAGAAACAGGTCCGCGAACAGCGCCGACGCCTCGTCCTGCGCCTGCCGCGCGTCCTCCGAATTGGGTTGCAGGCGCGTCGCCATCTTGGCGGCGCCGAGCGCCTCGGCGAAGCGGCCGGCGTCGGCGTAAAGCCGCGCAAGCTGGCGCAGCGTCCGCACCTCGACGCCGTCGCCGCGCCACACCGCCGACAGCGTTTCGAGTTCGTTCAGCGCATCATTCGCCGCAACCTCGTTGCGCCGCTGGCGCAGCAGGATATCCGACAGCCTGGCTTCGGCGGCAGCGATCCGGTCCGGCGACGCCATCGCCATGCGGTAGTCGTCGAGCGCCGTCTTCTCGCGCCCCAGCCCCTCGGCGAGCCGCCCGCGCAGCACCGCGACCGCCGGCGTGAACTCAGGTCCCACGCCCACCGCGTCGAGATCGTCGCTGCGCGCGGCGGCGCCGGCATAGTCCTTGACCTCGACGGAGGCGCGCATCGCTTCGACCAGCACCGCCCGCTGCAATTCGAGCGGCAGCGTGCCGATGGTGAGTTCGGCGTTCTTGAAGGCTTCGCGCGCGGTCGCCCATTTGCGCTGGCGCGCGTAAGCCAGCGCCTTCCAGAGTTGCGCATCGACGCCGCTGCCGATCGCCGGGCTGGCGAGGTCCTTGAGCGCCAGCCCCGGCCGCCCGATCAGGCTGTTGGCGAGCGCGCGCATCATCAGCAGCGTCGGGTCCTCGGTGCCGGGCACGGCGTTGGCGAGCGCCAGATCGAGCATCGCCTTGGCTTCGGGATACATCGCCCACGCCATGTAGAAGCGCGCCAGCGCCAGCCGCGCCGCGTCGCGCTCGGGGCCGTCGGCGGCGGCGCTGGCAGTGGCGGTCAGATGGTTGCGGCGGGCAAGAAAATCGGCGGCGCGGTCGGCGCGCCACACGCTGTCCTCGAACAGCGGCTTGACCGAGGCGGCGGGCCGCTCCGGCTCGGTCCACGCCGACGACAGCGTCAACCCGCCGGGGCGCATCAGCATCACGCTGTCGGAGGTCACCTCCACCGCGACGTCGTCGGAGTTGGGATGGACGACGACGCCCTGCACCGATTCCATCAGCGACAGATCGACGAAGTCCTGCCGCTTGACCAGTCCGCGCGCCGGCGGCAGCGCCGTCACCACCAGCAGCGCATCGCCGGCGTCGGGATCGGTGAAGCGATGCAGACGGCCCGGCGCTTCGAGCGGAATCGAAATGCTGGCTTTGCGCGGATCGGCGACGTTGCGGCGCACGTCGAGCGGCAGCGAGCCGTCCTTCAGCGTGTCGCCGAGCGTCAGCGTCCAGCGCGCGCCGGCTGGCGCAGCCTTGGCGCGATCGTCCACGGCGGGAGGCGGCGTGGCGGCGAGCGCCACGAGTTGCGGCCGCATCAGCCGCAGCCGGATCGCCTGCCCGTGGTCTAAGGGAAAGCGCGCGACGTCGCTGACGACCGAGCCGGCATCGCGGCGGATCGCGTCGAGGTCGGGCGATTGCGCGGAATCGAACAACAGCCACACCGTATCGGCGCGGCGGAACAGCGCCGCCGGCGTCGGCGCATCGAATGAAAAATTCAGCCGCACACCGTCGCTGTCGCGCTGCACGGCAACCGGCGCGGCGGCGGCGGTCGGCGTTGCGGCCGGCGCAGGCGGCGCTTCGGCCTTCGCGGGAGCCGGCGCGGCTTCGGCCTTGACGGCCGGCGCGGGAGCAGCGACCGGCGCGGTCTGGCTCTGCGGCTTCGGCGGCGGCGTCGCCACGGTCTGCGACGCGGCGGGCGCGATCTGCGGCGCGGCTTGCTCCGCGGATGGCTGCGCGGGGGGCGCGGCTGGCTTCGCGGCCCGCTGCGCCTTCGACGCAGCCGCCGGCAGCGTCACCGGCGCGACGCCGACATCCACCACATAGTTGTTGTCCTCGCGGAAGGCTTTGACCGCAACGTCGCCGACCAGCGCGAACTCGACGGTCGCGCTGTCGTCGTCGCTGCGCTGGTTGATCGCGCTGACATGGGCCGGGGCCGCCAGCTTGGCGTCGGCAAGATCGAACTTGAACGTCTTGTCGAACAGCACCGTGAACCGGCGCGGATCGAGCGACGACGATATGCCGGCGTTTTCCGGCAGTTCGAACACGTAGCGCACGAACGTCGGCTGCACCGACGCGCGCACCCGCACCGGCGGCGGCGGCTTCGACATGCCGCCCGCCTGCTGCCGGCGCAGCGCCCGTTCGGCGGCGCGGGCGCGTTCGGCGAGTTCGCGCACCACCTCCAGCGGCAGCCCCGGCGGCGGGCCCGCCCATGTCTCCGGCAGCAGATCGACGAACAGCAGTTCGCCGGCGACCATGGTGTTGACCTTGACCTTGCGCGCCAGCGCCAGCCGGATCGCGGAGCCGTCGGGATCGCGCCGCGCCGAGCCGACATAATCCGGCACCGCGTCGGACAGGCGGTCCACCGCGATATCGACCGGCTGCTTGAAGCGCACGATCAGGATCGTGCCCGCCATCGAGACTTCGGTATCGACATCGTCGTCGAGCTTGACGATCAGCCGCGCGAAACCGTCGGCGGCGGTGAGCCTGGCGTCGCCCCGCACCGGATCGGCATGAGCCCGCGGCGTCGCGACAAGCAGACAGAGCATGGCGCACAGGCACGCCGCCACGCCCCGAAAACGGCGGGCGGGCAACCAGGACTGCCGGGCGTCGATGCGCGTCATCTCAAAGCGTTTTCGAATCCAGTCTGGCGATCAGCCGCCGGCCGCTCCCGTCGTGCTCAAATGGATATCATCGCGGCTTGCGGCCGAACGCGCGCCACCCCGCACCGACCGCACGCGGATGCGCGTCCAGTGTGCCAGCCGCACCGTTAACGGCCGGTAAACCATATCGGGACCTGCCTGGAAACGAGGCGTCATCGTCCGCGAAGGCGGACGATCCGGTATTCCGAGCGAGTGCGTGGAAATCCGATTCGATACGGAATACTGGATGCTCGCCCTCGCGGCGTCCGTCAGTTCTTTCGCTTCAGCGGGATCCGTTCGGCTCCCCCGAACGGCGACACCGAGATGACCGATCTGCCCCCGCCCGCGACCGAGTCGCAGCCGATGATCTCGCCGGTGGCGACGCCGCCGGTGTAGGGGTTATTGACGTTGCAGGTCTTTCCGGTGAATGCGGTGCAGGAATAGCCGTGCGCGTTATAGACGTTGTCGCTGATGAATATCCCGCCGTTCATCCCGGTCGGCGCGACGCAGGTGCAGGAGCACTTTCCGCCGCCCGCGGTGGTCTTGGGCTTGGCCAGCGCCGGCGACGCGATCAGCACGCATCCGGCGATCATCAATCCGAGGCTTCCCAGAACAGACATTCTCCGAACAGACATGGCGAATCCTCCTTCGTTGACTGCCTTGGTCTGTCCGGACCGGACGGGCGTTGGTTCAATGCGTCGCGGTCGGCCGTCCCTCGATCTTGGGCAGCTCGGTGGCGGACGCCGCGAGGTCGCCGCCGGCGCGGCGCGCCAGTTCGACGGTGAGCCGTTCGGCCGCTTCCGGCGACATCTGGCCGAGAATGTCGGACATCTTGCGCGGCGCGATCTGCGAGGCGATCTCGTAGAGCACCGGCATCTCCAGCCGGTCGAACACCTTGGCGGCGTCCTTCGGCTTCATCGCCTCATAGGTGATGACCAATCCCTTGAAGCGCGCGGCGTCGGCCCCGGCCTTCTCCTGCGTCTTGGTGGCGATGCGCGCTTCCGTCTCCTTCAATTCCTTGACGCGGTCGGCGATGCGCGCCTCCGCCGCCTTCAGCAGGTTCTCGCGGATGTCGATCTCGCGGGCGCGCGCGTCCAGCTCCTGGCGGCGGCTCTGCAAGCGTTCGAGAATGGCGCGCTCGGATTCCGAAACCACCTTCGGCTGGTCGGGCACCACGATCGCGCCCGCCGGCGGCGTGGTGTCCGGCGGCTTGGCGGCCGGCGCTTCCTTCGGCTTGGCGGCGACCGATCCGGTGATGTCGTCGCTGTCCACTGTGGCCGTCGTCACCCGATTGCCGGAGGGGAAATTCAGATACTCCTGCGCCCACGACTTCTGCGTCGATTGCGGCTTGTAGTCGAACACATAGCCGCCGTCGATGACGAGGCCGGCGAACTTCAGCACCGCCAGCCCCAGCACCGCCACCAGCACCACCGGCAGCACGCGGATGTCACGAAACGCGCTCATGCAGCAATGCCGCTCGCCCGCCTGCGCTCAGCAAAAGCCTGGGTCGCCGCCATCGCCGCCCTCGCCGCCGACAGTCGCGGCTCGGGCGCCGCCACTGGCGCGGGCGCAGGGGCCGGCGCGGGGGCGTGCGGCGAGCGCGCCGCCACCGCGATCCGCGACAGGCGTCCGAGCACCGCGTCGCCTTCGGCAAGCTGGCGGATCAGCCGCTCGGACAGGTCGGTCGCCGCCGCGATCTGCTCGCCGAGGTTTTCGTTGACGTCGCGCACGGTGTGCTTGAGCCCGCCGATGGCGCGCTCGGCGATCTCGGTCGCGGTAATCAGTTCGCCGATGGTGGCCTTCAGCGACTGCTCGTCGGCCTTCAGCCGCAGCAGCCGCTTGTTCAGCAACATGCAGTAGCCGATCGTCACCACCAGCAGCACCGCCACCAGCGCCTCGATCATCAATCCGAATGAATGGTTCACGGTGCCTCCATCAGCTTGGTTTGCTCGTCGGCCTTCTCGAACATCGCGAAGGTGGTGTTGGGTTTGCGCAGGGTCTTGGCGACGCGGATGGCGACGCGGTCGCCGACCCGGCCCATGCGGCCCTCGGTCAACGTGACGTTGCCGCAGCGCACCGCGACCAGCGCGTCGGGGCGGATGTCGAGCGGCAGCGTGTCGCCGACCTGCAACGTCATCAGTTGCCGGAGCGGAATGTCGGCCTCGTAGAGCACCGCATCGACGGCGATCTCGGCCTGCGCGATCTCGGTGGCGAGATGGCCCTCCCAGATCGGGTCGCGGCCGAACTTCTCGCCCATGAACATCTGCAACAGCACGTTGCGGATCGGTTCGATGGTGGCGTAGGGCAGCAGCAGTTCGATGTTGCCGCCGCGATCCTCCATGTCGACGCGCAGCCGCACCAGGATGGCGGCGTTGGCGGGCCGGCTGATGGCGGCGAAGCGCGGATTGGTTTCCAGCCGGTCGATGGTGAAGGTCACCGGCGACAGCGGCCGGAACGCCTGCTCGGCGTCGGCCAGCACCACCTCGATCAGCCGCTTCACCAGATTGGTCTCGATGGTGGTGTAGGGCCGGCCCTCGACGCGGATCGACGCCTGACCGCGACGGCCGCCGAGCAGCACGTCGATCATCGAATAGATCAGGCTGGAATCGATGGTGGCGAGACCGAAGTTCTCCCACTCCTCGGCCTTGAACACCGCCAGCACCGCCGGCAGCGGGATCGAGTTCATGTAATCGCCGAACCGCACCGAGGTGATGCGGTCGAGCGACACCTCGACGTTGTCGGAGGTGAAGTTGCGAAGGCTGGTGGTCATCAGCCGCACCAGGCGGTCGAAGATGATCTCCAGCATCGGCAACCGCTCGTAGGACACCATCGCGGAATCGATGATGGCGCGGATGCCGGAATTGTCGTTGAGGTTGATCTCGCCGGCGCTGAAGCCGAGCAGGTTGTCGATCTCCTCCTGCGACAGCACCCGCTCGCTGCCGTTCTTGCCGGCCCCGAGGTCGCGGCCGCCGTCCTCCACCATGGCGGCCCACTGCTCCGCCATGGTGCCGGTGATCTCGTTCTCCGCGGCCGCTTTCGCCGCCGCTTCCGGGTCCTCGGAATCGAGCGAGGCTTCCCACTGCGCGGCGATGGCGTCCTGATCGACCTGATCGCTATCCGCCATGGCTCATTGCACCACGATTTCCTTGAACAGCACGGCGTCCACCTGCCCCGGCGAGACCACCGCGTTGACCCGCCGCGTCAGTTCCTCCTTGAGGCGGAACAGGGCGGCCGAGCCGCTCAGGTCGGTGGCGCGCAGTTCGCGCAGGTACGTCTGGAAGATGTCCATCAGGCGCGGCATCGCCGGCTTGATCTTCTCGGCCAGCGGCTCGTCCTTGACCTCAAGCACCACCTTGACCTTGAGGTACTGCACCCGCTCGCCCGGCAGGCCGGAGAGGTTGACGAAGATTTCCGGCACGTCGACGAACAGCGGCGGCTTCTCGGCCTTCACCTCCGCGTGGGTTTCCTCGCCGTGATGATTGAAGAAGACAAACCAGCCGCCGCCCGCGCCGATCGCCAGCACCAGCGCCGCCGCCACGATTATCATCAGCTTGCGCTTGCCCTTCGGTGCCGGCGCGGCCTCCGCCGCTGCCCCGCCCTCGGCCTGTTCGTTGTCTGCCATCGCTCGCCCGCCATGAAGGGGATCGACCCGATGCGGCCGAGCAGCCAGTCCTACGCGATACCAATGCCCCCGGCGCGCACGCGCCCTCTTGAGGCTCGACGCTAAGGTCGCAATGGTTAATGGAACCTTTCTTTCGACCCTCAACTGGGAAATTTTTGCCGGGCCGATATGGTCAACAAGCGGTTATTGCCGCCCTGCCCCACCCCCCGCCCGCACCTCAACGGATTGAAAATACGCGAGTTTCGAATCTGGCACGGGTTTCGCTTCGCTGATCCCGAGCCACAGGTTTGGGAGAACCCGTGGGTCACGGACCGGGGCCAGCTTTGGGAGAGGCCATCCCCGATCGTCATCAGGGGAGAATGACCGATGGAGAACACCCTCCTCATCGGATTGTCGCGGCAGGTCGCGCTGGAGCGGCAGATCGACGTGGTGGCCAACAACGTCGCCAACGTCAACACCAACGGCTTCAAGGCCGACCAGTCGCTGTTCGAGGAATACCTGATGCCGGTGGCGCATCAGGACAACTTCATCGGCCGCGACCGCCGCCTGAGCTATGTGCAGGACCGCGCGACCTTTCACGACTTCGCGCAAGGCCCGACGCAGCAGACCAAGAATCCGCTCGACGTCGCCATCGACGGCAACGCTTTCCTCGCGGTGCAGACCCCCGGCGGCGAGCGCTACACCCGCGACGGCGGCCTCCATGTCAGTTCGACCGGCCTTCTCGTCACCGCGGCCGGGCATCCGGTGCTGGGCGCCAACGGCCCGATCCAGATGCAGCAGACCGATCACGACGTCGCCATTTCCCCCGACGGCACCATCACCGTGATCGAAGGCTCCAACACCCGCATCGATTCCATCCGCGGCAAGCTGCGGCTGGTGACCTTCGCCGATCCGCAGAAGCTGCTCAAGGAAGGCGCCAACCTCTACGCCGCCAACGGCATGGCGCCGCAGGCCGACGCCACGGCGCGGGTGCAGCAGGGCTTCATCGAGAAATCCAACGTCAACGCCGTGGTGGAGATGAGCCGCATGATCGCGGTGTCTCGCGCCTACACGCAGGTGTCCGCGCTGCTCCAGCAGCAGAGCGACCTGCGCCGCACGGCAATCGAGAAACTGGCCGACGTTCCGGCCTGAGGCATAAGGAAACCGACCGATGCGCGCCCTCTACACCGCCGCGACCGGCATGGCCGCCCAGGAGCTCAACGTCCAGGTGATCTCCAACAACATCGCCAACATGCGCACCACCGGCTACAAGAAGCAGCGCGCGGCGTTTCAGGATCTGATCTACGACCACGTCCGCCGCATCGGCGCGCAGGCGTCGGATCAGGGCACCATCCTGCCGGTCGGCATCGATATCGGCGGCGGCGTCAAGACCGTCGGCACGCCGCGGCTGATGGGTCAGGGCACGCTGTCGCCGACCGGCAACGACCTCGACATCGCGGTGCGCGGCGAAGGCTTCTTCAAGATCCAGATGCCCGACGGCACCTTCGCCTATACCCGCGACGGCTCGTTCACCACCGACCAGCAGGGCCGCATCGTCAACGCGCAGGGCAACCTGCTGCAACCGACCATCACCATTCCGCAGAACTCGTCCGGCATCACCATCAACGCGCAGGGGCAGGTGTCGGTGACGGTGCCGGGCTCGACCACGCCGACCATTCTCGGCCAGATCGGCCTCACCCGCTTCATGAACAAGGCCGGCTTGCAGCCGGTCGGCGACAACCTGTTCACCGAGACGCCGGCCTCCGGCCCGCCGCAGGACGGCGTCGCCACGCTCGACGGCTACGGCGACATGCAGCAGAGCAGTCTGGAGCAGGCCAACGTCGAGGCGGTGTCCGAGATCTCCGACCTGATCGCCGCGCAGCGCGCCTACGAGATGAACGCCAAGGTCATCAGCGCCGCCGACCAGATGCTGCAATCCACCTCCAACATGTTCCGGTAAAAACATGATCCGCGCCCTTCTCGCCGCCGCGCTCATCGCCGCCTCGCCGCTCGCGGCGTTCGCGCAATCCGCCGGCACCGCCCCGCTCGCGCCGGTGCTGCGCGCCCATGTCGAGGTGAGCGGCGATCTGGTGCGCATCGGCGACGTCGTGGACAACGCCGGCGACGCCGCATCGATCGCGATCTATCGCGCGCCCGACCTCGGCACCACCGGATCGCTGCCGGTGGCGCAGGTGCTGGCGGCGCTGCGCGCCCATCAGGTGATCGGCGTCGAGACCCGCGACCTCAGCGAGGTGTCGGTGACGCGGCTCGCCCGCACCATCGACACCGACGAGATCGAGCGCAGCGTCGCCGCCGCGCTGGAACGCCGGGGCGGGCTGGGCGACGCCAAGGATATCCGGCTCACCTTCGATCGCGGCTTGCGGACCTTGCAACTCGACGCCGCCGTGACCGGCGCGCTGCGCCCGAGCGCGGTGCATTTCGATCCGCGCAACGGCCGCTTCGACGCGATATTCGAAATCGCCGCCACGTCCGGCGCGGCGCCGACCCGGCTGCGCTTCACCGGCACCGCGGTCGAGACCGTGGAAGCCGCCGTCCTGATGCGCGCCATCGACCGCAACGAGATCATCAGGGCGTCGGACGTCACGCTCGAACGGCGACCCCGCGCGGAAGTCGGCCGCGATGTCGCCACGAGCGCGCAGGTGATCGGAATGCAGGCGCGGCGGCAGCTTCGCGCCGGCCTGGCGCTGCGCCAGTCCGATGTCGCCAAACCCGATCTGGTGCAGCGTGATCAGGCGGTGACCATCGTCTATCAGGCGCCCGGCATCACGCTCACCATTCGCGGCAAGGCGCTGGACAGCGGCACCGAGGGCGACGCCGTCACCGTCATGAACCTGCAATCCAAGCGCACCTTCTCCGGCACCGTGACCGGCCGCAATCAGGTCGTCGTCAGCGTGCCGCATCCCTTCGCCACTGCAAGCCTGCCCGCCCCCGTCGCGGTCGCCGCCAACACCGCTCTGCCCGCTCCTCGAAACGCCGAGTCACGTTGATGTTCAAGGACCCTTACCGCGCCATCCTCACCGCCGCGCTGCTGGCGAGCGCGACCCTCGCCAGCGGCTGCTCGTCGATCGACCGCCTGTCGGCGATCGGCGAGAAGCCGGCGCTGACCGCGATCGAGAACCCGACGGCGCAGCCCGGCTACAAGCCGGTGCAGATGCCGATGCCGAGGCCGGAGCCCGCCTCCTACGCCGCCAATTCGCTGTGGCGCAACGGCTCGCGCGCCTTCTTCAAGGACCAGCGCGCGCATCAGGTCGGCGACATCCTCACGGTCACGGTGAACTTCACCGACAAGGCCAACATCGCCAACGAGACCCAGCGCAGCCGCACCAACAAGGAAGACACCGGCGTCTCGGATTTCATCGGCAGCAAGCTGCTCACCGGCAGCGCCGCCGCGGTGCTGCCGGGCCGCGTGCTCACCGCCGATTCCACCTCGTCGAGCGACGGCAAGGGCTCGGTACAGCGTCAGGAGAACCTGCAGACCAGCGTCGCCGCCGTGGTCACGCAGCTTCTGCCGAACGGCAATCTCGTGGTCGAGGGCAAGCAGGAGGTCCGCGTCAACTTCGAGGTGCGCGAGCTGGTGGTCGCCGGCATCGTGCGCCCGGAGGACATCCAGAGCGACAACACCATCGACTCCAGCAAGATCGCGCAGGCCCGCATCGCCTATGGCGGACGCGGCCAGATCTCCGACGTGCAGCAGCCGCGCTACGGCCAGCAGGTGCTCGACGTGCTGCTGCCGTTCTGATCCCGTCTCATCAGCTCCCACGCCGGCGTCGCAAGTCTGACGCGCGCGCCGGCGTACCACGCGGCCTTCGGTAGCTCCCCTGCCGAAGGCCGCTTCATGTTTGGGAGAAGGAAGGGAAAACCAATGTTTTCAGAACCATATAGGGGAGATTGGCTCGCAACCTCATGCCAGTTTTTGCATGAACGGGTCAGGAACATTTGGAACTATTGGCACAAATCTGACACGCGCCCGTTCCTCCCCCGTTCACGTTCATGGGGGTGGGCATGAGCGGCGTGAAGCATACGGCGGGGCCGTGGATGGCAGCCGCCAGTCCGTCTAGCGTTGTCGGCTGGCCGGTTGTGGGCCCGATGGGCCGCAGCATTTGCAACGTATCGTGGATGCCCAAGAAGGCATATCCCGACGTGTCGGACGCGGACTATGCGGCGTTCGATGCGGAGTGCGGGGCCAATGCTCGGCTGATCGCGGTCGCACCCGAACTGCTGGCCCTCGTGAAGCGCTACCGGGCCGAAACTCCGCTCGGAAACCAGCCAAGCATGATCGCGGAATTAGCGGATCGGATCATCGCCAAAGCCGAAGGACGCGCCCCATGACCACCTGGCAGGATATCGGGACGGCTCCGAGGGATGGATCGTTCGTGCTTTTGCATGTGCCAGAGGGGCTTGATATGGGGCCCGTCACGGTCGGCGTGTTCTTCCGAGAGGAATTACGCGGAAAAGATGGGCGGTTCAAACCGGGACGATGGTTCCCGGCCGACTGGTCGGGGTGGCTTGCGACCGATGGCGATAATTCTCCATCGTGGTGCAGCCCGACCCACTGGATGCCTCTCCCCTCCCCGCCCTCCAAGGAGGGGGAGTGATGCGACCTGAATTTGCACGATTGGCCGCCGTCGAACTACACCCCGCTAAGCGGGAAGAACTGCGGCGAAAGACATATGAGCGTGAAGGCGGCAAGTGTTTCTGGTGTGGCGGCCGGGTTAGGCTCACATGGAAGCGCCAGTGGACCGGGCGCGAGACACCGGAAGATGCGGCAACGCTGGACCACATCATCCCTAAAAGTCAGGGCGGAAAGTACGACATCAATAATTTGGTCTGCGCCTGCCGGTCATGCAACGCGAAACGCGGGAGCGCGGACGCACAAGAATTTCTGCGAACAGTAGCAGCCCGCCCCACCGATCCGGGCTAGGATGGAGAGAATGGCAATGGCCGAAACAATGGTGAGCCGAGAGGATGCCGACGTTCTGCGGAATGGGGTTAAGCGCCTCGTCGATGATTTTGAACGGCTTGGATACGAGCGATCAACTATCGGAGTCGTGCTCACCAGCATGGGGCTCGCAATCGTTCAGGTTCACATCGGACACAATGAAGCGATGTCCATGATCGCTGGGCTTCAATCCGCGCTGACGCAAGATCAAGGCGGGATGCAATGACCCACTGGCCCCACGTCACCAACAAGCCCCGCCTAGGCTATGTCGCAGAGCATGGGTCAAGGGATAGGCTGGCGAAGGAGAGGAAGTGATGCTCGGCAAACTGCTCAACTTCCGCCGTCGCACCAAATCTCGGTACGTCGACGACAAGGCGGTCGAGGACTTCGAGCGGGTGCTGGATCAGGTGTTCCACGATCCGGCCAAGGCCGGCGAGCATCTGGACGAACTGGCGAAGATCATGGGCTCCGATGGACCGGAGCCCGACGCAGAGCCAATACCGGAGCGGTTCAAGACGCAAAAATAGCTCTTGCGCGATCACACCAAAAGTGTATTATACATCGACGCGGCGGGAGTGGCCCACTGCAAGAGGTAACGGAGACCTGAAAATGGCTGATTTCTACAACATTGAGCGCCCAGTCATCGAAAACGGCAAGCTTGTCCTGATTTCGAATGGCGGGTGCCGTTCGCTCATCGGCATCCGAACCGCCCGCAAGCAACTGCGCGACCTCGAAAACAAGACCAACCTGCGCCCGTCGTCGATCGAGCGCCGCAATGTGCTGCGCAAGGCCGTCGCGCTTTGGGACGCGCGGTGAACACAACTGCGTGGCCTAAGCGGTCACGGAAAAGCATCTATTGGGTCAACAAGACGGAGCATCTTGAGAGCCTCCCGGACTGGCTCGACGCACGGGAGCGATTTGACACAATCCTCCGCGTTACCCATCGCGATACCGGGGCGGTATCGTTCTGGTTATTTCTCGGCAAAGAGCGGCGCGGCATTGTCAGATGCTTGACACCTGACCTTGCCGACGCGGTTGAGGAATATCTACCATTCACTCCAACGGACCATATTGAGGGCGCGCCGTGAGAACGACCTTCAAGGCAGCCATCAGCGTCTGCGGCCTCTCGCAATCGGAGGCGGCAGATTTTTTTGGGGTCAGCGTCGATACCGTAAAGTCATGGTGCGCGGGGCGTGCAAATCCACCCAGAGGCATCTGGATCATGCTCGCCAACCTGTTCGAGCAAATTCAGGATGCGGCCGATGGTGCGGCCGACGTGATGGCGCTAGATGGTATCGACCCGCGCGCCTACAACAATATCGAAGCAGACATTCGCCACGACACTCTGCCTGTTGAGGGGGCGTTGAAGGCCGCCGGCGCAATGGCGCTGCTCATGACGATTGCGGATCAACTTGATGAGCCTGACGGTCGGGGGCTTTCTTACGTGGCGTCGCCTCTTAGAAGCGCCGCCAAGAAATCATAGGCTGGTTGAGTATTAAGCGGAACTCCGCGCCTCGTCGATGAGACATCAACAGTCGCCGGCTGATGGCGACGGCCTAGATTGCGAGAATAACCGCCGATAACCTGCCCATTCTCCATTGGAGGCGGGTGATCGGCAAATCTCACCGTTCCGTTATCGCCAACGCGAACATACACAGACCCATTCGGGCCTTCCGGGAATTTCACGCGAACGTCATCGACCACCCGTCGTGCTTGTGCCGCGAATTGCGCCGCCTGTTGCGCCTGTTCGGTTGCTCTGTATGGCGACGGCTGGCTGCCTATCGGCATGGATGGGCGGCCCTTTGGATAAAGGCCAAACCCTGTTCGCATGGCTTCTTTCGCCGCTTCAACGCGCTGTGGAGTTAATTTGATGCGCGCCGGGTCTTTCCCGGCGGATGCCGCGCTCAGGTAGGGCGCGTATCGTTCGCGCAGCCCGTTCAGGCCCGCGTTGAGTACCATCCCGCCCTCGGCTGGCACAGCACCCGCACCGAGCGTCATCAACCCCGCCAGAGCGGTTGCGCGGCCGATGGCATCAAGACTAGTGTGGCCGCTCGCGTCCATCATGGGTAAGCGCCCAGCGTAGGCGTCACCAGGAGCGGCAAGTGCAGCCAATGTGCTGCGGGCGGCCATGACAGGCCACGGTGCCCATGACTGGTTCGATGGCGAGAAGTAATTGCCGAGATCGGCTAGAGACCCGATGCTTTGCGTTTCGGCGGGCGTAGGCGCGGGCACCCCATGCTGCCCAAGAAGGGCTAGGACAATCTCGCGTTTCGGATCAGCCATAGATCATACCTATCATTAGCATCCCTGCTCCCGCCAGCCCAACCCACGGCATGAACTCATTCCCCCGGCCGCAGGTGTAGAGCCAGATGGCGAGGATGATGAGGATGGCGCCGAGGGGTTGCATCACACTCCGCGAATCCACATCGCGATCTTGGAAATAGACTCCCCGACCATCACAAAGCCGGCGAGGATTCCGATCAGGCCAACGATAACCCACTTGACGAAAGTGCCGACGGTGCGGATCGCCCCTACAAGCCGGATGCCGTCGTTGAGCGTGTCAATCTCGTCGTCGCGGAGATTATTCAGAAAGTCTTTGGTTCGCTGCGGGAGGTCATCGAATTTGTGGGCTTCGCTCATTTCCTCAATGCTCCCGCAACGATCTTGGCGACGTTTTCCGCACCGCGCTTACCGAAGTAGAATCCAATGACGGTCAGCGTGACAGTTGCGATCCATCCCTTTGGTTCAGGCGTCGAGCCCAACCCTAAACAGATGTCCCAAACCAGCACCTTGGCGATGATGAACGCCACCGAATAGCCGATGATCTTTTCCGGCTCATACCATCGACCGATCGTGGCAATGCGGTATTGCGTCTGCGCCTCAATCTCGGCGCGCTGCACCTCAAGCTCCCGCGCGGCCAGATCGGCAGCAATCTTGTCGGCGTCGTTATCCGCCGCCAACTTCGCCTTCCACCCTTCCAGCGCTTTGTTGAGCAGCGGGCCGGTAAGCAGCGACGCCAGCCATGAGAGAATGGCCGTCACTTCGCCCACCCGAATTTCTTGGCGAGGGCGTACCATCCTTCACCCAACAGAGCGCACAGAGCGGCCCCGGCATAGCTGATGGCCGCAACAAGCTCCGGGTCATCGAACAGCCCGGAATCGCCCTGTGCGAGCCAGCCACGGGCCGCCAGATAGCCTCCGAGATAACGAAGGCCGATGCGAATGAAGGGTGCCATTATTTCCTCCCGAACAGCTTGGCGATTGCCATGAAAAAAGCCGTCCAGGCGGACGGCGGTTGAATTGCCGGGCTAGACCCGGTAATGGGCGGCGCTACGCCCGGCTCAGGACCGGGCGTGGCCGGCACGGATGGCGCTTCGTGCCGGGCTGGGTCGGCCACCTCGCCCCACTCCGCGCCCTGTAGGACCTTCAGGATGCGCGCCAACTGCTTCTGACGCTCAGCGAGCCCGTTCGTCCCGCCATTCCATGCCTTGACACAGCCGATGAAGTTGCCGGCGTCAGCATACTTGTTCATGCCCTTCCAGTCCCAGAACGCGGCGGCAATGTCGGGCTGTAGCGCATGGCTGCTGGCGAGGTCCGGCGCAGAAACAAGGTCCTGTCCGATCCGCTTGCCGATTTCCGCGTAACCGTCGCGCCCGGTGATCTGCGGCCCGCCACGGCCGATGTAGCGCGAGCCGTCCGAGGTGCCGGGACGGTTGCCCATGCGGTTGCCGTAGATGTCGTCAAACGCTTTCTTCTGCCATCCCGGAGCCGTGCCGTACTTGGCCCGTACCGCCGTTGCGGAGCCGAAGCGGTTCGGCCAGACGTCGGCCATCCGCTCGGCGGTATAGTTGATGTTTTCGGTCAGATTCTTGATGGTGAAGCCGCCTGTCTCGGCGTGCAGATTGGCGAAGCAGTAGGCCAGCCGCTGCCGGGTCTTGTTGAGACCGACAGCGGTCAGCACGCCCTGCCTTTCAACGAAAGCGTTGATAATCGTGTCCGGCGCGGCCGGGAATACTGCGCGCATCGTGGCAACCGACAGCCGCACGCCGGCGGCCCCGGAATCGGGGTTGGGCATTGCATAATCTCCTTGAGCGTGTGAGGTTTTGGCATTTGCGGGGGTCAAAATGCCAAAAACACATATTTGGAATGTCAGAGAGCTTGCGAGCGGATCGGTATCGCGAGATGGGCGGACAATTACCTTGCGATTTTCAAACGAGAACGGAAGTACGGGAGAACTCGTGCTCTCTCATGACCAGTTTGATCTGGTTGCACAGCGCTTCATGCAACTCGCAAACGCCATTTACGACATTCAGGCGTTGAATGGATACTCTGGCGGCGCTATCGATCCCACTTCAGGCAGTATGGCTGTTGAGGCGACGCGCGCTCTTGTAAATAATCAAGATAGGACAGTGATCGTCCAGATGACTGGCCGAACATCCACCGGTCCAACCGGTATGCAGTCTGCGCTCCTGGATGAAGTGGCGCTGAAGAACCTTTCGGATCGCCTGTTAGAATGTCTTGAGCAGATGAAGCAGACATCTCGACCATCTTAACCTCGCCAGTTCACAGCAGCGCCGCCGCCCGAAATAGGTCATCAACTTCTGTACTAGACAAGCCGAGTTGCCCGCCCAGCGCGGCAAGGATCGGATGATCGCGTCGTCACTCGGTCGCGTATTCGAACCAGATTTTCGTTGCCTCGTCGGCCTGATCGACGGCCGCCGTCACGGTGG
>JBIQLW010000017.1:0-81254 GCA_044463945.1 Bradyrhizobiaceae bacterium | reverse complement strand
AGAGCAAAGAATCACCAAACCTCACTCCTGCAAAGCCCTCGCATTCGCGGACGATCCGGTAATCGGGACAGGTGCATGGGAAATTCGTTTCCGCACGGAATACTGGATACTCCGCCTTCGCGGAGTATGACGGCTGTCGTATTGCACCTTTGTCCAAAACGACTTCCAGTCGGGCTCTCACGGAAACAGTCCGCGCGCGGTCTTGGCGGCGCGCACCTTCTCGACTCCGATCGCCATCGCGGCGGTGCGATGGGAAACGCCGTCACGGCGGGCGCGCGCCACCATCTGGTCGAAGGCGCGGTCGAGGATCTGGTATTCGCGCCGCGTCACTTCCTCCTCCTCCCAGAACAGTTGCGCGAGATCCTGCACCCACTCGAAATAGCTGACCACGACGCCGCCGGAATTGCACAGGATGTCAGGGATGACGAAGATCTCGTCCCGCCGCTGGTCGAGCACCAGATCGGCGTCCGGCGTGGTGGGGCCGTTGGCGCCTTCCGCCAGCACGCGGCACTTCAGCTTGGCGGCGACCTCGGCGTCGATCACCCGCTCCATCGCCGCCGGCACCACAAGGTCGCACGGCAGCGTCAGCACCTCGGTGGGATCGCACTGCATCTCGCGGGAAAACCCGGCGATGCTGCCATGCGTGCCGGCGTAGCGGATCAGGGCCGGAATATCGAGCCCGGCAGCATTGTGAAGTCCGCCTGTATGATCGCTCACCGCGATCACCTTGACGCCGAAACGATGCAACTCGCCGGCGGCGTGGGAGCCGACATTGCCGAACCCCTGCACGACTGCCGTCGCGTGATTCAGATTGATCTGAAGGTCGGACAGAACCCGCTTGGCCAGATAGGCGACGCCGCGCCCGGTCGCCTCACGCCGCCCCAGCGTGCCGCCGGAACTCACCGGCTTGCCGGTGACGATCTCGGTAACGGTGCGGCCCTGATACATCGAATAGGTGTCCATGAACCACGCCATCACCTGCTCGTTGGTGCCCATGTCGGGCGCCATCACGTCGGTATGCGGGCCGACGAACGGGATCATCTCCTGCATGTAGCGGCGCGACAGCCCTTCCAGTTCCCGCCTTGAGATCGACGACGGATCGACCCGGACGCCGCCTTTGGCGCCGCCGTAGGGCAGCCCCACCAGCGCGCATTTCCAGCTCATCCAGATCGCCAGCGCCGCGACCTCGCCGATATCGACGCCGGGCGCAAAGCGGGTGCCGCCCTTGGTCGGCCCGAGCGTCAGGTGGTGCTGCACGCGATAACCCTCGAACACCGCGACCGAACCGTCGTCGCGATGGATCGGACAGGACACGGTCACGGCGCGCTTGGGCAGCAGCAGCCGGTCGCGCTCGTCATGCGGAATCGAAAGATGATCGGCGATGACGCCGAACTGCCGCGCCGCCATGTCAAAGACCGGACCGGAATAAACCGACATGATGTTCCTCTACCCTCGTGCGTGGCCGCCGCCGCAATGATGCAACAGTTGTAACGCAACCTCCCGCGCAATCGCGAATTAATAGTTGCAATGGCGCGCGATAAGCGGCGCTAATGGACGCGGCGAATCCCGTCGTGGCCACCGATCCCACCCCGATCATGGATGAGTTGATGCAGGCGCTTTTCATCGGACAAACCTACATCGATGTGACATTCCTCACCGATCACCTGCCGACCGGCGACGAGAAGCACGTCGCCTCGGCCTACTCAGTATCGTTCGGCGGCAACGCGGTCACCGCCGCGTTCTGCTGCGCCCGGCTCGGCATCGTGCCGGACCTGCTCACCACCCTCGCCGACGACTGGCTCGGCCGCATGTTCCAGGACATGGCGGTGAAGTACGGCATCCCGGTTCACGCCCGCAAAGTGAAAACCTCGTCGCTGTCGTTCATCATGCCCAAGGACGGCAAGCGCGCCATCGTCCGCTGCCGCGACGACGATCACCTGCACCCGTTCCCGACGCTGAACCTCACCGGCTGCCGCGCCCTCCATATCGACGGCCACCAGCCCGATGCCGCGCTGCATTATGCAAGGCTGTGCCGCGAGGCCGGGATCCTGACCTCGCTCGACGGCGGCGGCCTGCGCGAGAACACCCACGAACTGCTGGCCTTCATCGACGTCGCGATGGTGGCGGAGCGGCTGTGCGAGCAGATGGAATTCACCCCGCGCGCCATGCTCGACTACCTCAAGGGGCGCGGCTGCCGCGTCGGCGGCGTCACCATGGGCGAGCGCGGAGTGGTGTGGTACGACGAAACCGGCGTGGTCCGCGAAACACCGGCGCTTAAGGTGCCGCCCGCGCGGGTGATCGACACCAACGGCGCCGGCGACGTCTTCCACGGCGCCTATGTCTATTCCTACCTCAACGATCCGTCGAAAAGCTGGCGTGAACACTTCGCCTTCGCGCAGGCCGCCTCCGCCCACAAGATCCAGCATCTCGGCAACGAGGCCGGGCTGCCGACGCTGCCCGACATCGCCGCCGTCCGTGCCGAGTTCGAAAAGCCGGCGGCGGCTCATGTCCGCGCGCTGCGGACGTGACGGCGGCGGCGCGCATCCTGTTGGCCTTCACCTCGTCATCTTGTCACGGGCGGCGCGGATGGCGTTAAATACGCTCCTTCTTCATCTGTCCCGATCCCCATTCCCGTGAAGGTTTTCCCAGAATGTCCACCGTGCCCTCCGAATCTCCCGCGCTTCTCGCAATCGACGGCGCGGTGGCGACGCTGACGCTCAACCGGCCGAACGCCTTCAACGCGATCGATATCGCGATCGCCCGGCGCCTTGAACAACTCGCCGCCGAGGTCGAGGCCAATCCCGACATCCGCGTGGTGGTGATCGAGGGTGCCGGACGCGCGTTCTGCGGCGGCGGCGACATCCAGGTGTTCGGAGCGAACATCGACAACATCGAGCCGGTGGCGCGCGAACTGCTGCACCATTTCCACGCCTTCATCGCCACGCTGCGGCGGATGCCGAAGGTCGTCATCGCCAGCGTTCACGGCTCGGCGGCGGGTGCCGGCCTGTCGCTTGCCACCATCGCCGATCTGTGCATCGCCGCCAACGACGCCAAATTCACCGCCGCCTATCACAAGCTCGGCGTTTCGCCGGACGGTGGAGGCACGCTGGGCGTCACCGAGCTCGTCGGCGCGCGGCGGGCGTTCCAGATCTTTCTCGCTGATGGCGGCTTTTCCGCGCAACAGGCTTACGACTGGGGGCTGGTCACCCAACTGGCCCCGGCGGCGGAACTGCGGCAGGCGACGCACGACCTCGCGCAGCGCATCGCGCAGAATGCGCCAACCGCAATCGCAGCGACCAAGGCGCTAATCCACCAGGCGCGCACGACTCCGCTCGTACAGCAACTCGACGCCGAGGTCGAAGGCATCGTCGGCTGCATGAAAACCGATGCCTTCCGCGCCGCGGTCGACAAGTTCCTCAGCAAGTCGAAATAGCGCGTAGCGCGCCCCCTCTCTACCCTCCTCCGGCAAGCGGGGAGGGATTAAGGGTCGCTTCACTCGCCGTAACGGCGCAGGCGCTCCAGATCGAGGATGGTGAGGCCGCCGTATTCGAGGCGCAGCACGCCTTCCTTCTCCAGCGCCTTGAGGCAGCGGTTGGCGTTCTGCCGCGACATGCCGGACAGCGCGCCGATCTCCTCCTGGGTGATGTCGAGCTGCCGGGTGCCGTCCGGATAGAGGATCGGATTGAACAGCGAGGCGATGCAGCGCGCCAGCCGCGCGGTGGGATCGAGCATCCGCCCGTATTCCAGCAATCCCATGAAATGGCCGACGCGCTCGTTCAACTGCGCCACCAGGAAGCGGTTGAACCCGACGCTGTTCTCGAACAGCCACTGGAACGTGGTGTGCTCCATCAGGGCGATGCGGCTGTCGCGCAACGCCACCGCGTCGTATCGCCGCGTCTCGTTCTTGAGCACCGAGCCCTCGCCGAACCAGGCGCCGGCGGTGAGCCCGGTGAAGGTGACTGCCTTGCCGGCCCGCGACACCGTGCCGATCCGCACCAGACCGGCGACCACCCCGGTCCAGTATGCGAACCGCTCGCCGCGCATACAGATGTACTCGCCGGCCCCGAACGCCTTCTCGCTCATCCCGGCGCGCGCCACCTCGATCTCTCGCTCGCTCAAGCCCGGCGCCCACAGCGCGATGCGTCTGAGACGATCGGCGGCGATCATCGAGCGGACGGCCCGCTCAAGCCGCGACAGCACGCCGCACAGGCCGGTTGCTCACACCACTTCGAACAATGTCGGCCGCAAGACATTCCGGGGATCGGCTTTGCCATAGACATGCTCAGAATCGCTCAGATGGCCGTCGGTGGCAGCCGGACCGGCGGAACAACGACGACAACAACGGCGGGACTCGCGACTAAGGTCGTACTTTAGTGCGGCCGATTTGGTGCGACAACTTGCAAAATCGCCCGGCGGCGCCCAGGCGCGACCTGTCGGACGTCACTGGTCGGGCTGACTTGGCGTCCTGTCGATTTGCGGGCAAAATCCGCAACTTGAAGGGGACCGGCGGGCAAAGCGCGGGGCCGCTCCGGGCACCGCCGCAAGAGCGTTGAAGACGCCGATCGAGGGAGGGAATGAAGTGAACGCGACGGCAGACTGTGCGTTGGATGTGCGTGGGGTTTCGCTGCGCTTCGGCGGCGTCCGCGCCCTGACCGATGTCAGCTTCAGCGTGCGCGAAGGCGAGCTGTTCTCCATCATCGGCCCTAACGGCGCCGGCAAGACCTCCATCGTCAACTGCATTTCCGGCCGCTATCGCCCGACCGAAGGCAAGCTGTTCTATCGCGGCCAGGACATCACCGGCCTCAACACCAACGCCCGCCCGGCGCTGGGCATCGGCCGCACCTTCCAGAACCTCGCGCTGTTCCATCATATGAGCGTGCTCGACAACATCATGGTCGGCCGCCACCACCTGCTGAAGAACAATTTTCTCACCGGCTCGCTGTACTGGCTGACCGGCGCGCGTAAGGAGGAACTGGACCACCGCCACAAGGTGGAGGAGATCATCGACTTCCTCGACCTGCAATCGGTGCGCAAGGCCACCGCGGGCACCCTCTCCTACGGTCTGCGCAAGCGCGTGGAACTGGCCCGCGCCATGGCGATGGAGCCGAAGTTGATCCTGCTCGACGAGCCGATGGCCGGCATGAACTTCGAGGAAAAGGAGGACATGGCCCGCTACATCGTTGATCTCAACGAGGAGTTCGGGATGACGGTGGTGATGATCGAGCACGACATGGGCGTGGTGATGGACATCTCGCACCGCGTCGTCGTGCTGGATTTCGGCAAGAAGATCGCCGAGGGCGAGCCGGCCGATGTGCTGGCCGATCCGCATGTGCGCAGCGCCTATCTCGGCGAGGAGGACGAGGCGCTGGTCGATCCCGACGACACGCCGCGGCCTTTGGAGGCAAGCGCATGACTCGGCAACCGGCCTTCGACTATCACGCCCGCGCAGCGCAAGCGCCGACATTCGCGAAAATGCTGCGGCTCAACGCCCGCGAGCACGGCCACGAGGTCGCGCTGCGCGAGAAGGATTTCGGGCTGTGGAAGCTGTTCACCTGGAACGACTACCAGGCCCGCACCCGCGACTTCGCGCTCGGGCTGGTCGAACTCGGGCTCGGCAAGGACGACGTGATCGGCATCATCGGTGACAACCGGCCGGACTGGGTTGCGGCGGAAATCGCCACCCACGCCATCGGGGCCTTAAGCCTCGGGCTCTACCGCGACGTGCTGGAGGACGAGGCCGCCTACCTCATCAGCTATGGCGAGGCCAAGGTGGTGTTCGCCGAGGACGAGGAGCAGATCGACAAGCTGCTCAACCTCGGCGACCGTATCGCTGGCGTCCGCCACATCGTCTATTCCGATCCGCGCGGAATGCGGAAATACGACGACCCGCGGCTGATGACCGCCGAAAAGCTGGCCGAGATGGGCCGCGCCCGCGCCGCGCGCGAACCTGATCTCTACGACCGGCTGGTCGATGCCACCGACGCCGATACCACGGCCATCCTCTGCACCACCTCCGGCACCACCGCCAACCCGAAGCTGGCGATGCTGTCCGCCGGCTCGGTGCTGCGTCACTGCGCGACCTATCTCACCTTCGACCCCAAGGGCCCCGACGACGAATACGTCTCGGTGCTGCCGCTGCCGTGGATCATGGAGCAAATCTACGCGCTGGGCATGGGGCTGCTGTCGCGGATGAAGATCAATTTCGTCGAAGAACCCGAAACGATGATGAACGACTTCCGCGAGATCGCGCCGACCTTCGTGCTGTTCGCGCCGCGGGTCTGGGAATCGCTCGCCGCCGAGGTCCGCGCGCGGGTGATGGACGCCTCGCCCCTGAAACAGAAGCTCTACGACATCGGCATGAAGACCGGGCTCAAAGCGCTGGAGCAGGGCAAGCACTCGCTCGTCGCCGACGGGCTTCTGTTCCGCGCGCTGCGCGACCGCCTCGGCTTCACCCGGCTGCAATCGGCCGCGACCGGCGGCGCGGCGCTCGGCCCGGACACGTTCAAGTTCTTCCGCGCCATGGGCGTACCGCTGCGCACGCTCTATGGCCAGACCGAAACGCTCGGCGCCTACACGCTCCACCGCGAGGATCACGTCGATCCCGACACCACCGGCGTGCCGATGGCCGACGACATCGAACTGCGCATCGATAATCCCGACGCCAACGGGGTCGGCGAAATCCTCGTGCGCCATCCCAATATGTTCCTCGGCTATTACAAGAACCCGGAAGCCTCGAAAGCCGACATGGACAGCGGCTGGATGCGTTCGGGCGATGCCGGCTATTTCAACGCCAACCGCGAACTGGTCGTCATCGACCGCATCAAGGACATGGCGCAGACGCTCTCCGGCGACCGCTTCTCGCCGCAATACATCGAGAACAAGCTGAAGTTCTCGCCCTACGTCGCCGAGGCGGTAGTGCTTGGCGACGGCCGCGACAAGCTCGCCGCGATCATCTGCATCCGTTATTCCATCGTCTCGAAATGGGCGGAGAAGAACCGCATCGCCTTCACCACCTACACCGACCTGTCGTCGCGCCCGGAGGTCTACAAGCTGCTGCACAAGGAGGTGGAGGCGGTGAATGCCACGCTGCCGCCGGCGCAGCGCATCGCCAAATTCCTGCTGCTGTACAAGGAACTCGATGCCGACGACGGCGAGTTGACCCGCACCCGCAAGGTGCGCCGCAGCGTCATCAACGAGAAATATGCCGACATCATCAACGGCATCTACGGCGGCGAGAGCGACATCAAGGTCGATACCGTAATCCGCTTCCAGGACGGCACCACGCAGCGCATCCGTACCACGTTGAAGGTGGTCGATCTCGGCCTCGCGCCGCGCCTGGCGGAGGCGGCGGAATGATGGAACATCCTCGACCCTTGTTCTCACGTCATGCGCGGGCTCGACCCGCGCATCCATCAATCAAGAGATGGATTGCCGGGTCAGGCTCGGTAATGACGGCATCGATGCAGAGACACCCATCATGAACACGCAACTCCTGATCCAGCTTCTGGTCAACGGCCTCGTGGTCGGCACGCTGTACGGCGTGGTGGCGATGTCGTTCGTGCTGATCTACAAGGCGACCCAGGTGGTCAACTTCGCGCAGGGCGAGTTGCTGCTGGTCGGTGCCTGGGTGTGCTGGGCGCTGATGGTCAAGTATCAGGTGCCGTTCTATCTGGCGATGCCGATCACCATGGTGTTCATGTTCATCTTCGGCATCCTTGTGCAACTGGTGTTCATGCGGCCGATGATCGGCGAGCCGATCATCTCGGTCATCATGGTGACGATCGCGCTCTCCACCGTGCTTCAGGCGGCGATGAAGTGGATTTTCGGCGTCAACCCGCAGCCGTTCCCGCAGGTGTTCGCCAGCCAGTCGGTGGATGTACTCGGTCTGCAAATCCAGACCGTCTACGTCATGAGCCTGATCGTCTCGGTGGCGATGATCGCCGGGATGGCCTGGTTCTTCCAATCCTCCAAGCACGGGCTGGCGATGCGCGCCACCGCCTTCGACCAGCAGGTGGCGCAGTCGCTCGGCATCTCGGTCAAGAGCGTGTTCGCGATGTCGTGGGCGATCTCGGCGACGGTGTCGGCGGTCGCCGGCGTCGTCGTCGCCGCGGTCAACGGCGTGTCGTCGGGGCTGTCGATCTACGGTATCAAGGTGTTTCCGGCAACCATCCTCGGCGGTCTCGACTCGATCGGCGGCGCGGTGCTCGGCGGCATCATCATCGGACTTCTGGAGAACTTCGCGCAGTTCATCGACGGCGAATACCTCCATTGGGGCAATCTCTATGAAGTGGCCCCGTTCTACGTTCTCATCATCATCCTGATGATCAAGCCCTACGGGCTGTTCGGCACCAAAGACATCGAGCGGATCTAACACGCATGGCCAGTTCGCTGATTCCCGCCGGTGACTTCCGCACCTCCTACGCGGTCGATACCACCATCTTTCCGACGGTGACGAGCCGCAACTTCGCCATTGCCGGCGTGGTGCTGTGCGCGCTGGCGCCGCTCGTGCTCAACGACTACTGGATGAGCATGTTGATCGCCATCGGTATCTACGGCATCGCCGCGCTCGGCCTCAACGTGCTGCTCGGCTTCACCGGGCAGATCTCGATCGGCCACGCCGCGTTCTTTCTGTTCGGCGCCTTCACCTCGGCCTACCTCTCGACCAAGATGTCGATCCCGGCGTTCTTCGCCATCCCCCTGTCGGGGCTTGCCACCGCGCTGATCGGGCTGGTGTTCGGCCTGCCGGCGGCGCGGCTCAAGGGCCTTTATCTCGCCATCGCCACGCTCGCGGCGCAGTATATCCTGCTCGATTTCTTCGCCCGCGCCGAATGGTTCTCCGGCGGTTCGGTGCCGGCCTCGGCCGAACCGTTCTCGATCCTCGGCTATACGCTCACCGGCGACCACCAGTATTTCTACGTCGTGCTCGCCTATGTGGTGATCTCGTTCCTGCTGGTCACCAACCTGATGCGCACGCGCGACGGTCGCGCGCTGATCGCGGTGCGTGACCATTATCTCTCCGCCGAAATCATGGGCATCAACCTGACCTATTACCGTACGCTGTCATTCGGCATCGCCGCGTTCTTCGCCGGCATCGGCGGCGCGCTCTATGCGCATTACCAACTTGTGGTGTCCTACGAAGGGTTCGGCATCGAACGCTCGGTGCTGTTCCTCGCCATGGTCATCATCGGCGGGCTCGGCTCGGTAATGGGCACGCTGATGGGCACCGCCTTCGTCGTGCTGTTGCCGGAGGCGATGGAGTGGCTGAGCGCCGTGCTGCGCGGCGGCGTCATCGACCAGACGCTGGGCTTAAAGAACAACATCACCTTCGTGCGCGAGATCGCCATCGGCGCCATCATCATCGCGTTTTTGGTGTTCGAGCCGGACGGGCTTGCGCACCGCTGGCACCAGATCAAGGCATATTGGAAATTCTACCCGTTCTCGCACTGAGAGCGGGCGGACGGCAACCACACCACTTCAAAAGGGCAACAGGAGGAAGACCCATGAAAATCACCACCCTGCTCGGCAGCGCGGCGCTGGCGCTTGTGCTTGGCGCGAGCGGCGCATTCGCCCAATCGACCATCCGGATCGGCCACCTCGCCGACTATTCCGGCGGCACGTCGGACGTCGGCACCCCGTTCGGTCAGGCCGTCGCCGACACCTTCGCCTGGATCAACAAGAACGGCGGCATCAACGGCGCCAAGGTCGATATCGAGACTGTCGATTACGGCTATCAGGTGCCGCGCGCCATCGCCCAGTACAAGAAATGGACCGGCTCCGACAAGGTCGCCGCGATCATGGGCTGGGGCACCGCCGATACCGAAGCGCTGACCGGCTTCGTGGCGCAGGATAAGATCCCGTTCCTGTCGGGCTCCTATGCCGGCCAACTCACCGATCCAACCGGCGCCGCCGGCAAGTCGAAGGCCGCGCCCTACAACTTCTTCTACGGCCCGAGCTATTCCGACGCGCTGCGCGCCGAATTGACGTGGGCGGCGGAAGACTGGAAGGCCAAGGGCAAGTCGGGCGCGCCGAAGTTCGTCCACATGGGCGCCAACCATCCCTACCCCAACGCGCCGAAGGCGGCGGGCGAGGCGATCGCCAAGGAGCTTGGCTTCGAGGTGCTGCCGCCATTGGTATTCGCGCTGACGCCGGGCGACTACAGCGCCCAGTGTCTGAGCCTGAAGAGTTCCGGCGCGAACTATGCCTATCTCGGCAATACCGCCGCTTCCAACATCTCGGTCATCAAGGCGTGCAAGACCGCCGGTGTCGATGTCCAGTTCCTCGGCAA
Source organism: Bradyrhizobiaceae bacterium (assembly GCA_044463945.1). Taxonomy (GTDB): domain Bacteria; phylum Pseudomonadota; class Alphaproteobacteria; order Rhizobiales; family Xanthobacteraceae; genus 62-47. The sequence goes on along the minus strand of JBIQLW010000017.1, from coordinate 70,969 downwards.
CGTCTGGGGCATGGATGAAAACGCCGCGAAGGCCGCGGGCGATTCCGCCGACGGCGTCGTGTTCCCGCTGCGTACGCCGGTGGCATGGGGCGGCAACGCGCCCGGCATGAAGACGGTGCAGGATATTTCGAAGATTTCCGATCCGTCCGGCAATGCCTATCGTCCGGTGCATTACATCGCCGGCGTGTGCAGCGCCATGTACATGAAGGAAGCACTGGAATGGGCCGCCAAGAACGGCGGCGTCACCGGCGAGAATGTCAGGAAGGCGTTCTACCAGAAGAAGGACTGGGTGCCGACCGGCATGGAGGGCGTCTGCAATCCCTCGACCTGGACCGACAAGGACCATCGCGGCACGCTGACCGTCGATCTCTACCGCTCGAAGGTGTCGGGAGCGACCGACGGCGACCTCAACGAGCTGATGAAGAAGGGCACCATCAAGCTGGAGAAGGTCAAGACCATCGAGCTGCCGCGCAAGGCCGAATGGCTCGGCTGGTAAGCCTCACATTGCCACCGTGCCCCATGCGCCCATGGAGCACGGTGGCAACACAACACAAGAACGTCATGCGCGGGCTTGACCCGCGCATTCATCCCGCTTCACGAGACTCGTTTCCAGGATCGATTGCCGGATCAAGTCCGGCAATGATGCCCACAGCGCTCGTCAACCTCGCGTGAAGACCATGACTGTAGTCACAACCGCCAGCACCTCTCCTGCTCCCGCCACAGCCGCCCAGCCGCTGCTGTCGGTCCGCAATATCGAGGTGGTCTACGACAAGGTCATCCTGGTGCTGCGCGGGCTGTCGCTCGACGTGCCGAAAGGCGCGATCGTGGCGCTGCTCGGGGCCAACGGCGCTGGCAAATCGACCACGCTGAAGGCGATCTCCGGTCTACTCAAGACCGAGGAAGGCGAGGTCACCCGCGGTGACATTGTCTTCAACGGCGAGCGCATCAACGGCATCGACCCCGACATCATCGTTCGCCGCGGTATCTTTCAGGTGATGGAAGGCCGCCGCATCATCGCCGACATGACCACGCGGGAGAACCTGCGGCTCGGCGCCTTCACCCGCGGCGACGGCGAGGTCGACGCCGACATCGACATGGTGTTCAACTATTTCCCGCGCCTGAGGGAGCGCACCGGTCTCGCCGGCTATCTGTCCGGCGGCGAGCAGCAGATGCTGGCAATCGGCCGCGCGCTGATGGCGCGACCGAAGATGATCCTAATGGACGAGCCGTCAATGGGGCTGTCGCCGCTCCTGGTGAAGGAAGTGTTCGCCATCATCCGGCAGATCAATCGCGACCTCGGCGTCACGATCCTCCTGGTCGAGCAGAACGCCCGCGCCGCGCTGTCGGTGGCGAGCCACGGCTACATCATGGAGCAGGGCAAGGTGGTGCTCGACGGCACCGCGGACGAACTGCGCGACAACGAGGACGTCAAGGAGTTCTATCTCGGCGGCGGCGACCATCAGCGCAAGAGCTTCAAGAACCTCAAGAGCTTCAAGCGCCGCAAGCGCTGGCTGTGAGGCACGACCAGACTTTCATGCGTCATTCCGGGTCTGCGCGTCCTTCACGCGCAGACCCGGAATCCACGCTCCCGACGGTGGTTATGGATTTCCGGGTTTGCTCGCAAACAGCCTGCGCCCCGGAATGACGTGAGAAACGAACGCATACAGGCGGCTCAAGATCATAGGACTTCACCCATGACCGATCACTTCGACGCTCTCGAAACCCGCAGTCCCGATCAGCGCGAGGCCGACCTGTTCGCGCGGCTGCCCGACGTGCTGCGCGCGGCAATGAAAGCGCCGGCTTATGCCGAGCGCCTCAAGGGCATCGATCCCGCGCGCATCACCGACCGCGCCGCGCTGGCGAGCCTGCCGGTGCTGCGGAAATCCGAACTGCCGGCGCTGCAAAAGGCCAATCCGCCGTTCGGCGGCTTCGTTGCCACGCCGCTCGGCTCGTTCGGGCGGCTGTTCACCTCGCCCGGGCCGATCTTCGAGCCGCAGTCGGCCGAAGTCGATTCCTGGGGTAGCGCCCGCGGCATTTTCGCCGCCGGGCTGCGGCCGGGCGATGTGGTGCTCAACACTTTCAGCTATCACCTGACGCCGGGCGGCTTCATCTTCGACTCGGCGGCGCGGGCGCTGGGCTGCGCGGTGATCCCGGCCGGCCCCGGCAATACCGAGCAGCAGTTCGAACTGATCGAAGCCTACAGACCGGTGGCCTATGCCGGCACGCCGGACTTTTTGAAAATCCTGCTCGATAATGCCGAGAAGACCGGCCGTGACGTCTCCTCAATCAAGCGCGCGCTGGTGTCAGCGGCTGCCTTCCCGCCCTCGCTGCGGGCCGAAATCAAGTCGCGCGGCATCGACGCCTATGAATCATTCGGCACCGCCGACCTCGGAATGGTCGCGTTCGAGACGCCGGCGCGCGAGGGCATGGTGGTGAACGAAAACCTGATCCTGGAAATCGTGCGTCCCGGTACCGGTGACCCGGTGCGCGATGGCGATGTCGGCGAAATCGTGGTGACTTCGCTCAACCTGCATCATCCATGGATTCGCCTCGCCATCGGCGACCTCACCGCCACCCTGCCAGGCGTCAGTGCGTGCGGCCGCACCAACACGCGCATCAAGGGCTGGATGGGCCGGGCCGACCAGACCACCAAGGTCAAGGGCATGTTCGTGCGTCCGGAGCAGGTCGCCGAGATCGGCAAGCGCCACCCGGAACTCGGGCGGCTGCGGCTGGTGGTGACGCGCGAAGGCGAGGCCGATGCGATGACCCTGAAGGCCGAAATGACGGCGGCCTCGGCGGCACTGGCGGAGGCGGTCGGCGCGACGCTCCGCGCGGTCACCAAGCTCGGCGGCAAGGTCGAACTGGTGAACGCGGGGGCATTACCGAACGACGGCAAGGTCATCGCGGACGAGCGCTGACGCGCCTTATTGCGCGCATCGCCGCCAGTTGAGGCAGGCGGGGCGCGCCCGCCGGACCGCAAATCGCCGCTTTCCAGCCAATGCGCCGCAGGACCTGCATAGGGCCCTGCCCGTCCACGCGGGCAACAGTTTGCGGACATCGGCCCGCTTTTCTGCTATCGGGCCAGTCATGACAGACGCCACCGACGCGCCGACACCATGACGCCCCTGCCCCACCGCGTGCTGCGACCCCTCGCGCGGCTATGGCGACGCTCGCGCACCTCGCTGAAGCTGGTCAGCTTCGCGCTGGTCGGCGTCGGCAATACCGCGATCGATTTCGGTGTCTTCACGCTGTGCTACGAACTACTGGAATTGCCGCTGGTCCCGGCCAACGTCATCGCTTGGCTGGTCGCGGTATCGTGCTCCTACGTCATGAACACGATGACGACGTTCAGCGCCGAAAGCGGCCGCGTGCTGCGGCGGCGGGACTATCTGAGCTTCATGGCGTCCGGCGTGCTCGGCGTGATCGCGACCACCGTCACGCTGGTGGTGCTGTCGCATTACATACAGGTGATGATCGCCAAGCTGATCTCGATCCTGGTCGGCTTCATGGTCAACTTCACCATGAGCAATTTCGTGGTATTCCGCGCGCGCAAGCCGGTCGATTGAACTTGCGGCGCGCGGCGGCGTATCAACCGCCGAGCACGCGCTCCGCTTCCACCGCCGCGCACAGGATGTGATAGAACGACGACGCGGGGATCGTATTCACCAGCGAGCGTCCCTCGGCATCGAACTGATCGTACCAACCGCCCGCGACCGGATGATCGAGATAATGGCGGAGCAGACGGTCGATCGCACCCTGCGCCTCAGCCCTCGCGCCGGCGGTTCCGGCTTCGGCTTCGGTCAGCCATGCCTTGACGATTTCGGTTTGCGGCCATAGCCGGCGGGTGGATTTCGTCATCGCGCCATCGGCATCGCCTTCATCGACGAGGCAGCCGCTCCGCGTGTCACGATAGCGCAGCGCCGACGGCAGCAGCGCCGCGCGGTAGCGGATTGTCGGGCATCCGGTGATGCGCTCGAATTCCTTGAGGAGCCAGACCCATTCGGCCTGATGTCCGGGCTCCACGCATATCGGCAGGATCTGCGACCAGTCCTGCTCGTAATACTCGCCGAGCACCCGCGCCTGCGGGTCATAGAAGCTGGATACGAACAGAGCGAAAATCTCGCCGGCGCGGGTCTGGAAGGCTTGATCGCCGGTGGCATCGAACAAGGCGATCATCGCCTCGAACAGGTGCATATGCGGATTCTGCCGGCGCGGCATCGCGTCCGGAATGCTTTCGGCATAGCCGCCATGCGGCGAGCGCAGATGCTCGTCGACAAACGCAACCGCCGCATCGATCTCGGCACGAACCTGCGCGTCCCCGGTCAATTGAAACACCGTCGCCAGGGCGAGCAGGATGAAGGCATGATCGTAACTGTCGCGCAGGCCGTTCAGCACGCTTCCATCCGGCGCCAGCAGATGGGCGAAGCCCGGCCTGCCCTTGGCGCCCTTCGCCGTGCGCAGCAGATAGTCGAGCCCATCGAGCGCCAATTCACGGCCCTGCGGATACCAGCCGAGATCGGCTGCCTTGGCGAAGCAATAAATCTGCCGGGCCTGCACCCGCACGCGGCGGGGCACCGCGACCTCCGCGCGCCCTTCGCTATCGAGACGCTCGATGAAACCGCCCGATGCCGCATCCCAGCCGATCCGCGCCCACAGCGGCAGCGCATCCCTGACCACAAACGTCTTGAGCCGGGTCGCGGCGGCGTCGTCGGTTTGGGACAGAACAGATGTCATATCGTCATGATCCGCGTCCGCGCCCTGCCGACGCTGCTGCCATCGCCCCCCATCGGACCGCATGGTCCTGTAACAGAGGCATACCGGCAGAGGCAATCATGGCTTCACTGGGCGCAAGGCTGTTACCGCATTCGACTGATCATCCTGGTTAAAGATTTTTTAAGCACCCGCAAGTAGAAATACGAACCGACCGCGCCTTTCGATTGAACATTCACTGGCAACGAGACGTCTGGACCCAGACCCTCCGCACTCACCCGAGACGACGCATCGACGAGCGCCGCCCCGAGGCGAAGCGTCGATGCGAGCGGCGACCCCTCCGATGACCGAAAGCTGTTGAATGCGGCCGCTGAAGCGCGCGCGTCGCCAATCATATTGTGTCCAATTTGAGATAAGGAAACGCTGATGTTCGGCCGGAAATTTTCTGACAATGCGCAGGCGCAGATCGATGCCATCGGGCGCTCGCACGCGGTGATCGAGTTCAAGCCGGATGGGACCATCATCGCGGCCAACGAAAAATTCCTCGACCTGTTCGGGTATCAACTCAACGACATCCAAGGCAAGCATCACGCCATGCTGGTGCCGGCCGATCAACGCGGCGGCGCGGACGACAAGGCATTGTGGGAGGCGCTGGACCGCGGCGCGCCTCACACCGCCGAGTGCAAGCGGCTCGCAAGGGGCGGCCGGGACATCTAGATCGAGGCGTCCTACAACCCGGTGCTGGACGGCAACGGCAAGACTGTCAAGATCGTCGCACTCGCGACCGATATCACCCAGAAGAAGTTGCGCAACATGACGAACGCCTCCAAGATCGCGGCGATCAACCGGGCGCAGGCCGTCATCGAGTTCGATCTCGATGGCATCATCGTTACCGCCAACGAGAAATTCCTCGGCACGCTCGGCTACAGCATGAGCGAGATTCAGGGCAAGCACCACAGCATCTTCATCGATCCGTCCGAACGCGACAGCGCCGCCTATCGCGAATTCTGGGCCTCGCTCAATCGGGGTGAATGCCAGAGCGGCGAGTTCAGGCGGATCGGCAAGGGCGGCAAGGAAGTCTGGATTATTGCCTCGTACAATCCGCTGCTCGATGACAGCGGCAAACCCTTCGGCGTCGTCAAGTTCGCAACCGACATCACCACGGACAAGCTGAAGAACGCCGATCGTGCCGGTCAGCTCGCGGCGATCACCAAGTCGCAAGCCGTGATCGAGTTCGAAACCGATGGCACCATCATCACCGCCAATGAGAATTTCCTCAACACAGTCGGCTACACCTTGAGCGAGATTCAGGGCAAGCACCACAGCATCTTCGTCGATCCGTCCGAGCACAACAGCGCGGCTTATCGTGAGTTCTGGGCCGCGCTCAATCGTGGCCAGTATCAGGCGGCGGAATACAAGCGGATCGGAAAAGGCGGCCGGGAGGTCTACATCCAGGCGTCCTATAACCCGATCCTCGACCTCAGCGGCCATCCCTTCAAAGTCGTGAAATACGCGACCGACGTCACCCGGCAGGTGCTGGTTCGCCTGGGCAACGAGCGCGTCCGCGCGATGATGGAATCGGTTGCCGCGGGCTCGGAAGAACTGAACGTCTCCGTGCGGGAGATCGCGGAGGCCATGGCGAAATCGCGCGAGACGGCGATAGGCGCCGTCGATCGGGTTGTCGCCGCCGATGCGCAGGCGCAGCGCCTCACGGCTGCCGCCGAAGCCATGAGCGGGATCGTCGAGATCATCAGCAATATCACCGGGCAGATCAATCTGCTCGCCCTCAACGCCACCATCGAGTCCGCCCGCGCCGGCGAGGCGGGCCGCGGCTTTGCCGTGGTGGCTTCGGAGGTCAAGAGCCTGGCCAATCAGGCCAAGCAGGCGACCGACAAGATCAGCCAGGAGATCGGTAGCCTCAACCTGATATCCAGCGACGTCGTCGGCGCGCTCGATCAGATCAAGCAGGCGATCAACAACGTCAGCGAATATGTGACATCGACCGCCGCCGCCATTCAGCAGCAGAGCACCGTGACCAGCGAAATGTCCACGAGTATGCAGCGCGCCGCGGCGGAAGCGACAGCCATCGCCGCCGGCTAATCGCGCCCGGCGCATTGAAAATGCCTCGGCGGCGCGTTCGAAAGCGCGCTGCCGCGGCCGCAACAACCTCGCCTTAACCGACCAGATCCAGCTTCATTCCGACGACGGCGAGGACGATGCCGCCGATGAACAGGCCGACGCCCCAGATCAGCGGCGAGCCGAAAATCGTTCTCGCCAGCATCGCGCCCAGCCCGCCCAAGGCGACGATCGTCATCGCCAGCCCGAGCCATGCCGGCCTTGGCAACAGGATGCAGAGGACCAGCGGAAACAATGCGCCGGCCACGCTGAACGCGCAGGCGAGCCCGGCCTTGTAAAGCGATTCCAGCAACACCCTGCGTCCCAAACTCGTTGCCGCGAGCTTGCCGTGCTCGGTGAAATTGAGCTCCCGTTCATGGCGAACCAGTTCGAGACGAAGCTGCGCGTAGTGAGCAACAAAGAACACAAAAATCGTGGTCGCTCCGGCGGCAACGCTGACGCGTAGCGCGAGACTGAACGTCGCCCCTTCCCCGCCGCTATGCACCAGCCGGCCCGCGGCAAGCGCGAGCGCATTCAGCACGCCGTCGATGAGTCCCGCCACGACATCGAGGCGATTGCTCGGATGACGGATGAGATCGAGCGCTCTCATCTGATCCGTTGAACGCGTGGAATGATCCGCGCGCCGATGGCGATCTCGTCGAGGCTATGCACCACCGCGCCAGTGGACTCTATCGCGCCGGTAATCTCGTCATAGTCCATATGATCGCCTTCGACCGTCACGTTCATGCCGACGGTTTCGATATCGATTTCTCCGACGGTGATGTTGATCGCTTCCACGCCCTTGCAGCGGTCGATGGCTGCCGCGATTTCAATCAGGGACGGCCGCGCCACGGCCTTGTCGACATCGAGAAGCAACTGACGGATGTTCATGTCACCTCATCTCCCCGTTGGGATGAGCGAACGATCCCGCCAGATTGCGGAGGCCCATCGCCGCAAGTCAATAGGCCCGCGACGGGTGCCGGCGCGACGCGGTCGATCCGCTTTGGGGGATGTACGGAACGTCGTTCCCGCCGCCACGCGCGGCTGACGACAGCCGCCGCCTCTTGACAACCGGCCGGCGCGGGACCAGCGTATAAACGATGGCGATGGAGTTCGCCTTTTAACCGCCCTCAGGGCTGATGACTCCTGTCGAGCCGATCTGGCAGACGGAGTCGCGAGCCTTGGATACGCCTTCACCCTTCCCGCATCTTCTGCTCCGGCATCTCACGCCGCGAGATGATCGCCTCTACGGAGGCGCATCATGAGCGTGCGCGACATCCTCTTGCAGATCGCACAGGTGCTGGTCACGCTCTTGCTCGCGCCGCTGCTGCAAGGTGTTATCCTGCAATTCGAGGAGCGGGTACAGCGCGGCCAGGGGCCGGGCATCTTCCAGCCCTATCGCGATCTCTGGAAGCTGTTTCACAAGCAGATCGTCGCGCCAGATACCGCCTCGTGGCTATATTGGGCGGCGCCCGTCATCGCCTTCACGACGACATTGACGGTGCCGATCCTCATTCCGGTCCTGACTGACTACCCGCTGCCGCTTTCCGACATGGGGGACATTCTTGGCGGCGGGCTTATCCTCACGCTCGGCTCGTTCATGATTACGCTGGCGGGCCTCGATACCCGTAGCGCCTATGGCGGCATCGGGTCGAGCCGCGTGGTCATGGTCGCCATTCTGGCGGAGCCGACGCTGATTCTCGTCTTCGTCGGCATCACGCTGCTCGCCAAGGCGATGCTGCCGTTCGTCGTCAACCACCTTCTGGTGGCCCAGCCGTGGATTTACTGGGGCCCCACCCACCTGTTCCTCGTCGCCGCATTCTTCGTGCTGCTGCTGGTGGAAACCGACCGGCTGCCGATTCATTCGAGCACGCACATCGAAGTCTACATGATCGAGGAAGCGCGCATCCTCGAATATTCGGGGCCGATGCTGGCGATCTTGCGCTGGGCGTCGATGATGAAGCAGTTCATCCTCTACACCATCTTCTGCAACGTTCTGCTGTTCCCGTGGGGACTGTCCTCCCGCGGCACCGCGCTCGGCGTGCTCGGCTCGCTCAGTGCGCTAGCGCTGAAGTTCCTTGTCGTCGCCTGCGCGGTGGTGCTGGTGGAAACGGTGCAGTCACGCCTGCGCTTCTATCGCTATCAGGAGCCGCTCGCCGCCTCGTTCCTGCTGGCGATACTGGCGATCGTCGGCACGCAGTTGAGTTAGCGTCATGCTCGCCGCGCATCTCGCTCCTCTCCCCGCCGCGCTGTTCAGCCTGCTGGCGATCGGCAGCCTGCTGCTATCGTTCGTCATGCTCGGCTCGCGCTGGCTGCGGCATTATCTCATTGCCTTCGCCGCGCAGTCCTGGCTCATCGCCATTCTGTCGGGTACCGTCGGCTACTACGGCGGGTATGCCGAGCTTTATATCGTGGCCATCCTGACCGCCGCCTTTCGCGGGCTGCTGCTGCCGTATCTCATTCTCAGGATCATCCGCCGGCTGGAGGTGCATCGCGAGGTCCACGTTATCCTTCAGGCCAGTTCGAGCCTGGTGATCGGCGCCTTCGCCGTGGTGTTCGCGCTGGCGGTATCCTATCGCATCGGCGCGGCGCTCGGCCTCGCCGGCACCATCGTCGTGCTGGCGCTCACCGTGATGCTATCGATGAAGCTGATCGGCTTCCTGATGCTCTCGGTGCGACACGAGGCCCTGAGCCAGATCCTCGGCCTGCTGGTACTGGAGAACGGCGTGTTCCTCGGCGCACAGATTCTGGTGCCGGGGATGCCACTCCTGATCGAGATCGTGATCCTGTTCGATCTTCTGATCGTGGTCGCCTGTTTCGGCGTCCTCGTGCAGTACCTCCTGAGCCATGTCGGCACGACCAGCTCTTTGCAGCTCAAGCGGCTGGTGGGGTGACGGCGATGACCGGATCGTTGACCCTCGCCCTGGTGCTTGCGCCCACCGTCGCCATCGTCCTCATCCTGCTGATCCGCCACCCGCGCGCCGCCGAAGCGCTGAATCTGATGGCGAGCTCCGTCTCGTTCGCGGCAATCCTCGGAATCCTGCTGAGCCGCCACGATGGCGACGTCATCTTCCTCGGCGGCTACGTCATCATCGACGGCTTCGGAACCTGGACCATTCTGTGCGCGGCCATCGTCTACCTGCTCGCCTCGATCTATGCCATCGGCTACATGCGGATGCTCGGCGAGGAGAAGCGCCTTCACCGTTTCTACGCGATGTTCGCGGGCTTCGCGCTCTCCACGCTGGTCGGCCCGATGATGAACAACGCGGGCCTTTACTGGATCGCGATCGAGCTCACCACGCTCATCAGCACCTTTCTCGTCGCCTTCGAGCGCGAGGCGGCGAGCATCGAAGCGGCGTGGAAGTATATCATCGTGGTTTCGGCCGGCATCAGCCTCGCGCTGCTCGGCACTGTGCTGTTCTACTGGAGCGGGACCTTCGTGCTCGGCCCGAGCTACGACATGACGTGGAAAACCCTTCAGGACGCCGCGCCACGACTTAATCCGGCGCTGGCGTCGCTGGCCTTTTTGCTGGTGCTGATCGGCTATGGCACCAAGGTCGGCCTCGCGCCGATGCACACCTGGCTGCCGGACGCGCACAGCGAGGGTCCCGCGCCGGTTTCGGCGCTATTGTCAGGCGCGCTTCTCAACACGGCGATGGTTGGCATCGTGCGCTATCTCGCGGTCGCCGACGCCGCCGGCATTTCGCGGTTGGCGCGCGGCACGCTGCTCGGGCTGGGCGTGTTCTCGCTGCTTGTTGCAGCGCTGCTTATCGTCCGCCAAAAGAGCGTGAAGCGGCTGATGGCCTATTCCAGCGTCGAGCACATGGGGGTGATCGCGCTGGGCTTCGGCTTCGGCGGCCCGCTCGGCGTCGCCGGCGCGCTCTATCACATGCTGAATCATTCCCTCAACAAATCGGCGATGTTTTTCGGCGCCGGCGCGGTAATGCGTGCCTATCAGACCAAGCGCATTCCCCGCATCAGGCACATCATGCGGCAAATGCCGGTGTTCGGCGGGTTGTGGCTGGCCGGTGCGGTCGCCATCACCGGCGCACCGCCATTCGCGCTGTTCCTCAGCGAACTGACCATCATCCGCGCCGGACTGTCGGGCGCGCAATATGCCCTTGTCGGGCTAATGACGCTGCTGCTGATCGTCATCTTCGTCGGTTTCCTCAATCATTTCCGCATCATGTATTTCGAGGACGGGGAGGTCGACGCCTGCAAGGTACTGCGGATCAGCCGCTGGTGGCTGGCCCCGATATGGCTCGCGCTGGTCCCGCTGCTGGTGATGGGCCTGTGGTGGCCCGACGCGCTGTGGCAGCATTTTCAGGGCATCGCGCGGGCGCTCGATACCGTCAACGCAGCGGGAGCGACGCGATGACCGGCATCCGCATCACGGCGCTATCGCCTGCCGAGTTGATCCCGCGCGCCGAGGCGCTGCGGAGGCGCGGTGGGCGCGTTCAGTTCGCTTATGCGCGGGTGGCGGAGGATGACCGCATCGAGGTCCGTTACGTCTGCGCGATCCCCGGCGAACACGACTTCGAGGCGTGGAGCGTCAGCGGCCACCGCGAACTTCCGAGTCTGACGCCGGTCGTACCGCTGCTCGGATGGTACGAGCGCGAGATGATGGACCTGCAAGGGTTGACCTTTGCCGGCCATCCGCAGCCCTATCCATTGGTTCTTCACGGCAACGCCCATGCGTCTCTCAACGGCGATGGCAATGGCCGTTTCCTCAACGGCGCATCACCGGGCGGCGACGGTTCTTACCTGCCGGCTATCGACGCTGCCGACGTGCAGCATCTGCCGTTCGGTCCGATCCGTGCTGACGTGTTCGAATCGGTCGAGTTCACCTTCCTCTATGTTGGCGAGCATATCCTTCATTATCACCCGCGCCTGTTCTTCAAGCACCGTGGCATGGAGACGTGCTTCAAAGGCAGCGATTGCCGGCACGGTGCGGTGATCGCGGAGCGGGTTTCGGCGGTCGGATCGGTGGCACACGCGCTGGCCTACTGCGAAGCGATCGAGCGCGCCGCCGGTTGCGAGGTGCCGCCACGGGCGAAGGCGCTGCGGGTTCTGCTCACGGAAATGGAGCGCATCTACAACCACCTCCATTATCTCGGCCACCTCTGCCACACCACCACTCTCAAGGTCGGCGAGGCGCAGGGCAAGCTGTTGGAAGAAGAGGCCAAGCAACTCAATGCGCGGCTGACCGGCAGCCGTTTCCTGCGCGGAATGCTGGCGCCCGGCGGCCTGCGCCGCGACATCGATCCGGGCCGTTGGCTCAGCGATGAGTTGGAACGGCTGCGGGAGCGTTTTGTCGCTTATGAGGCCCGGCTGGAAGCCTCCGAAAGCCATCTCGACCGTTTGATCACCACCGGGCCGCTGCCCCGGCGTGTGGCGTTCGATCAGGGCGCGACCGGCCCCATCGAACGCGCTTCCGGGCTCGACCGCGATCTGCGCCGCGATCATCCTTATGCCGGCTATGCCGGCCTGCCGCTCACCGTCGCCGTGCTGGCGGACGGCGACGCCTATGCGCGCGAGCGCGTCCGCATGGCGGAGGTCGAGGCGTCCTTCGTGCTGTGCCAGCGCATCCTGCTCCTGCTCGAAGCGGGGCCGGTCGCCGCCGCCTGTCATCCTTCGCCCGCGACGGAAGGACTCGGCTGGGCGGAAGGTCCGCGCGGCTCGCTGTTCTATGCCGTGCATATCGGCCGCGACGGCCGTCTCGCGCGCGTCAAGATCAAGTCGCCTTCGTTCTCGAACTGGCGCGCTTTCCCGTTCACGGTGCGCGACACCAACATGATGGACTACGCCATCAACGAAGCGAGCTTCGGCCTCACCGTGGCCGGGTGCGATCGATAGGAGTTGCCCATGGCGCTGTGGACCCTGTTCGGACTGGCGAGCGGCAAAGCAACCACCGATTGGCCGCACGACGGCAGCGATGACGGCCAGGACGGCGTGCTCGGAATGCCGCGCTACGATCCGGATGCCTGCCGCGACGGCTGCGAGGATTGCGCGAAGGTCTGCCCGACGCAGGCCATCACGATGCGCGACGGCGGACTCGCGGTCGACTACGGCCGCTGCATCGTCTGCCAGCTTTGCACCGAGGTTTGCCCGACCCGGGCGATGACGCCGTCGGGGGACTGGGCTTTCGGGGTGCGCGAGCGCGCCGATCTCATCTGGTCCGCCGCCGCTGTCGCGCATCTCAACCGCCGCAATGAGCCGGGCCGCAGGGCGTTCCGGCGCAGCCTGCATATCCGCCATGTCGATGCCGGCTCGTGCAACGGCTGCGAGTCCGAGCTTCAGGCGCTGAACAACCCGTTCTACAACCTGCACCGGCTCGGCATCTTCTTCACGCCCTCGCCGCGCTTCGCCGATCTGCTGCTGGTCACCGGCCCGGTCACCGGCGCGATGCTCGCACCGCTGAAAGCCGCCTACGACGCCATGCCGGAGCCACGCTGGGTGATGGCGGTGGGTACCTGCGCCGTCTCGGGCGGGCTCCCCGGCGGCAACTATGCCTGCGGCAACGGCCTCGACGGCGTGCTTCCCGTCGATGTCTACCTGCCCGGCTGCCCGCCCAACCCGGCGGCGATCATCGAGGCGCTGCTGATGTTTCTCGATCGCGCGCCGCAGCGCGTCAGCGGAGGGCGGATCGGTGGCTAACCATCTTCTCGCCCTTGCCGCGCTGATGTGGGCCGCCGGCGCAATCCTGGGGCTCGGCGGCGCGCTCGCCTTGAGCCGCTTGACGCTGGCGCTGGGCGCGGCGGCGGGCGTCATGGCGGCCATCACCGGCCTTCCCGCCGCGAGCCACGCCGTCACCCTTCCCGGCCAATTGATCGCCGAGACGGTAACGTTCCGGATCGAGCCGCAAGGCTCGTGGCTGATGGGCTTCGGCCTTGTGCCCGCCGGCCTCGCCTGCGCATTCGCCTCGCCCTCGGCCGACGGCCAGCGCGGCTGGCTGTTCGGCGCGGCGCTGAGTCTGCTCGGCGCGCTCGGCGTATTCGGATTGCAGAACGGCGCGGCCTTGCTGATCGCCTGGGAGGTGATGAGCCTTGGCGGCGCGATCATGCTGCTGTCGGACAACCTGCACCTGGCGCGCGGCCGCACCGTGCTGTTCATGCTCGCCCTGCTCGAAGCCGGTGCCGTCGCACTCCTTCTCGCCGTCGCCCTGCTCGGCCGCCACGCCGGGAGCCTGTCGCTGTCGCTGTTCGCGGCGCAGGCACCTGCGCTGTCGCAAGCCACGCAGATCGGCGTCGGCGTGCTGCTGCTCACGGGCTTCGGCGCCAAGCTCGGCCTTCTGCCGTTCTACGAATGGTTTCCCGGCGCCTACGGATCGGGCAGCGGCGCCTCCGGCGCCATCCTGTCGGGCGTCGTGCTGAACGCCGCCTTCTTCGCACTGGCCCGCGCGCTGATGAACTGGCTGCCGCGCGAGACGGCCGATGGCTTCCCGGCTCTCGCGGTGACCGTCGTCGTGGTCGGCACCTTCAGCGCGATCCTGACCATCCTCTATGCCTTCCAGCAGGACGACTGGCGCGCGCTGCTCGCCTTCTCATCGGCTGAGAACGCCGCGATCGCCGTCGTCGCGCTCGGCGCGGCGATGCTGTTCCGGACCTATCGTCTCGACCATCTCGCCGGCCTCGCCTCGACCGTGGCGCTTCTGCACCTCGCCGGCCACGCGCTGGCGAAAGGCACGCTGTTTCTCGCCGCCGACGCGATCCGCGAGGCCAACGGCAGCTACAGGATCGCCTATGGCGGCGCCGGCAGCCACTGGCTGTTCGGCATCGGCGCGCTGCTCGCGGCCATGAGCCTTGCGGCAATGCCGCCGACCGCCGGCTTCGTCAGCGAATGGTTCGTGTTCCAGACCGTGTTTCAGAGCTTCGACCTGCCGCACATCAGCGGCCGCCTCGTGCTCGCTTTGACCGGGGCCGGCCTCGCGCTCACCGCGGCGGTGGCGTTCGCGACCTTCGTCAAGGTGATCGGCCTCGGCGTGCTGTCGCGCGACGCCCACCGCCCGGCCCCGATCCGGCGCGCTTTCTCCGTCGCGGTCGGCGCGCTCGGGCTTTCGGTTCTCGCCCTCGGCGTCGGGATGCCGCTGTGGCTCAATGCTCTCGACCTCGCGGCCTTGGATCAAGCCGGCGCGGCCGTCGCCGCGCGGATGCACGACGGGCCGCTGCTGGTCCCCTTGAGCGCCACCTTCGCCTTCATCTCGCCGAGTCTGTTGATCGTCGTGATGCCGCTTCTTGCCCTGCTACCGATCGCTCTGATCGTCGCAGGCCATCGCTATCGCGTTCGCCGCGCTCCGGTCTGGTACGGCGGCCTCTCAGCCGATCCGGCGCGCGCCTCGACCACGACGCTGTCGTTCTCCAACGCCATGCGCACCTTCTACAGCTTCGTCTATCGCCCCACCGCCGATACCGAGCGCGATGCCGATGCTGGCGGATACTTCATCCGCAGGTTGGTGTTCGAGCACGACGTCGCGCCGATCTTCGGGCCAACCCTGTTTCAGCCGGCGGTGCGCGCCGTGCAGGGGATCGCGCGCAAGCTGCGGCTGCTGCAATCCGGGCACCTGAATTTCTACCTAAGCCTGATCGGGCTGTTGCTCGTTCTGGTTCTGACGCTGACGCTATTCTGATCAATGGAGACAAGACGGACGAATGTGGACTTACATCGCCATTGCTTTTTTCGGCGTGCTCGGGTGCTGGGCAAGGTTCGGGCAGACCAACCTGGTGCAGGCGGTGTACGGCCGCAACTTCCCCTACGCCACCATGAGCATCAACATCATGGGAAGTTTCATCATGGGCTTTTTGTTCGTTGAAACCCTCGAACGCCTGACGCTGCCGCCGGCGATGCGCACCGGCATCCTCACCGGGTTCATCGGCGGATATACCACGTTCTCGACCTTCGAGATGGAGGCGCTGCTGCTTGCCGAGGCCGGGGAAACTCTCAAGGCCGCGCTCTACGTGATGCTGTCAGTCGGCCTCGGCCTCGCCGCCGCGTTCGGCGGCGCCTACATCGCCAGGAACCTGTAACGGGAGTTATCCATGACCGACGACATCGTGATGGTGCGCATCTATCTCAGCGAAGCCGATCATGGAAAGCGCAGGACGTTGATGCAGGAAATCCTCACGCTGCTTCAGGAGCGCCATGCCGTGCAAGGCGTCACGGTGTTTCGCGGGATCGCCGGATTCGGCGCCAGCGGCGAGGTGCGCGCCGATGATATCCTGCGGCTCAACGTCGATCTGCCGCTGGTGGTCGAGTTTTTCGACGAGCCGAAGGTCGTCGAGGCGGCGCTCGGCCTGCTCCACGGCATCGTCTCCGGCGGTCACATCGTGTCGTGGCCGGCCCGTCGTTACGGCGCGACGACGACGCCGACGAGCCGCCATTGAGCCGGGCGTTTCCCGCGCGGCTTGTCTGGAAAAGTCGGCGCGCCTATTCTTGATGTGATGGGGATGGAGTCCCCCGAAACCGCCGCAAGGCTGATGACTCCTGCCGCGCACAGTGCCGCGGTAGGAATGTTGCGACCCACATTCCTCCTTCCACGGCAGCCGATCCACGGGTCCGCTGCAAGGTCTGCCGTACCGCCGACCTTGGCGACGACCAGGAAAATGGAGGACCGAGATGGCGCAGAAGATCATCGCGATCACCGGAGACGAGATACTCGACTCGCGAGGTTACCCGACGATGCGGGTCGAGGTTCGGCTTGAGGACGGCATCGTCGCTCATGCGTCCGTGCCCTCCGGGGCATCCACCGGCGAAGGCGAGGCGCACGAATTGCGCGACGAGGACCCGCAGCGCTACGACGGGCGCGGCGTTCTCAAGGCCATCGCTAATCTCGCCGAGATCGCCGACATTCTTCGCGGCCGCGATCCGATCGATCAGGCCGCGATCGACCGGCTCTTGATCGACGCCGACGGCACCGGATCCAAATCCCGCCTCGGCGCCAATGCCATTGTCGGCACCTCGATGGCGGTGGCGCGCGCCGCCGCCCGTGCCAGCGGCAAGCCGCTCTATGCTTATCTCGCAACGAGCGCGACCTATCGCCTTCCCGTTCCGATGATGAACGTCATCAACGGCGGCCGCCACGCCGCCAACACGCTCGATTTTCAGGAGTTCATGATTGTCCCGCACGGCGCGCCCTCGTTCCGCGAGGCGCTGCGCTGGGGTGCCGAAACCTATCACGCGCTACGCTCCCTTCTGATCGATAGGGGGCTCGCGACCGGCGTCGGCGACGAAGGCGGCTTCGCCCCCGATCTTGACAGCAACGAAGCCGCCTGCACGCTCATCGTCGCGGCAATCGAACGCGCCGGCTTCATTCCCGGCGAGCAGATCGCGCTGGCGCTGGACCCCGCCGCCTCGTCGTTCTGGCACGACGGCGCCTATGCGCTGTCGAAGTCCGGCGCCGGCCGGCTCACCGGCACGCAACTCCAGGCCCTTTATGCCGACTGGATCCGACGCTTTCCGATCGTCTCCATAGAAGACGGCTTCGGCGAACACGACTGGAGCGCGTTTCAGGCCCAGACACGGGACCTCGGTTCCTTGCTGCAAATCGTCGGCGACGATCTTTACGTCACCAATCCGAAGCTGATCGCGCGCGGTATCCGCGAGAAGACAACAAACGCCGTACTGATCAAGCTCAACCAGATCGGCACGGTGAGCGAAACTATTGCCGCCATCGATCTCTGCCGCAAGGCGGGGTGGAACACCATTATCTCGCATCGTTCCGGAGAAACCGACGACGCCTTCATTGCGGATTTTGCTGTCGCCATGAACGGCGGACAGATCAAGGCCGGCGCACCTTGCCGGTCGGAGCGGCTTGCCAAGTACAACCGCCTTCTGGCAATCGAACGCGAGGTCGCGGGCGCAAGCGTCTATGCCTCGCCCTTCGTGCGTACTCGTGGTGCCGGCAAAGCAGCCAGCCCCGCCGCACGGCCGGAGGCGTCCGGCGAGAATGTGGTTGCTGTGATCGAGGAAGCCGCGACCGCGCTACGCTACCTGACGGTCGCCCATCGCGCCACAGAGCTGGCAAGAATATTCCCGCTCGCGGCGCTGCATATCTGCGTCGATCCCGACAGGCTGATCGCCGCCGCCGAGGAGATCGACCTGCAACAGATGCGGGAACTGTCCGAAGGAACCGCCGGGACGCGGCTCTCACAGGCGCGCCGCGTGTTCGAGACGTGGCTTTCGTTCTCCGGCGCCGAGGTGCGGTGGATGGAGCACGTCGGAGACGTCGCTACGTCGCTCCTGGCCGAGGTGAGGAACGCCGCGCTGATCGTCATCGCCGAGCCCCGGAACCTCGACTCCGCCGACGCACTGCACGCCGCGATCTTCAATAGCGGTCGCCCGGTCCTGTTCGTACCGACCCGGGACGCCCTGCCAACGACTCTGGGCGAACATATGCTGATCGCCTGGAAGGCCAGCACGCAGGCCCGCAAGGCGGTGATGCACACCATGCCGTGGCTGAGTCAGGCCGACCGCGTCACCATCGTCACCGTGGATGAAGCGCCGCCGCACCAGGACTGTGCCGAGATCGTCGGCGCGCTCCGGGGATACGGCATCACCGCAGACGTCCGCCACGTCCGCACCGGGCGCGGCGAGCACATCGCGGCGCGCCTTCTCACCGAGGCCGAGGTGGTTGGCGCGGACTCGATCGTCATGGGTGCCTTCCGCTTCGGCCAGATCTTCGAATGGGTTTTCGGCGGCGTGACTCACGAGGTGCTCAGACGCACCCGCTTTCCGGTTTTCATGATGCACTGAGAAGTTCATAGCACGCGCCTCATTGCGCGATGGTCGCCGCTGGCAGCGGTCGGGCGGCGATCCGGCGCTCCTCGGCGCGCAGCCATTCCATCATCCTCGGTCGCGGCCCAGACAATGGCTTTGCCCATTGCGTCGTTCGGATCGGCTTGTCGTCGCCGTCCCACCACATCTCCTTGACGACCAGCAGCGACCAGCCGTTGGGATTCGATTTGGTGATGACGTATTGGTCGATGGCGAAGCCCGATCGCGCGCCGCTGAAGGTATGCCACTCGCGGCGCCATTCGACGCCGCGATGGGACCATCGGGTGCGCCGCATTCCGACATCGGCCTCGCTGAGAAGCATGGCGATCAAACGGAAGAAGGATGGGTTAGCCAACGTGCGCATGTCTCGCCCCTATCGTCACCGGCATCGCGGCCAGCCTGCCGAGCTCTATCCGCTCCGTACGAAAACACTGTAGTGAATCCCGATTGCCTTGTCCCGCGTTGCGACGGCAACCGGCTGTTCGGTCTCGCCGCATCAATCGATATGCCCGGTATCGTTGATCGCAACGATGCGCGCCGTATCGCTATCGTATTCGATCACGTTAATGCAGCACGGATCCTGCGCCAGTTTCCAGTAAGCCGACAGCGGCTGGTCGAGAAGTTGCAGCAGCAACGCTCGGTTGACGCTGTCATGGCCGACCAGAACCACCGTATCGTCAGGAAATTCCTCGATCGTGCTGCGGAAGACATCGGCGGATCGCAGCACGATGTCCTGCAACGATTCACCGGCCGGAAACCGCACGAGATGGGGCGAGGTTCGCCATAGCGAATAAAGATGGGGCCATTGCGCACTGATCTCGTCGTGGGTCCGCCCTTGCCAGTCGCCGTAATGGAGGTCGAGCAGCCCGTCGGTGGACGTGGCCTCCAGGCCGCACGCCCGCGCGATCTTGCCGCCGGTTACCATGCAGCGTTCGAGCGGACTGGTTCGAACCGCCGCGGGACGCCACGTCGTGGCGATGCGCTCCGCCGTCATCGCTGCCTCATGAAGGCCCTGTTCGGTGAGGGACAGCGGACATTGACCGCGAAAGCGCGGCGGATTGATACCTGCGACATGGCCATGGCGCGTCAGAATGATGGTCGTCATCCGTGCCTCCGTTTTTCGGGCACGATGCGAACTTTTGTGGCGCGGGAGCGAAATCGGGCGCGTCGCTGGCCTGCCTGCATCGATGCCTCTCCATGTCGTGTCAACCACGGAGAAAGCAGTGACGGCCGGGCAACGGCTTCCCACCACGGTCAACGTGGCAGGAGTCATCAGCCCAAGGCAGTTGAAGGGGGACTCCATCCCCTATCCTCAACATAGATGAAGCGTACGTCATGCGCAATCCTCGCGCCATCGGTCGGGCCTGATGCGCCTGGACCGCTTGTTACTTATTTGACTTGTATAGAACGCCCCACTTGACGGCCGGCACCGGCCACGCAAGCATGACGCGGGGAATGGAGTCTCCCTTTCGTCAACCGCCTCGGTGCTGATGACTCCTGCCGCATTCACTTGCGGTGGGGGCACCGTTGCGCCTTGCGGCCACCGCATATCGTGCACAGCACGAAGGGACCCGCCTCATGGCCCAACAGGATTCGCCGCCGACCCGCGATCCCAACACAAGATACATCGCGATCCGCTTTGTCGTGCTGATCGGTATCCTCAGCTTCTTCGCCGATTTCACCTATGAAGGCGCGCGCAGCATTCTCGGCCCCTATCTCGAAACGCTCGGCGCGACCGCGACCGTGGTAGGCATCGTCACCGGCTTCGGGGAACTGCTGGGATACGGCTTCCGCCTGGTGTCCGGCCGATGGGCGGACGCAACCGGCCGGTTCTGGCCGATCACCATCCTCGGCTATGTCGTGCAGATGGCGGCAGTGCCGGCTCTCGCCCTCACCGCAAGCTGGCCGGCGGCGGCGGTTCTCATTATTCTTGAGCGGGTCGGAAAAGCGATCCGCAATCCGCCCCGCGATGTGATGCTGTCCTGCGCCGCGAAGCAGGCGGGCGGCTACGGTTTCGTTTTCGGCCTGCACGAGGCGCTCGACCAGTTCGGCGCAATGCTCGGGCCGTTTATTGTCGCCGCCATTCTTGCTAGACATGGCAGCTATCACACCGCGTTCGCGGTGCTGTTGGTCCCGGCATTCATCAACCTCGCGCTGGTCGCCGCTGCGCGCCTGCTGTATCCGCGACCGCAGGATCTCGACTCCACCCCGCCCGGAATCGACGCCGAGGGGCTGCCGAAAACCTTCTGGCTCTATCTCGCCGGCGCGGCGCTGGTCGCGGCCGGTTTCGCCGACTATCCGTTGATCGCTTATCACTTCAGCCGGACGCACAGCGTTCCCGACGAATGGGTCGCTATTTTCTACGCGGTGGCAATGGCAGTCAGCGGCACCAGTTCGCTGGTTTTCGGCCGGCTGTTCGACCGGCTCGGCTTCTCCGTTCTCGTCGGACTGACAATGGTGGCCGCCCTTTTTTCGCCACTGGTTTTCCTCGGCGGGTTCTGGGCGGGACTGATCGGCGCCGCGATCTGGGGCATCGGCATGGGCGTGCATGAATCCATCATCCCGGCCGCTGTCGCGCCGATGGTTCCGGTCCGGCGCAGGGCTTCCGCCTTCGGCCTGTTCACGGCAGGCTATGGCATCGCCTGGTTTGTCGGCAGCGCCGCGATCGGCATTCTCTATGACACGTCACCGATGGCGACGATTGTATTCTGTTTGGCCACCCAACTCGCGGCCATTCCGATCTTCATCGCCGTTCGGCGTCGGGTGGCGGCATTGACGGTTCGCACCGACTGACCTAAATTTACTTAAAGGGATGGAGTCCCCTGTTACGCCTTGGATGCTGATGACTCCTGCCGTTTGAAACGTGCGCCACGATCCGGCGCCAAGGCAGGGTCATCATGAGGGACAACCACCCGGTTCCATATCTTGACGTGGATTGCCGCCCGCGGAGCGAGGCGTTGCGGCCTGCATGCGACGCACGGGATGAGGCATCTGCCTTTCAGACCATTCTGTTCCCACCGGGACTCGAGGCTCTTCGCCGCGAGGTGCGCGAGATTCCGGCGTGCTTCGTCGATCTCAACCTCGATCAGATCGTCGCATCGGTGGTCGCCAAGCGCGACGAAGACGTTCTCCGGCCAATCTTCTACGCGCCTTACAGAAGCGAGGAGATTGTCCGCTATCGTCAGGCTGTGTTCGCGGATCTTGAGCAGCCCGAGACGTTCAGAGTGTTCCCGGAATTCTCCAGTACCATGCGTGCGGTGCACGCCGACCTCGACGACGCCGAAAAAATCTCGTCCCAATGCCATCGCAACACGGTGATCCAGCGGGCCATCACCGCATATTGCGATGGCGTCGCCGCGCTGCTGAACGCGCTGCGGCCGCTCGCCCTGCGCTCGCCGGGTTTGCGAAGCCTGCGCGCCTATCTCGCCAGCTACGTTAGCACCGGTCCCTTCGCGCAGCTCGCGCGGCAGACCCGTGATATCAACGAAAGCCTGTCGCGGGTCACCTACGCCATGTTGTTTCACGGCGACAGGGTGACGGTGCGGAAATATGCCTCCGAGCCGGACTACACCTTGACCATCCTTGAGCGCTTCGCGAGATTCCGCGATACCGACGTTCCTTTGCCCCCGCAGCCAAGGCCCGTGGATGACCGCTCGCTCAACCACATTGAGGAAGGCATTCTGGATTTCGTCGGCCGCCTGTTTCCGGAGCAGTTCGGCTGCCTGAACAATCATATCAAACGAAATGCGACGTTCATCGACGAGGTCGTCGCGCGACTCGACCGTGAGATCGGGTTCTTCATCGCTTATCTCGAATTTATCGCACCACTGAAAAGCCTTGGCATGCCGTTCTGCCACCCCGAGGTCTCGGTGTCGTCCAAGGACACCCGCGTTGACGGCGGCTTCGACCTGGCGCTGGCTACCAAGCTCTCACACGACAATCGCACCGTGGTTCGAAATGATCTCCACCTCTCCGGCACCGAGCGCATGATTGTGGTGTCCGGCCCCAATCAGGGCGGAAAGACCACCTTCGCCCGCATGTTCGGCCAGTTGCATTTCCTCGCCGGCCTCGGCTGCCCGGTGCCCGGACATGCCGCGCGGCTCATGCTTCCGGACAGAATCTTCACACACTTCGAACGCGAGGAAGACATCACCAATCTACGCGGCAAACTCGAAGACGAACTGGTCCGCCTGCGACGAAGCTGCGAAGCGATGACATCCGACAGCGTCGTCGTGCTCAACGAGGTTTTCAATTCAACCAGCCTGGACGATCAGATCTTCCTCAGCACGAAAATCCTTGAGCGGATTCTCGCGACCGATGCCATTGGCGTATGCGTCACCTTTATCGACGCCCTCTCCCAGCTCAGTGAAAAGACCATCAGCATGGTCAGTACCGTCGATCCGGACGACCCGGCGCGACGTACCTTTGAGGTCATCCGCAAGCCGGCCGACGGCCTTGCCTACGCGCTATCGCTCGCCGAGAAACACGGCGTGACTTATGAGCGGCTTCGCCGGAGGATACGCCCATGAAGGTTTTCCTGATGCACCCGGACCGCGATTTCAACGCCCAGCCGCCGGATCAGCCGACCCCGTTCGCCCAGGATATCGAACTCGATGTTCTCCTGCGTGCCGCGGCCGGCGATGATCGCTACCTTTACGACATCATGACGGCGGCGTGCGCGCACGCATGGACCAACAATATCGCGACGATCCGCTATCGGCAGGAGGTTCTGAAAGATTGCCTGGCGAATCCCGCCATCGTCCGCCAGTTTTATACGATCGCCATCGAGCCGTTCGACCGCGAGCATAGCTGGAATTTCAGCCTTCACGGCCGCGACGCATCGTTGCGGGTCGGAAGCGCGGTGCGCACCCTGCAAGGCAGCCTCGACGTTCTCGCGCGTCTGCGCAAGACCTGCGCGGCGAATGCGAACAGGTTCGACTCGCGCGGGTTCAGGCAGTTGTTCGCAACCCTCGAACGCGATCTCGACGACGCTTATCTCAACGCCGCGCAAACTGACCTCAATAACCTGACATTCCAGAACGGTCTTCTTCTCAGCGCGCGCGTCGGCATGGGCGGCAAGGGCGTGGGCACCATGCTGCGCAAGCCGCAACGTCGCGATCTGAGCTGGCTGCGGCGGCTAGTCACGCCCGGCGCGCAGAGCTTCACACTCCAGTTGCATCCACGCGACGAAGCCGGTGCCCGGGCCTTCAGCGAGTTGGAGCGGCGCGGGCTGATTCTGATCGCCGACGCGCTCTATCAGTCCGCCGAGCACGCTCTCAGATTCATCAAGACGCTGCGCGCGGAGCTTGCGTTCTATCTCGGCTGCCTGAACCTGAAAGAGCAGCTTGACCGGATTGGGGAGACGATCTCTTTTCCTGATGCTGATGCACACGAGAACCGCTTCCGCTGCCGCAATCTTCGCGACATCTGTCTGGCCTTGACGCTCAAGCGCCCCCCGGTTGGCAACGATGTGAACGCCGACGGCAAGCCGCTGGTGATCGTCACCGGCGCCAACCGCGGCGGAAAATCGACCTTCCTGCGCAGCGTCGGTCTTGCCCAACTGATGCTCCAGTGCGGGATGTTCGTCACTGCCGATGCCTTCGCCTCATCGGTTCATACCGGCCTGTTCACTCACTACAAGCGCGAAGAGGATCGCGATATGCAGAGCGGAAAGTTCGACGAGGAGCTGGTGCGCATGAGCGTCATTGCCGATGGCATCCATCGCCACGCGCTGGCGCTGTTCAACGAATCTTTTGCTGCGACCCACGAGCGCGAAGGCTCGGAAATCGCGCGTCAGATCATCTCGGCGCTTCAGGAGAACGGTGTCACGGTATTCTTCGTGTCGCATATGTATCAGTTCGCACGTTCGTTCCTCGACGACGACCGCGCGCTGTTTCTCCGGGCGGAGCGCAACGAGGACGGCACGCGAAGTTTCCGCTTGCGCGAGGCCAGGCCGATGCCGAAAAGTTTTGGCGCGGATCTGTATCAGCGCATCTTTTGCGGGGAAGCCGCTTGATGCCGGTCGCCAAAGCCGCAGCTGCGCCAAGCGTCATCTCCGGTCCGCGCCTTATGGCCGGAGTGCGAACCCCCGCTCCCGCAGCCAAGCTCGATCTCCATCGCGGTGACCGTGCCGATCCCTCCTTCGGAGAGAAGCTCGCGGCGGCTGTAGGCGCTGGCAATCTCGGCGAGATGGAGCGCACGGGTTTCTCGCATCGTCAATAGCACAGTTTGCGAACAAGCTGACCGCGGCCTGTCGTCTCGGGACGGAACCTTCCGCCGGCCGTGCCCGGCGGAAGGTCGTCGCTCGCACCGGCGCCGCGACGCTCCGCGGCATCGGCTCGAACCAACTAGAACGTCATCCAACCCGATAGCGAAATATAACGTCCCGCTCCCGGTACCGCGAAGCCCGCGCCCGCCGCCGTGTCGTAATAATACTCATCGGTCAGGTTGTAGACATTGAGCTGCATGGTGAAGTTGCGCGTGACCTTGTAGGCGGCCATCGCGTCAAATCGCCAGTAAGCCGGAATGCGCCCGTCGTTCGAAGCGCTGGTCCACCGCGAATCGACATAGAACGCACCGCCGCCTACTGTGAGACGGGGCGTGATGTCATAGGTGGTGAATACCGAGAACGAATTGGTGGGCGTCATGCCCAGTTCGTGACCGATATTGGCCGCGTTCAGCGTATTGACTACCCTGGATTGCAGATAGGCGTAGCCGCCGTAGATGCTCCATTGGTCGGTCAGCTTGCCGGAAATACCCGCTTCGAACCCCTTTACCTCGGTGGTCCCGACTGGAACGAAATCGGGATCGCCCGAGGTGCCACGATTCTCGTAGTCGCCATCCTTGCGGATCTGGAACACTGCGGCGTTGACGTTGAGGCGACCATCCATGAAGTCGGCCTTCGCGCCGACCTCGTGGACGGTTGACGTAACTGGCTGCAACGCCTGCTGGCCATTGGTGATCGTCGTGAACTCCGCCGGCGGATTGGCCGAGGTTCCGTGCATGTAGTAGATGCTGGAATTCGGCGTCGGATGGACGACCGCCCCGACCCGATAGGTCACAAAATCATTGCTGGTGTTGAGGTGAACCGGCGCTGTCGTCTCCCCGGTGTCGCGAGTGATGGTGAACGCCTTGCTCTGCGCTTCGAAATTGTCGAAGCGCACGCCGCCCAGAAGCTCGAACCAGTCGGTCAGCTTGATCTGATCTTGCACATAGACACCGACCGCCCGCGCGCTCGATTGGGTCGCCCCAGTCGTCGGGTTCAGGTCGCCGACCTGCCAGGGAGCTGGATTGGCGAGATTGACACGATATAGATCGTTGAACGTGGTGCGGTAGTGCCCGCGCCATTCCTGGCTGACCTCGGCGCCGACCAACACGTTGTGCTCGATCCCGCCGGTGTTGAACTTCGCATTGAAGTCGCTGACGTTGCTCACCAACTCATTGTTGGTCTGGTTCTGGTAGCGGTTGGTGTTGGCCACCCAGATGTTGGCGAGCGCGGTTGCCGACGTCAGCGGATTGCCCGGCGTGGCGAGGCGGGTGCCGCCGACCGGCGCGTTCCATAGATTGGAGTTCGGCGTGTTCAGGCCGGTCAACTGCACCGCGCGGGTCCGGTTGAACCGCTCGACGTTGGTATAGCCGGTCGTGTTGGTGAGGGTGACGCCGGGCACGAACTCGTGCTCGAACTTGTTCGTGATCATATGCGCGTCGGTCTTCTCGACGTCATCCTGCCCCGGCGTCAACAGACCGAAATAGGTATTGCGCGGTACCGGCGCGGGCTGACGATGGCTCGTGCCGAAATAGGAGCCCGGAAGCAGCACATGGCCCCGATCGGCCACGTTGTCGTCCTTCTGGTAGATATAGCTCAGCGTGTTCTTGGTCTGCTCATTGAGCTTGAAGGCGATCGATGGCGCAAAGCCAAAGCGGCGAATGTGAACGAAGTCGCGATCGGCAATGTCGGTATCGTAGCCAAGCAGCACATACGGGTAGCGACGTCGCCGAAGTTCTTGTTGACGTCCAGCGTGGCGCGCCCGCCCGGCGCCGAATTCGCGGTGCCCTCAACGGTGACGAAATCGTTCGCCCTGGGCAGCTTGGAGACGACATTGACCGCGCCGCCGGTCGAGCCGCGGCCGAACAGGAACGACGACGGTCCCTTGTAGACCTCGACGCGATCAATGGCGAAGGCGTCGCGCGCATACCAGCCCGGATCGCGAATGCCGTCACGATAGAAGTCGTTGCGTGCTGTATAGCCGCGAATGGTGATGTTTTCGCCCTGAACGCCACCCTCCCCCGCCGTGAAGGTGATGCCGGGAACGTTGCGCAACGCGTCCTGCACCGAGGTCGCGCGCTGGTCCTGCATCAGTTGCTGCGAAACCACGTTGACGGTCTGCGGCGTATTCCGCAGGCTGGCAGGGAAGCGCGACAACCCGCTTGCGGCAGGCGTCTGGTAGCCGGCGATGCCGGCGCCATCGCCGATGATGGGGGTAACCGAAGCTTCATTGCTCTGCACGGGAGCTGTCGCCGGCGGCGGCGCCGCAACTCGGCGCGGAGTCGGGCGGCGCTTGGCCGCTCACTTCGGCGCGATGACGCGCACCTGCGGCAGGTCATCGCCGCTACTCGGCGTTTGCACGTCGGCCGTGTCCGACATCAGCATCATCGCCGCCACGCTCAACGACGCGCTGGCCCAAGCGGTTTTCGACATACCGACGCCCGCGATGATTCGATGGCCGTGCAATGGAGAAAAAGACAGATCAGTCACAATGTTTGGCCCCTTTTTTTGCCCGGTTGGTTTATGCGCATCAAAGGTGGACGGAGTTGTTCCCTCTCCGGCCTTCTTCGATAAGCAATTTTTTAACGAACCTCGACGACGCGAATCCCTAAAAATCCCTCTTATCTCCGTCAAGGTCCTGATCGATTTTGCCGCTTCCGCGCGTGCCGGATGATTTATGAATCCGCGGCCGCGCCATCTCACGAAGGTGGTTAAGGCGCGTGAGGCTATTCAACGCGGTCGCACTACCGCTTGTCGCCAGCCCCGCAAGCAGCATCTCCAGGCACACTAGCGTGGTGCCGTGCAAGGCTACGCACCCGCTGCGCCCGCGCGGAACGAGCAGAACAGTTTTCGCGGATCGGGCGATCGATGCATCAGGCGTGTCGGTGACCAAGACCAGCGGCAGGTGCAACCGCCGCGCCTCCATCACCGTGGCTTCGGCCTCCGCATATGTTTGCCCGTAAGCGAGCATGAGAATGGCGTCGCCGGTTTCGAGATCGAGAAGCTGGTCGGCGATCTGGGCGCCGCCGCGATCGATCACCGCCTGCCGACGCCCTTGCCTGCGCAGCCGCGCTGCAAAGTAGGCGGCGACGTGAGCGGTCGGCCCCAGCCCGAAGACCACGATGCGATGCGCGCAATGGAGAACCTTCAAGGCCTCCTGCATACGCCGACGAAAGAGATCGCCCGAAAGAACAGTGGTTGCCGCAATGTGTGCCTGAAGAATCGACGCCATCGCCGCGTCGGCGCCCTCCCCGACTTCGGATAACGTGTACTTCAAGTTGTTTCGCCGGGTTCTCCGCCGTCCTGTGGTGGTGCCGGGTTTCTCAGTGTTACACAGGCCGCCGCTGTGAATCCGCCTGTACGCATAGCTGAGGGGCGCCCATCGATCACAGTGCGTCCGATGACAGCCGCACCCGCCCGGAAAGGGCAGCATCGAGGCTTTGGGCTTCAAAGGATACCTGCAGTGTACTCCGGGACGGTTCAGGTCAGCGGTGGCGGAAGACGGGTTTGCGCTTCTCCGCAAAAGCGGCAGCGCCTTCCCTATGGTCTTCCAACGCGAAGGTCGTATGTGCAAGCCGACGCTCGAAACGCACGCCCTCGGACAGCGGAACTTCATAGGAGCGGTTGAGCGCTTCCTTGGTCATCATGATCATCGGACGCGACAGTTCCGCGATCTGGATAGCGACGCGGATGGCTTCATCGATCAATTCGTCCGCCGGGATAACCCTGCTGACCAGGCCGCAGCGCTCCGCCTCATCGGCCAGCATCATCCGGCCGGTCAGGCACATTTCCATTGCTTTCGATTTTCCAATCGATCGCGACAGGCGCTGGGTGCCGCCCGCGCCGGGCATCACGCCCACCTTGACTTCGGGCTGACTGAACCGCGCCGTATCCGCGCATAGGATAAAGTCGCACATCATTGCCAGTTCGCAGCCGCCGCCCAGCGCCAACCCGTTGACTGCCGCAATGATCGGCTTGCGGCAGCGCGTGGTCTCTTCCCAGTTACGGGTGATGAAATCTTCCGTATAGGCGTCGGCGTAGGTCTTACTCGCCATTTCCTTGATGTCGGCGCCGGCGGCAAAGGCCCTGCCCCTGCCGGTCAAGACCATGCAACCGACATCGGCATTGCCTTCGCATTCTCGCAGCGCCGCGGTCAGCGCATCCATCAACTCCGTGCTGAGCGCGTTCAATGCTTCAGGACGGTTAAGCGTGATCAGCCCGACCGGCCCGCGGATGTCAAGCAGAACGATTGGCTCTTTCATGCCTTGCTCCTCGCCGGCTTTTCGAGGGCGACAAAGCGCAGCACATGCTCGCCAACCAGAACAACTTCGTCGCGCTGGTTGGTTACCTTGAGCGCGGCGTAAATCCGGTCACGCTCAATCTCAATCCGCGCGACCTCATAGCGGATGAGAATGGTATCGCCGAAGAACACAGGCGCGACGAAGCGCAGGCGATCGTAGCCCGCAGACACACCATCGACCCGATACTTGATACCGAACATGGCCGCCGCCGCCGAGGTGAATCCGATCACCAGCGCACCTTGCGCGATGCGGGTGCCGAATCGCGTCTTCTCCATATAGCGCTCGTTGATGTGGTTCGGCGAGAAGTCGCCGCAGATGCCGGCGAACATGTAGACATCGGACTCGCTGATCGTCTTTTCGATCGCGATACTATCGCCGATCTTCATGTCATGGATGGTGGAACGCGGGCTCTCGTCAAAATCTACGATCATGGTTCGTCCTTGAGCTAAAGGTGCGGAACTGTTCAGGCGATGATGCCTTCACTGCGAAGGCGTGCGATATCGGATGGCGCATAGCCAAGTTCGGCCAGCACTTCCTCGTTGTGTTGACCGAGAGTCGGCGCGCTGCGCGTCGCAATCCTGGCGACCGAGGACATCTTCAGCGGATTTCCGACCGTCCTCACCTTGCCGTGAACAGGGTGGTCGAACTCGACCATCAGGCCGTTTGCCTCAATTTGAGGATGTGTCAACGCCTCGTCCAGCGTCAGAACCGGCGCGCACAAAACATCCTCGCCATCGAGCCGCTCCAGACATTCGGCGGTGGTGAACTTGGCGAACCCGGGAGCCAGAAGTTTGAAAATGTCCGAACGGTTCGGCCCCCAGGAGGCGGGATCGGAATATTGCGGCCACGCTGAATAGTCTTCGAGGCCCAGCGCACGGCAGATGTCACCGAGGGGATTCGGCCTGAATACGCCGACAAGCGTCACCGCACCATCTCTGGTCTGGAAAATGCCAATGAGATTCTGCTTAACCCAGTTCACTTCCTTCTGTCGCAGCAGCCATTGCGTGACTTCCTGCTGCTGAAGCGCGACCAGAACATCGAGAAGACAGACGTCAATCCGCTGCCCTAAGCCGGTTCGCTCCCGATGATAGAGCGCCATCAGGATTCCTTGAACCAGCACCATCCCGGAGGTGAAATCGCCAAGCGCGGTCGGAAACAGCTGAGGGACGCCATTTGCGTCCGGATTCCGTGATGCGAGTCCGGACAGCGATTGTGCGAGGAGATCCTGACCACCCTTGTGCGCCAGTGGTCCGCTCGGCCCGAAGCCCGACCCCGAGGCATAGATCAGGCGCGGATATATTTCCTTCAGCTTGTCGTAACCTAGCCCAAGACGCTCGGCGACCCCTGGGCGAAAATTGTGAACCAGGACATCCGCCTGCCCCAGCAGCTCCGAGACGATCTTGAGGCCTTCAGGCTTTCGCACATTGAGAGCTAAGCTGCGCTTATTGCGGTTCAGCCCCAGAAAATAGGCAGATTCACCATCCGGCTCGACGATAAAGGGATCCGTGCCGCGGCAAATATCGCCTTCGCCCGGGCGCTCGATCTTGACGATCTGCGCACCAAAATCGCCGAGAACTTGAGTGGCGCACGGGCCGAACTGGACCTGAGTCAGGTCCAGCACGCGCACGCCATCAAGCGGTAGAACATTCTGCTTGATCATTTCTCTGCCAGGTTCTTAAATTTACCACCACGTACGGTGACGTAGATGAGTGTATCCTTGCCCCAACTGTCATGGTCCTTGGGCGAGAACTGGATCGGAGCGGCCGCGTAGCCCTTGATCGGACCCATGGTCTCGACCTTGTCGCGCAGGGACTGTCCGTCGGTAGCACCCGCCTTAAGAGCCTGTACGACCGTTGCAGCCGCATTGGCACCAAGGAGCGCGCCAAAGCCGGCGACGCCGCCCCTGTCCTTTAACAGATCGAATAAGTCAGTCAGCGGACCGGGCTCATCCGGATTCACCAGTGCCGGAGCGATGAGCTTTTCAGCGCCCTTGCCGCCGTTCTTGATGATCTGCTTCTGGACGATGCCCGCCATGCCATAGACCGGAACATCCAATCCGATTTCCTGCAGCTTGCGCAGGAATGCGCCAGCAGAGCCGGTGCTTGCTGTGGCGAGGAAGACAGCATCGGGCTTGGCGCTGCGGATCTTGATCGCTTGGACGGTGAGATCGGTGGCGGCCTTCGGAGCCGAGGTATTTTCCACCACTTGCAGGTCACCCTTCTCTTTCGCCATGTTGACGAAGAGTTCTGAAGCCTGCTGACCATACGCATCTTCTTCCGAAAACACCGCAACGCGCTTGTGCCCATCCGCTACCATGCGATCACGGCTTGCCGGCAGATCGGTCGAAATCGGCACTGACATCCGGAACACCCACTTCGAATACTCTTCCTTCGGATCAGTGACGGACTGCGTGCCGACCATCGGGAACACCGGCACCTTCGAGCGCATGGCCAGATCGGCAAACGCCAACGTCTCGGATCCCGTGGTTGCGCCGATGATCGCAATCACCTTGTCATCGAGGATGACCTGATTGGCGAGCCGGGCAGCTTCGGTCGGGTTGGTCTTGGTATCGCGCACGATCAGTTCGATCCGCCGGCCATTGATGCCGTCCCCGGCATTGGCACGCTCCACCACGGCTTCGATCGCCGCACGCTCATCAGCACCATAAGCCGCAGCCGGTCCAGACAATGCGATCAGCACGGCAACGCGGAACGGTTCACCCTTTGACTGCGCCATGACCGGAGCCGTTTGCATGGCAATACCGGCAGCAAGGCTGAACGCCAACGCCATCCGTCTCATCATCCGATTATCAATCCTCATTGTTGTCCTCCCTCGATTAATGAACTGGTTCAGCCGAACGCTGTAGATAGAGGCTCACGATGCGGTCCCTGTCCGCGAGGTCGGCATTGCCGCCTTCGAGAACGACCTTGCCGCCGACCAGAACGATGAAGCGGTCGGCGACCGACTCGACGAGATGGTGGTTCTGCTCGACCAAAAGAATCGGCAGTCCCCGCGCGCGCAGCTTGCGCAGGACCTCCGCCAGTTCATCGACAATGATCGGCGCAAGCCCTTGTGTGGGTTCATCGAGCAGCAGCACCCGGGGGGTGCAGGTCAGGCACTTCGCGATAGCCAGCATCTGTTGTTGGCCGCCGCTCAGCGCACCGGCAGCATCGCTCCATCGTGACTTCAGGAACGGGAACAGATCCAGCGCATGATCCATCGCCTCGCGCCGTTTGCTCTTCTCCGTCAACAGCGCTCCGAGACGAAGATTGTCGGCGACCGTGAGCGATGGAAACAATCCACGACCATCGGGTACTGTGGTGAGACCGGTACCCACGCGCCGCCACGACGGCAGCGGGTCGATGCGGCGACCATCGAGAGTAACCTGACCGTCGCCACTGACAGTGCCGTTGAGCGCGCCGACAAGGCTTGTCTTTCCCGCTCCGTTCGGGCCGATCAGCGCCAGCAATTCGCCTGGCGCCACGGAAAGGCTGACACCGCTACAGACGGTTAGACTACCATAGCGCGCACTGATGTTTTCGCAGACCAGGCCACGCGCGCTCGTCGCCGGCTGCATCTCAAGCGACACGATGACCTCCAAGATATGCCGTCACGACTTGCTCGTTGTGCACGACTTCCCGAGGTTTGCCCGATGCGACGATTTCGCCGCGGACCAGCGCGACCATGTGATGGCTGAGTTCGGCGACGAACCCGACATTGTGCTCAACAAGCAGAACGCCGATCTGATTATCGGCGGCGTCACGAATGGCGTGCGCGAGCAAAGCGCGGTCGTGCTCGTCGATGCCGGCCGCAGGCTCGTCAAGCAAAAGATATTTCGGGCTGCTAGCCAGCGCGCGGGCGACCTCCAGCAGTCGCAGACGGCCGAGCGAAAGGGCGCCCGATCATTGATAGGGATCGGAGGTCAGTTCGAACTGGAGGATCAGGCGCTCCGCCTGATCCCGCAATTCCCTTTCGCGCCGCTGGCGCGCCGGCAACGAAACGAAACTGCCGAGCAGCGATGGCTTATTGCGGCTGTAGAAGCCCATCATCACCGCGTCCAGCACACTGGCATCGAGATCGAGCCGCGGGGTCTGGAAGGTGCGCGACACACCAAGCCGGATGCGCTGGTGGAGCGGAAGATCGGAGATGTCCTCGCCGTCGAGCCGGACCACGCCTTGCTGCGGATGCGCGACGCCGGTCAGGCAATTGAATAGCGTGGTCTTTCCCGCCCCGTTCGGGCCGACAAGGCCCGTGATGATGCCGGGGCGCACTGGTACGCTGACGTCGGTCAAAACCTTCAGACCGCCGAACGCAATGCTAATGTTTTGTGCTTCAAGGATCATCGCGCCGCCCCCGATGACTGCACGGCAGGCTTCACGTTCGCCGATACCGCCGGCGGCGGCGTTCGTCGTTGCGACCAGTTTCGCGGAACCAGCGTCATCAGGCCGTCCGGGGAGAACAGCAGGACGAGAATGAGGATTCCGCCGAAGAAGATACCCTGGCTCTCGGTGCCCGGCAGGAAATCGCTGGCAAGCGTGAAGATCGCCGCGCCGATGATCGGACCGAGCACGGACTTGCGCCCCCCGAGCACCACCATGAACAGCACGTTGGCCGACAACGCAATCGACAGCGAATCCGGAGCGACGTAACCCAGCGTGTGAGCGTAGAACCAGCCGCCGAGGCCGGCCATGCCGGCTGTGATCGCGAACAGCAGTGAGAGGTCCAGCGCGACGTTCACGCCCATGGCTTCGGCGAGAAGATGATCGGTGCGGATTGCGTTCAACGCCCGTCCGCGCAGGCTCGCCATGAAATTCACATAGGCGATGACGAGAAGCACCACGACCGTCCAGATGACGAAGTGGGCGCGGATACGGGACGTCCCGACGAACGGCAGCGCCGGGATTCCGGTGATACCGTTGAAACTGCCGGTGAAATCGCCGCCCCGCTGTAGCGCGACCTCGACTACGGTGCCGATGGAGAGCGTCACCAGCGCCAGCGACAGCTCCGGCAAGCGCAAGATGGGTTTGGCAATGATGAACGCCAACAGCGCCGGCATCGCGACCGCCGGGATGAGCGACGCCGTCGGCGACGCGCCGTATCGCGTGGTCATGATCGCGGTTGTATAGGCGCCGATGGCCGCGAATGCGCCCTGCGCCAGCGACACCGCTCCGCCCTGCCCATAAAGCAGCCCAAGCGGCAGCGCCAGCAGGACAAAGATGCCGATCGTGGTGGAGGTCGAATAGACCGAAGGGCGAAACCCGCCGAGCAGCGTCACACATGCGATGGCGACAACAAGGACGCCGACGCTGCCCAGCCATTTGGAGGAGCCGTTCATGGCCGAGCTCCCGAGAACGCGGCCGACGGCAGGCGGCCGGAGGCGAGGATCACGATGATGAGAACCGCCGGCACCGCGGGCGCCCAGCCGTTCGGCAAAAAGATCTGACTGAACGACTCCGCAAGCCCGATCAGCAGGCCACCCAGAAACGCCGGAAACGGGCCGCGACGGCCGAGCACGACGGCGCTGCTGAATGCGATGGTGGTGAACGTGAAGGCGCTGGCATAGGTCATGCCGATCGACATCGACGCGAGCACGCCGCCGATCCCGGCGATACCCGCACACAGCACGAAGGTGAGAAACTGCGTGCGCTTGACCGCGATCCCCGCCAGCGATGCGTTCTTGGCGGAGATCGCACAAGCCTTCATCCGCAGGCCGGCCGGCGACCATTTCAGCGTCGCCGCCAGCGCCAGCATCAACGCCACGCTGAGCGCGAGGTTGAACAGGCCCTGGAAGCCGATGGCTGAATCGCCGAGCAGCAGGATGCCCGGAATCCGGTCCACGAACTGATTGTCGGTGCCGACGACAACGAGGACGGCGGATTCGATCAACAGCAGGAATGCGAAGGTCGCAAGAACGATCGGCATCGCATCTTTCATGAGACGCAACGCATGAAAGCCGAGGAAGATCGTTCCCGTCACCACACCAAGCATCATCGCGGCCGTGACACCAAGCAGCCCCCCGTATGGCAGGCCGAATGCGGCGGCAACAACACCGGCGACGACGGCATAAGCGCCGATGGACACGTCGATGACGTCCGTCGTCACCCAGATGACGCTCATTGGCACCGCAAACAATGCGTAAATGGCGCCGAGAAACAGGCCGTTAGCGAAGATTTCCAAATACACTTCGTTATCCGTCCGTTGTGATGCTGCGAGAATTGCCGCGCCGGCAGCTCAAGCGAGCCGTTCCTTGAGTTCAGCCGCCGCTTGCAGGAAGAACCCCTGCCCGTACAACGCAGTTGCAAATGGAACGCCGGGGCCGCCGGGAGGCACCTGCACGCCGGGCACCGCGCCATCGGGCTCCACCGATCCGGCAACGATGCGGAATGCGCGCTCGGCCTTATCCATGTAGCTCTTGTCGAGCCAGCCCATGTTCACCGCGCGTGCTGCGCTGTAGGCAAACATCAGCGTGCCAGACGCCTCGAACTTGGCATGGATATCATCGAGAATATTGTGGAAGAATCCGCTGCGATCCTGATGCGATGCGATGGCGGAAAACACGCGTCGCCCCAGTTCACGCAGCGGCTCGGCGCGGGGATGATCGCCGATTTCCGCGAGGAGATCGACCAGGCAGCAGGTCAGCCAGCCGTTGCCGCGGCACCAGAATGTCGATTGCAGGAAGCTGTTGGGGACCTCGCGCCACGCGTGCCGCGCGAGATTCTCATCCTTGTCGACAAGATGATGCACATAGACATCGACCTGTCTCAGGGCTTCGTCGATCAGCGTGGCATCTCCGTTCAAACGCCCGAGGCGGGCGAGAAACGGACACATCAAATAGATGAAATCGATCCACAACTCCGGACCCTCGTCGCGGACCCAAAAGCCACCGCCGCGGGTGCGCGGCGCACCGAGCAACGCCTTGGCCTGAAGATGCGCAGCTTCAAGCAGCCGTTCTTCTTTCTGGCGTTCATAGAATGCGAGCACACAGTACCCCAGAGCCGACGACAGCGCCGCGGTCGGCGAAAAAACTTCGACATGCCCCTTCGCCAGTTCGATGCGTTCGTCGTAGCTCAGATAGCCGCGACTCGATTGTACATCGACGGCGCGATCAACCCATGCCTTGGCGCCGGCAATCGCCCTGGCATCGTTCCAACGCAGGATTCCGGTAATCGCGGGTGCCTTTTCCCAGACATCGCGCTCATAGGGATGTGCCAGGATATAACTCGTGACCTGCTTCACCAGGTCAT
The DNA here is from genome assembly GCA_044463945.1 of Bradyrhizobiaceae bacterium. GTDB lineage: Bacteria > Pseudomonadota > Alphaproteobacteria > Rhizobiales > Xanthobacteraceae > 62-47. The sequence goes on along the minus strand of JBIQLW010000017.1, from coordinate 34,565 downwards.
CGAGATCAAGTCGGCTCATTTACAACTCCCGAATTTTCAATCGCATACGACGAAGGCGGAGCGGCGGTGAGCGCGGCCGTTCCGAATGTACAGGTTCGCTCGAACCTTTGACGCGTTGACGTTGTTGGGTGGCACACAGGGGGTCGCCGTTTGCGCGGGAATGCGGGCAGCCGCCATGCCGCACGACCAAATGGGCATAAGCAGCGAAAGCAACCGGTTTGGAAGATCCGGTACGTGCGGACCCACGTCGCAATGGGTAGCCGATGCGATGCTCGCTTACCCGGTCTCCCTAAAAGCGGCTGGACATTTACTGTTTCACTCCTCTGCATCCGCCCTCAAATCTGAAGAATACTATCCAGCCGGTTTTTTATTCGAGAGACCGTACAGGCGGAAATCGGGCGATGCAAGAGGTCTTTGAAGTCGGACCGCGACAAATTTGGACGAGTGCGAAGCCGCGTCGGCTGTCCGCATTTTTGGCCGGACATCCATTACGTCGGCACCCGATAACTCACACGACCGCAACGTCGAGGCACTTAAGTTCCGCCGGGCTCGATGCGACGCAGATTCGCGCAGGTAATCGTAACAAAGCTATTGGCCCGCATCTCCGCCGCCGTATCCCTCATGATTACCAGTGGATGAGTTCTTGAAGGAAATGCACAGTACGGCTCCAATACCCCGCAGGTGCTGGTGCCATCCCCCTGTCTGCAAGGGGAAATGCGTGGCGCATGGGGCCTGACTGGCCTGCAAGGCGGATCACTCTGATAGGCGCATGGACCACAACCAAGTGAGACGATAACGGCTGCACTCGACGAAGCATTGAGGAGGCCAAGAAGTAGTGTCAGCTCGATCAGACGATTTCGCGGCTTTAAGCGGTACGGATCATGATCGGGGACATAACACTGAAAGTCGAAGCTCCCGTTCGACGCCGTATCGGGCAACGGATTACTGCTTGCGGAAGTATCTGGGCGCCTGTCGCTATGTATCGCGGGCCAAGGCACCTGCAGCAACGCCGCGATGGCGGTTTCTATCAATTCGTACAATTGCATGGTGGCTAAGGCTATCTCAAGGATTATCCTATCGAGGGTATAGCGCGTGATGCGAAGGTGACGCAGGTCTGTAAGGGCACCAACCAGATTCAGCGCCTGTTGATTGCGAAGGAAACCTATGTCAACCACAAGGAAAAATGGCGTCTTGCCAATGAATATGAGCGCAGTCGAAGGCACTATGGCATCTCGGGCAAAGAGGTCGGTCGCGCGGAAGGCGGCCGGAAAGGCAGTCCCTGACAAGGTCATGTCGAAACGCGATCAAAGTCTCGCGCGGATCCTCGACGCAGCCGCTCGGGTATTCGCAACCAAAGGATACTGGAACAGCACACTTGAGGAAGTCGCGACAGTCGCGGGCTTCACCAAAGGCGCCGTCTACTATCATTTCAAGAGCAAGGAACACTTGCTCTTGAAAGTCCTAGAAACCATCGAAACGCGCTCGATCGATGCCACGATCGAAGGCGTGCGACATCGCGGCGGTTCTCCATCGCAGCAGCTTGCATCCTTCGTGAAGCACCAGACCCAATGGGCGGCAAAACACCCTGAAGATCTCGCAGTGATGATCCTCGTGTCGGTTGAAGTTTCACGGGCGAAATCGAAGGTGAAATCTCTCATGTTTCGGATCTACCGCAAACTCGGCGGCTTCCTTGAAACCATTATCGATGCTGGAAAATCAACAGGCGAGTTCACTACGCAGCAGAACACCAAGGATATCGTGCTGTACCTTGAGGCCGTACACGACGGCAACATGCTGCTATGGTACCGTAGTGGTAATGACCCCGAAATTGGCCGGAAGCTGACCCGGGCGACGCTCAACGGATTTGCACATGCGGTGCAAGGCACTTGAAAGCTCGCATCGATCATATGCGATTGGTGCTGCCGCACCAGATGCCTGCCGGGAGTTACCTGTAACCCGGAGTCCTGTCACGTCCTGGAATTATATGGCTCATTATTCCGCGGCAGCGACGGGGTGTTACGCCGCGTGGGCGCGCGCCAGCGCGGCAGCCAGGTTGGTTTGGGTCACTTCCGACTGGAAATTCTGGACGTAAGGCGCATCCGCCAGTGTACGTACCGCGATGGTTTCGATCGCCGCCGTCACACCGTCGCGCAGACCAAGATCGGCCAACGATACCGGCAGGCCGACCTCGCGGTAAAATTTCTTCATGTCGGCCAGGAATTCGTCGGAACGGCCTTCGAGGCACAGTTGCGCCAACAATCCGAAAGCCACCTGCTCACCGTGCAATGCGCTGCTCAGGGCCGGGATGGCAGAGAAGCCGCGGGTCAGCGCGTGGGAGATGGACAGGCCGCCGCTCTCGAATCCGAGCCCACTCGACAGGATCGTGGCCTCGACGACGCGCTCGAACGCTTCGTTCGATATCTTCGCGGCCACCGCCTGAAGCGCTGCGACGGCGTTTTCCCGCACGGTGCGATAACATTGATCGGCAATCATCAGCGCCAGTGATGTCGGGCGCGCCTTGTAGAAGTTCAAACCACCCGCCCGCGCGCACTGCTCTGCTTCGAATTTCTTGCTCAAGGCGTCGCCGACGCCGGCGACAAAGAAGCGGCGCGGCGCGCTTGCGATCAAAGCAGTATCGACCACCACGGCATCGGGATTGGTCGCCATCAGCCGCACTTCGCTGAGCGAATGGTCGTCGCGATAGAGCACCACCAGACGACTGGTGGGCGCATCGTTGGAGGCAACCGTCGGTACGATCAGCAGCGCGCCACCGCGCACGATGCGCACGCCCTTGGCGTTGTCGATCGTCTTGCCACCGCCGACGCCGACGATAACGTCACTCTGCGCAGCCTCCGCCTGCCGCGCCATGTCGTCGATCTTTTCCGCCGTGCACTCGCCACTGAATGTAGCGAACGTCACCGCCGCAATCTCGCCTTTCAGCACCGGCTCGAGTCGCGAACGGATCATGTCCATCACCGCCGCATCGACGATGATGAACGGGCGCCGGCCATAAAGCGCGACCAGCGCAGCCAGTTCGGTCAATGCGCCGGGCCCCTGTACGTAGCGGTGCGGGCCGCCGAAAACGCGCAACGTCATGTATCACCCCAGACAAAATCACGGCGGCCGCCGTCCATGCAGATCAGCGCGCCGTTGATGAAAGATGCCTGCACCGAGCATAGATAGGCGATCAGCGCACCGACTTCGCCCGGCTGGCAGAAGCGTTTCAGCGGATTCTGCCCGGCGATCACCGCGCGCTTGGCGTCGGAGAAGCCGACGATCAATTCGGTCTCCACGTAGCCCGGCGCGATGGCGTTGACGGTGATGCCGTCTCCACCGACCTCCTTGGCCATGGTGCGGGTGAAGCCGATGATGCCCGCCTTGGCCGCAGAGTAATTCGTCACGCCGGGTCGTCCGCCGCCCGTGACGTTCATCGACGACGTATTGACGATACGGCCGTATCCGGACTGGCGCAGAAACGGCACCACGAACTTGCTACACAGGAAAGTGCTGCGCAGATGGGTGTTGAGGATGATGTCCCAGTCTGAAACCGACATATCGGCGGCGTGACGGCCGAGATGCTTGCCGCCGGCGCCCGCGTTGTTGACCAGGATGTTGAGCCCGCCCAGACCCTGCGCGGCTTCGCGCACTACGCGCTGAGCACCGGCTTCGTCGGAGACGTCGCCGATACAGGCGATGGCGGTCGCGCCGCTCGCGCGCAGTTCCACCACCGTTGCTTCCGCCGCAGCCGCGTCGATATCGTTGATTGCCACCGCCACGCCTTCGGCAGCGAGGGCCGCCGCTTCGGCCTTGCCGATGCCGCGCGCCGCGCCGGTCACCAATGCGGTCTTGCCTGCAATCCCCAGGTCCATGTCGTACCCCTCAGCCTTTCACCGCGCCGGCACCAAGGCCCTGAATGAAATACTGCGTCATCAGCGCGAAGGCGGCGAACAGCGGCAGCGCGATCAGCGTCGAGCCGGCCATGATCTCGCCCCAGCGCAGGTCGAACGAGCCGACCATCGAGGCAAGGCCGACTGGCAACGTCTTGTTGGCGTCACTGCCGATCATCACCAGCGCGAAAGTATAGTCGGTCCACGACAGCAGGAAGGAAAAGATCGCCACCGTGATGAGGCCCGGCAGCGCCAGCGGCAGCACCACGCGCAGGAACGCGCCAAGTCGAGTGCAGCCATCGACCATTGCCGCCTCTTCCAGTTCGAACGGCATACTCTTGAAGAAGCCCCACAGGAACCAGACGCCAAGCGGCAGCGTCAGCGTCAGGTGGGACACGATCAGTCCGGTCAGCGTATCGCTCAAGCCCATCCGCGCAAAGATGGTGAAGATCGGAATAGCGATCAGCAGTGGCGGAAACATATAGGCGTAAAGCATCGCGCCGACGATGACCTTCTTGCCGCGAATGCGCTGGCGCGTCACCGCATAGGCGATCATCACCGAAAACACCATCGTGACCAGCACCGCGACCACGGCAACGATGACGCTATTGAGGAAATGCCGCGGATAATCGGTGAGTTCCAGCAGGTTGCGATAGGATTCCAGCGACAGCGCGCTAGGGATCAGCGAGATATTGGTCAGCAATTCGGTCGGCTCACGCAGGCTCGACACCACCATCCAGTAGATCGGGAACGCAGAATAAACAGCGATTACCAGCGCGGCGACTGAGAGCCCGAGACGGCGCGGCAGCGTTTTGGCGCGACCCATCAGTCGTCCTCCAGCGGGAATATCCGGAAATAGATCAGCACCGCGACCGACAGCAGTGCGAACGAGATGGTCGCGATGGCGGCGCCACCACCGATATCGAACAGGTTGAAGGCGTGGCGGTAGGACAGGATCGCGAGGTTCTCCGTCGCGCCCACGGGGCCGCCGCGCGTCAATAGCCAGATGACGTCGAATTTGTTGAACATCCAGATCGCGCGCAGCAATACGACAACCGTCAGGATCGGTTTCAACATTGGCAAGGTGATGTGAAAGAAGCGCTGTACGGCCGTGGTGCCGTCCACCCGCGCGGCCTCATAGAGCGATTGTGGCACGGTCTGCAAGGCGGCGAGGAAGCAAGTCGTTACGAACGGCGTCCACATCCAGACACTGACGAGAATGGTCGAGGCCATCGCCGCGCCGGGGCTTTCGAACCAGTTGATCGGTGGCAGGCCCATGGCCTCCACCGCCTTGGTGACGATGCCGATGCCACCGTCCACCATCCATTTAAAGGTGAGGATCACCACCACGGTCGGCAGGAGATACGGCAGGATCGACAGCCCGCGGACCAGGTTGCGGCCGGGAAAGACTTCGTTGAGCACCAACGCGAAGGCAATGCCAAGGACGACCTGGAAGACGATGGAGCCGAACGCATAGATCGCGCCGTTCACCAGCGCGCGCCAGAACTCCGGTGCTTGCAGCACCGCCGCATAGTTGGCGAAGCCGGCCCATTTCGGCGCGCCGACGAACGAATCCATCTGATAGAAGCTGAGGCTGACCGCATACACCGCAGGCGCGACGATCAGCGCCAGCGTCACCGCCAGGCCGACAAACAGAAAACCATAGATCGTCGCTTTCGAACTCACGGCGGGCGCCTCGCATGGCAACCCGGCCGAAACGATCCGGCCGGGTCATTTTCAAGTGAGACAGCCAATCAGGCGATCAGCTTGCGCATCTTGTCAGCGGCGGTCTTGATGCACTCCGCTGATGACATGTTCTTCAGGATCTTGTTCTGAAGCATTTCCGGGATGACAAAACCTTCGAACACCTTGCCGGGGCGCAGGTCGGGCGCCGGGCCTTCGGTATCGATCGAGGTGAGGATGATCGACTTGTCGGTGATGAAACCGCGCATGGCCTCCACGGCATCCTTGTGCTTCTCGATCAGCGGATGCGCGCGCCAACGCGGATCGTCATAGACGTCGAGGCGCGGCGGCTGGAAGTGAAGCGGCGCGGTGTGCAGGAAGTTGATGTACTGGTTCTCGGTGAACCATTTCATGAACTTCATCGACTCGTCGGAGTTCGGTGTCTTCAGCACCACCCAGCCGTCATAGCCGTGGTTGACGGCCTTGGCCTTGCCGGTCGAGTCCATGTAGGGCGTGATGCCGTACTGGGTCGCGAGCTTCGGCGCATTGCGCTCCAGAGCCTCGATGATGCGACCGGCATAGGCGGCGTGGCCAACCTTGTCGGAGGAGAAGTTGCTCAGCACCTCGCCGAAGCTCGCCTGGCTCGCGCCGGACGGCATCGTCTTGTAGAGTTCGGCGAAGAAATCGAGGTAGCGCGTGACGCGCGGAGCCATCTCGGCGCTGTCGAGCGCGACGTTCCACTTGTCGTCGAACAGCTTGACGCCTTCCGCCCACATGAAGCCCGGCGCCAGCCAGTTAGTCGCACCGTTGCTGCCGATCGGAAACAGCGAACCGAAGCGGCCCTCCGCGGTCAGCGTCTGCGCGTTCTTGAGCATGTCAGCGTAGCTCTTGGGAGCGCTCAGACCGTGCTTCTCGTAGAGGTCCTTGCGGTAGTAGATCCACGCCAGATTGTAATCGTAGGGATACCAGTAGACCTCGTCCTTGACCGGGAACAGGATCTTCGGTCCCCACTTGTGCTTGCTGGTCAGTTCGGTGAGCGGCACCAACTGCCCCTCGCCTTGCAGCAGCAGCACGTGGCCGACGAAGGCGAAAGTGGCGATGTCGTAGGGTTGGCCCCCGCGCAGTGAGGTGGTCACCTTGGTGAAGGCATCGTCGAGCGGCACCGAATCGACGACGATCTGGGTGCCGAACTGCTTTTCGTATTCGGCGCAAGCGACTTTCAGCGCGCGGATGCTGTCGATCGAGGTCTCAGTGTTGAGAAAACGGATGGTCTTCTTGCCTTGCCCCCACACCGCAGGCGCGGCAAGGGTGCCGGTGGCAAGCGCCGAGCTCAATGCGCCGGCGGTCTTGATCAGCGTGCGGCGGCTGATGCCGCCCGGCTTCGTCATGGTCGTCTCGTTGGTCATGGCCTTCCTCCCGTGATGATTGGTCATGGCTTGGCGGTCTCGATGCGTCGCCCGTCCGATTTGGCGAACAGATGCAGCTTTGCGGCGGGGAACCGGATGCCGATGCGCTGGCCCGGCGACCAGCTATCGACGCGATCGACAAGGATGCGCACGCGCTCGCCACCGGCCTCGCCGACGCACAGCGTCTGGGCGCCGAGTTGCTCGATCACCCGCACGGTGAAGGTGGCGGCGCCGTCGTCCTCGCCGCTCAGCGCGATGTGCTCCGGCCGGATGCCGAGCGTGATCTCGTCGCTGGCCGGCGTGCCGGGCGGCAGCGCGACGCGCAGACCGCCTGCTACGAAATTGCTGTCGGCGATGCGCCCCTCAATCAGGTTCATTTCTGGGGAGCCGATGAAGCCGGCGACAAACAGGTTGGCAGGCCGGTCGTAGACTTCCAGCGGCGCGCCGATCTGCTGCACGTGGCCGTCGCGCATGATGACGATGCGGTTGGCCAGCGTCATCGCTTCGACCTGGTCGTGGGTGACGTACACCATGCTGGTGCCGACTTCCTGGTGCAGACGGGCGATCTCCTCCCGCATCCGCACGCGCAGCTTGGCATCGAGATTCGACAGCGGTTCGTCGAGCAGGAACACATCCGGCTCACGCACCAGGGCTCGACCGAGCGCCACGCGCTGCATCTGGCCGCCGGACAATTGCTTCGGCTTGCGAGCGAGATAATCCTCCAGCCCCAACATCCGCGCCGCTTTCTGAACGCGCACGTCGATCTCGGCGCGATCCATCTTGCGCATCCGCAGGCCGAAAGCGAGGTTGTCGTAGATGGTCTTGTGCGGATAGAGTGCGTAGTTCTGGAACACCATCGCGATATTGCGATCCTTCGGCTCCAGTTGCGTCACGTCGCGCGCGCCGATCCGGATGGTGCCGGAGGTCACCTCCTCAAGTCCAGCGATCATCCGCAGCGTGGTGGACTTGCCGCAGCCGGACGGGCCGAGAAACACCACGAACTCGCCGTCGCGAATGGTAAGATCGACGCCATGCACGGCGACGACGCCGCCATAAGCCTTGCGGACCTGTTCAAGGCGGATTTCAGCCATGAGCCACCCTGCTCCCTGCGCGCGCCGGCATCACGACCCGCTTTTGACAAAATCGTGGATGCGATGATTGAGCGGCGCCAGCGCCGCCTGAATGTCGCGAAAAATCGGAAAGCCGCGATCGTAGACCGCCGTGCGCGCTGGATCGGGCGTCGCGCGTGATACGATCTGCACCACCTCGGCCGCCGCACGCTCGTCGGCATACACACCGACACCGACGCCGGCCAGCAGCGCCGCACCGAACGAGGCGTCGGCCACCGCCGGCAATTCCACTTCGACATTGAGTACGTCGGCAACGATCTGCCGCCACAGCGCGCTGGTGGAGCCGCCGCCGGTCAGGCGCGCGGTTGCGAAGTCCAACCCCTTGGCGCGCAGCACGTCGCGGCAATCGCGCAGCGAATAGGCAATCCCCTCATAAAGCGCGCGAACGAAATGACCGGAACTGTGATTGAATCCGGCACCGACAAAATCGGCGCGCAGCAGCGGGTCCCAGTACGGACTGCGCTCGCCGTTGAGATAAGGATGGAAGAACAGACCTTCGGCACCCGCTGCGACCGCCGCCGCCATGCGATCCATGGCGTCGAACACGGCGCGACCGTCATCGCCCTCGCGGCGGAAGAAGGTGTCCCGCAGCCACTTGTGCGCCGAAGCGCAGGAATTGGTTGCGGTGATGATGTACCAGTGGTTCGGCACCACGTGGTAATAGTTGATCAGTTCGAAATCCGGCCGCGCGGTCGGCGACAATACGTTGACCGTCGCGGCGGTGGCGAGTTTTACCACGCCAAGCCCTTCGCGCACCATGCCGGCGCCATAGGTCTCCGCAGCGGTGTCGGAAGTGCCGCACACCACCGGTGTGCCCTCTGCCAGCCCGGTCGCGCGTGCGGCGTCGGCCGTCACCTTGCCAACCACCGCGGTCGGCGCGACGATCGGCGGCAACGTATCGAGCGGCCAGCCGATCATCTTGCACAATTCTTCCGACCACTGACCGCTTTTGGCGTCGAGCATCAAGGTGCCGAGCGCGTCGATGGTGTCGGTTTCCCAGGTGCCGGTAAACTGCGCGCGCAGCCAGTCCTTGGCGATGTAGAGGCGCTTGACGCGCGCATGTGCCTCCGGCTCGTGATTGCGCAGCCACAGCATCTGCGGCAGCGTCCAGGTGGCGTTGGCGCGGTTGGCGCCGATCTCGAGAATGCGCGCATCGGCCTGCTTACGCAGCGCCGCGACCTCGGCGTGGCTGCGCTGGTCGTTCCACAGGATCGCCGGGCGAATGACCTTGCCGTCGGCGTCCGTCAGCACCTGCGTATGCGCGCCGGCCGAAAACGCGATCGCGGCGATGTCGGTCAAGGGCCGCTTTGTCAGCGCCAGAACACGCGGCAACGCCTTGCAGGCGGCTGCCCACCAGTCATGCGGGTCCTGCTCGCTCCAGCCTGGATGCTTGGAAGTCGTCGGCACGGCCTCGGAGGCTTCCGCAACAAGCGAGCCATCGGCACGGATCACGCTCACCTTGAGCGAACCCGCGCCGAGATCGATGCCGACAAGCAATGGATCAGCCGCCATGACCGGCCTCCATCCTGTTGCGAGCGGCCGGCTCAACCACCGCGCGCACCTTTGGCATAAATGTCCTTGGCGCCTGGCCGCGCGCGCAGGCCGAGCTTGCCGGGATTGAGTAGGTTGCCGGGATCAAGCGCGTCCTTGATCGCCTGCAAAACGCCAAGGCCGGCGCCAAGCTCGCGCGCCATCCAGCGGCCGCGGAACAGCCCGGCGCCGTGGTGATGCGCGATCGATCCGCCGTGATCGAGCGTCAGGCCCTCCACCGTGTCCCACAACTTCGCATGGAGCGGCAGCGCCTGCGCTTCAGGCATCGGCGGCAGCCGCATGGTCATGTACTGGCAGGCGCCTTCGGGATAGACGTGCGACCAGTGCGCGCCAAAATGCACTTGCGGATGCACGGCGCGCACTGCCTCGGCGATAGCATCGTAGAGCGCCGGAATCTTTGACCAGTTCGCCGTCACCTCGATGGTGTCATTGAAGTAGCCCTTGTCATGCCACATCTGCGAATAAGCGACGTAACGATTCTGCTTCCAGTGATGATAGGGCCCGTCCGGGCCGACCTCACCTCCGAAGGAAGCGGCAATCTTCAGCGCCATCTCCTGCTCCACCGACACCATCGGCTCGCTGCCGCAGAACGCGAGCACCGCGAGGATCGGCTTATCGCGGAACAGTGCGATGTCCCTGGTGCGCTCCTCGCTCTCGGCGCGATCGTAGAGGCGTACGATCTGCGGGCGAATTTCCGCCTGCATGATGGCACGCGCGCAATCCCACGCCGCCTGTAGTGACGGAAATGCCAGCACCACGCCGCGCTCGACATCCGGCTTTTTCCAGATCCGCAGCGTCACTTCGGTGATGATGCCGAGCGTTCCTTCGCTGCCGACCATCAGATCGCGCAACGACGGCCCGACCGCGCGCCGCGCCACGGGATGCACCTCCAGCGGCGTGCCGTCCGGCAGCACCGCCTTGAGGCCGACGACGATGTCCTCGATCTTGCCGTAGCGGCTGCTGGCCTGACCGCCACCGCGACACGCGGCCCAGCCGCCGACCGTCGAAATCTCGATCGATTGCGGATAGTGGCCGGTGGTGAAGCCCTGCGCATTGAGTTCCTGCTCGAACACTGCGCCATTCATGCCGGCTTGAACCGTTACCGTCGCATCGACCGGATTGACAGCGACGATCTTATCCAGCCGCCGCAGGTCAACAGTTACTTCACCGCCGAGCGGAATGGCGCCGCCGAGCACGCCGGAGCCATTGCCGTAAGGAATGATCGGAATGCCGGCACGGTGCGCGTGCGCCACCACTGCGGCGACTTCATCAGCATTGCCGGGACACACGATCAACCGCGGCACGTCGCCCGCGATCTCCCCCGCGCGCTCCTCGAATACGGCAAACGGCAAACGGTCCCGCGCATAGGGGAGGCGCTCATCGAACGATGTCAGGACGTGGCTGTCGCCGACGATGGCGGCGAACGCCTTGGCGATGTCCGCGTCAATCCGGTCGCGCTGGCGTACCGCCGCGATAGTGCTCGCTTCCAAGGGACGTTCTCCGCAAGTTGGTTCAATCGACACGACGACAACCGGGCGGCCGCGATGGTTATCACCTGAGCAATCGTTTGTTCAAAGGGTGACCGAAACCGACTAATACGTCAACCCTAAATTTCAGGTGGGCGCGGGGCCGGTGGATGCCCGGATCACCATGCCATCGGGCGGCAGCGGCGCGATAGCCTCAGGCGTGCGTCCCTCAACTAATGCAATCAACAAATCGGCGGCGAGTTCGCCCATGCGCTCGGTCGGCATCCGCACCGTCGTCAGCTGCGGATAGAGCATGGTGGCGACCGGCGCATCGTGCAGACCAACGACCGAGACGTCCTGCGGAATCTGCAAGCCCGCTTCATGCAACACGGCCATCGCGCCCGCCGCCGTCACCAGCGTCGCGCCGAGCACGGCGGTTGGATGCGTCGGAAGCAGTTGCTGCATCGCCGCCGCCCCGCCCTCCGCGGTGTAGCCCGCGACCGCGACCAGCGCCGGATCGAAATCGATGCCGTGGCGCTTGAGTGCACCGCGATAGCCGGCCAGCCGTTCGCCGGCATTGAAGCCACCGGGACGGCCGGCGAGATGCGCGATGCGGCGATGGCCGAGCGCGACGAGATGATCGACGGCGATTTCGGTCGCGGCGCGGCTGTCCAGCACCACCGCGTGCGGCGCGCCGGCCAACTGACGATTGAGCAGCACGAACGGCACCTGCGCGGCTTCAAGTTCGTCGCGCAGCAGCTTGTCGTCGTCGAGGCTCGCGACCAACAAGCCATCGACACGGTTGCCGTGCGACATCCGCTGATAGACGGAATCGGTCGCCTCCGATCCGCGATGGGCGATCAGCAGCGAATAGCCATGGCGCAGCGTCGCCTTCTCCGCGCCGAAGATGGCCGAGGCAAACACCGGGTTGTCGAGCTGCGGCACCACGATGCCGAACGTTGACGAGCGCGCCATGCGCAAGCCGCGCGCGAGCTGGTTCGGCGCGTAGTTGAGGGTACGGGCGCTTTGCAACACACGCTCGCGGGTTTCCTCGCGGATGCGCTGGGTGGCTTCGCCGCGCAGCACGCGCGATGCCGTCGAGACATCGACCCCTGCCAGTCGCGCGACGTCCGCCAACTTAATCCGCACGAGCGCTTCCTTGCTTTGCGCAGCCCCTCAGGCTTGGTGAATAGCCGGTTCCAAACCGTGCGTCAAAGACGACCGGCCCCGCTTCAGTCTTAAATCGCCTGGCGACAGGCAAGCGATGGATTGACTAGCCGGGGCGCGCCCTCCAATCTCGCAACGACCTATTATCGAGATATCCTTGAAATTTCATGCGGAGGAAATCGCGTATCATGAACATGCACGCCACCACATCGACCGGATTCGGCCTCAACCCGAGCGACGAACTCAACGATCTCCGCATGTCGGAGAAAGCACGGCCGCTCTACGACCACGTCCGGAAATTCCTGAAAGAAACAGTTGCACCGATCCAGGTGGAATACGAGGAAGCCGGACGCAGCAAGACCGATCGCTGGAGCTTCACACCGAAGCAGCTTGAACTGCTCGACAAGGTCAAAGGCAAGGCGAAGTCGGAAGGTCTTTGGAACTTCTTCCTGCCGGACTCTGAGACTGGCGAGGGTCTGTCGAACCTCGATTACGCCTTCATCGCCGCCGAACTCGGCAAATATCCACTCGGCTCGGAATCGATGAACTGTTCGGCGCCGGACACCGGCAACATGGAAGTGCTGGAGCGGGTCGGCACCAAGGAGCAGAAGGAGAAATGGCTGAGGCCGCTGCTTAACGGCGAAATCCGTTCCGCCTATGTGATGACCGAGCCGAACGTTGCCTCTTCGGACGCCAAGAATGTCTCCACCACCGCGCGCCTCGAAGGCAATGAATGGGTTATCAACGGCGAGAAGTACTACATCTCCGGCCTCGGCGATCCGCGCTGCAAGATCATGATCGTGATGGTGAAGACCAACCCGAATGCTGCGCCGAGCAAGCAGCAGTCGCAAATTCTGGTGCCGGTCAACACGCCGGGCGTGGAGGTGATCGGGCCGATGCATGTGTTCGGTCACGACCATGCGCCGCGTGGGCATATGCACATGCGCTTCAACAATGTCCGCGTTCCGAAGGAGAATATTCTGCTCGGCGAGGGGCGCGGCTTCGAGATTTCCCAACTCCGCCTCGGCCCTGGCCGCATCCATCATTGCATGCGCACCATCGGCAAGGCCGAGAAGGCGCTTGACCTGATGGTCGAACGCGGCCTCACCCGCGAAGCCTTCGGCAAAAAGATCGCGCATCTTGGCGGCAACCTCCAGATCATCGCGCAAGCGCGCTGCGAAATCGAAGCCATGCGGCTGATGGTGCTGAAGGCCGCCAAGGCGATGGACGTGCTCGGCAACAAGGAAGCGCGCGTCTGGGTCTCGATGGTCAAGGCCATGGTGCCGGAGCGCGCCTGCCGCATCATCGACCAGGCGATCCAGATGCACGGCGCGACCGGCATCTCGAACTGGACGCCGCTCGCCGAGATGTACATGGACGTGCGCCACCTCCGCTTCGCGGACGGCCCGGATGAAGTGCACTGGATGGTGGTCGGCCGTAACGAGTTGAACCGCGCTTGACGTCAGGCGCAATAAAAAGCCCGGACATGATCCGGGCTTCTTCTTTCAACCCGGCTTGATGCCGTTCGAGATCTACGTCCTGGAGCTCTCGAGCAGGACGTGATCGCCCGGAATGAAGTGGCTGCAAGGAAACGCGATCCGTTCGCAACGAGACGGACCGCGTTTCCGGTTTTGATATCGCCGCGCTGTCCGCAGCGAAGCAGTTCACCTGTCAGGATTGGGCTGGAAGCGGCTCATCACCGCCCCTTCACTTGCCCTTCCAGTTCGGGGCACGCTTCTCGGCGAAGGCGGCAGCGCCTTCACGTGCGTCCTCGGACGTGAATACTGGCGCAACGATCTCCTGTTGCTTGTTCCACATCTCGTCTTCGGTCCAGAGACGGGACTGAACGACGACCTGCTTGGATGCCTTCACCGCGAGCGGACCGTTGGCGCCGATCGCCTTGGCGAGTTCGAGCGCGCCATCCAGCGCAGGCCCATCGGTGAGACGATTGATGATGCCGAGCTCATAAGCCCGCTCGGCGCCGAAGAACTCGCCGGTGAGCGCGTATTCCATCGCCACGCGGAACGGCATCTGACGCGGCATCCGGATCAGTCCGCCGGCAGCGGCGGCTAGGCCACGCTTTACCTCGGGAATGCCGAACTTGGCGTTGCGGTTGGCGACGATCATATCGCACGACAGCGCAATCTCCATGCCGCCGGCGAGCGCGTAACCATCCACCGCCGCGATCAGCGGCTTCTTCGGCGGCGCTTCAGTAAGACCGGCGAAACCGCGACCCGGAATCGAGGGCCGCTCGCCCTTCAGGAACCCCTTGAGGTCCATGCCCGAGCAGAAGGTGCCGCCCGCGCCGGTGATGATGCCGACAGTCAGGCTGTCGTCAACATCAAACTTGTCGAGTGCGGCGGCCACGCCCTTGGAGAGCGCAAGGTTGGCGGCGTTCTTCGCTTCCGGCCGGTTCAGGGTGATAATCAGAACCGGGCCGCGGACTTCGGTCAGCACCGGATTTTCATCTGGCATCGCTTGTTACTCCTGACAAAATGGATGTGGCCGCCACGGTGCTAGCGCGGCGCCATGCGAATGGCGCCATCGAGGCGAACGTCTTCGCCGTTGAAATAGCCGTTGGTAATCATGGTCAGCGCCAGGTGCGCATACTCCTCCGGCTGGCCGAGACGCTTGGGGAACGGCACCGAGGCGCTCAGCGCCGCCTTGACGTTCTCGGGTGCGCCCTGCAACAGCGGGGTGTCGAAGATTCCCGGCAGGATGGTGTTGACGCGGATACCTTCGCTCATCAAGTCGCGGGCGATCGGCAGCGTCATGCCGACGACGCCGGCCTTCGAGGCCGAATAGGCCGCCTGACCCATCTGGCCGTCCTCGGCCGCCACCGAGGCGGTGTTGACGATAGCGCCGCGCTCGCCGTGCTCCAGCGGGCTCAGCGATAGCATCCCCTTCGCCGACTTGGCGATGCAGCGGAAGGTGCCGACGAGGTTGATCTGGATGATGCGGTTGAAGGCGTCGAGCGGGAAGTGGGTGGGTTCGCCGGTTTTCTTGTCGCGGCCGGCGGTCTTCACTGCGTTGCCGGTACCGGCGCAGTTCACCAGGATGCGCTCCTGGCCATGGGCCGCGCGCGCCTTGGCAAAGCCCGCGTCGACCTGCTCATCGGAGGTAACGTCGACCTTGCAGAACACGCCGCCGATTTCCTTGGCGACGGCTTCGCCCTTCTCCTCGTTGAAGTCGAACAGAGCAACCTTCACGCCATAGGAGGCAAGAGCCCGCGCGGTAGCCGCGCCAAGGCCCGAGGCGCCACCGGTGACGACGGCGGCGACCGAAGAATCGAGCTTCATGAAATATCCTTTCGCTTTCAGATACGTTCGATGATGATGGCGGGAGCCATGCCGCCGGCGGCGCACATGGTGACGAGGCCATAGCGCCCGCCACTGCGCTCCAGTTCGTCGAGCGCGGTGCCGATCAGGATTGATCCGGTGGCGCCGATCGGATGGCCAAGCGCGATCGCGCCGCCGTTGATGTTGACCTTTTCGCGGTCGAGCTTGAGATCGCGGATGAACTTCTCGGCGACGACCGCGAAGGCCTCGTTGATCTCCCAGACGTCGATGTCCTTCGTGGTGAGACCGGCCTTGGCGAGCACTTTCTTCGCGGCCGGGACCGGCGCGTTGAGCATCAGCGTCGGGTCGTCACCCTGATTGGCATAGGCCACAATGCGGGCACGCGGCTTGAGGCCGTGCTTCTCGGCATATTCCTTCGAAGTGATGAGAACCGCGGCCGCGCCGTCCACCACGCCCGAACTGTTGCCGGCGTGATGCACGCCCTTCCAGTCGAGGCCCGGATAGCGGCGCTGGATCTGCTTCTTGAAGGTGACGCCGCCGCCGATATCGTAGTCGGCGAGTTGCTCGAAACTTGGCTTGAGCGAAGCAAGGCCCTCGGCGGTGGTTTCAGGGCGCGGGAATTCCTCGTGATCGAGCGCGACGCTGCCGTCCGGATTGAGCACCGGCACCACCGACTTGGCGAAGCGGCCTTCGTCGATCGCCTTCTTGGCGCGCTGCTGGCTGACCAGCGCCAATGCATCGACGGCCTCGCGGGTGATGCCTTCCTGGGCCGCGATGGCGTCGCCGCACACGCCCTGATGCGACTGCGGGTGAATGGCGTCGAGTTGCTCGTTGCCCGAACCCATCATGCGCGGCGGCATTTTCGCGTTGGCGCGCTCTGCCGCGAGAATCTGCTGATAGCTCATCATCTCGGTGCCGCCGGCGATGACACAATCTTCCATGCCCGACATCACCGACGCAGCCGCGAGGTTGACCGAGGTGATGCCGCCGCCGCAGAAGCGATCCAGCGTGGTGCCGCTGGCCTTGATGTCGTAACCGGCCGCAAGCGCGGACATGCGCCCCAGGTCGCCGCCCTGTTTGCCTTCCTGCGTTGAGGTCGACCAGATAATGTCGTCGACGGTCGAGGTGTCGAGCTTGTTGCGCTCCTTGATCGCCTTCAGCACGGTCGCGGCAAGGTGCTGCGGATGCAAGTGCGACAGCGCCCCCTTCCCCGGCTTGCCGATGCCGCGCGGCGTACGAACAGCGTCAATGATGTATGCGTCAGACATGCGCTTTCCTTCGTGTTACACGTTGTTGTCGGATTGAATCGGAGCGACGGTCAGTTGCGGTCGCCGGGCACAAGGCATCAGATCGCCGCTGCTAGCCGCGTCGCTTGAGTAGTCGGTTCTCCGAGCGGGTGAAGCCGGGATCGGGCGGGACATACAGCCTCGGATATTTCTGGCTGGCCAACATCAGGCGCACCCTTCCACTTGGCCGGCATCGAGCTTTAATTAAATGATTAATTAGTTGATCGGCCTAATTAAAATGCGACCGGGGCTCCGTGTCAACCACAGCCGGCCGACCGGCACCCGGATTCCACGAATAACGCATATGTTTCAGTATGGAATGAAGATGTTGCGGTCAACCTGCACGCCGCACGTCCTGCCGCTCTCACCGACGCCCGAACGACTGCCGCGCGTTTGCACGGAGGCAGAGTTGGGAGGCGGGTGCGGATGGCTGACTCATGCGCGCCGAGGCCACGCATTGCTTTGTCCACCGTTGCTTTGTCCACCGTTGCTTTGTCCACCGTTGAATGCCGCTACGGCTTCCCGCGCTTGCATCAATCCTGACGCTCGTCCTCGGTCGCACGACGACGCTGTCCAGCGGTCGCAACCCGTCGCGGGCCGCGCGCGATCCAGGACGGCGGATCGCTCGCCGGAAACGAGTCGAGGGACGCCTGCGCCACGTCGTCCCACGGCGCATCGGCTTCGCGACGCGTGGCGGATTTGGCGATTGAAACCCGGACGGCTCCGAGCGGAGTTTTGACATGCTTGGCCATCACGTCCCTCGATCGGAATCTGCCAAAGATGCCCCTTTAATATACATCGGATGCCGGCCAGAAATTGCAATGGCTATCGGCCGGCAGCGGCGTTCCGACAACGGCCGTCAAGGCGGTTGCCGGATTGCGCCCGTCATCGCAGCGGCGTTACCTGGAATCTCCCGCGTCCACGAATGCCGCAGCAGAAGATCCGCCGCACATGCCGGACGTATTCTTGTTGCAAACGACCGAAAGGTCGTCATCTTAAAGGATGCACCTTCCTTCGCCTTGCGGGACCGGCTTTCCGCGACGGATCAAAGCGTGTTGATGGGCAACGCGACAGGACGGCACCACATGAGCGACCATGCTCCGCTAACTCTGCATGTTCCCGAACCAGCGGTCCGGCCCGGAGGCACGCCCGATTTTTCCAGTGTCCGCATTCCGAAGGCCGGATCGGTCGCGCGCCCGACGGTTGACGCCGATCCGGAATCGATTCGCGATCTCGCCTATTCGATCATTCGCGTCCTCAACCGCGACGGCGAGGCCGTCGGCCCCTGGGCCGGCCTGCTGAGCGACGAGGAACTGCGCGACGGCCTGCGCCACATGATGACCCTGCGGGCGTTCGATGCCCGTATGCTGATGGCGCAACGGCAGGGTAAGACCTCCTTCTACATGCAGCACATGGGCGAAGAGGCGGTGAGTTGCGCCTTCCGCAAGGCGCTTGGTCCGGGCGATATGAACTTTCCGACCTACCGGCAGGCCGGCTTGCTGATCGCCGACGGCTATCCGCTGGTCGACATGATGAACCAGATCTATTCGAACGAGCGGGACCCCTTGAAGGGCCGACAGTTGCCGGTGCTCTATTCGTCGCGCAAGAACGGCTTCTTCTCGGTGTCCGGCAACCTGGCGACGCAGTATATTCAGGCGGTCGGCTGGGCGATGGCCTCGGCGATCAGGAACGACACCCGCATCGCCGCCGGCTGGATCGGCGACGGCTCAACCGCCGAATCCGATTTCCATGCGGCGCTGGTCTTCGCCTCGACATACAAGGCGCCGGTGGTTCTGAACATCGTCAACAATCAGTGGGCGATCTCGACCTTCCAGGGCATCGCGCGCGGCGGCTCCGGCACCTTCGCCGCACGTGGCCTCGGCTTCGGCATCCCGGCGCTGCGGGTCGATGGCAACGACTATCTCGCGGTCTACGCGGTCGCCAAGTGGGCGATCGAGCGGGCGCGGCGCAATCTCGGCCCGACGCTGATCGAGCATGTGACCTACCGGGTCGGCGCCCATTCCACCTCCGACGATCCCGCCGCCTACCGGCCGAAGACCGAGTCGGACGCCTGGCCGCTCGGCGATCCGGTGATCCGGCTGAAGAACCACCTGATCGTGCGCGGCGCGTGGTCGGAGGAGCGCCACAAGCAGGCCGAAGCCGAAGTTCTCGACACCGTGATCGCGGCGCAGAAGGAAGCCGAGCAGCATGGCACGCTGCACGCAGGCGGCCAGCCGTCGGTGCGCGATATGTTCGAGGGCGTCTATGCGCAGATGCCGCCGCATCTGCGCCGCCAGCGTCAGGAAGCGGGAGTCTGACCCATGCCCCGCCGGACCATGATCGAGGCGATCCGCGACGCGATGGATGTCATGATGGGGCGCGACGCAAGCGTTGTCGTCTTCGGCGAGGATGTCGGATATTTCGGCGGCGTATTCCGCGCCACTCAGGGCTTGCAGGCGAAGTACGGCCAAAGCCGCTGCTTCGACACACCCATCAGCGAACTCGGAATTGTCGGCACCGCGATCGGCATGGCCGCCTACGGGCTGCGCCCGTGCGTCGAAATCCAGTTCGCCGACTACATGTATCCCGGCTATGACCAGATCGTGTCGGAAGCCGCCCGCCTGCGCTACCGCTCGAACGGGGATTTCACCTGCCCGCTGGTGATCCGGATGCCGACCGGTGGCGGCATCTCCGGCGGCCAGACCCACAGCCAGAGCCCGGAGGCGCTGTTCACCCATGTCTCCGGCCTCAAGACGGTGGTGCCGTCGTCACCGCGCGACGCCAAGGGGCTTCTGATCGCCGCCATCGAGGATCCCGATCCGGTGATCTTCCTGGAGCCGAAGCGGCTCTATAACGGCCCCTTCGACGGCCACCACGATCGGCCGGTAACGCCGTGGTCGAAACACGATCTGGGCGAGGTCCCGGACGGGCACTACACCATTCCGCTCGGCCAGGCCGCGATCCGGCGCGAAGGCACGGCCATCACCGTGCTGGCCTACGGCACGATGGTCCATGTCGCCATGGCGGCAGCAACCGAGACCGGCGTGGATGCCGAGGTGATCGACCTGCGCACCCTGGTGCCGCTCGATCTGGACACCATCGCGGCATCGGTGCGCAAGACCGGCCACTGTGTCATCGTCCACGAGGCGACGCTGACCTCGGGCTTCGGCGCGGAGTTGTCGGCGCTGGTTCAGGAAACCTGCTTCTATCACCTCGAAGCGCCGATCAGGCGGGTGACGGGATGGGACACGCCCTACCCCCATGCCCAGGAGTGGGATTACTTCCCCGGCCCCGCCCGGCTCGGCCGGGCGCTGCTCGAAACGATGGAGCAGTAACATGGGGGAGCGCGCGATCAAGCTGCCCGACGTCGGCGAAGGCGTCGCCGAAGCCGAACTGGTCGAGTGGCACGTCAAGCTGGGCGATATCGTCCGCGAGGATACGGTGCTTGCGGCGGTGATGACGGACAAGGCAACCGTCGAGATTCCCTCGCCGGTCGAAGGCGAAGTGATCTGGCTCGGCGCCAAGGTGGGCGACGTGGTGGCGATCGGCTCCGAACTCGTGCGCCTCAAGGTGGCCGGCGACGATGCGGCGGCGGCGGCGAAGCCGACCAGCGCCTCGCCCAAACCTCCTTCCGCTCCGCGGGCGACCGACGCCGACCGGTCGGAGCCGCCGGCGGCAGCGCCGCGCCAGCCGACTCCCATCTCTGGCGCGAGCGACGCGACACCGCCACGATCGCGTCAGGTTTGGAGCGCGCCGCGCCGGGAAGGCGAAAAGCCGATCGCTTCGCCCGCGGTGCGGCTTCGGGCCCGCGAGGCCGGCGTCGATCTGCGTCAGGTCGCGGGCACCGGGCCGGCGGGCCGCATCACCCACCAGGATCTCGATGCCTTCGTCGCGCGCGCGCCGGGCGCGGCTCCATCACGCGGCCCCCGGGCCGGAACCGCGATCACCGACGTCAAGCTGGTCGGCCTGCGCCGCCGCATCGCCGAAAAGATGGCGCTCGCCCACGCGCACATCCCTCACATCACCTATGTCGAGGAAATCGACGTTACCGCGCTTGAGGATCTGCGCGCAACGCTCAACCGCGACAAGCAGGCGGAGCAGGCCCGGCTGACGCTGTTGCCTTTCCTGATGCGCGCGATCGTGCGCGCGGTCGCCAACCAGCCGCAGCTCAATGCACTCTATGACGATGCCGCCGGCATCCTGCATCAACACGCTGCCGTGCATATCGGCATCGCCACACAGACC
This sequence comes from Bradyrhizobiaceae bacterium, assembly GCA_044463945.1. Lineage (GTDB taxonomy): Bacteria > Pseudomonadota > Alphaproteobacteria > Rhizobiales > Xanthobacteraceae > 62-47. Next base: position 13,445 of record JBIQLW010000017.1, on the reverse strand, counting down.
GCGAGCGGCCTGATGGTGCCGGTGGTGCGGCACGCCGAGACGCTGGATTTATGGGCCTGCGCGGCGGAAGCTGCCCGCGTCGCCGACGCCGCCCGGACCGGCGCCGCCGCCCGCGAGATGTTAAGCGGCTCGACCATCACCATCACCTCGCTGGGTGCCATGGGCGGCGTGGTTTCGACGCCGATCATCAACCATCCCGAGGTCGCGATCGTCGGTGTCAACAAGATCATGGTGCGTCCGGTCTGGAACGGCTCGACCTTCCTTCCACGCAAGATGATGAACCTCTCATCGAGCTTCGACCATCGCGTCGTCGATGGTTGGGACGCGGCAACCTTCGTTCAGCGCATCAAGACACTGCTTGAAACGCCGGCGCTGATTTTCATGGAAGGCCAGGAGCCATGAAAGCGATGTCCTGCAAGCTCCTGGTGATCGGCGCGGGCCCCGGCGGCTACGTCTGCGCCACCCGCGCCGGCCAGCGCGGCATCGACACCGTGATCGTGGAGGCGAAGAAGCCAGGCGGCACCTGTCTCAACGTCGGCTGCATTCCGTCCAAGGCGCTGATCCACGCGGCGGACGAATACGACAAGGTCGCGCGGTTCGCCGCTGGCGGCAGCCCGCTCGGCATCGGCGCAAGCGAACCCCGGATCGACCTCAGCCAAACCATGCGCTGGAAAGATGAGATCGTCGGCCGCCTCAACAGCGGCGTCGCCGGACTGCTGAAGAACGCCGCGGTGAAAGTCGTCGAGGGCTGGGCGCGATTTCGCGACGGCAAGACCGTCGAGGTCGAAACCGAAACCGGCCTTCAGGTGATCCACGCCGAGCAGGTGGTGATTGCGACCGGATCGCGACCGGTCGAACTGTCCGCCCTGTCCTTCGGCGGCCGCGTAATTTCCTCGACCGAGGCGCTGGCGCTGTGTGCGGTCCCGGGCCGGCTGGTGGTGGTCGGGGCCGGCTATATCGGGCTCGAACTGGGCACGGCCTTCGCCAAGATGGGGGCTCATGTCACCGTCGTCGAGGCGTTGCCGCGCATTCTGCCGCAATACGACGCCGCCCTGACGCGGCCGGTCGAGACGCGATTGCGCCAACTCGGCATCGAGGTGCTGACCGGAGCACGGGCGGCCGGGCTGACGCCCGCCGACGACGAACTGGCGGTCGAAACCGCCGACGGACACAGCAAAGTGCTTGCCGCCGACAATATCCTGGTCGCGGTGGGCCGCGCGCCGTTAACGGAAGGCTGGGGCCTTGAGGCAATCGACCTCGACATGAACGGCCCGTTCCTGCGCATCGACGAGCGCTGCCGCACCTCGATGCGCGGCATCTACGCCATCGGCGACGTCACCGGCGAGCCGATGCTGGCTCACCGGGCCTCGGCGCAGGGCGAGATGGTGGCGGCCATCGTCGCCGGGGAAAAGCGGGCCTGGGACAACGTGTGCATTCCCGCGATCTGTTTCACCGATCCCGAGATCGTCACCGCCGGGCTGCTTCCCGATGCCGCGCGAGCAGCCGGCATCAACATCCGGACCGGACTGTCTCCGTTCCAGGCCAACGGCCGGGCGCTGACGCTGGGACAGGACGCGGGTTTCATCCGCGTTGTCGCGCGCGCCGACAATCATCTCATCCTCGGCATTCAAGGCGTCGGCGCCGGCATCGCTGAACTGTCCGCGGCTTTCGCCATGGCGCTTGAGATGGGCGCGCGGCTCGAAGACGTCGCCGCGATCATTCACGCGCACCCGACCCAGAGCGAGGCATTCATGGAAGCCGCCCGAAATGCCTTGAATCAAATGTCCCACGCCCACGCGCAACTTTCGCCCTGACGACCGGAAAGCGGACGGCGAGCCGCGAGCCTTGGCGATATGTGAAGTTCCAAAACGACATGGCGACGATTGACTCACCCATGTCCGCTGCAAGGTTCTTCACTTTGGAAAAGTTCTCTGTTTGTTCTTATGGAGGAGAGGCAATCGCAGTCGTCGGACCAGAAAGGCCGGAAGAGGTTATCCGAAAAGGAAAACGGGGCTCCTTCCTCATGCCGACCGAGATTTCGACACAAAGACCATCTGAAGCAGGCATTGAACCGGGCACGAATTGAGCATAGGTTGAGCACTAATTGAGCGCATGATGACCAATCTTCGCTTGGAGCGCGACATGGCAAACCCGGCATTCGTGACCGCCGCAACCCGGTTTGGAGCCAACGATACGCCCTATCTTTCGCCGCAACGGGTGGCGGAGCAACTCGGCGTGACGCTGACGGAGCTGGCGAAGCTCGCCGGCGTGTCCCGCAACACGCTGACCGGCAAGGCGAGCGCACGCCGCGTGGATGCGGCCTTGAGTCCCCTCGTCCGAATCCTGGCGTGGGCGTCGGAGATGTCGGGCGACGAGCGGCGTGCCGCGATCTGGTTCAAGCATCAACCGATTCCCGGTTGGAGCGGCAAGACGGCTCAAGACCTCGTTCGGCAGGGCGACGCGGAGAAAGTGCTTCAGTATTTGGAGGCCGTGCGATCGGGTGTTTATGCCTGAGCCGCAAGCTCCTCCGGCGATCATCAAGCTGTGGCGCGCCTTCGTGCCGCGCTGGGCCTATATGCCGTTGTCGGGCGCAGGCGCGGCGCACTTCGGCGGACGATGGAACGCCATTGGTCAGCCAGCGATTTATGCGGCGCGGGAAATCTCGACGGCGTGGGCCGAATACAATCAAGGCTTCGTACAACATCCGGCGCTGCTGGTTCAGTTCGAACTGGAAGGCGCGTCGCTCGTCGACCTGACGGATGCCGATACGCTCGCGCGCTACGGATTGACTGCCGAGATTCATCAATGCGAGTGGCGCATGCTGCTCGACCAAGGCAAGAGCGTCCCGACGCACGATCTCGCAAAGAGATTGCTCGCACACGGCCCTGATGGCGTGATCTATCCGTCGTTCATGTCACGCGGCGGAACCTGCGTCGCATTGTGGAGGTGGAACGGAGCGGGCGCACCGCGCCTGCGCGCCATCGATCCTGAAGGCCGGTTGCCTCAATCGCCGGCATCCTGGTTATGACCGCGACATCGTGCGAGTTGATCCGCTGCTCAAGTCGAAATGAGCGCAACCTAAGATCGCCGCGAGAAGCACGGCGCGCCGCGATCGGCATACCCGCACAACGAAACCGCGCCGTTGCCCGTGTAGCTCACGCCGCTCAGCGGATCGACGAAGTCGGTGAATCCGGAACGGCCAAACGCCGCGTTCGCCGTCAATGTCAAGCGATCGGTCGGCCTGAGCATCGCTTCAACCTCGATGCCCTGGCTCCACGCCTCCCCCACATTGCGGATAACCTGCATGCCGATGGGACCGACGTCGATCTGCTTGTCCTTGGAATCGATGTGATAGCGCTGCCGAAAGCACCAGAAGGCCATTGAACAATGAGGCGCGCGCCGCTGTCGCGTCAGCTGGTTCGCCTGGATGCCCGCCGCTTTCGTTCCTTCTTTGCCTGCGAGTAGCTCGCCAACAGATAATCAATGAGGGATCGCAAATGCTTGCGCATCGCCGCAGCGTCGCGACGCTCCAGCGCAAGCAGCATATTGTTGTGGTGCGTGATAATGGAGCTGCGATCCCGAACATAGACAATCACCATATTGGTGACCGGCACCAGCGCCTCGATCAGCGCATACATGACAAAGCGCAGCATTGTGTTCTGGGTCGCCTCGACGATGAGGCGATGAAAGCGCACGTCGGAGGCGCAAAACTCCTCGTCGGTCAACGATACGTTTTTTTGCTCCTGCAAAACCTCCCTGAGCAAGCCGATCGTCTCATCGGTGGCATGCTTGACGGCAAAATCACAACACAGGCCCTCCATCTCGATGCGGGCCTCGGCGATCTCGGCCATTTTCAAGCCGCCTATTGTTACCAGCAGCGTAGCCGCCGAGGTAACGTTCTGTGCGAGATCTTCCAGCGTCAAGCTGTTCACGAATGTGCCCCCCAAGGGGCCACGTTTCGATGAGATCAAATTCTGCGCAGCGAGTCGTTTCAATGCTTCACGCACGGTAGGGCGGGATACGCCGTAACGCGCGGCGAGCTCCTCCTCCGTAGGGAGGCGCTCCTCACCTTTGAGGCGCCCCTCAAGGATGGCGGTCCGAATATGTTCGGCGATCTGCTTTGCGGCACTCGCCGTGACTATGTGCATCTCGCCTGCCATCTCGGTGATCTTTCGCTTTTATAGGATTCTCAATCGGCTTACCAAAAGCGACATCATACCTTTTCAGATACGACAACGAGCGTTCGACCGCGGATCTGACCAGCCAGGATATCGTTTCCGAACTGGAGCACTTTTTCAAGGTCAACTTCGGTCGAAACCGCAGCCAGATCCTCGACCCGCATTTCGTTGGCCAGCCGGGTCCATGCCGCCGTGCGAAGCGCCTTGCTGCAGTTCACCGAATCCACGCCCAGCAGAGACACACCACGCAGGATGAACGGTGCAACGGTCGTCGGTAAGTCCATGCCGCCAGCAAGCCCACACGCTGCAACGCACCCCCCATAGGCGGTCGAAGCCAGGACATTGGCTAGAATCGCGGATCCGACAGTATCGACGGCGCCGTCCCAGCGCTCTTTTTGCAGCGGCTTGCCGAGCACCTGCAACTCAGCCCTGTCGACGAACTCGCTGGCTCCCAACGACCTGAGAAAGTCGTGCTGCTCCGGCCGGCCAGTCAATGCTATAACACGGTAGCCAAGTTGCGCGAGGAGTTTCACGGACACGCTGCCGACACCGCCTGCGGCACCCGTTACGAGAACGCGGCCGCCCTTCGGAACACCGGCGCGCTCCAGAGCGATCACGGAGAGCATCGCCGTCAATCCAGCGGTCCCCAGAGCCATCGCAGCGCGATTTGTCATGTTGTGGGGCGTCTTCAGCAGCCATTCCGATTTCACCCGCGCACGTTCGGCAAAGCCGCCCGACCAGCTCTCACCGACTCCCCATCCGGTCAGGATGACACGATCTCCCTTCCTGAACTCCGGAGAGCCCGACTCCCGAACAGTTCCGGCAAAGTCGATGCCGGGAACGATCGGAAACGACCGCAGAATCTTATTTCGATTGAGCAGCGCCAATCCATCCTTGTAGTTCAGTGACGAATATTCGACATCCACCGTCACGTCGGCTTGCGGCAGCAAGGATTCGTCGACCATCTCAAGCCGAACCTCAACCTGACCGGCCTCATCGCGGCGAGCCACTATAGCGCGAAACTTCTCACGATCTGGCATTAACTCCGTCTCCTTACGATTAAGCCGTCACTGATTGAACCTGGCTTGAATGCACAGCCATGGTGATGAAAGGCGCCGTGGGCGTGAACGCACTCCGCGTCGCCTGCGACCGCACCCGCTATCAGGCGGGCTGCTTGACTACTCGGAAATCTGTCCCCGCTCGATCACCGCAATACTGTCGTAAAGCGACTCGGCGTGTCCAAGCGACGAATCCGTCACAAGTATGGTCCGGTCGCCGTCGCGCTTCAGTTCGGAGAGAACTGCGGTCAGCCGCATGACAAGCGCAGGCGCCACGCCTTCGAACGGCTCGTCGAGAACCAGCAACTTCTGCCCGACGAGCATTGCCCGCGCCAGCGCGACCAGCTTTTGTTGCCCACCGCTGAGTTGAAGCGCCCGCCGATCCCTGAAATTTCCAACCTCGGGCATCATCTCGTAGATTCGGGAAAGCCGTGCTGCCGCGTCCGCCATGTTGATGGCCCAGGAAGGCAGCAGGATGTTTTCCTCGACCGTCAGTCGATGAATCAACCGACGGTCTTCAGGCAAATACCCGATCCCGAGGCGCGCGCGACGATGCGCCGGCAGACGACACAGGTCCTCGCCATCGAAATGGATCTGCCCTTTCCGGGTGTCGATGAGGCCCATGATGGAGCGCATCGTCGTGGTCTTGCCGGCTCCGTTCTGCCCTATCAATCCCAGCAGTCGATTCGACGACAGCGTGAGATTAAGACCGCGCAGCACCTGCACGCCGGCAATATCGACATCGATATCCTGTAGCCTCAGCATGACCTTGGCTCCGTCTTGACCTTCCCGACCACGTGGCTCAGCACCGCCTGATCGTTCAGGACGTCATCGACGGGACCGTCGGCGAGCACCCTTCCCTCGTGGAAAGCAATTGCCTTGCGCGCGTAGCGGCGCACGATATCCATATCGTGCTCGATAAACAGGATCGAGGCATCGGTTCGCTTCAATGCCTCCATCACCAAATCCATGATGGCAAATTTCTCGCTGGCTGATACTCCGCTGGTCGGCTCGTCGAGTAGAAGCACCGTAGGCTTGGAGGCGACCGCGAGCGCAACGTCCAGCAGTTTGCGGGCGCCACCTGGAATTTCAGCGCCGCGTCGATCGATAAACTTCTCGAGTTTGTAGTCGGTCAGCAATTGCCGGACTTCTTCGTCCCTGCGCTTTGTCGTGGCGTTGCGCAGCACGGATAACCCCGCACGCGACGTATCGAGCGCGATAACGACGTTCTCTAGCACCGTCAATTCTGGAAATATCTGCGGAATCTGAAATGAGCGGCAGAGCCCCAGCCGGGCGATCTGCCGCGGCGGCAACCCGACGATCGAGTTGCCGTTGAAGGTGATATCCCCGGAATCCGCCCGAATGTAGCCGGTCACCATATTGACGAAGGTGGTCTTGCCCGCGCCATTGGTGCCGAGCAGGCTCACGACATCATTCCTGGCGATGCGGACATTGACGTCATTCGCCGCCACGACCCCGCCAAATCGCTTGTTCAAACCACGCGCGACGAGAATATCAGACATTTGGCGCCTCCCCAGCGTGTCGGCTGCTCACGGGCCTGCGGAACATCTGGGTGAGGCTGCCAAGTCCCTGCGGAACGAACAGGATCGTGGCGAGCAGGAATCCGCCGAGAATGATCTGCCACGAATGCGGAGCGTACTGGCCTGCGACGAGACGAATGAATTCGAACAGCAGGCTCGCAACGACCGTTGCCGCGATGCTCACATAGCCGCTGAGGACCATGATGAAAACGAACTCGCCGGACGTGGTCCAGTAAGCCAGCTCCGGCGCCACATGTCCGGTCGCAATCGCACTGAGCGCGCCGCCCATGCCGGCAAGCGCTGCCGAGATCGTATAGTTTATAAAGACGACCTGCCGGGCGGACGACCCCAGATACTCAACACGAATCTCATTGTCGCGCACGCCGAGGGATCGTAACCCGATCGACGATCGGAAATATCGGTCAACCAGCAGGACCGTCGCGAACACGCAGAACGCAGTCAACGCATAGATCGCGATAGAGTTATTGCTTGCATGGGCGCCGAGGAAGGTGGGTGGCGGCAAACCGATGCCATCTGAGCCGCGTAGCCAATGGCTTTTGACAATCAGACCATAAAGCACCATCGACAGCGCCAGATTGAACATGGCGAAGAAAACGCCGCGATATCCCGACAAGAACAATCCGATGACCGCACCCGCCACGACCGACAGCAACACGGCACCCAGCACCATCAGGCCGGCGTCGGTCACTCCATAGGTCTGTCCGATCACCGCGGGGACGTAGGCGCCAAGGCAATAAAACAGCCCATGTCCGAACGAGACGAGGCCGCAGCGAAACAGCACAACAAGTCCGATAGCGGCCAAACTTTTCGCAAACGCGGCCGTGATGATGAAAATTACCCACGGCGGGACGAAAGCCCCCGCAGCGAGAAGACACGCGCCAATAGCGATCAACGGAAGACGGCGGGCGTGCATCTGCCTAGATCCTTCTTAGTTTCGTTTGATTCACGAGTCCTTCGGGGCGCACCAGAAGAACCAGAACCATCACGCCGTAGATGATGAACAGTTCGAGTTCGGGCCAAAAGGATATGGTTACCGCCCGAGCCAGCCCGATGATCAAGGCTCCAATGGCCGCCCCCTCAATGCTGCCAAGTCCGCCGATGACAACGACGGCAAAGCTGAGAATGATGGTATTTACCCCCATGTGAGGCGTAATGGCCGTGGTCGGGGCCGAGAATGCTCCGGCGAGCGCGGCGAGAAACACGCCAACCGTGAAGGTCGCAGTGTAGACCAGCGCGACATTAACTCCCATCGCACGGCTGACATCCCGGTCCTGGATGACCGCCAGCACGATCTTTCCGATGTTGGTCCGATTGAGCCCAAGCCACAACAGACTTCCGGTGAGCACCGCCAGGCCGACGATCAGAAAGTCATAGCCGACATAGTGAAGCGGACCCACATCGAGATTTCCGAACAAGCTGTATGGCTCCGCGGCGTAGTAGGAGAACACGCCCCAAATCACGCGGATGAGATCTTCGAGAATAAGGAACAGGGCGTAGGTTACGAGAAGCAGGACAATTTCATCGCGTCCGTAAAAGAACCGCAACAGGCCGCGCTCGATGACCGGGCCAACCACGATCGCGACGGCGACGGCACCCAGCAGCATCGCGACCAGGCTCAGCATCGGCGGCAGATTGGTGCTGAAATAGGCGGAGACGACCGTTGCCGAGACATAGGCGCCGATCGCGAACAGCGCGCCGTGGGCCACGTTGAGGATCCCCATGACGCCGAACACCAGCGTCAGACCAACCGCAACAAGAAACAGCCAGGCCCCAAACAGTATTCCATCCACCAGGATCGATGCAAAAATGTCCATATTCATTCGCTCTTGCTGCGGACGCGCGGCCTGTCGAGATATTCAGCGGCTACCGGTGACGCCGGGAGCAGGGTTCGAGAGCAGAGGTTGACAGCCCGGCGTCAAACCGGGCCATCATCGCCTCGCTTGCGATCAATCGCACTTCGCCCCGGGGAATCCAGCCTTGATCCATTCGGAGCTTTTGACTCCCGGCGGAGGATTCACGCACTCGGCCTTGAAGATGCGCAGATCGGTAATCTTGATCGCGCCTGCGGCATCATCCCACGAGGCAACGCCGACAGCGGCGTCCTGAATGGCCTGATGGCCATTGCCCAACGCCATACGAATGGTGCCGGTCGGCGCTTCAAAAGACAGGTTCTCAAGCGCGGCGACGATTTGATCGGTTGTCGGCTTAACTCCCTGATTCTGCGCCATCGCTTTTTCAGCGGCTGTCTTCAGCGCGAGGATGGGTTGAGAGATCCGGAACGGACCTTGAAGGGCGGGCTGATGAAGCTTCTTGAGATGCGCATCCTTCAGCCAGTCACTGAGTGCATTCTTCGGCGCAATCAGGCCCACCGCGCCACGCCCACCAGTGATCAAGCCGTTCGGAATCTTTTTCCCAAGACGCGGCAGAACGTGCTCGGCATTGGCGAACATGATCCTGGATGACGCGAACACATTACGCGGCGTCGCCTGCATCAGGAAGGCTTCGAGGTCGCCACCCCAGAAGCTGGAGTGAATCAACTCAGGCTTGCGGCGCAGAAGCGTCGATATCTGCGCGCCGTACTGCCCGGAGCCGAACTCCGGAAACAGTTCCTCAACAGACTCTGCCTTCGGCATCAATTGTTTCATGGAGAGCTTGAAATCCGTCCAAGAATCCTGCCCCCAGGAATAATTCTGGTTGAAGCCCGCGAAGGTCTTCAGGTCCGGCATGGTCGATGCCGCATAGCGCGCCAGGGCGACGTTATCCATCGTGCTGTGAGCGCCGGCGCGGAAAACGTATTTGTAGCTTCCGTCCTCGAAGATGCGCGGCGTGCCACATCCCGAGAACAGCGTGAGCGCCTTCAGTTCTTCGGCGACCGACGCGACGGCCAGGCAACCGCCCGATCCATCGTAGCCTATGACCGCATCGACCTTTTCACGCTGCACAAGGTCGCGAAAGCGCTGAATCTGCACCTGCGCGCTGCCGGCCTCGTCGACGGGGACAAGCTCGATCGGCAATCCGCCAATGCCTTTCTTGTCGTATGGCGCAGGCACCTCACCGGCGTTGAGCGCGTCAACGATCAGCTTGGCGCCGTTGAGCGACGGCACGCCAAATGCCTCCGCGCCCGGCCCTGAAAGAAACAACGCAAGACCGATCTTGAAGGTCTTCTCTTGAGAATACGCAGCGGTCAAAGACATCGCGCCAACCGCAGCCATCGTCGCGGCCGACAAGATCATCGTTCTGATACTATTTTTCATGCTTCCCTCCCTTTCACAGTAGAATGTTTGACGCGGGTGATCCGCGCGATCAGGCTCACGCCAAGCGTTCGCGCTCTGCCTCTTCGTTGTTCTTCCGTCAGGCCGGAATGTAGCGGCCGCCGCTCAACACCCGCGAAATCACGATGTTCTGGACTTCGGTTGTGCCGTCGAGATACTGCGCAACCTTGGCCGCCGCGAAATGACGCGCGAGCGGTCCTTCCGCTGACAGGCCCGCCGCGCCCATCGCCTGCATGCACTGAGACAGGCCGGACAACGTTACGCGCGTGACAAACTTCTTGGTATGCGCGGCCGCCAACGTGGCGCGCCCGGCTTCGAGTTTTGCTGCGGCGTCGTATGTCAGCAATCGCGACGTATGAAGGTCGGTCGCAACATCGGCCAGCATCCACTGAAGCCCCTGGAAATCCAGCGTCGAGCGCCCGAACGCGCGGCGTTCCTTTGCGTATTTCAAGGCCGTGTTCAGGCCCGTGGTGAGCATTCCGCAGCACATGCCGCTAACATGGACGCGCGCGGCATCGATACCCGCCATGGCGCCCTTGAACCCTTCACCCGGAGGCAGAAAGAGCGCGCTGTCATCCACGTCGCAATTAACGATGTTGAATCCGCCGGTCCCCATCGAATGACAGCCGACCATCTTGTACTGCGGCTCCGCCGTAATGCCCGGATGAGTCCGCTCCACCAGGAACGCGGCGATGCCGTTTCCGCCGGCCGACGGATCTGTCTGCGCGTAGACACACAGCAGGTCCGCCGCATGAGCGTTGGTGATCCAGGCTTTCGCTCCGTTCAGGCGCCAGCTATTGCCGTGGCGCTTGGCGGTCGTCTGGATTCCGGCAACGTCGGTGCCTGCTCCCGGCTCGGTGAGGCAGAACGCCCCGAGAATGGTCCCTTCCCGCATCCCCGCGAGATATCGCTCGACCTGCACAGGCGTGCCGCGCTTCGCGATACTCGCCGCGAGGTTGTTGTGGACGACCAGACCGAAGGCAAATGCCAGGTCAACCGATGCAACAGTCTCCAGAACTTCGGTGATCATCATGTGCCCGGCACCATGCCCGCCATGCTCGACGGGAACGAGGATCGATCCGAAGCCGGATTTGATCGCCGCGCGGATTTCCGTTTCCGCCATTGCCCGCGCATCCTCCCAGCCCGCAGCGAGAGGAGCAATTCGCTCCGCCAACTCGCGAGCGCGTTCGAGAAGATTGGTCATTCCGATTCCCCGTTTGATGGATTGCATTCAAAGGACGCAGCGATGCCTGCTACCCGATCAGGCCGCGAACATCTTTTTGAGTTCGCTTCGCGAAACCTTGCCCATGGAAGTCAAAGGAAGTTCGGTTACGAACTCGATGCGATCAGGTAGTTGCCATTTTGCGAAATGCGGCATCAGGCTATCGCGCAGATCCTTTTCGCACGGCGCGCTTCCCGGCTGGGCGACGACGACGGCCAGCGGCCGCTCGCCCCAACGCTGATGCGGGACGCCGATGACGGCACATTGAAACACCGACGGATGAGCGAGCAGCGCGTTCTCCAGAGACGTCGGACTGATCCACTCTCCACCCGACTTGATGAGGTCCTCACTGCGCTCGTGCGCGTGGACATATCCCTCCGCATCGACCGTGCCGATATCGCCGGTCCGGAACCAGCCATCCGCGGTCCATCGGTCGTCCGCGTCGGGGCGATCGAAATATCTCCCCGTCACGCTCGTTCCGCGGATCTGTATCTCGCCTTGGGACACTCCGTCCCACGGCTGCTGAACGCCATCACGCACGATACGCAACTGCGCAACCGGAACGGGGACGCCCTGCTTCAGCAAAGTGTCGAGTTGATCGTCGGGTGATAGAGCGGCGACGCGGCGGTTGGGGCGGCACGCGGCAACTACGCCGGAGGATTCCGTCATCCCCCACCCCTGAACCAGATTGATGCCATATTCCCGCGCCGCGATGAAAAGCGTTCGATGAGGAGCGGCTCCGCCCACCACAATCGTCAGATCATGATCAATCTTCCAGCGGCCGGGATTCATTTTGATTTCATGAAATGCGTCCGCCCAAACGGTTGGGACGCCCGCGGTCCAGGACACCTTCTCTTCGCAGCACAGATCAAGGATGTTCGCGGGGGTTGGCTGGATGCCCGGAAGAACCAGCGTCGCTCCCACCATCGAGGCGGAATAAGGAACACCCCAGCCGTTGACATGAAACATCGGCACCAGAAGCATAACAACGTCACGACGGCCATAGCCGAAGCCGTCGACCATCGCTTCGCCGAATGCATGCAACACCAGCGCGCGATGCGAATAGACCACACCTTTCGGACGCCCCGTTGTGCCGCCGGTAAAGCATAACGTGGCGGGATCGGTTTCGACCGCCTCGTGCAAGCGCGCGTTCGCATCGCCTGAATCGATCAGATCTTCGTAGGATTCGTATTGATCGATGGCATTGCCAGCCAACGAGAAGACGAACACGCGCTCGACGGGCACGCGGTCCTTGATTTTTTCGTACAGGGGCAAACAGGCATCGTCCACGAGAAGAATGCGGACGTCGGCCTGCGTCATGATGAACGCAAGATCGTCATCGCCAAGGCGCAGATTGACCGTGTGGAGGACTCCGCCCGAAGCGGGAACGCCGAAATAGGCTTCGAGGTGCGCGTAGTGATTCCACATCAAGGAGCCGACGCGATCTCCCGGCTTTACACCCGCGCGCCGCAGGCCGTCCGCGAGCTTGCGAGCCCGAACGGCAAAATCCTTATACTGATAGGAATGGCGGCTTCCGTCCGGCTTGCGCGTCACGATCGTAGACCGCGCGTTCACGGTCCCGGCGCGATCAAGGAAATGCATGAGCGTGAGCTGAAAGTCCATCGTTGTGGCTGCGAGCACAACAACTCCTCCCGTTCAATATTGATTGAACATATATATGTATGACAAATATTTATAAGGCAAGCTATATTTGCGGGGCGGAATTCGATCCTTGCGCGTCGAGCGGTGCGCTCACTGCCCTCACGATGACCGTCGCTCGAATTGTTATTGCCGCATCGCAGAAGAACCATGCATCCGCAAACGGCCCTCACAGGTCGTTTGCGCGATTGAACCATTCGATTGACTGACAAACTCGGCGTTGAGGACTTCTTCCGGGCCGTGCCGATGCAGTGGCGGGGTCAATTCCGCCGGAGAAGTTGCGCGGCACCGCGAATACGTTGCTGCATTCCGGTTTGGCTGACGGTCACTGCGCGAGCCTCGTGGCGGTCCTGCCGCCCGGTCCTGCTATGCCTGCACAACTTATGGCATAAGGGCATTCCGCCCCGTTCCAGCGCTGTTCAGAGTGAATGGCAGCAACTGGCGCTCCCTAGGGGAATCGAACCCCTGTTTCAGCCTTGAGAGGGCCGCGTCCT
>JBIQLW010000016.1:0-84061 GCA_044463945.1 Bradyrhizobiaceae bacterium | reverse complement strand
CGCTTCCAGCAAAAAATCGCCTCACTTCTGCAAAGCCTTCGCGAAAGCGGACGATCACGTCTCGTTTCCGGGCAGACCTCAGGCCGACGACAATCACCCTGCCGTCACCGGCTGCGCGTAGTCGGCGTCGCTGACCTTCTCCAGCCATTCGACCGGCGTGCCGTCGAGGGCTTCCTGCATGGCGATGTGCGCCATGCCGTGATCGGGCGCGGCGCCGTGCCAGTGCTTTTCTCCCGGCGGAATCCACACCGTGTCGCCGGGCAGGATTTCGCGGATCCCGCCGCCTTCGGTCTGCACCCGTCCGACGCCGGACACGACATAGAGCGTCTGGCCGAGCGGATGGGTGTGCCACGCGGTCCGCGCGCCGGGCTCGAACGTCACCAGCGCCGCCATCAGCCGCGCCGGCGCGGGCGCGGTGACGATCGGATTCTGCCACACCGTACCGGTGAAATAATCGCCCGGGCCGCGCCGTGTCGCGCGCGAGGCGTTGCGATGAATATCCATGATGTCCTCCGTCGGTGGCGCGGGTTACGCCTTGACTATCCCTTGGCCTTGAACGCGGCGTAGCGCGCCTTGGTGTCGGCGTTCATCGGGTAGAGGCCCGGCAGCGCCGCGCCGGCGTTGACCTGATCGACGATCCACGCCTCCATCCGTTCCTGCTCCGGCCCTTCCGCAAGCACATGGTCGAGCAGCGCCTGCGGGATCAGCACGACGCCGTCCTGATCGGCGACGATGATGTCGTTGGGAAACACCGCGACGCCGCCGCAGCCGATGCCCTCGCCCCAGCCGACGAAGGTCAGCCCCGCCACCGAAGGCGGCGCGGCCGCGCCGCTGCACCACACCGGCAGGCCGGTGCCGAGCACGCCCTCGACGTCGCGCACCACGCCGTCGGTGACCAGCGCCGCCACCTTGCGCTTCGCCATGCGCGCGCACAGGATGTCGCCGAAGATGCCGGCGCTGGTGACCCCCATCGCGTCCACCACGGCGATGCAGCCTTCCGGCATCGCCTCGATCGCGGTCCGTGTCGAGACCGGCGACGACCACGATTCCGGCGTCGCCAGATCCTCGCGCGCCGGCACGAAGCGCAAGGTGAACGCCGGGCCGACCAGGCGCGGCATGCCGGGCTGCAACGGCCGCGCGCCGCGCAGCCAGACATTGCGCAGGCCCTTCTTCAGCAGAACGGTGGTGATGGTGGCGGTGGAAACGCGCGACAGGGTTGCGATGGCTTGCGGCGACAGCGACATGGGACGGTGAACTCCGGTGAGAACGCGCGGCATCTTGCGTCCGCGATAAATGCAGTCAAGGCGAAACGGCGCGAACGAGCCACGCGCGTGGCGCGCGAAGCGACGCCGATTAGCCTGCCTTATCGTGCCGATATGGATCAGTTTATTGAAACAACTTGGGTTCTCGATGCAAACCGGATTCCCCAAAAGTCCGAAACCGGCTATTGCTTGACCCTCGCACACAGGCTCGCGAAACCGCCATGGCCGCAGAATTTCTTCCGCCCCGCATCCTGCCGAGCGGCGACACCGCGATCACGGTGGAGTTCAGCCGTCGCATCGAGGACGACGCCAACCGCCGCGTTCTCGCGCTCGACCGCGCGCTGGCCGACGCGCCGGTCGCGGGCGTGGTGGAAACCGTGCCGACCTATCGCTCGCTGCTGGTGCATTACGATCCGCTGCGCATCGATTTCGACACGCTTTCGGCGCAACTGATCGCGCGCGCCGGGGAGCCGCTCCCCGACGCGCTGCCGTCGCGGCGCTGGCGCATTCCGGTCGCCTATGGCGGCGAGCACGGCATCGACCTCGACGACGCGGCGAAGACTCTCGGCCTGACGCCCGAGGAACTGATCGCGCGCCACACCGCGCCGACCTATCGCGTGGCGATGATCGGCTTCACGCCGGGCTGGTCATATCTCAGCGGCCTCGACCCGGCGCTGGCGCTGCCGCGCCGTCAGGACCCGCGCCTCTCGACGCCGCCCGGCACCATCTCGATCGGCGGCGTGCAGGCCGGCATTCAATGTATCGCCGGGCCGAGTGGCTGGCATCTGCTGGGACGGACGCCGGTGCGCACCTATCAGTTTCACCGCGATCCGGTGTTCCTGCTGGAACCGGGCGACACCCTGACCTTCCACGCCATCGACGCAAAAACCTTCGACGAACTCGACCGCGCCGCCGAACGCGGCGACCTCGTCGCCGAACGGGTGACGTCATGAGCCGGCTGATCGTCGTAACCGTCGGCCCCGTGACTTCGGTGCAGGACGCCGGGCGCATCGGTGCGCAGCGCTACGGCCTGCCGCCGAGCGGCGCGATGGACCGCATGGCGCTCGCCGCCGCCAACACGCTGGCCGGCAATCCGCCGTTCACCGCGGCGATCGAACTCGGCCCGTATGGCGCGGCCTTCAGCGTCGAGGGCGAGCCGATCCGCATCGCGCTGTCGGGCGCGGCGCGCAGCATCCGGATCGGCGACCGCGTCGTCCCGCTCGATCAATCGACGACGCTGGCCCCCGGCGAGCGGCTGGTGCTCGGCCCGGCGCGCGAGCGCGTGTTCAGCTATCTCGCGATCGAGCACGGCATCTCTGGCGAAGCCGCGTTCGGCAGCCTGTCAGTCAACGCGCGCGCCGGGCTCGGCAGCCCGTTCCCGCGCCCGCTGCAATCGGGCGACGCCATCGACGTGAAGCCCGCGGCGGCGCGCGGCGAGCGCGCGCTTCCCTCTCCCGCCGTTTCCGCCGATCCGATCCGCGTCGTGCTCGGGCCCCAGGACGACGAGTTCGGCGAGGCGGTGCAGACCTTTCTCAACGGCTCGTGGACGATCTCGCCGACCAGCGACCGCATGGGCTATCGCCTCGAAGGCCCGGCCATCCGCCACCGGCACGGCCACAACATCGTGTCCGACGGCACCGTCAACGGCTCGATCCAGGTGCCGGGCAACGGCCAGCCGATCGTGCTGATGCCGGATCGCGGCACCAGCGGCGGCTATCCCAAGATCGCCACCGTCATCAGCGCCGATTTCGGCCGCCTCGCGCAGACACCGCCGGGCCGGCCGTTCCGCTTCCGGGCGGTGAGCGTCGAGGAGGCGCGGCGCGCAGCGCAGACGCAAGCCGAATGGCTGCGCACGCTGCCCTCGCGCGCGGTCGATGCCGCCGGCTTTGATTTCGACGTTGAGGCGTTGCAGACTGCCAATGTCGCGGGCGCGGCGGTCAACGCCGTCGATGCCGGAACCTGGCAGACCGGCAACGAGCCGGATCAGCAGCCGTGACCGCAATCCAACGACAGGGGATGGACGCCATGTCGATCGATCTCAACTGCGACCTCGGCGAAGGTTTCGGCCCATGGCGGATGGGCAACGACGAGGCCATGCTGGAACTCGCCTCTAGCGTCAACATCGCCTGCGGCTTCCATGCCGGCGACGCCGACATCATGCGCCGGACCGCAGAGCTCGCGAAGGCGCACGGTGTAGCCATCGGCGCCCATCCGGGCTACCGCGACCTGCACGGCTTCGGCCGCCGGCCGGTCATCGGCCTCACCGCCGCCGAGATCGAAAATCTCGTCGCCTACCAGATCGGCGCGTTGCAGGCGGTGGCCGCGCTCGCCGGCCACAAGGTGACGCATGTGAAAGCGCACGGCGCGCTGTCCAACGTCGCCTGCGAGGACGACATGACGGCGCGCGCCATCGCCGCCGCCATCAAGGCGGTGGACCGCAACCTGACATTCGTGGTGCTGGCCAACAGCAAATTGCAGAAGGCGGGCGAAGCCGCCGGCTTGCCGCTGGCGCATGAGGTGTTCGCCGACCGCGCCTATGAGGACGACGCCAATCTGGTGTCGCGGCGCAAGCCCGGCGCGGTGCTGCACGACGCCGGCGAGATCGCAGGCCGCGTGGTGCGCATGGTGCAGGATCACGCGGTGGTGTCGGTGACGGGAAAGGTCATCAAGGTGCCGATCGATACCGTGTGCATTCACGGCGACACGCCGGGCGCGGTCGAGATCGCGCGCGCGGTGCGGCAGGCGCTGACCGACAACGGCATCGACGTGAAGCCGTTCAGCGCGGCGTGAGCGGCTCGCATCAGAACGGCCGATAGGTCAGCGTGCCGAACAGCACGGCGGCGATCACCACGAAGGCGGCGACCAGCGCCGCCGCGTGCAGCCGGTTCTCGGTGCGCAGACTCAGTTCGCGAGCCACGGGTCGCTGCCGGGTATCAGATGTGCGCATCGTCGCTCTCCGCCGTATCGATGCGCCATAGTGAGATACGCCCGCGCCCCGCCGCAAGCGGTTGCAAAAAATAGCAATGCGCGTTTTTCCGGCGCGGGCGATCGGGAACGGGTATTCTCCTTTCGGAGCCCATGGCGACCGGTTCCTTCGCTCCGTTTCGAGGGAGCCGCCGGCCTTCGAGGGCCCGACCGAAAACGAGGCGTCATCGTCCGCGAAGGCGGACGATCCGGCACTTCGGGCGGGCGCGAGGGAAACCGTCTTCGGATGCGGAATACTGGATACCCGCCGGAGCCTGCCATCGGGCCGGCGAAGCCGGACCCGTTGGCGGGTATGACGGTTTTCGTTGTTGCGCCGGCGCGCACAACGGCCCCGCCGGTAGCGGCAGGGCCATTCGTGCGGGGGAGGACGTCGAGGTTACTCCACCCGCGTCCAGGTCTGGCCGCCGCAGAACATGCCGCCGAAGGCGCAGCCCTGAACCCGAAGCCGATCCGGTCCCTTCATGGCGATGGTCGAGTCGTAGGTGCTGCCGCCCTTGGGATCGTGGATGCGGCCGCTCCACTTGGCGCCGGTCGGGCGCATGTTGATGAGGATCTTGTCCTTGTTCCGGGCGGTCCTGGCGTCGATCGAATAGCCGCACAGGTTGGAGCCGCAGGCCTCGATGCGCACCTTGCCGTCCTTCTCCTCGGTCTGCCAGACGCCGAGCGGGGAGTTGGCGGCCTGCGGCGCGGCCGGCGTCGGGGCCTGTTGCTGCTGGACCGGGGCGGACACCGGCGCGTTGGCGACCACGGTCGGCTTGGCCGGCGCGGTCTGCGGCGCGGCCGCGGGCGCGACGGCGGGCTTGACCTCGGTCGGCACGCGCTCGGCCGTCTTCGGCGCGATGGCCGGCGGCGCGGGCGAAGTAATGGCCGGCGCTGTGGCGGCCGGCGCGGGAGCCGTC
The DNA here is from genome assembly GCA_044463945.1 of Bradyrhizobiaceae bacterium. Taxonomy (GTDB): domain Bacteria; phylum Pseudomonadota; class Alphaproteobacteria; order Rhizobiales; family Xanthobacteraceae; genus 62-47. Next base: position 78,915 of record JBIQLW010000016.1, on the reverse strand, counting down.
TCGGCCTGCGAGGGGGCCGGCGCGGGGGCCGGGTTCTCGGCCGGGGTGGGGGCGGCGGTCTCGACCTCGGCCTCGTCGTCGATGTCGGCGCTCGGCCGGGCGCTGCTCTTTAACCCGCTCTTGGGCCCGTACCGGAACACGCCGGGGATCGAGACGGACAGGCAGGACGGGGACTCGCACCCCTTCGGCGCGTGGATGGTGACGGTGCGTCCGCCGATGTCGAATGCGTAGGAATCGCCGGCATGGGCGATGGCGCTGGACAGAAGCAACGCTGCGGCGGCGACGGCGACCTTCATGGAAACCTCCTCGGGCGGGGGTGGGATGCGATGTCCCGGTCAGCCTACGCGGTTGCCGCCGCGATAAATGTGACTCACCTCACACGGGCGCGCGGCCGCAGTTTGGCCCCTAAGCGGTCTATTCTGAATGTCTGACTGGACGTTCGTTTTGGACAGACGTGTCACACGATAACCCGTCATACTCCGCGAAAGCGGAGTATCCAGTACTCCATATGGGGTCGAATTTCCCATGCACGCGCACGGATTGCCGGATCGTCCGCTGTCGCGGACGATGAGGGCTCATTTCCGGTCAGGCACTGAGGCGTCGGCGCGGATGAGCGCTCGACGGCGGGCGGATAACGTTGAAGACTGACGCCATGACAGACTCCGATCTTTCCGGCTCCCGGCCGGCGCTGAAGACGCGCTGCTGCATCGTCGGCGGCGGCCCGGCGGGCATGATGCTCGGCTATCTGCTCGCACGCGCGGGCATCGATACGGCGGTGCTGGAAAAGCACGCCGATTTCTTCCGCGATTTTCGCGGCGACACCGTGCATCCCTCGACCTTGCAGGTGATGGACGAACTCGGTCTGATCGACGATTTCCTCAAACTCCCGCACGATGAGCTGCGCCAGTTCGACGGCTATTTCGGCGGCACCAAGCTGCGCATCGCCGATCTGACGCGCACGCGCGCGAAACATCCGTTCATCGCCTTCATGCCGCAATGGGACTTCCTCAACTTCCTGCGCGACAAGGGCCGCCGCTATCCGCGCCTCAAGGTGCTGATGAACACCGAGGCGACCGACTTGATCTGGTCGAACCGCGCCGTCACCGGCGTTCACGCCCGCGACGGCGACGGCGCGCTGGCGATCGAAGCGGATCTGGTGGTGGCCTGCGACGGCCGGCATTCGATCATGCGGGCGCAGGCCGACCTCAAGGTCGAGGACATCGGTGCGCCGATGGATGTGCTCTGGTTCCGCGCCGGCAAGGCGGGTAAGGGCGAGAGCGTGCTGGCGCGGGTCGAGGCCGGGCGGATGCTGGTGACGCTCGATCGCGGCGACTACTGGCAATGCGCCTACGTCATCGCCAAGGGAGGGTTCGAGGCGGTGAAGGCGGAAGGGATTGAGGCGTTCCGCGCCAACATCTGCGCGCTGGCGCCGATGCTCAAGCCCACCATCGCCGACGTCAAAAGCTGGGACGACGTCAAGCTGCTGACGGTCGCGATCAACCGCCTCAAGCGCTGGAGCCGGCCGGGCCTGCTGTGCATCGGCGACGCCGCGCACGCGATGTCGCCGATCGGCGGCGTCGGCGTCAATCTGGCGGTTCAGGACGCGGTGGCCGCCGCCAACCTGCTGGCGGACAGGCTGCGCGAAGGGACGCCGCGCGAAGCCGACCTCGATGCGGTGCGGCGGCGGCGCGAGTTTCCGGTGCGCGTGACGCAGGCGATGCAGGTGATAATGCAGGACAACATCATCGCCGTGGCGCTGAAACCCGGCGGCCGGCCGTTCAAGCCGCCGCTGCCGCTGCGGATCGTCAACGCGGTGCCGTGGCTGCAAGGTTTGACCGCGCGCTTCCTCGCCGTGGGCGTGCGGCCGGAGCATGTGCGCTCAAGGGAGGAGAACCCGCCCGGCAGCTAAGTCCATGGGTGAACAGCCGGGGCTAAGTCCATGGATTATATGTGCCGATGCTCCAGACCTGGCCCTCGGGGTCGCGGCAGGTGAAGTCGCGCCCGCCATAGTCCTTGTCGGAAATGTCGAGGATGATGGTGGCGCCGTTGGCCTTGGCCTTGACGAAAACGGCGTCGGCGTCCGGCACCACCACGTAGATGCTCTGGGTCACCGGGCGGTCGGCGGCGGCGGGCTGCTGGATCTTGCCGAAATCGTCGTCGCGCGCCGAGCCCAGCATGATCATGCCGTCGCCGAGGGTCAGTTCGGCGTGGGCGACGCCGCCGCTGTCGTCGTCATAAACGGCCTTGCGCGTGAAGCCGAAGGTGTCGCACAGCCAGTCGATCATCTTGCGCGGGTCGCGATAGCGCATGGTCGGGATCACGGACGAACTCATCGGACGGTCCTCCCTTGCGGTTTGGCTTGAGGCCGTGACGGTAGACCGCGAATGTGACCGCAGGCTGGCACTCACACGTCCAGCATATCCTCGCTGGCGAACTCGGCGTTCTCGGAGATGAAGGCGAAGCGCGCCTCCGCCTTGCTGCCCATCAGCCGCTCGACGGAGTCGGCGGTGCTGTCGCGGTCCTCGGTCAGAAGCACGACGCGGAGCAGGGTGCGGCGCGCCGGGTCCATGGTGGTTTCCTTCAACTGCGCCGGCATCATCTCGCCGAGCCCCTTGAAGCGGCCGACGTCGACCTTGGCGTTGGCGTTGAACTCGCTTTTGAGAAGCTGGTCCTTGTGGGCGTCGTCGCGGGCATAGACCGTCTTCCCGCCATGGGTCAGCCGGTACAGCGGCGGCACCGCGAGATAGAGGTGGCCCTCGTCGATCAGCTTGGGCATCTGCCTGTAGAAGAAGGTGATGAGCAGCGAAGCGATGTGCGCGCCGTCGACGTCGGCGTCGGTCATGATGATGATGCGCGAATAGCGCAGGTCGTCATCGCGGTAGTTGACGCCGGTGCCGGCGCCGATCGCCTGGATCAGGTCGGAGAGTTGCGCATTGGCGACCAGCTTGTCGCGGGTGGCGGAGGCGACGTTGAGGATTTTGCCGCGCAGCGGCAGCACCGCTTGGGTCTTGCGGTCGCGCGCCTGCTTGGCGCTGCCGCCGGCGGAATCGCCCTCGACGATGAACAGTTCCGAGCCCTCGGCCGCGGAATTGGTGCAGTCGGCGAGCTTGCCCGGCAGGCGCAGCTTCTTGACCGCGCTCTTGCGCGAGATCTCCTTCTCCTGACGCCGACGCAGCCGCTCGTCCGAGCGCTCGATAACGAAGTCGAGCAGCTTGTTGGCCTGCACCGGGTTGCCCGACAGCCAGTGGTCGAATGGGTCCTTGATCGCCTGCTCGACGATCTTTTGCGCTTCCGCGGTGGCGAGGCGGTCCTTGGTCTGGCCCTGAAACTCGGGCTCGCGGACGAACACCGACAGCATCGCGGCGGCGCCGACCATGACGTCTTCCGAGGTGATCGCGGAGGCGCGCTTGCCGTGGCCGACCCGCTCGGCATGGTCCTTGAGGCCGCGCAAGAGCGCGCTGCGCAGGCCGGATTCGTGGGTGCCGCCGTCCGGCGTCGGCACCGTGTTGCAGTAGGACGACAGGAAGCCGTCGGCGTCGGCGGTCCACGCCACCGCCCATTCGCAGCCGCCGTGCGCGCCGTTGCGGCCGGTCTTGCCGGAGAAGATGTCGGGATGCACCAGCGCGTCGGCGTGGATCGCGGCTTCGAGATATTCGCGCAAGCCGCCGGGGAAGTGGAAGGTCGCGGTTTCCGGCACGCCCTCCAAGCCGCGCGTCAACTCGGCCGCGCAGCGCCAGCGGATTTCGACGCCGCCGAACAGGAACGCCTTCGAGCGCGCCATCTTGAACAGGCGCTGCGGCTTGAACGCGACCTTGGCGCCGAAAATCTGCGGGTCCGGCTTGAAGCGGATGCGGGTGCCGCGGCGGTTCGAGACCTTGCCGAGGTCTTCCAGTTTTCCGACCGGATGGCCGCGCTCGAACACCATGCGGTGCAACTGCTGGCCGCGCGCCACCTCGACCTCAAGCCGCTCCGACAGCGCGTTGACCACCGAGACGCCGACGCCGTGCAGGCCGCCCGAGGTCTCGTAGACCTTGGAGTCGAACTTGCCGCCGGAATGCAGCGTACACATGATGACTTCGAGCGCCGACTTCTTCGGAAACTTGGGATGGGCATCGACCGGGATGCCGCGGCCGTTGTCGTTGACGGTGAGGAAGCCGTCGGCGCCAAGCTCGACCTCGATGAAGGTGGCGTGGCCGGCCAGCGCCTCGTCCATCGCGTTGTCGATGACTTCCGCGAACAGGTGGTGCAGCGCCTTCTCGTCGGTGCCGCCGATATACATGCCGGGCCGCCGGCGCACCGGCTCCAGCCCCTCCAGCACCTCGATGTCGGCGGCGGTATAGCCGGCCTCGCCGCCGGCGCTGCGCGCGGCGGGCTTGGCGGGGGTGCGGGTCGGGGACGCCCCGAACAGGTCGCTTTCCTTAGGCTTGGTGTTTCTGGTCAATGGCTTGATCGTTGTTCTTGAAGTAAAATCTTCGCAAGAAAGCTGCGAATCAGCGACCCTGACTATGCCACGGTTGAGGTCGCAAGTGTGGCCGGCGCGCCGGACATCGTCATTGGCGGGCGACAGCGCGGCGCGGGATGTCGATCCATCCTTCGATTTTCGGATATAGGTTCGCAGCGCCGGAATCGCATGAGGCCGGCGCGACCGGGGAACCACGAAAGGCGGCGGGATGGAAGGTTACGCGCACGATCTGATCGCCTTCGTGCGGGAGCATCAGGCGTGGGCGGCGCCGCTGGTGCTGGTGCTGGCGTTCGGGGAATCGCTGGCGTTCGTCTCGCTGCTGGTGCCGGCGTGGGGCGTGCTGGTGGCGATCGGGGCGATGCTCGGGCCCGGGCAGATCAATTTCTGGCCGGTATGGGCGGCGGGGGCGCTCGGCGCGGCGCTGGGCGACTGGCTGTCGTACTGGATCGGCTTCACCTTCAAGGACCGCGTCGCCTCGGTCTGGCCGCTGTCGCGCCACCCGGACCTGCTGCCGCGCGGCGCGGCCTTCGTCGAGAAATGGGGCGTGCCGGGCATCTTCATCGGGCGCTTCTTCGGCCCGCTGCGGGCGTCGGTGCCGCTCGCCGCCGGCATCTTCGAGATGCCGTACTGGCGGTTCCAGATCGCCAATTTCGTCTCCGCCTTCCTGTGGTCGGCGGTGCTGCTGCTGTTCGGCGATGTGATGTCGCGCCTTGCCGAATGGATATGGCGGCTGTGGTGATGTTGGACTACAACACCGACGCCCGCCGCCCGCAACCGGCCGCGCGCAGCGAAGGAGCCCGCTCATGACCGTGTCAGACACGTCCGCAACCAGAAGGACGGCCGCCGCCGCGCGGCAGCCCGCCGTCTTCGTTGACGGCGCGGCGGGAACCACCGGGCTCGGCATCCGCGAGCGGCTCGACCGCCAGGGCGACATCGCGGTGCGCAGCATCGATCCCGACAAGCGCAAGGACCCCGCCGCCAAGCAGGCGCTGATGGCCGAGGTCGATCTGGTGATCCTGTGTCTGCCGGACGACGCCGCGAAGGAAACCGTCGCGCTGATCGATCGCATGGGAAGCCGCGCGCCAAAAGTGCTCGACGCCTCGACCGCGTTCCGGGTCGCGCCGGACTGGGCTTACGGCTTTCCCGAACTCGCGCCCGGCCAGGCCGACGCCATCCGCAGCGCCCGCAAGGTCGCCAATCCCGGCTGCTATCCCACCGGCGCGATCGCGCTGTTGCGGCCGCTGGTCGATGCCGCCCTGCTGCCGGCCGACTATCCCGTCACCATCAACGCGGTGAGCGGCTATTCCGGCGGCGGCAAGACGATGATCGAGAGTTTCGAGAACGGCACCGCGCCGGCGTTCGAGCTTTATGGCCTGGGCCTCCAGCACAAGCACCTGCCGGAGACGCAGCGTTATTCCAACCTGACGCGGCGGCCGATCTTCGTGCCGTCGGTCGGCAACTTCCGGCAGGGAATGCTGGTGTCGGTGCCGCTGCACCTCGATACGCTGCCGGGCAAGCCGGGCGGCGCCGACCTGCACGCGACGCTGGCGAAACGTTATGCCGGCAGCAACTATGTCACGGTGATGCCGCTCGACAACGATGCCGCGAGGAAAGGACGCATCGAGCCGGAGGCGCTGAACGAGAGCAACGCCCTGGAGCTTTACGTGTTCGCCAACGACGCGCTGCGGCAGGCGGTGCTGGTGGCGCGGCTCGACAATCTCGGCAAGGGCGCGTCGGGCGCGGCGGTGCAGAACATGCGCCTGATGCTCGGCTTCCCGGACAGCGCGGGGCTGCGGTAGGACAGCCTAGAAGCGTGATCGGCTTCAATTGAAGCGTGTTGCCGTTACCCTGGAAGTTTGACCGGAAGTGCGTTCTCCGGGTGAATCTGCAATACGAAAGCCGTCATACTCCGCGAAAGCGGAGTATCCAGTATTCCATAGCGGATCAATTTCCCACGCGCTCTCCTCGATGACTGGATCGTCCGCCTTCGCAGACGATGACGTCTCGTTTCCTATCATCCACAGGCTGACCGACGCCATGGTGTCGATCGAGGGCGAGGCGATGCGCGGCGTCACCTGGTGCGTGGTCGAGGAAGTGGAGAGCGGCGACTGGGGGATCGGCGGCAAGGCGCTGACCACCGCCGATGTCCGTGCGCTGGCGCGCGGGCAGGCCGCCTGATCGCGCTAACCGCAAGGGGAGCGAACCGAGCGCTCCCCACGGCGATGCCGAAAGGTCCGGCCGACCTCGTCAACCCGCTGGTGATGCCGTTCCTGCAATCAGGCTAGCGGCGCGGCTCACGTCGCCATGAAGATCGACCACGCCAGCACGGCTTGCGCGAGGAAGCCGACCGCGAAGGCCAGCGTGCGGAACACCGGGATGCCGAGCGCATAGACGATCAGGTGGGCGAGGCGCGCCCAAAAATAGACCGCGCAGGCCATCACGGTCCATTTCGTCGAGTAATCCACGGCGTTGAGGATCAGCACCAGCGGCGCGAAGATCACGAGATTCTCGACCGCGTTGTCGTGGGCGAACATCAGCCGGTTGGCCCATTCGGCCTGCGGCTTGTCGTTGCGGGACGGGTTGGCCATCGCGCCGCCGAGGCCGCGCACCTGAGCGCGATTGACGATGTAGGGCACCCACATCAGGCCGGTGAGAATGACGGTGAGCGTCAGCCAGAACAGTTCCCGCGTCATCGAAGGATTTCCTCTCGCAGAAGCGCGCCGGACGATTCGCCGCCCGGCGCATCAGGCTCCTTCATAGACGGTTGCGGCGGCGCCGCCAATGCGAGCGGTCCGGCCCTTGAACAGCCGCGGCGCCGGCGCGCCGGCGCTCAGGCGCGCACCCGCACGTAGCTGCCCGGCGCGTCCTCGATCGGCGGCAGGGCATCGCTGCCGACCGCCCGCGCCGGGACTTCCTCGGCATCGTGGCCGATCAGCCATTCGCGCCAGTCGGGCCACCACGAGCCCTTGTGCTCGGCCGCGTCCTTGAGCCAGTCGGCGACCGAGCCGGCCTTGATGTTGTCGTTGGTCCAGTACTGGTACTTGCCGAGCGACGGCGGGTTGACAACCCCGGCGATGTGGCCGGAGCCGGACAGCACGTATTTCACCGGCCCGCCGAAGAACCGCGAACCGTACAGGACGGACTCGGCCGGCGCGATGTGGTCCTCGCGGGTGGCGAGGTTGTAGACCGGCACCTTGACCTTGGAGAGATCGAGCTGGGTATTGTCCAGCACCATGGCGCCGCGCGCCAGCTTGTTTTCGAGATAGCAGTTGCGCAGGTAGTAGGAATGGTTGGCCGCCGGCATCCGCGTGGCGTCCGAGTTCCAGTGCAGCAGGTCGAACGCCGCCGGGGTCTGGCCCTTGAGGTAGTTGTTGACGACGTAGGACCAGATCAGGTCGTTGGAGCGCAGCATGTTGAAGGCCATCGCCATCTTGCCGCCGTCCAGCACCCCCTCGCTTTCCATCTGCCGCTCAAGCGCGGTGATCTGCGGCTCATCGACGAACACCATGAGGTCGCCGGCGTGGGTGAAATCGACCTGCGCGGCGAGGAAGGTGGCCGACGTCACCCGCGCCCGGCGCTTCTCGGCGAGCCAGGCCAGCGTCGAGGCGAGCAGGGTACCGCCGACGCAGTAGCCCATGGTGTGGACTTTGGTCTCGCCGGTGACCTGCTCGATGATGTCCATCGCCGTGAGCGGGCCTTCCTTCATGTAATCCTCGAACCCCTTCTTGCCGAGTTCGCGGTCGGGGTTGACCCACGAGATCATGAACACGGTGATGCCGTGATCGACGCACCATTTGACGAAGGATTTTTCCGGCCGCAGGTCGAGGATGTAGAACTTGTTGATCCACGGCGGAACGATCAGGAGCGGCGTGCGCAGCACCGTCTCGGTGGCCGGCTGATACTGGATCAACTGCATGATGTCGTTCTGATAGATCACCTTGCCCGGCGTCACCGCCATGTTGACGCCGACTTCGAGATTGGTGGAGTCGGACTGGCGGATGCGCAACTGGCCGTTGCCCGCCTCGATGTCCTCGGCCAGCATCCTCATGCCGCGCGCCAGATTGTCGGCGTTGGAGGTCAGCGTCTGCCGCAGCACCTCCGGGTTGGTCAGCACGAAGTTCGACGGCGCGATCGCGTTGGTGAGTTGCAGGACGTAGAACTCGGCCTTCTTGCGGGTGTGCGGGTCGAGGTCCTCGGCGTTGCGGACCAGATCGAAAGCCCAGTTGGTGGTCAGCAGGTAAGCCTGCATGACGAATTCGAAGAACAGGTTGCTGCGCCATTCGGGATCGGCGAAGCGCTTGTCGCGCGGCGCGGGCTGGATCGTGGGCGAGCCGTCGTCACCGCTCATCCGCCTGACCATCGCGCCCCACAGGTCGAGATAAGCCTTGCCGAGCTTCATCTGGATGTCGGCGGCGCGCGTCTGATCCGACAGCCAGTACTGCGCGACGACGCTGAAGGTCTTGATGATCTCGGCGACCTCGCTCGGCGGCCGCTCGGTCGGGTCGAGCGCCTGCCGCGGCTTGAGATAGGCGGCAAGCGCGCGGCCGCCGTTCTCCATCGCTCGCGCCAGATTGAGCGAGAAAGCCTCAGGATCGAACGTCTTGACGGGTTTGGTTTCCAAGGTGAGATCGCTCATGACAGATGCTTCGTTGGCTCGTTGGCTGATGGGCAGACCGACAGTTCGAAAGCCCGTTGATGCGAATGATGACACAGATCATTTCGCTTGGGTGATTTGGTATGGTGCAACGCAAGAGGCGATCTTGGTTCGGACATATTGCCCCCATAACGTTTTACCGGCCTGGAACGCTTAAGCGTTCGGTGAGACAATGATGGCAGTCTTCGCCGCCGCGCCTTCAGTATTCCGGTCCGCGTTCTCGGGAATTTCGATGCGTAAGATGAAGCGTGAGTTGACCGGCCTTCACCGTCGCGGCGCGCGGGCCGCCCTTGCCGCGGGCCTGCTGATGCTGACGATGCCGCTCGGAGGCTGCTCGGTGTCGATCGCCGATCTCCCGGTGATCGGATTGCCGGAAGGCGCGCCGGCCCGCCCGAAGGACCCCGGCACCTTCCCCGCGGTGCACGACATGCCGGCGCCGCGCGAGCAATCAGCACTCGACCCGGAGGAGCAGGCCAGGATCGAGAGCGAGCTTGCGGCGGCGCGCGACCGCCAGGCGAAGGCGGCCGGCGCGCCCCGGCCCCCCGGCGCCGCGGCCAAGAATTAGACGAGAACCGCGAAAAGACCCCGTCTTTCGCTGGCGCTTCAGGGCGTCCGTGCTAAAAAGAACATGATTCAAGCCTCAATCAGCCTTGGCGCAAGCGTTGCGCCCAATGCCTGCCCGGTGCCGTCAATGATGGCACAAAGTATTGAATCATATGCTGTTTTTGAGTTGCCGAAGGTTCGGCACTCAAGACGCAGCCGCGAGCTTTCCGATTCCGGAGACTGACCCATGGACGAGTTTTACCGCATTCGCCGCCTGCCGCCTTACGTGTTCGAGCAAATCAATCGAGCCAAGGCCGCCGCGCGCAATGCCGGCGCCGACATCATCGACCTCGGCATGGGCAACCCGGATCTCGCTACCCCCGCGCACGTCATCGAGAAGCTGAAGGAGACGCTGGGCAAGCCGCGCACCGACCGCTATTCGGCCTCGCGCGGCATCACCGGGCTGCGCCGCGCCCAGGCGGGCTATTACGAGCGCCGCTTCGGCGTGAAGCTCAACCCGGAGACGCAGATCGTCGCCACGCTGGGCTCGAAGGAAGGCTTCGCCAACGTCGCGCAGGCGATCACCGCGCCGGGCGACGTGGTGATCTGTCCCAACCCGAGCTATCCGATCCACGCCTTCGGCTTCCTGATGGCGGGCGGGGTGATCCGCTCGGTGCCGTCGGCGCCGACGCCGGATTTCTTCGCGGCGTGCGAGCGCGCGATCATCCACTCGATCCCGAAGCCCCTGGCGCTGGTGGTGTGCTATCCGTCGAACCCGACCGCCTGCGTCGCCAGCCTCGACTTCTACAAGGACCTCGTGGCGTTCGCGAAGAAGCACGAGATCTTCATCCTGTCCGACCTCGCTTATTCCGAGGTCTATTTCGACGACAACCCGCCGCCCTCGGTGTTGCAGGTGCCGGGCGCGATCGACGTCACCGTCGAGTTCACCTCGATGTCCAAGACGTTCTCGATGGCGGGATGGCGCATCGGCTTCGCGGTCGGCAACGAGCGCATCATCGCAGCGCTGGCGCGGGTCAAGTCCTATCTGGATTACGGCGCGTTCACGCCGATCCAGGTGGCGGCGACGGCGGCGCTGAACGGCCCCGACGACTGCATCCGCGAGATGCGCGAAACCTATCGCAAGCGGCGCGACATTCTCGTCGAGTCGTTCGGCCGCGCCGGCTGGCAGATTCCGCCGCCGAGCGCCTCGATGTTCGCCTGGGCGCCGGTGCCCGAGGCGTTCCGCGAACTCGGCAGTATGCAATTCGCCACCCTTCTGGTGGAGAAATCCGGCGTGGTGGTGTCGCCCGGCGTCGGCTTCGGCGAGCATGGCGAGGGCTTCGTGCGCATCGCCATGGTCGAGAACGAGCAGCGCATCCGCCAGGCCGCCCGCAATCTGCGCCGCTTCCTTGAAAGCGGCGTCGAAACGTTGCACAACGTGGTTCCTCTCGCCAGCCGGCGATAGTCGTTTCTCCGACAGGTTTTTCGTTGATGGTCGCGCCACTCACGGTGGGAATTGCGGGGCTCGGCACTGTGGGTGCCGAGACCGTGCGTCTGATCGAGACTCAGGCCGAGGCGCTGGCCTTGCGCTGCGGACGCGGCGTGCGCGTCGTCGCCGTCACCGCGCGCGCCAAGGCGAAGAAGCGCGGCCTCGATCTGCGCGGCGTGCGCTGGGCCGCCGACCCGCTGGCGCTGGCCCGCGATCCGGAGATCGAGTGCTTCGTCGAATTGATGGGCGGCGACGGCGACCCGGCGCTGTCGGCGATCGCCGAAGCGCTGCGCGCGGGCAAGTCGGTGGTCACCGCCAACAAGGCGCTGATCGCGAAGCACGGCCTGCGGCTGGCGAAACTCGCCGAGCAGCACGGCGGCGCGCTGAATTACGAGGCCGCGGTCGGCGCCGCCATTCCCGTCGTCAAGACGTTGCGCGAGGGGCTGGCGGGCACCGAGATCAACCGCGTCTACGGCATCCTCAACGGCACCTGCAACTACATCCTGACCCGGATGGAGCAGGAGGGCCTGTCGTTCGCCGAATGCCTCAAGGACGCCCAGCGCCTCGGCTACGCCGAAGCCAACCCGTCGTTCGATGTCGATGGCCACGACACCGCGCAGAAGCTGGCGATCCTCGCCTCGCTCGCGTTCGGCACGCAGGTGGCGCAGCGCGCGGTCTATGTCGAGGGCATCTCGTCGATCGCGCCGGAGGACCTGCGCGCCGCCGCCGAACTCGGCTACCGGGTCAAGCTGCTCGGCGTCGCGGTGCGCACCCGGACCGGCATCGAGCAGCGGGTGCATCCGACCATGGTGCCGAAGTCGTCGTCGATCGCGCAGGTGATGGGGGTCACCAACGCGGTGACCATCGACGGCGAGGGCATCGCGCCGATCACGCTGGTCGGCCCCGGCGCCGGGGGGGCTGCAACGGCGTCCGCCGTGGTCGCCGACATCGCCGATGTCGCCCGCGGCATTCGCGCCCGGCCGTTCGGGCGGCCGGTCGCGAGCCTGCGCCCGACCGCGCAGGCGCCGATGCAGCGCCACGAGGGCGGCTACTACATCCGCCTGATGGCGCGCGACATGACCGGCACCGCCGCGACCATCGCCACACGGCTGGCGGAACGCGGGATTTCGATCGAGTCCATCGTGCAGCGCCATGCCGACCGCAACGGCGACGACAAGACATCCGTCAAGGCGTCGGCCCCGGTCCCGGTTATCCTGATTACCTACGCCACCACCGAGGACGCGGTGCGCGGCGCCTTGCAGGCGGTGCAGCGCGACAAGGTGATCAGCGGCCGGCCGCAGGTGATAAGGATCGAGAAGAACTGATATCGTGGCCTGCGGCCGCCGCGTGCCGCCGGGCCGGTTTCAATGCCGAAAGGTGCGGGCCGCGCGCCCGCCGCAAGCGTTCAAGGAGCACTGACATGTCGACACACATTTCCGTCCCGCCGCAGCAGTTGCTGGAGCGCATCCTGACGCTGGAGATCGTGCGCGTGACGGAGCGGGCGGCGGTGTCGGCGGCGCGGCTGCGCGGCCACGGCAACGAGAAGAAGGCGGATCAGGCGGCGGTGGACGCCATGCGCCGCGAACTCAACAAGATGCCGATCACCGGCACCGTCGTCATCGGCGAGGGCGAGCGCGACGAGGCGCCGATGCTCTATATCGGCGAAAAGGTCGGCATCAATGCCGGCCCTGAGGTCGATATCGCGGTCGATCCGCTGGAAGGCACCACGCTGTGCGCCAAGAACATGCCGGGCGCGATCGCCACCATGGCGATGGCCGACGGCGGCACGCTGCTGCACGCGCCCGACGTCTACATGGAGAAGATCGCGATCGGCCCCGGCTACGACAAGAACGTGATCGACCTCGACGCGCCGCCGGAGGAGAACATCCGCCGCCTCGCCAAGGCCAAGGGCGTAGCCCCCGCCGCGATCACCGCGCTGGTGCTGGAGCGTCCGCGCCATGCCGACATCATTGCAGCCATCCGCTCGACCGGCGCGGCGGTACGCCTGATCACCGACGGCGATGTCGCCGGCGTCATCCATACCGCCGACCCCGAGAACACCGGCGTCGATATTTACATGGGCACCGGCGGCGCGCCGGAGGGCGTGCTGGCGGCGGCGGCCCTGCGCTGCATCGGCGGTCAGATGCAGTGCCGGCTGATCCTCGACACCGAGGAGAAGCGTGAGCGCGCCCGCAAGATGGGCGTCACCGATCCCAAGATGATCTACGGCATCGAGGACATGGTGAAGGGCGACTGCCTGTTCGCCGCCACCGGCGTCACCGACGGCTCGCTGCTGTCCGGCGTCAAGTTCCGCAAGGACGGCCTGATCGAGACGGAGACCGTGGTGATGCGCTCGGTCACCGGCACGGTGCGCATCATCAAGGCCGAGCATCGCCAGTTGGAGAAATTCCACCTCGATTGAGGACACGATGAAAAAGGACGTTGTCGTCAGGCCGGTCGGCGAGGGCGAACGCGCGGCGTGGGAGCCGCTGTGGGCCGGCTATCTGACGTTCTACAAGACCAGCGTGCCGGCCGCGACCAGCGACGTCACCTGGAGTCGCTTCCACGATCCGGCGGAACCGATGCATCTGCTCGGTGCCTATGTGGACGGCAAGCTGACCGGCATCGTCCACTACATCTTCCATCGTTCGACCTGGACGCCGGGCAACTACTGCTACTTGCAAGACCTGTTCGTCGATGACAGCGCGCGCGGGCTCGGCCTCGGCCGCGCCTTGATCGAGGCGGTCTACGACAAGGCGAGGGCGGCGGGCGCGAGCCGCGTCTATTGGCTGACGCATGAGACGAACGCGCAGGCGCGCATCCTGTACGATCAGGTCGCCGACCGGCCCGGCTTCATCCAGTATCGCAAGGTATTCTAGCAGTTCGGCGGCTGACGCTTCCGCCGATCCGGTTACGCGAGGATAGTCATGAGCGCACCCGCCGACCTGTCGACCGTGAAGGCGCTGGTGTTCGACGTGTTCGGCACCGTGGTGGACTGGCGCGGCAGCCTGATCGCCGACCTGACGACGTGGGCGGCGGCGCGCGGCGTCAAGGGCGACTGGATCGATCTGGTCGATGCCTGGCGCGGCGCTTACGTGCCGTCGATGAACGAGGTGCGCAACCATCCGGAGCGCGGCTATCTCGCGCTCGACCATCTGCACCGGCAATCGCTGGAGACGCTGGTGGCGCGGTTCGGCATCGCGGGACTGAGCGAGGACGATCTCGCCTACATGACGCTGGGCTGGCACCGGCTGCAACCGTGGCCGGACAGCGTCGGCGGCTTGAGCCGGCTCAAGCGAAAGTTCACCATCGCCACGCTGTCCAACGGCAACGTCGCGCTGCTCAACAACATGGCGAAGAACGCCGGGCTGCCGTGGGACCTGATCCTGTCCGCCGAACTGTTCGCCCACTACAAGCCGGACCGCGAGGTCTATCTCGGCGCGGCGCGGCTGCTCGACCTGCCGCCGGCGCAGGTGATGATGGTCGCGGCCCACAACAACGATCTCGCGGCGGCGCAGGACCTCGGATTGAAAACCGCGTTCGTGCCGCGCCCGACCGAATACGGCCCGCTACAGACCAAGGACTTCGCGCCGGACGGCGACTGGGATGTGGTCGCCGCCGACTTCAACGACCTCGCCGCGCGGATGGGGTGCTGATGCGCCGCCGTGCGGTCACGCTTATGTAAGGGGGCATTATGACCCCGCCGCCCGCCATTATCCCGAAAGAACCGCCGGCCGCCTTCCTCGGCGTGGCGCGCTCCGCCACCGGCCGGCTGTGGCGCGACCGGCTGGATGCGCGCGGCGCGGCGCAGGCGCTGGCCATCGCCCAGCGCCATCAACTGCCGGAGATGCTGGCGCGCGTGCTGGCCGGGCGCGGCGTCGATCTCGACGCGGTCGACGATTTCCTCGATCCGACGATCCGCAAGCTGATGCCGGACCCGTTCACCGTGACGCAAATGGAGGCGGCGACCACACGCATCGCCGACGCCGTGACGCGCGGCGAGAAGATCGCGATCTTCGGCGACTACGACGTGGACGGCGCGACCTCGGCGGCGCTGCTCGCGTGGCACCTGCGGCATTGCGGCCTCGATCCGCTGATCCACATCCCCGACCGGATTTTCGAGGGCTACGGCCCCAACGTCGAGGCGGTGCGGATGCTGGCCGCAAAGGGCGCGACGCTCCTGGTGACGGTCGATTGCGGCACCACTAGCATCGAGGCGCTGGCGGAAGCCAAACGGCTCGGCATGTCCGTGGTGGTGATCGATCATCACCAGTGCGGCGACGACCTGCCGGCGGTGGACGCGCTGGTCAATCCCAACCGGCCGGACGATCTCTCCGGCCTCGGCCATCTCGCGGCGGTGGGGCTGGTGTTCGTGACGCTGGTGGCGGTCAACCGCACCTTGCGCGGGCGCGGGTTCTGGAACGAGCTGCGCCCGGAGCCCGACCTGCTCGGCATGTTGCATCACGTCGCGCTCGGCACCGTGGCCGATGTCGCGCAACTGAGCGGGCTCAACCGCGCCTTCGTGGCGAAAGGGCTGATCGCGCTACGCCGGCGCGACCATGTCGGCCATACCGCGCTGATGGACATCGCGCGATTGAACGGCCCGCCGGAAGCCTGGCACCTCGGTTTCATGCTGGGGCCGCGCATCAATGCCGGGGGACGCATCGGCCGCGCCGATCTCGGCGTGCGGCTGCTTCTGGAGGGCGACGTGTCGGAGGCGGCGCGCATCGCCGCCGAACTCGACCGCCTCAACAGCGAGCGCCGCATCATCGAGCAGGCGGCGGAAGCGCAGGCCGAGAGCGAGGCGCTGGCCGCGCTCGGGCTTGAGGACAAGGGCGCGGTGATCGTCACCGCCGCCGAAGGCTGGCATCCCGGCGTGGTCGGTCTGGTCGCGGCGCGGCTGAAGGAGAAGTTCGCACGGCCGGCGTTTGCGATCGCGCTGGAGCCGGGCGGCGTCGGAACCGGCTCGGGCCGCTCGATCTCCGGCGTCGATCTCGGCCGCGCGGTGCGGCAGGCGGTCACCGAGGGCGTGCTTGTCAAGGGCGGCGGCCACGCCATGGCGGCAGGCGTCACGCTGCGCAAGGAACAACTCGCCGACTTCCGCGCCTATATCGAGGCGGCGCTGGCCGCCGACGTCGCGCGCTCGCGTAACGTCAACGAACTGGCGATCGACGGCGCGGTCAGCGCGCGGGCGCTGACGCCGGAGCTGGCCGCGACGCTCAACCGCGCCGGGCCGTTCGGGGCGGGCAATCCCGAGCCGGTGGTGGCGCTGCCGGCGCACCAACTGGTCTATGCCGACGAGGTCGGGCAGGCGCATTTGCGGCTGCGCTTCAAGGCGGGCGACGGCGCGATCGTCAACGGCATCGCGTTTCGCGCGGTCGGCTCGACGCTCGGCGACGCGCTGAAGGAAGGCCGCGGCCAGCCGCTGCACGTCGCGGGCACGTTGAGCGTCGATCGCTGGCAGGGTGCGGAGCGCGTGCAACTGCGGGTGATCGACGTCGCGGTGCCGGACGCCGGGCCGGCGATGATCCGGTGAAAATCGGGATGACGTTGGGATGCGGCGGCATCCTCAAGAGTCTCTGACCGGAAATTCGCTTTCTGGAGGCAGGCGCAACACGAAAATCGTCATGCTCCGCCAACGGGTCCGGCTTCGCCGGCCCGATGACAGGCTCAGGCGGAGCATCCAGTATTCATTGCGCCCGCCCGATTACCGGATCGTCCGCCTTTTTGAGGCAAATGCGCTTCAGGATGATGGCTTCTGCGTTATCCCGATGCGGCGCGCATCTATCCGCCCTGCCGCAGCCGCGCCAGCACTTTCAGGCCGGCATAGCCGTCAGCGGGCAGGCCGACCTTCTGCTGGAAATCCTTCACCGCCTTCATGGTGTCGTTGCCGACGCGGCCGTCGGTGCCGCCGGTATCGAAGCCCAGGCGGGTGAGGCGGGTCTGCACTTCCTTGATCTCGTCCAGCGTCAGCGCGCGCTCCGAGCCGGGGAACGGGTGGACGAACGGCGGCGCGTCGAGAATGCGATCGCCGAGATGGCAGATCGCCAGCGCGTAGTTCATCGACGGGTTGTAGCTGCGCACCGCGTAGAAGTTGGGGCCGAGCAGGAAGGCCGGCCCGCCGTTCACCGGCACCCACAGCTTCGCCGTGGCATTCGGCTGCGGAAACGGCCGGCCGTCGGCGCGGGTGACGCCGGCGCTGGTCCATGCGGCATAGCTGCGGCTGCCCTCCGGCGCGCCGCCGGGCGCGCGCACCTCGTAGCCCCAGTGCTGATCGCGGTGATACTTGCCGCGCTTGATGAGATAGCGCGCGGTCGAGCCCAGCGCGTCGTCGGGCTTGCCGAACGGCGAGACGCGGCCGTCGCCATCGTAGTCGAAGCCGACGTTGAGCCACACTTCCGGCATCCATTGGGTGTGGCCCATCGCGCCGGCCCACGAGCCGCGCATCTCGGCGGGCGTGCTCCAGCCGCGCTGCACGATCTTCAGCGCGTTGATGAGTTCGGTTTCCCAATAGGCGCGCCGTCGCGGCTCGTTCCACGCCAGCGCCGCCAGCGCGGGAAACACCGGCCGCATGTGGTTCTGCTGCACCAGCGGATCGCCGTATGCGGATTCCACGCCCCACAGCGCCAGCAGCGTGCCGCGCTCGACGCCGAAATCCTTCTCGATGCGTGCGAACAGCGGCTGGTGCCGGCGCAACGCCTCCTTGCCGGCGATGATGCGCCAGTCGGAGACGCGGCGGTTGATGTATTGCCAGATCTGCTCGCGAAATTCCGGCTGGTTGCGCATCTTCTGGAACACGCTCATGTCCGGCTCAACGCGGCCCATCACGCTGCGATAGGTCTGGTCGGAGATGCCGCGCGCCCGCGCCTTGGCTTCAAAGGCATCGCGCCAGGCATCGAAGCCGGCCGGGGCGGCGATGGCGGACGGAGCGGGAGCGGCGAGCAGGGCACCGAGCCCGGCGGTCGCCTGCAACAGGCCGCGCCGGGTCAGGAGGATGCGGGAATCGCGATCGGTCATGGCTTGAGTGTAGGGCGCGCGGCGGCGTGCGCCAAAGGGCATTTCGCCGCGAAGGAACGCGGGCGGCGCAGGCGGGCTATCCGCCGTTGTTCGCGGGCGACGGTCCGGCCGGGGTGTCGTCGCCGGGCGGGCTCACGGTTCCCGCTTCGCTCGCGCTATCGGTCACTGGCACCTCGCGGCCGCGCCCCTCGATCAGCCGCTCATAGGCCGAGATCAGGGTGACATACGGGTTCACCCACAGCCAGCCCTCGCGGGTGAACACCTGCACGTCGAAATGGAGGTGGACCGTGGTTCCGCCCGGATAGTCCTGATAGTTGGAGACGACGCCGAGTTTCTCGCCCTCAGTGACGCGCCGCCCGCTGAGCACGCCGTCGGCGTCGAGCAGGTTCGGGTCCATGTGCATGTAGCGGAAGCGGACGTGCTCGGTGCGGGTGTTGACGATCAGCGTCACCGCCTCGCGCTTGGGCGAGCGCAGCAGCACGCCGTCGCGCGCCGCCACCACCGGGAAGATGTTGGGCTCGCAGCGGTCGGCGCTTTCGTTGCGCAGCCGGCACGCCGAGGGCCGGATGTCCTGTCCCTGGTGGCCGAAGCCGCTGGCGCACTGGCCGACCTCGAAATCGCGCGCCTCGCAGAAATTGTCCTGCCACGGATAGGAATAGTTCTCGCGCGCGGATTCATCGAAGATCAGCGGCTTGTCGTTCGACTTGCAGTGATACCTCGCGCCCTTGCGGGTGGGCGGCGGGACGCGGCCGCGCTGGAAGCAGTCGCCCCAGTTGAGGAACGATTGCGAGTTGGCGTAGGCCGGCGCTTCCAGCAGCGGGAAGCGGATCTGCGAATACACGGTAAAGTCGGGGTGGCCGCTCTGCTCGCGATAGCCGCTGTTGGCGATGATCTCGCCGGGCGGCCGGTAGGTGAAGTCGGGGGACATCGCCGCCGGGCGCGGCGCAGGATCGGCGGCGCGGCCGGCGCGGGCGCGCGAGGGCTGGCCGCCGGCGATGCGCAGCGCCTTCAGGAAGCGTTCGGCCACCGTGGACGCCTCGCGGCAGGCGAGGCGGTCGGCGCGCGGCACGCTGTCGAGGCAATGGATGGCGACGACGTAGGGCACGCCGAAGGCGGTGAAGCGGTAGCGCACGAAGCCTTCGCGGATCACCCGCCGCAGGTCGGGGAACTGGTCCGCCAGCGCCCGCACACGCTCGCCCTTGTTGGCGAAGCGGTCCTCGATGTCATAGACCAGAACCGAGCCGGTGATCTGGACCTCGACGGGCTTGGCGTAGACCCGCTCCGGGCCGTCGCCAACCGTGCGCGGCAGGCTGAACAGCGCGTCGTAGCCGGCGGCGCCGGCCATGAACATGTCGGCCGGGCCGAAGCCGGATTGATAGTTCGCCAGCCTCGTGCTGTCCGGCGCGCCCTCGTCGGCTCCGTCCTTGAGATAGCTCGCGGCATCGAACGGCAGCAGCACCGGCACCGGGCTCTGGCTGATGCCGGGAAACAGCCTTGAGGTGACGGCGTTGAGTTGCTCGAACGCCGGCATCACACGGGGATCGGACGGCGACAGCCGGCGGCGGCTGGAAAAGGTGAAGCGCTCGGCAAGCTCGGGCTGCGCCGAGATTTCCGACTTCAACTGATCGAGCGCCGCGCGCCATTCGACGTGGACCGCCGAGATCGCCGGGGTCTTGAACTCGCTGGCGGCGGCGGGTGCGGCGAGACAACCGAGGGTCACGAGCGCCGCGAGCCATTGCCCGCGTGATGCAGCCGAAACGCAACGTGATATCAGGTGTCTCAATCGTTCGGCTCCCGTGGGCCGCTGATCGATCGGCTGGCGAAAGGTCAGTCCTTGGCGCGCTCCACGTAGGAGCCATCCTCGGTCATCACCACGATCCGGGTGCCGACCGAGACGTGCGGCGGCACCGCCGAGCGCACGCCGTTCGACAGGATCGCCGGCTTGTAGGACGACGATGCGGTCTGGCCCTTGGTGACAGGTTCCGTCTCCACCACCTCCAGCGTGACCCGCTGCGGCAGCGTGATGGCGACCGGGGTGGCGTCGTGCATCGACAGCTTCACCGTCATGTTTTCCTGAAGGTAGGGCGCGGAACTGCCGACCACGTCCTTGGGCACCTGCACCTGATCGTAGGTCTCGGCGTTCATGAAGTGGAAGCCGTCGCCGTCCTCGTAGAGGAAGTTGTAGTTGCGGTCCTCGATGGTGGCGCGCTCGACCTGATCGGTGGTCTTGTAACGCTCCGATATCTTTACGCCGTCGCTGATTCGGCGCATTTCGATCTGGCTGACCGGCGTTCCCTTGCCGGGATGGATGTTTTCGGCCGACAGGACCACATAGAGCTGGCCGTTTTGCTCGATCACGTTGCCCTTGCGGATAGAACTGGCGATGACTCTCACAGAAAATTTTCCTAGCGTTCGGGGGCGGAGCCGGGCCGGACACGGCGGTTCCGGTGGCGAAGCGGTTTCGGGCTGCAACATACTGATTTGGGCCGCCGACGCCAGTGCGTTTTCAAGCGAAGTGGAATCCGGTTCGCGTGAAGAAAACGCGTCAAATCAAGAACCGGGAGTCCTTCACTGTTTCACGGAAACAGTGAAGGACTCTCGGGGGTTGCGGGGGGCCGGTCGTCCATGAGTCACGCGGATCGGCCCTCGCCGTGGTGGGCGCGCCATCGCCACGCCGACCGCAGGCCGTTCCTCGCGGCGCGGGGCGCGATCACGGCCGCCTGCCGCGACTGGTTCGCGCGTGAGGGGTTTGTGGAGGTCGAAACCGGCGTGCTCCAGGTGTCGCCCGGCAATGAAACCCATCTGCACGCCCCGCTCACGGCGCTGTCGGGGCCGGGCGGCGAGCGGTTGCCGCGTTATTTACGGACGTCGCCGGAATTCGCCTGCAAGAAGCTGCTGGCGGCGGGCGAGGAGCGGATCGTCGAGTTCGCCCGCGTGTTCCGCGACCGCGAGCGGGGCGACCTGCATCTGCCGGAGTTCACCATGCTGGAATGGTATCGCGCCGATGAGCCTTACGAAGCGGTGGTCGCGGATTGTCTGGCGCTGATCGCGCTGGCGGCGAAAACGGCCGGCGCGCGCGGATTTTCGTTCCGTGGCCGCGCCGCCGATCCGTTCGCGGAGGCGGAGCGGCTTACCGTGGCGGATGCGTTTTCGCGTTTCGCCGGCATCGATCTGCTGGCGACGATCCGCGACGGGGAGGGGATGCGGGACGCATTGGCCGCCATCGCGCGCGAAAAAGTGCGCGTCGCGGACGACGACACCTGGTCGGACATTTTTAGCAAGGTGCTGGTCGCCCATGTCGAGCCGCGGCTCGGCGAGGACCGGCCGACGGTGCTGTATGAATATCCCGCGCCGGAATCGGCGCTGGCGCGGGTCAAGGCGAGCGACCCGCGCGTTGCCGAGCGGTTCGAGGTCTATGCCTGCGGCGTCGAGCTGGCCAACGGTTTTGGCGAACTGACCGACGCGGTCGAGCAGCGGCGACGGTTCACGCAGGCGATGGACGACAAGGCGCGGCTTTACGGCGAACGCTATCCGCTCGACGAGGATTTTCTCGCGGCGCTGGCCGACATGCCGGAGGCGAGCGGCGTCGCGCTCGGCTTCGACCGGCTGGTGATGCTGGCGAGCGGCGCGCAGCGCATCGATCAGGTGGTGTGGACGCCGCCGGTGGACAACGCATGAACGAGAAGGTCTCCACCACGCTGCGCCAGCCGCAGCAGTTGATTGCGCAGGGCCTCGCGCCGGCCTCAGTGCTGCCGGACCTCGAAAAGATCGCGGCGCGCTACGCGGTGGCGCTGACGCCGGAAGTAGCGGCGCTGATCGACCCGGCCGATCCCGCTGATCCGATCGCGCGCCAATACGTTCCCGACGTGCGCGAACTCGATCGCGCGGCGATCGACAACGCCGATCCGATCGGCGACGGCGCCCGCTCGCCGGTCGAAGGCATCGTCCATCGCTATCCCGACCGCGTGCTGTTCAAGCTGGTGCATGTCTGCGCGGTCTATTGCCGCTTCTGCTTTCGCCGCGAGATGGTGGGGCCGGGCAAGGAGACGGCGCTGACGGCAGAGGTCTATGCCCGCGCGCTCGATTACATCCGCGCGCACGCCGAAATCTGGGAGGTGATCCTGACCGGCGGCGATCCGCTGGTGCTGTCCCCGCGACGGCTCGCCGAGGTGATGCGCGATCTCGCCGCCATCGATCACGTCCGGATTATCCGCATCCACTCGCGCGTGCCGATGGCCGATCCCGCGCGCGTCACGCCCGAGATGGCGGCGGCGTTGCGCGTTGACGGCGCGACCACCTGGCTCGCGGTCCATGCCAACCATCCGCGCGAGTTCACGCCCGCGGCGCGCACTGCCTGCGCGCGGCTCGCGGATGCCGGCATCCCGCTGGTCAGCCAGTCGGTGCTGCTGGCCGGGGTCAATGACAACGCAGCGACGCTGGAAATGTTGATGCGGAGGTTTGTGGAATGCCGGATCAAACCCTATTATCTCCATCATGGCGATCTGGCGCCGGGCACCGCGCACCTGCGCACCACGCTTGAGCGCGGCCGGGAACTGATGCGCGAGATCCGGGGCCGGGTCTCGGGCCTGTGCCAGCCGGAATTCGTGCTCGATATTCCGGGCGGTTTCGGCAAGGCTCCGGTGGGACCTAGCTACCTGTCGAGCGATCGTGAGGCGGGAACGGACGGCGGCTACCGTATCGTCGATTACTGCGGTGGCGTTCACGCCTATCCGCCGTCATCCTGACAGGCCCGGCGTGGTAGCGTGCAGCGCTCGAATCCGCTTCAATGGCGCCATGATCGACAACCGATGGAGGCCGACATGACCCGATGGATTGCGACAACGGCCTTGTTCCTGATGGTCGCGGCGTCCGGCGCGCTGGCGCAGACCGGCCGGAGCACGCCGAACTCCGTGACTCCGAATACAACCGTTCCGAATCCGACCGCTCCGAATCCCGGCATAGGGACCAACATCCCCCAGGCCCCGATCGGGCACCGTCAGCCGCGCCGCGACGAGGTTTCCGACAGCGCGCTGCAACGCGATCCCAACGATCCGCTGACGCGCGAGGATGTCGAACTGAACCGCAAGCTCAAGGGCATCTGCCGCGGGTGTTAGGGCGTCAGGACTTGCGCGCGGCGAGCGCGACGCCGATCAGGGTGGCGCCGCCGAACACCAGATTGATGCCGACCAGAAGCCCGATCGCCCACAGCGCCGAGCCCGGCAGGCCGGCGACGATGATGACGGCGACCAGAATGTCCATCAGACCGGCGGTCAGCATCCAGCCCCAGCGCTGCGGCAGTTCGCGGCGATTTTCCAGCGCGTACATGATGGTGGTGACGCCCTCGGCGAGAAAATAGGCGCCGACCACGATGGTGAGCGTCAGCGTGCCCTGGATCGGCCGCGCCAGCAGGATGACGCCGACGGCGATGGCCAGCACCGCCGAGATCAACGACCACCAGAAGCCCGGAATCTCGCGAGCCCAGAGCGTCAAGACCAGCGCGGCGACGCCGCTGATGATGAACAGCCAGCCGAGGAAGACCGTGACCGCGATGCTCGCGAGCGGCGGCACCAGGATCGCCGCGAAGCCGATGATGACCAGCAGGATGCCCTCGATGAGGAAGGCCAGCCAGCGTTTGCGCACGGCAGCCTGGAATCTCGACCGCAAATCGCCGATGTCGCTCGACCGCAGGGTGCCGGTGTCTTGCGGGCCGGCGTCTTGTGAACTGCCATCTTGGGGAAGCGTCATGGGAATCTCCTGCGCTGATGTGACTCTATCAACTGTCAGCGCGCATGGAAACGCGGTGTGAAAAGGCGGGGCGAAATCCGGCGCACGACCCAACGTGCGAGCGCGCCGCCGGTTCCCGCTCAGGTTTCGATGATGGCGACGGCGCGGGTCCAGCCCGCCGACGCGCGTTCGATCTTCACCGGAAAACACGAGACGGTAAATCCGGTCGAGGGCAGTTGTTCAAGGTTGTGGAGTTTTTCCAGATGGCAATAGCCGATATGGCGGCCGGCCTTGTGGCCTTCCCAGATCAGGCTGGCGTCGCGCGTCGCGGCGTATTTTCTGGCGGTATGGACGAAGGGCGCGTCCCAGCTCCAGCCGTCGGTGCCGGTGAGACGCACACCGCGCTCCAGAAGATACATCGTGGCCTCGTAGCCCATGCCGCAGCCCGAGGTGACGTAATCGGGCCGGCCGTATTTCGCGCCGGCGCTGGTGTTGACGACGACGATGTCGAGCGGAGCGAGGGTGTGGCCGATGCGCTTCAGCTCATCGGCGACGTCCGCGGCGGTCGCGACGTAGCCGTCCGGCAGATGGCGGAAGTCGAGCTTGACGCCGCGTTGCAGGCACCACTCCAGCGGCACCTCGTCGATGGTCCATGCGCGCTCGCCGCGATTCATGGTCGGATGGAAATGCCAGGGCGCGTCGAGATGGGTGCCGTTGTGGGTGGAGAGCCGCACCGCCTCGACCGCCCAGCCCTGGGCGTCCGGCAGGTCCTCCGCCTTCAGGCCGTCGAAGAACGGCAGCATCTGCGCCAGCCCCTGCTGATGATCGATATACTGGATGGTCGGATGATGGCCGGGCGGGTCGGCGGGAACGTCGTTCTGCAACGGCACCGAGATATCTATCAGCTTGCGCGCCATGGAAGGCTCCTGTCTCGCGTCACGCGACGGGTGAGGGCGGCCTGAGCGTAGCGTGCGCCGTGCCGCGTGCCCAAGGGAATGTGTTGAGGGAAACGTCCAACAAAAACTCCAACAACGCGCGAGGTGCGGGCCGGGCTTGCCCGTGCGGGCAAACGCCTTTATAGGTTCGCCGCTGTCTTCGGATCAGGGCGCCCGGCGCCGGTTCGGCGCGGGGTTGAGGCTTGCATCAAGCACTTGATTTTGCGGATATTCTTAACGGCAGCGCGGAATGGTCGAGGCCCAATGCGAGGATCGCGTCGGGCCGGGTGTTCCGCTCCCTTCGTCTATCGGTCAGGACGCCACCCTTTCACGGTGGAGAGAGCGGTTCGATTCCGCTAGGGAGCGCCAACAATTTCAGCACCGACGATTTCACGCGATGAGAGCGTGATTCCGAAACGTGGGAGCCGGGTCGTGGGCAGGATCGCAGTGGTCGTCATGTTGGGAATGATCGTTGCGACGCCGATGGCACTGGCGCAACCGGACGGCGGCCGCCGGCCCGGAGCAAGCGCAGGCAAGACGATGGACAAGCCGTTGTCGCGAACGCGGACGCCGACGTCATGCGCGGCGTTCGGTCCGGGCTTCGTCAAGGTCGAGGGCTCCGACACCTGCGTGCGGATCGGCGGCTCGGTCAGTGTCGGCGTCGGCGGCCGCACGCGCTGAGCGGCAGGGCAGGATCGATCATGCGGCTCGATATCATCGTTCCGGTCATCATGTGCTGCGCGCTGCTCTGGTGGTTCGGCCAAGGCATGAACTGGACCCAGCGCGGCGTGGTTACCGCGATCACGCTCGCGATTATCATCGGCGTGCTGTGGCTGGAGCAGAGCCTCAACTGAATCCTGCGTGGCGCTCAGCGCAAAAACCGATCAGCGCAAGAACAGCCATAGAAGAATGATGACGGGAATCGGGACTCCCAAAAGCCACAACAAAACGCCGCGCGCCATGACGATCTCCTTTGTCGCTGGGGCAACGCCGGCGGCGGCGCCAGGTTCCGTGGTTACCAGTGCCCGGTGTTCGGCATCGAGGCCCACGGCTCCTGCGGCGGCTTGGCGTCGCCTGCTTGCAGAAGCTCGATCGAATGCAGATCCGGCGAGCGGACGAACGCCATCTGGCCGTCGCGCGGGGGGCGGTTGATGGTGACGCCGAGTTTCATCAGGCGCTCGCAGACGGCGTAGATGTCGTTGACCTCGTAGGCGAGGTGGCCGAAGAAGCGGTCCTCTCCGTATTTTTCCTCATCCCAGTTGTAGGTGAGCTCGACCAGCGGCGCGCCGCGGCCCGCGCTCTGCCGGATGAGATCGTCATCGCCGGGCGCGCCGAGGAAAACCAGCGTGAAGCGCCCCTTGTCGTTGTCGACGCGGCGCACTTCCTTCAGCCCCAGCGCGTCGCAATAAAACTTGAGCGCGGTGTCGAGGTCGCGGACGCGCAGCATGGTGTGCAGGTAGCGCATTTCGGTTCTCCAAATGTCGTGACGGGTTCTGTCTCATCCGGGCGGAATATGTAGGAGCTTTTGCGCCCGATATCGAGCCGCGCCGATGCTTGCGCGGCCGGTTCCCGGAAAGGTTCTGTTAACGGCTTGCCGCGTCCGCGCTTGGGCGTGGCGGTCGCGACGGGTAGTCTGGCCGCATGATTACGCTCGTGCCAGTGTCCGTGGTTCTGGCGGCCGATCACGGTGTTCGCCCGCCGCAGGCGATCGACCTCGACGATCCGGCGTCGGCGAGCTATTGGGCCGGACGGCTCAGTGTGACCCAGGAGCAATTGATCGCCGCGATCGGCGAAGTCGGCCCTTCGGTCGCCGCCGTCCGCCGCCATCTCGGGAAGTAGGACCCGGCACGCCGGATCGCGGTGGCCGTGCGCGCGGCATTTGCGATATTATATTGGTTCGAAGGCGATAGCATTTATCGGAATCGGACCAACATGATCGCAACCGACCTGCAAAGCGGCGTGGAGCGGCTGGGCGAGTTGATCGCGGGCGCCGCCACCATCGTGCCGTTCACGGGCGCCGGCATTTCCACCGAATGCGGCATTCCCGATTTCCGCTCGCCGGGCGGACTGTGGACCCGAAACCGGCCGATCCCCTATGAGGAGTTCGTCGCGAGCCAGGCGGCGCGGGACGAGTCGTGGCGACGGCGCTTCGCCATGGAGCCGACCTTCGCCGCGGCGCGTCCGGGGCGCGGGCACCGGGCGCTGGCGGCGCTGTACCGGGCCGGCAAGGTGCCGGGCGTCATCACCCAGAACATCGACAACCTGCATCAGGCATCGGGAATCGCGGCCGACGACGTGGTGGAATTGCACGGCAACACCACCTATGCCCGCTGCATCTGCTGCGAGCGACACCATGATCTCGTCTGGGCCAAAGCGCGCTTCGACGAAACCGGACGTGCGCCGGTGTGCGAGGACTGCGGCGGCGCGGTGAAGACCGCCACGATCTCGTTCGGGCAGCCGATGCCGGAAGACGCGATGCGCCGCGCCGGCGAACTCGCACGCGCCTGCGACCTGTTCGTGGTGATCGGCTCGTCGCTGGTGGTGTGGCCGGCCGCCGGAATGCCGCTGGTGGCGAAGAACGCGGGCGCGCGTCTCGTCATCATCAACAGGGAGCCCACCGAGCAGGACGACGACGCCGATCTGGTGATCCGTCACGACATCGGCGAGACGCTGGGGCCGTTCGTCGGCAATTGATCCTGCCTTATCCGCGTCACCGCGTTGAAACGCCGCGGGCGCGCGCAGGCGTGCGCGGGATTCGCCGGGCGCAAGATTGTTTATAGATCGTCAACGAGCGGCTTTTTTGTCTTTGCCACCTGCGCGAGAATGCTATCGTCGAATCAGGAGATTCGCGAAGGCGCATGCGCCCTTGCGAACCGTTAAAGAGTCGTGAGCGCGTTGTCGGCAAGGCGGCGTTGCCGGGATTTTCAGCACCTACGGGGTCCGGGGTCATGGGGTCGGACGGATTTGAGTCCAAGCAATTTGGCAGGCCGGCGGGCGGAAGCAGGACATTGTCGTCCGACGGCTTCGACAACCGAAGCACGACGCTGGATCCGTTCGCGGACCTGGGCGATCCCAACAAGCTGATCGAGGTTCGCGGCGTCATCAAGTGGTTCGACGCCTCCAAGGGCTACGGCTTCGTGGTGCCCGACGACGGATCGGCCGACGTGCTGCTGCACGTCACGGTGCTGCGGCGCGACGGCTATCAGACCGCCTATGAGGGCGCCCGCATCGTCTGCGAATGCGTGCAGCGGCAGAAGGGCTTTCAGGCGTTCCGCGTCGTCTCGATGGATGAATCGACCGCCGTGCATCCGGCGCAGATGCTGCCGCCGCGCACCCATGTCAGCGTCACGCCGACCAGCGGGCTGGAGCGCGCTCAGGTGAAGTGGTTCAACCGTCTGCGCGGTTTCGGCTTCGTCACCTGCGGCGAGGGCACCCCGGACATTTTCGTCCATATGGAGACGCTGCGCCGCTACGGAATGACCGAGCTGCGCCCCGGCCAGTATGTACTGGTGCGGTTCGGGCCCGGCTCCAAGGGGATGATGGCGGCGGAAATCCATCCGGAAACCGGGCCGTCGGGACTCGCCTCGCACTGACGGAATCCTTCCGTCCTTCACAAGCCTGTCAGATCACGCAAGGAAGGTCACCACGCGGTTGCGCTAGGCGCAAAAGCCGGTACCTATCGTCGCCCTGGACACGATCCGCGTCCGGCCGAGGGTTGAGAACGATGGTTGCGCGATGGTGTGAGCGGCGGTTTCGAGTCGCGAAACGGTGGGCGCTGGCACTGATGCTGATGCTCGCGGCGGTTGGCCTGACGGTTTCGGGCGCGGCGCGGGCGGCCGAGTTGCAGACGCTTGAGATCGTTACCCGCTCCGGCGTTCAGGTGTTCGCCGTCGAGGTGGCGACCACCGAGGAGGAGAAGCGCACCGGGCTGATGTACCGCAAGGAACTGCCGGACGGCCGCGGCATGTTGTTCGACTTTTCCCCGGAGCAGGAAATCTCGATGTGGATGAAGAACACCTTCATCCCGCTCGACATGATCTTCATTCGCGCCGACGGGCGCATCCTGCGCATCGCCGAGAACACGGTGCCGCAATCGACCGCCATCATCCCCTCGCGCGGGCGTGCGAAGGGAGTCCTCGAAGTGATCGCGGGAACAGCCAAAAAATACGGGATCGCGCCGGGCGACCGGGTCGCGCACCCGCTGTTCAACGGGCGCTGACAGACTGTTGAAAAACGGCCAGGTTCGGCTTTGTTCTCCGCCATGTCCCGGGCGCGATGCAGTGTGCAACGCCGCTTCGCAGAACCGGGACCGTTTCAAACATTGTGGCTGGAGCGGCCCCGGCTCTGCGGAGCGGCATTTCATGCCGCGCCGCGTCCGGGGCATGGAGCCAGTTTGAACGGCGCCAGCCGCCGCCTTGCTGGCGGGGCTGGGAGCGTGTATCGGGAAGCGTCATCGACGCGGCGGCCGACCGGCTTGTCCCGGCGATCGGCGGCTCGATCGGGGTATAGCGCAGCCTGGTAGCGCGGCAGTTTTGGGTACTGCAGGTCCGCGGTTCGAATCCGCGTGCCCCGACCAACAAATAAAATAATTCATAAAATCAAGTAATTGTAAGGCCGGTTGCGAGCGAGCGTTTGAATGAAAGGCGATTGTTCGACCCTGTCATGGCATGTTTTGGTTCAGGCATCCGATTTTTGATTCTGATAAGTAATACCTATCAATTTTGTCGTTTTCATAGTCTGGATCGTTTCCACCCCCTTGCATAACATCCCGTTGAATCAAGCGTCGTAAAATTGATCCGGGAGGGAAAAATGAGGAAATTCGGTTCGAGTATCTTGCTGTCCCTGGCGGGCGTTGCGGCTCTGTGCTCGCAACCGGCGACCGCGCAAACGGGAAAAGCCGACGACACCATCAAAATCGGTGTGCTCGGCGATATGTCTGGATACAATTCCGACATATCGGGTCCTGGAGCCGTGGCCGCGGTCAAGATGGCGGTCGAGGACTTCGGGGGAAAGGTTCTCGGCAGGCCGATCGAGGTTCTGAGCGCCGACCACCAGAACAAGCCGGACATTGCATCGGCCATCGCTCGTCGATGGTATGACGTGGAGAATGTGTCATTGGTGACCGACCTTGTCGGGTCCGGCAACGCTCTCGCCGTGATGGCGCTTGCAGCCGAACGCAAGAAACTTGCATTTCCGGTCAATGCGTCGTCGTCCGATATCAATGGAAAGCACTGCAACGCTTATACGGTGCAGTACAATTTCGACTCCTATGCTCTCGCCAAGGCGACGACGAGTGCGGTCCTGAAATCCGGCGGCGATAGTTGGTTCTTCATAACCGCCGACTACGCCTATGGGCACTCGATCCAGCGGGACGTGGAGGCATTCGTCAAGGCGGGGGGCGGTAAAACGCTTGGCGCTGTCAAGCATCCGGCGGGTGCGTTCGACTTTTCATCTTATGTTCTGGCGGCTCAGGGATCTGGCGCGAAGGTGATTGCCTTGGCGAACGCCAGCAGCGATACGATTAACTCAATCCGGACTGCGGCCGAGTACGGCGTGACATCAGGCGGTAAACAGTCGCTGGCTGGAATGCTGTTCTTCCTGTCCGATGCGCACGCGCTCGGATTGAAGCTTGCGAAGGATCTGATTTTTACGACGTCGTTCTATTGGGACATGAACGACGAAACTCGCGCATGGTCGAAACGGTATTTCGAGAAAGTCGGCAAGATGCCGACCATGGTTCACGCCGCCAACTATTCCGCTGCGATACATTACCTGAAAGCTATCCGCGACGCAGGTTCGGTGGATGCCGACAAGGTCATGGCACAAATGAAAAAGTCGAAAATCTCGGATTTCTATACGAGCAACGGTTATATTCGAGACGACGGATTGATGGTTCACGATCTCTTCCTGATGCAGGTCAAGCGTCCGGAAGAAAGCAAATACGCTTGGGACTACTACAAACTTTTGGCCAAGGTTCCTGCGGCTGACGCCTTCCGTCCGATCGCGGAAAGCGAATGTCCGTTGGTGAAGAAATAAGAGTTGCCCCCGACGGGATATCGCGACTGAGTCGGAGATAGACAATGACTTCGATCCTAAAGGAAGCGGGCTATGGAAAGCTGGATGTCGGTTTCGGCGATCGGCCCGCCCTCGTCGTCGTTGATTTCCAGACTGCCTTCCTACGGAGCGACTATCCATTGGGCGGTTTCCCGGAGGTTTCGCGAGCGTGCCAACGCACCGCCGCGATATTGACGGCTGTCCGGCAAGCCCGAATTCCGGTCGCCTGTTGCTATATCGCTTACGACAAAGAGGCGGACATTCCGCGGTGGAAGATTCCGTCTCTTTATCGCGATTTCTTCGAGGGTGGCGAGGGCGTCCAGCTCGACGAGCGGATCGTTGATACGAGCTATGACTATGTCTTCAGCAAGAAAGCTCCATCGGCTTTCTTCGAAACGACGCTTCACGCCCACTTTCAGTCCCTTCAAATCGATACCGTCATCATCGCCGGTTGCGTGACGAGCGGTTGCATTCGCGCGACGGCGGTGGACAGTTTCTCCCACGGTTATCGCACCATCGTGCTCGACGACTGCTGTGGCGATCCCGATCAGGAACGGCACGCCGGTTCGTTACGGGATCTGGCCTTGAGATACGCAGATATATTGATGTCGCAGGATTTTGTATCGACGATCCGGCAGAAGCTTGCTGCCACAGCAGCGGGCGATGAGAGATAAGAAATGAAAAATGCAAGTCGGTATCTGGTCAAGGCTGGCTCTCAGCCTGCATACTCGCCCAACAATCACACAGGCACAGTCAATCGCCGTTTGATCAGTCCGGAAACGACGGGTTCGGTAGGTGTTGAGGTTATTCTGGGTGTCATTGAGCCCGGCCAGGGGGCGCTTCCTCACGCCCATCCCGGCATCGAGCAGGTCTGCTATCTGCTTGAAGGGACGGCTCACGTCGAGGTGGGGGACGATGCCTTCGACATGAGTGCCGGAGACTGCTGCTATCTTCCGGCCGACATCAAACACGTTTTTCTCGTGACCGGGCAAAGTGCCGCTCGGCTCCTCGTTATTTATACGCCGCCGTATGAGGAGAATCCCGACCGAGTCATTCGATGACTTCGAGTGACGATCAGCTAACAATTTGTTGAAGCGAGACGAGAGCGGCAGGAATCGAGGTTCGACCTGGTTACGGGAAGTCTCGGTTACTGCTGTGGGTGCGGAACGTCTGTTCCCCTTGGCGATTTCGGAGTCGCAAAAGACCATTCGGTTCGCTAAGAAAAACCCGGCGCGGCGGCGGCATTTTCAGGAATCGAAGGTCGATCCGGGAATCCATAGAGGCAACGTTTAGCGTAGCCCAGCCCGCCGAGTCGAAAATTAAATAATATCAATGGTATAAAGCAGACGGAAGCCCGCGCTTCCGCATGGCGCGTGGGATTATGATCCGGCTCGACAACATCAGTAAGCAGAATGGCCACCAGCTTCTGTTCGTGGAGGCGTCGGTGGCGCTCCAGCGCGGCGAGAAGGTCGGCCTGGTCGGTCCCAACGGCGCCGGCAAGACCACGCTGTTCCGCATGATCACCGGGCAGGACCTTCCCGACGAGGGGCAGGTGGCGGTCGATCGCGGCGTCACCATCGGCTACTTCAGCCAGGATGTCGGCGAAATGGCCGGGCGCAGCGCCGTCGCCGAGACGATGGACGGCGCGGGGCCGGTCAGCGCGGTCGCGGTCGAATTGAAGGAGCTGGAGACGGCGATGGCCGATCCGGACCGAGCCGACGAGATGGACGACATCATCGCGCGTTACGGCGAGGTGCAGGCGCGGTTCGAGGAACTCGACGGCTACGCGCTCGACGGCCGCGCCCGCGAAGTGCTTGCCGGCCTCGGGTTCAGTCAGGAGATGATGGACGGCGACGTCGGCAAGCTGTCGGGCGGCTGGAAGATGCGCGTCGCGCTGGCGCGCATCCTGTTGATGCGGCCCGACGCCATGATCCTCGACGAGCCGTCGAACCACCTCGATCTGGAAAGCCTGATCTGGCTGGAGCAATTCCTGAAAGGCTATGACGGTCTGCTGCTGATGACCTCGCACGATCGCGCGTTCATGAACCGCATCGTCGGCAAGATCGTCGAGATCGACGGCGGCGCGCTCACGACCTATTCCGGCGACTACGAATTCTACGAGCAGCAGCGCGCGCTGAACGAGAAGCAGCAGCAGGCGCAGTTCGAGCGGCAGCAGGCGATGCTCGCCAAGGAGATCAAGTTCATCGAGCGCTTCAAGGCGCGCGCCTCGCACGCCGCGCAGGTGCAGAGCCGGGTCAAGAAACTCGACAAGATCGAACGCGTCGAACCGCCGCGCCGCCGCCAGACCGTGCTGTTCGACTTCCCGGCCGCGCCGCGTTCCGGCGAGGATGTCGTCAGCCTGAAGAACGTGCGCAAGGGCTATGGCAGCCGGATCATCTATCGGGATCTGGACTTCGCGGTGCGCCGCCGCGAGCGCTGGTGCGTGATGGGCATCAATGGCGCCGGCAAATCGACGCTGTTGAAACTGGTGGCGGGTGCGACCGAGCCGGACGCTGGCACGGTGGCGGTCGGCGGCAGCGTCAAGATGGGCTACTTCGCGCAGCACGCGATGGATTTGCTCGATGGCGAACGCACCGTATTCCAGTCGCTGGAGGATGCGTTTCCTCAAGCCGGGCAGGGTTCGTTGCGTGCGCTCGCCGGCTGCTTCGGCTTTTCCGGCGACGACGTCGAAAAGAGGTGCCGCGTGCTCTCGGGCGGCGAGAAGGCGCGGCTGGTGATGGCCTTGATGCTGTTCGATCCGCCGAATTTTCTGGTGCTCGACGAGCCGACCAACCACCTCGACATGGCGACCAAGGAAATGCTGATCGCGGCGCTCGCCGATTACGAGGGCACCATGCTGTTCGTCTCGCACGACCGGCATTTTCTCGCCGCGCTGTCCAACCGCGTGCTGGAGTTGACGCCGGATGGCATCCACCAATATGGCGGCGGCTATACCGAATACGTCGCCCGCACCGGCTTTGAGGCGCCGGGGCTACGCAGCTAGCCAGCCGACCTGATGGCTCAGGCCGGCTCCACCGGCTTTGCCGGAGCTTGCAATGGCGCATTCGCCGCGGCGGCGGCCGCCGCCGCCGGTTTGGGCCGCGGCTTGTCCTGCTCCTTCGACCACGAGATGTAGTAGGCCACCACCGTCATGGCGAAAATGCCGGCGGCGCTGACGGCGACCTGCGCCAGGAACGAGCCCGAACTCATGATGAGCAGGAAGTGCGCAACGAACGACAGGAACACGCCGACGCAGAACACCGCGAGCGACTGCTGGCCGCACTTGATCACCGGCTTGAAGATGCGCCATTCCAGCCCCGGCCAGTCCTTCGGCAGGAAGCGGGTGACGAAGAAGGCGATGATGACGAAATGCAGCACCCGATAGGGCGCGAGGTAGGTCTTGTCGTTGGGATTGAAGGCGTCATAGAGCCACTGCGGGAACAGCGCGCCGAACTCCGGGAAGCGGCCGGCCATGGTCATCACCAGCGCGAAGACCAGATAGGCCCCGCCGAGATAGAGCAGTCCCCGGGACCAGATCACGGCGCGCGATGCAGTGGCGCCGCCCAGCGCGAACCACGCGCCGAACATGAACAGCACCTGCCAGGTGAACGGGTTGAAATACCATTCGCCTTCCGGGTAGCCGCGCAGGTTCCAGCCATAGTGCCGGGCCGCGAAATACAGGCACAGCGACGCCAGCATGGTGAGGTCGGGCTTGCGCAGCATTATCCACAGCACCGGCGGGAAGAACGCCATCAGCACGATGTAGAGCGGCAGCACGTCGAGATTGAGCGGCTTGAAGCTCAACAGCAGGCCGTTGGTCAGGGTCCCGATCGGATTTTCAACCAGTCCGGCGACGTTGAACTCGTTGATGATCTCGGCGTCGTAGTAGCTCTGCGCGACGAAGCCGATGGCGGCGATATAGATGACGAACAGCACGATATGGGCGACGTAGAGTTGCCACACCCGCTTGAACAGGCGGGTGGCGCCGACCACGAAGCCGCGGTCCAGCATCATCTTGGCGTAGACGAACGAGGCGGTGTAACCGGAGATGAACACGAACAGGTCGGCGGCGTCGCTGAAGCCGTAGTTGCGCGTGGTGATCCAGTTCACCGCATTGTTCGGGATGTGGTCGAGGAAGATCGCCCAGTTGGCGATGCCGCGAAACAGGTCGAGCCGCAGGTCGCGGCCTCTCGGGGGCAGGGTGGCTCGAATGTCCATGAGCGCCGTGAAATAGGTCCGGAAATGGAGCGAAAGGCGAAGGGGGCGGCGTGCGGTATCCTGTCGGGGCAATTCCTGTCGAGATTGTCACGAGGCGGCGGACGGATTATAGCATCAACACGCGCGGACTGCTGGCTCCCGGCCCGCAATTCGCCGCGGAACGGGCGACGCCCCGTCCCATCCGGTTGTTGTCGAAACCCGAACGAGCAGGCCACGGCACCTTATGACCGCACGTATTTTTAAACCCGCCAAGAGCGTGATGCAATCCGGCTACGCCAAGAGCCGGGAATGGCAACTCGACTATGAGCCCGAGCAGCCGAGGATGGTCGAGCCGCTGATGGGCTGGACCAGTTCGGGCGACATGAAGCAGCAGGTGACCCTGCGCTTCGCCACCAAGGATGAAGCCATTGCCTATTGCGAGCG
The DNA here is from genome assembly GCA_044463945.1 of Bradyrhizobiaceae bacterium. Lineage (GTDB taxonomy): Bacteria > Pseudomonadota > Alphaproteobacteria > Rhizobiales > Xanthobacteraceae > 62-47. The sequence goes on along the minus strand of JBIQLW010000016.1, from coordinate 43,396 downwards.
TAAGGGCATTCCCTATCAGGTGATCGAGCCCAAGGAGCGCGGCCCGCGCCAGGCGGCCTATGCCGACAACTTTTCGTTCCGGCGTACCGACCCGTGGACGCACTGAGAGGTTCGGACCCCGCCAGGCGATTCGGGGCCGCTGACTTTCGCCCCATTGACTCTCCTCGCCGAACCGCTTCGATTGCAAGTCCCGGGGTTGGCCGCACCGTCCTGATGCGGCCGGCACCGCTCACCCGCGAGCTTTGGACCTGATGCCCCTCCATTCCAGTATCGAGACGACTTCTCCGGATTTTGCCCAGAACGCCGAGGCGATGCGCGCGCTGGTTGCCGAACTGAAGAACAAGCTGAGCGAGGTGGCGGGCGGCGGCGGCAAGGCGTCGCGCGAGCGCCACGCCAAGCGCGGCAAGATGTTCGTCCGCGACCGGGTCGATCTGCTGATCGATCCCGGCACGGCGTTTCTCGAACTGTCGCCGCTCGCCGCTAACGGCCTTTACGGCGGCGACGTGCATTCGGCCAGCGTCGTCACCGGCGTCGGGCGGGTGTCGGGCCGCGAATGCGTGATCGTCGCCAACGACGCCACCATCAAGGGCGGCACCTATTATCCGATGACGGTGAAGAAGCATCTGCGCGCTCAGGATATCGCGCGCCAGAACAACCTGCCGTGCATCTATCTGGTCGATTCCGGCGGCGCGTTTCTGCCGCAGCAGGACGAGATCTTTCCCGACGAGCGCCACTTCGGCCGGATCTTCTACAATCAGGCCAACCTGTCGGCGCAGGGCATCGCCCAGATCGCCATCGTGATGGGCTCTTGCACCGCCGGCGGCGCTTACGTGCCGGCGATGTCGGACGAGAGCATCATCGTGCGTAATCAGGGCACCATCTTCCTTGGCGGACCGCCGCTGGTAAAGGCCGCGACCGGCGAGGTGGTGACGGCGGAAGAACTTGGCGGCGCCGACGTGCATTCGCGCCAGTCCGGCGTCACCGATCACTACGCGCAGAACGACCGCCATGCCATCGGCATCGCGCGGCGCATCGTCGGCACGCTGAAGCAGTCGCCGCGTCACGTCTCGGGCTGGCAGGCCCCGCGCGAGCCGCTCTACGCGCCGGAGGAAATCTACGGCGTGGTGCCGGCCGACAACCGCAAGCCGTTCGACGTGCGCGACATCATCGCGCGGATCGTCGACGGCTCCGAGTTCGACGAGTTCAAGAAGCTCTACGGCCAGACGCTGGTGTGCGGCTTCGCCCACATCTGGGGCTATCCGGTCGGCATCGTCGCCAACAACGGCATCCTGTTCAGCGAGAGTTCGCTGAAAGGCGCGCACTTCATCGAACTGTGCAGCCAGCGCAACATCCCGCTGGTGTTTTTGCAGAACATCACCGGCTTCATGGTCGGCCGCAAATACGAGGCCGGCGGCATCGCGCGCGACGGCGCCAAGCTGGTGACGGCAGTCGCCACGACGTCGGTGCCGAAGTTTACTGTGGTGATCGGCGGCTCCTACGGCGCCGGCAATTACGGCATGTGCGGGCGCGCCTACAGCCCACGCTTTCTGTGGATGTGGCCCAACGCGCGCATCTCGGTGATGGGCGGTGAGCAGGCGGCGATGGTCTTGAGCACGGTTCGCCGAGAAGGCATCGAGGCCAAGGGCGGGACGTGGTCGGCCGAGGAGGAGCGCGAGTTTCAGGCGCCGATCCGCGCCCAGTACGAGAAGCAGGGCAGCCCCTATTACGCCACCGCGCGATTGTGGGACGACGGCGTGATCGATCCCGCCGATACCCGGCTGGTATTGGGCCTCGGCCTGTCGGCGGCGGCGAACGCGCCGATCGAGCCGACCCGGTTCGGCATTTTCAGGATGTGATAATGGCAGGCTCCGCACACTACCGGCGTTTCCGTACGCTTCTGATCGCCAATCGCGGCGAGATCGCCTGCCGCGTCATCCGCACCGCGCGGGCCATGGGCCTGCGCACCGTCGCGGTCTATTCGGAGGCTGACCGTGACGCGGTCCACGTCGCGATGGCCGATGACGCGGTGCTGCTTGGCCCGGCGCGGGCGCGTGACAGTTATCTGAATATCGAGCGGGTGCTGGCGGCTGCGCGCGAGAGCGGCGCGGAAGCGATCCATCCCGGTTACGGCTTCTTGTCCGAGAATGCCGAGTTCGCGCAAGCCTGCGCCGATGCCAACCTGGTATTCGTCGGCCCAACGGCCGCGATGATGACCGCGATGGGCTCGAAGTCCGGCTCCAAGCTGTTGATGGAAAAGGCCGGTGTGCCGCTGGTACCGGGCTATCACGGCGAGGCGCAGGACGACGCGACGCTGGCGGCGGCGGCCGAGAAGGCGGGCTATCCGGTGCTGGTCAAGGCGTCGGCCGGCGGCGGCGGGCGCGGGATGCGGGTGGTGCGCAAGGCCGCGGAGCTTAAGGCGGCGCTGGAGAGCGCGCGGCGCGAGGCCAAGGCCGCGTTCGGCGACGACCGGATGCTGATCGAGAAGTACGTTCAGAACCCGCGCCACATCGAGGTGCAGGTGATCGGCGACAGCCACGGCAACCTGCTGTCGCTGTTCGAGCGCGAATGCACCTTGCAGCGCCGCCATCAAAAGGTGATCGAGGAAGCGCCGTCGCCGACGCTGAACGCAGAGCAGCGCGAGAAGGTGTGCGACGCCGCGCGCAAGGCGGCCGGCGCGGTGAACTATGTCGGCGCGGGCACCATCGAGTTCGTCTCCGACGGCCGCGAGGTGTTCTTCATCGAGATGAACACGCGCCTTCAGGTCGAACATCCGGTGACCGAACTCATCAGCGGCGTCGATCTGGTGGAGTGGCAGTTGCGGGTAGCGTTCGGCGAGACGCTGCCGATGGCGCAGGATCAACTCAAGCTGAATGGCCACGCCATCGAGGCGCGGGTCTACGCCGAAAACCCCTCCAAGAACTTCATGCCCTCGGTCGGCCGCATCAAGACCTGGCGGACCCCGGATGAGGTCGGCGGCCTGCGGATCGATACCGGCTATCGGCAGGGCAGTAACGTCTCGCCGCACTACGACGCCATGCTCGCCAAGGTGATCGCCTGGGCGCCGACCCGCGACGTCGCCATCGACCGGCTCGACCGTGGGCTTCAGGAGATGGACGTGCGTGGCGTCGTCACCAACATCCCGTTTCTGTCGGGGCTGGTGACCCACCCCGACGTGCGCGGCAACCGCATCGACACCGGTTTCATCGAGCGGCACCTCAAGGACCTGACGCCGCCGCCCGCCGCGCCCGGCGCGCTCGAACTGGCGGCGGCGGTGGCCGTCATCCTCACCCGCGAGCGGCAGGCGATGCGCGCCGACGTGCAGTCGCCGTGGCAGACCGACGGCTGGATGCCGGTCGGGCGGCGGCGGCGGATCTTCACCTTCCGGCAAGGGTCGGGGCCGGAACTGACCATCGCCCGCCGCTACGGCAGCGGCTCGTCGCTGGAGATCGACGGCCGCGAGGTGGCCTTCGCCTTCACCGACGAGGGTAGCGGCGCGTTCGCGATTTCGCTGGAGGATGCGCGCAGCCATGTGGTGGCGGTGCTGGACGGGCGCGACGTCTACGTCCGCAGCCGCAACGGCCGCTTCGAGTTGTCGTGGGCCGATCCGTTCAGCGGCGGCGACGACGAGCACGTCGGCGAGGACCGCATCGTCGCGCCGCTGCCGGGCACCGTGGTGGCGCTGTTGGCGGGCGAGGGCGCGACCCTTGAGAAGGGCGCGCCGATCCTGACGCTGGAAGTCATGAAGATGGAACAGACGCTGCGCGCGCCGTTCGCAGGCCGGCTCAAGCGGATCAAGTGCAAGGTCGGCGACATCGTGCAGGAAGGCGCGGAGCTGGCCGAGGTCGAGCCGGCGGAGGCTTGAGAGCCATGAGCGACCGGGTCGCAATCGTCGAGATGGGGCCGCGCGACGGCCTGCAAAACGAGAAGACGACGGTGAGCGTCGAAGCGCGCATCGCTTTCGTCGAGGATCTGGTCGCGGCCGGGCTCAATGTTTGCGAAGTCGGCGCGTTCGTCTCGCCGAAAGCCGTGCCGCAGATGATGGGTTCCGATCAGGTGCTGCGCACGGTCAGCGCCGCGCTGCCGCAGGGCGAGTTTCACGTTCTGGTGCCCAACGAGAAGGGCTACGAGGCGGCGCGCGCCGCAGGCGCCAAGGTGGTGTCGGTGTTCGCCTCGGCGTCGGAAGGATTTTCTCGCGCCAACATCAATTGCGGAATCGCGGAATCGATCGAGCGCTTCAAGCCGGTGCTGGCGCGCGCGAAGGCCGACGGCGTCAAGGTGCGCGGCTATGTCTCCTGCGTGCTCGGCTGTCCGTTTGACGGCGAGGTGGAGCCGGCCGCCGTCGCGCGCGTCGCCAAAACGCTTTGGGACCTCGGCTGCTACGAAATCTCGCTGGGCGACACCATCGGCGTCGGTACCCCGGCCAAGGCGCGCGCCATGCTGCGCGCGGTCGGCGCCGAGGTGCCGGCTGGGAAGCTTGCGATGCACTTCCACGACACCTACGGGCAGGCGCTGGCCAACCTCTATGCCGGGATGGAGGAAGGGGTGCGGGTGATCGACGCCGCCGCCGGTGGACTCGGCGGCTGCCCCTATGCGCCAGGCGCGACCGGCAACGTCGCGACCGAGGACGTGGTCTATATACTGGACGGCATGGGGATCGCGACCGGCGTCGACATGGACAGGCTGCTGGCCGCGACCAACCGCATCAGTACGGTGCTGGGCCGTCCGCCGGTGAGCCGGGTCGCGACGGCGCTCAACGCCAAGCGGCGGCGCGCGGCCAACGCTTAAGACGCCCGCCGCGCGCTGTCCGGTTCAACGAACCTCAGAGCCTGACCGGAAACGAACTGGGTACCCGCCTGCGCGGGTACGACGGCTTTCGCGTTGCACCTTCGGTCAAAAATGCGAACTTCCGGTCGGACACTCAGGGCACGCGGTGCAACGCGCAGAGCTTGTTGCCGTCGGGATCGCGCAGGTAGGCGAGGTAGAGCTTGACGCTGCCGTTGTCGCGCACGCCGGGCGGATCCTCGCAGGAGGTGCCGCCGTTGGCGACGCCGGTGGCGTGCCAGGCATCGGCTTCGTCCTGCGACTTGGCGAGGAAACCGATGGTGCCGCCGTTGGCGGGCGTCGCTGGTTGGCCGTTGATCGGCTTGGACACCGAGAACGTTCCGGTCTTGGTACGGTAGAAAATCCGGTGGCGGTCGACCACGGCCGGCGGAATGCCGAGGGTGCCGAGCAGCTTGTCGTAGAAGTCCTTGGCCCGGTCGAGGTCGTTGGTGCCGATCATGACGTGAGAAAACATCGTTGGTCCTCTGTGAGATCGTCGGTTGAGGGGAGACGAGGGCCCCATTCAACAGCGATTGCCGGAATTGTCGAGCATGATTGCGGTCGCGCCCCGTTTGACCGGGTTCGCGCGCGGCGGATCGGCTCCCGCGAATTGACGCCCGGGCGGGCTTTTTGCTAACGGCGGTACTATATTGTCAGCGGCAATATCCCGCCGCGATGGCGCGGCTGCGGTCCCATAGCTCAACTGGATAGAGTAGCGGATTTCTACTCCGCGGGTTGCAGGTTCGAATCCTGCTGGGATCGCCACACCGTCTCTCCGGACCGTGATCGACTCGAACAAATTCCAGGCTGACCCGCCGCCCGCGCCCGAACCTGACCGCAATTCGCGGCGACCAAGCGGGGAGTGGGTCGGCACGGCCGTTTCCGTTATGCTCTCGCGCAACGCGATTCAATTTTGGACGGGTCCGTGCGGGCCGCTCGGGCAATGCCCACGACGGGGGTGCGGCCGCGCCATCAGCCCGTCATCTTGTCCGCCGATGCTCGGCGGTCGGCGGCGACCGGCCTCTAAAGGGAGAACGTCATGATGGGTTTGATCCGTGCCGCCGGTCTCGTCGCAGCGCTTGTGGTCGGGCTGGCCGCGGCACAGGCCGCCGACAAGGCGTTCAAGCGTGACGATCTGGCGGATGCCGCAATCAAGCTGCAGGAACAGATCAAGACCGAGGCCGGCAGCGTCGCAAGGCCGGTGGCGCAACTGCGCACCGATGCCGATTCTGCCGTCCGGCGCGGCAATCTCCGGGAAAGCCTGCAAATCCTCGGCCAGATCGCAGCGGTCGCGCCCGACGACGGCAGCAACTGGCTGCGGTTGGCGAACACCATCCTCCAGGTGCGCCCGGCCACCAGCAGCGAGCAGACGCTGTTGCGTGAGCGCGCCTCGACCGCCGCCTACCTGGCCTATCAGCGCGCCGGCAATGCCGGCGAGGAAGCGCAGGCGCTCGCCGTCCTCGGCCGCGCTTTCGCTGAACGCAAGCTATGGCGGCCGGCGCTCGACGCCATGCGCCTGTCGCTCGACCTGCGCGAGGTCGCCGACGTGCGCGGCGCTTACGAGAAGTTGCGCGACGATCACGGCTTCCGGCTGCTGGACTACAGCGTGGATTCGGATTCCGCCTCGCCCCGGGTGTGCTTCCAGTTCTCCGAAGACCTCGCCAGGCGCACCGACTTCGCGCCATTCGTGGCGCTGGCGGGCACCGACGCGCCCGCGCTCTCGACCGAGGACAAGCAGCTCTGCGTTGACGGGCTGAAGCACGGCGAGCGCTACAACATCAACCTGCGGGCCGGGCTGCCCTCAGTGGTCCGGGAATCGCTGCCGAAGTCGGCCGAGTTCAACGTCTATGTGCGCGACCGCAAGCCGTTCGTGCGCTTCACCGGGCGCGCCTATGTGCTGCCGCGCACCGGCCAGCGCGGCATTCCGGTGGTCAGCGTCAACACCCAGGCGGTGGCGGTGAAGGTGTTCCGCATCGGCGACCGCAACCTCATCAACACGGTGATCGGCAGTGACTTCCAGCGCGCCCTGAGCGGCTACGAACTCTCCGACCTCGGCGGCGAGCGCGGCGTCAGGGTGTGGTCCGGCGATCTCGCCACCGCCTCGACGCTCAATGCCGAGGTGACCACGGCGTTTCCGGTCGATCAGGCATTGGGCGACCTGCAACCGGGCGTCTATGTGATGACCGCCGCACCCAAGGGGCCGCAGGCGGACAGCGACGAGGAGTCCGGCTCGCTGGCGACGCAATGGTTCATCGTCTCCGATCTTGGCCTGACGGCGTTCTCCGGCCACGATGGCATCCATGTCTTCGTCAATTCGCTGGCCTCGACCGATGCGGTGGCCAATGCCGAGGTGCGCCTGCTGGCGCGTAACAACGAAATCCTCGCCACCCGCAAGACTGACGCGAGCGGCCACGTCCTGTTCGAGGCCGGGCTCGCGCGCGGCGAGGGCGGGCTGTCGCCGGCGCTGCTGACGGTCACCGGCGACAAGGCCGACTACGCCTTCCTCAGCCTCAAGACCAACGCCTTCGATCTGTCCGATCGCGGCGTCACCGGCCGCGTCACGCCGGCGGGGGCCGACGCCTTCGTCTATGCCGAGCGCGGCATCTATCGCTCCGGCGAGACCGTCTATCTCACCGCGCTGCTGCGCGACGGGCAGGGCAAGGCGATGACCGGCACCCCGCTGATCCTGGTGGTGGAGCGCCCGGACGGCGTCGAATATCGCCGCGCCACGCTGCCCGACCAGGGCGCGGGCGGGCGCAGCCTGTCGCTGCCGCTGAACACAGCGGTGCCGACAGGGACTTGGCGGGTGCGCGCCTTCACCGATCCCAAGGCCGGATCGGTGGGGGAAACAACCTTCATGGTCGAGGACTATGTGCCGGACCGTATTGAGTTCGATTTGACAAGCGACGCCAAGCAGATCGTGGCGGATACTCCGGTAACGCTTAAAGTCGATGGCCGCTTTCTTTACGGCGCGCCGGCCTCCCACCTGCAACTCGAAGGCGACATGCTGGTGGCGCCGGCGGAGACGCGGCCCGGTTACGCCGGCTATCAGTTCGGCGTCGCGGACGAGGAAACCGCCAGCAACGAGCGCACCCCGATCGAGGACCTGCCGGAATCCGACGCCAACGGCGCGGCCTCGTTCCCGGTCAGCCTCGCCACGGCACCGGCTTCGTCGCGGCCGCAGGAGGCGCAGATCTTCATCCGCATGGCGGAAGCCGGCGGCCGCGCGGTGGAGCGCAAGCTGGTGCTGCCGGTCGCGCCGCCCGCCCCGATGATCGGCGTCAAGCCGCTGTTCGCAGGCGGGAGCGTCGCCGAGGGCGAGAACGCCAACTTCGATGTGGTGTTCGTCGCGCCGGACGGCACCGCGCTGGCGCGGGGCGGCCTGCGCTACGAACTTCTGAAGATCGAGTCCCACTATCAGTGGTATCGCCAGGGCGGGTCGTGGGAATACGAGCCGGTGAAATCGACCAAGCGGGTCGCTGACGGCGATCTCGTCATTGCCGCCGACAAGCCGACGCGCCTGCACCTGTCGCCGCAGCCCGGCCGCTACCGGCTCGACGTCAAATCGGGCGAGGCCAATGGGCCGCTGACCTCGGTGTCGTTTGATGTCGGCTGGTATTCCGACGGCAGCGCCGACACTCCGGACCTCCTGGAAACCTCCATCGACAAGCCGCAATACGCGGCTGGCGACACCATGACAGTGTCGGTCAACGCCCGCACCGCCGGCAAACTGACGGTCAACGTGCTGGGCGACCGGTTGCTGACCACCCAGACCGTGGACGTGAAGGAAGGCACCGCGCAGGTCCGCATCCCGGTCGGTTCGGATTGGGGCACCGGCGCCTATGTCGTCGCGACCTTGCGTCGGCCGCTTGATACGGCGGCGCAGCGGATGCCCGGCCGCGCCATCGGCCTGAAATGGTTCGGCATCGACAAGGATGCCCGCACCCTCAAGGTCGAACTGTCGCCGCCGGCGCTTGTGCGGCCCAGCACCACGCTGGCGCTGCCGGTGAAGCTTACGGGTCTGAGCCCCGGCGAGGACGCCAAGATCGTGGTGGCGGCGGTCGATGTCGGCATTCTCAATCTCACCAACTACAAGCCGCCGGCGCCCGACGACTATTATCTCGGCCAGCGGCGGCTCACGGCGGAAATCCGCGACCTCTACGGCCAGTTGATCGACGGAATGCAGGGCACCCGCGGCCAGATCCGCTCCGGCGGCGACATCGCGGCCGCGGAGATGCAGGGCTCGCCGCCGACGCAGAAGCCGTTGGCGCTGTATTCCGGCATCGTCACCGTCGGTCCGGACGGCACCACCAACGTCGCCTTCGACATTCCGGAGTTCGCCGGCACCGCGCGGCTGATGGCGGTGGCGTGGACCGCGACCAAGCTCGGCCGCGCCACCATGGACGTCACCGTGCGCGATCCGGTGGTGCTGACCGCGACGCTGCCGCGCTTCCTGCTCTCGGGCGACCACGGCACCATGAGTTTCGATCTCGATAATGTTGAGGGCGCGCCGGGCGACTACAGTATCAGCGTCAGCGCCTCCGGGCCGGTAAAGGTGCCGGGCAACGCCACCACGACCGTCAACCTCAAGGCGAGGCAGCGCACCTCGATGGCGCTGGCGCTGGAGGCCGCCGGCACCGGCACCGCGCAGATCGACGTCGCGATCAAGGGGCCGGACGGCCTGACGCTGGCGCGTCACTATGCGCTCGACGTCAAGGCGGCGACGCAGATTCTGGCGCGGCGCTCGGTGCGGACGCTGGCGAAGGGCGAAAGCCTGACGCTGACCAGCGACATGTTCTCCGACCTCGTGGCCGGCACCGGCGGCGTCTCGCTGTCGGTGAGCCAGTCCACCGCGCTCGACGCCGCGACCATCCTCAAGGCGCTCGACCGTTATCCGTTCGGCTGTTCGGAGCAGATCACCAGTCGCGCCATGCCGCTGCTCTACGTCAACGATTTGGCGGCGGGGGCGCATCTGGCGATGGACACCGCCGTCGATCAGCGCATCCGGGACGCCATCGACCGGCTGTTGGCGCGGCAGGGCTCCAACGGCTCGTTCGGCATGTGGTCATCGGGCGGCAACGACGACTGGCTCGACGCCTATGTCACCGACTTCCTCAGCCGCGCCCGCGAGAAGGGCTTTGCCGTACCGGACATCGCGTTCCGCTCGGCGCTCGACCGCGTGCGCAACTTCGTGGTCAACGCCGACGAGCCGGAAAAAACCGGCGGCCGCGATCTCGCCTACGGCCTCTATGTGCTGGCGAAGAACGGCAACGCACCTGTCGGCGACCTGCGCTATCTCGCCGACACCAAGCTCGATCATCTGGCGACCCCGATCGCCAAGGCGCAGCTTGCGGCGGCGTTGGCGCTGGTCGGCGACCGCGCCCGCGCCGAGCGGGTCTATGCCGCGGCGGTGGCGAGCCTCGATCCCAAGCCGGTGCTGCAATTCGGCCGCACCGACTACGGCTCGGCGTTGCGCGACGCGGCGGCTTTGGTGTCGCTCGCCAGCGAAGGCAACGCGCCGCGCGCGACGCTGACGCAGGCGGTGCAGCGGGTCGAGGCGGCGCGCGGGCTGACGCCCTTCACCTCGACGCAGGAAAACGCGTGGCTGGTGCTGGCGTCGCGGGCGCTGGCCAGGGACGCCGACAAGATATCGCTCGATATCGACGGCTCGCCGGTCAAGACCGTGGTCTATCGCAGCTACAAGGCGATCGATCTCGACGGCAAGCCGATCAAGATCACCAATCTTGGCGACGTGCCGATGCAGGCGGTCGTGTCGGTGACCGGCGCGCCGGTGACGCCGGAGCCGGCGGCCGCCAACGGTTTCAAGATTGAGCGCAACTACTTCGCTCTCGATGGTACGCCCGCCGATCCGGCGCAGGCAAAACAGAACCAGCGCTTCGCGGTGGTGCTGAAGATCACCGAGGCCAAGCCGGAATACGGTCACATCATGGTGGTCGATTATCTGCCGGCCGGCTTCGAGATCGACAACCCGCATCTGGTGTCGTCGGGCGATGCCGGGACGCTGGACTGGATCGAGGACGGCGCGGAGGCGGAGCACACCGAATTCCGCGACGACCGCTTCAGCGCCGCCATCGACCGCGCCGCCAACAGCAAGTCGGTGTTCACCGTCGCCTATGTGGTGCGCGCGGTGTCGCCGGGTAAGTACGTGCTGCCGCAGGCTTATGTCGAGGACATGTACAATCCATCGCGTTATGGCCGCACCGGCACCGGCACGGTCGAGGTGAAGGCGGCGAAATGACCGCGTCCGCCGCCATCGCCGCATCTCCCAAGCGCCACCGGCGTTGGTTGTGGCACGCGGCGGCGGCGTGCGCGGTGATGCTGGCGGCGTTCGGCGCGATCTTCGCGGCGTGGGTGGCCTCATTGGGGCCGCTGCCGTTCGAGGCGGCGCGGCAGGTTTCGACCACGGTGGTCGATCGCAACGGCAAGTTGCTGCGCGCCTTCGCCATGGCGGACGGCCGCTGGCGGCTGCCGGTCGACGCCAAGACCGATGTCGATCCCGGCTATGTGGCGCTGCTGCTCGCCTACGAGGACCAGCGCTTCCGCACCCACGGCGGCGTCGATCCGTGGGCGCTGGGGCGCGCCGCGTTCCAACTCGTGACGCGCGGCCGCATCGTCTCCGGCGGCTCGACCATCACCATGCAGTTGGCGCGGCTGATGGAGCCGCGGCGGCACCGCTCGCTCACTGCCAAGCTGCACCAGATCGTGCGCGCCATCGAGATCGAACGGAAGCTCGACAAGGACCAGATCCTCAACCTGTACCTGACGCTGGCCCCGTTCGGCGGCAATCTCGAGGGCGTGCGCGCCGCTGCAATCGCCTATTTCGGCAAGGAGCCGAAGCGGCTGTCGTTGGCCGAGGAGGCGCTATTGGTGGCGCTACCGCAGTCGCCGGAGACGCGGCGGATCGACCGCCATCCCGAAGCCGCGCGAGCGGCGCGCGACCGCGTGCTTGACCGCATGGTGGAGGAGGGCAAGGTGTCCGCCGAGGACGCGGCGCAGGCCAAGGCGGTGGCGGTGCCGCGTATCCGCCGCCCGATGCCGATGCTGGCGCCGCATTCGGCGGAGCGGGCGATGGCGACGGTGAAGGACGCGCCCGTGATCCGCCTCACCCTCGACCTCAACTTGCAGCGCAGCCTTGAGGCGCTGGCGCGCGACCGCGCGGCCGCGCTCGGCCCCGACATCTCGGTCGCCATCGTCGCGCTCGACAACGCAAGCGGCGAAGTGCTGGCGCGGATCGGCTCACCCAACTACTTCGATACGCGCCGCGCCGGGCAGGTCGATATGACGCGCGCGGTGCGTTCGCCCGGTTCGACGCTGAAGCCGTTCATTTATGGCCTTGCGTTCGAGGACGGTGTGGTCCACCCCGACAGCCTGATCGACGACCGCCCGGTGCGTTTCGGCGCTTACGCGCCGGAAAATTTCGACATGACGTTTCAGGGCACGGTGTCGGTGCGTCACGCCTTGCAGATGTCGCTCAACGTTCCGGCGGTGGCGCTGCTCGATCGCGTCGGCGCGAGCCGCATGACGTCGCGGCTGCGGCAGGCCGGCGGAAGCCTTGTGCTGCCCGAGGGCGAAGTGCCCGGTTTGGCCATGGGGCTCGGCGGCGTCGGCGTTACCTTGCAGGATCTGGTGCAACTTTACAGCGGCTTTCCCCGGCTCGGCACCACGGTGCCGTTGCAGGAGATCCGCCGCGGCGACGCACGGCCGGAGCCGCTGCGGCTGTTCGACCGGACTGCCGCCTGGCAGGTCGCAAGCGTGTTGCTGGGAACCCCGCCGCCGGACAATGCGGTGCGCAACCGGATCGCCTTCAAGACCGGCACCAGCTACGGCTATCGCGACGCCTGGTCGGTCGGCTTCGACGGCCGCATGACCGTTGGCGTGTGGGTCGGCCGGCCGGATGGTGCGCCCGTACCGGGCCTGATCGGGCGCGCCGCCGCCGCGCCGATCCTGTTCGACGCCTTCGCCCGGTCCGGCAAACTGCCGGCGCCGTTGCCCAAGGCTCCACCCGGAACCCTGATCGCGGCCAATGCGCGGCTGCCGTTGCCGCTGCGCCGGTTCCGGTCAGCGGGCGATCTGGTCGATGCGCGCGCGACGCGACCGCTGCACATCCAGTTTCCGCTCGACGGCTCAAGGATCGACGCCATGGCCGGCGGGCCCGGCGACGCCGTCGCGCTGCCCGTCAAGGTCGCGGGCGGCGTCCTGCCGATGACGGTGCTGGTCAACGGCGTGGCGGCCGGCGACTTCGACAGCCGGCGCCAGCGCCTCGTGCAGCCGCCGGGACCGGGCTTCGTCCGCCTGACGGTGATGGACGCGACGGGCGCGGCGGACACAGTCGTCGTCAGAATCCAGTAACGGCCGCCCGAGCGGTTGTCGCCCCCTCGGTTTCATCGTATGCGGAACCGATGGCCGAGAACGTCTACCAGTCCCGCTTCGGTGCGCCGCGCGAACCCAACAACCGGGTCAATCCCGGCCGCGGGCTCGTGACCGTGCTCAACTTCGTCACTGTCAGCGACGTCCGCGCGGTGCTGTTTCTCGCGCTGTGCGGCCTGGCGATGTTCCTGCCGGGCTTCTTCAACATCCCGCCGATCGACCGCGATGAGGCGCGCTTCGCGCAGGCCACCAAGCAGATGGTCGAGACCGGCGACTTCGTCGATATCCGCTTTCAGGACGAGGTCCGCTACAAGAAGCCGGTGGGCATCTACTGGTTGCAGGCGGCGGCGGTGGAGACCGCCTCGTCGCTCGGCCTGCCGCGCGCGCAGGTGCGCATCTGGCTCTATCGGGTGCCATCGCTGTTCGGGGCAATCGGCGCGGTGCTTTTGACCTACTGGACCGCGCTCGCCTTCGTGACACGGCGCGGCGCGGTGCTGGCGGCGCTGTTGCTGTGCAGTTCGGTGCTGCTCGGCGTCGAGGCACGGCTGGCGAAGACCGACGCGGTGCTGCTGCTGACCGTGGTCGCCGCCATGGGCGCGCTGGCGCGGGTTTATCTGTCGTGGCAGCGCGGCGAGGACCCGCTGCGGCCGCCATGGGCATGGCCGGCGATCTTCTGGACCGCGATCGCTGGCGGCGTGCTGCTCAAGGGCCCGCTGATCCTGATGTTCGTGGTGCTGACCGTCGGCGCGCTGGCGATCATGGACCGTTCGGCCAACTGGCTGTGGCGGCTGCGGCCGCTGTGGGGGCTGTTGTGGCTTCTGGTGCTGGTGCTGCCGTGGTTCGTCGCCATCTTCTGGCGCGCCGGCGACACCTTCTTCACCACCTCGGTCGGCGGCGACATGCTGAGCAAACTCGCCAACGCGCAGGAATCCCACGGCGCGCCGCCGTTCACCTATCTGGTACTGTTCTGGATCACGTTCTGGCCCGGCGCGCCGCTGGCCGGCATGGCGGCGCCGGCGGTATGGCGGGCGCGGCGCGAGCCCGGCGTGCAGTTTCTGCTGGCATGGCTGGTGCCGTCGTGGATCGTGTTCGAACTGGTCATCACCAAGCTGCCGCATTACGTGCTGCCGCTCTATCCGGCGATCGCCATCCTGATCGCGATCGCGCTGGAGCGCCGCATCCTGTCGCGCTCGTGGGTGATCCGCGGCGCGGCGTGGTGGTTCGCCGTGCCCGTCATCACCTCGGTGATCGCGGTGGTGGCGGCGATCAACTTCACCTATCAGCCGGTGTTCCTGGCCTGGCCGTTCGTCGCGGTGTCGCTGATCTTCGGTCTGTTCGCGTGGTGGCTTTACGACGACTATCGCGCCGAGCGCTCGCTGCTCAATGCGGTGGCGTCGTCGCTGTTTCTCGGCATCGCGGTGTACGGCGTGATCGTGCCGGCGCTGCGGCCGCTGTTTCCCAGCGTCGAGGTGGCGCGCGCCTTGCGCAACGTGGTGTGCGTCGGGCCGAAGGCCGCCGCCGCCGGCTATCACGAGCCGAGCCTGGTGTTCATGACCGGCACCTCGACGCTGCTCACCGACGGCGCGCGCGCCGCCGACTTCCTGCTGCAAGGAAGCTGCCGCTTCGCGCTGGTGGAGCAGCGTTCGGAACGCGCCTTCGCCCAGCGCGCCGAGGCGATCGGCCTTCGCTACAACGTCGCCACGCGGGTCGAGGGCTACAACTACTCGCAAGGAAGGCCGGTATCGATCGCCGTGTTCCGCTCCGAAGGTACGGAGTAGGGGGTCCGTTCACGCTCCGTATCACAACCTTTAAAAAGGTTGCCCGGGGCGGGTTTGCGCCATAAGAAGCGCCCATCCGCGAAACGCGCGCTGCATGGGCCTGCCTGCGGCGGACCGATCGGCCCGATATAGTTACAACCCCGATATGATGAGTGGTTCCGTGCCGTCCTCCGATACGCCCCCGATTGAGGTTTCGATCGTCGTTCCGGTGCGCAACGAGGCCGAGAACATCGCGCCGCTGGTCACAGAGATCGCCGCCGCGCTGGGGGAGCGCTGGTCGTATGAGATCATCTACGTCAACGACGGCTCGACCGATGCGACCGCCGACCGGCTGGCGGCGTTGATGCGGCAGCGGCGTAACCTGCGTCATATCCGCCATGCACAATCGCGCGGGCAATCGGCGGCGGTGCGCACCGGCGTGCGCCACGCGCGCGGCGCCATCGTCGCCACCCTCGACGGCGACGGCCAGAACGATCCCGCCTTCCTGCCGGACCTGATCCTGGCGCTGGAGCACGGGGGGGCAAGTGTCGCGCTCGCGGCCGGTCAGCGGGTGGGGCGCAGGGACACCGGCTTCAAGAAGGTGCAGTCGCGCGTCGCCAACGGCGTGCGCAACGCCATCCTGCGCGACGGCACCCGCGACACCGGCTGCGGCCTCAAGGCGATCCGCCGCGAGGTGTTCCTGACGCTCCCGTATTTCGACGGGCTGCACCGTTTCCTGCCGGCGCTGGTGCGGCGGGAAGGCCACGACATCGCCTATATCGACGTGATCGATCGCCCGCGCCGCTCCGGCGTGTCGAACTACGGCTTTTTCGACCGTCTGTGGATCGGCATCATGGATCTTGCGGGCGTGTGGTGGCTGATCCGCCGCAAGAAGCCCAATCCGGTCGCAACCGAGGTCATGCCGCATGACTGAACTGCTCGATTCAATCGGCGCGTACCTGCATGACGTGTTCATCATCCAGTTCGACGGCTGGGTGGTGCTCGGCTTCGTCGCGCAGGCGTTCTTCACCATGCGCTTCGTGGTGCAATGGATCGCCTCCGAGCGCGCGCGGCAGAGCGTGATTCCGCTGGCGTTCTGGTTCTTCTCGATCGGCGGCGGCGTGCTGCTGCTGATCTACGCGCTGTACCGCCGCGATCCGGTGTTCATCGCCGGGCAGGCGTTCGGCCTGATCGTCTATTTCCGCAATCTTTATTTCATTCTCATCAACGGCCGGCAGACGTCGCGGCCTTAATTCGACGACGGGTGCGCCGCCGGCCCGGTGCCGGCAAGAAGGGTATCCGCCGCAGCCGTCTCGGCATTCTCCTCCGGCATACCGGCCGCATCCAGCACCGGATAGGCGACCGAGCAGATGTGAGAGTGGATCCGCTTGAGGTCGCGCAGCACGTCGAGGTGGAGCGAGGTGGTTTCGATCGACTCCGGCCGTCCCTCGCGCAGGCGTTCAAGGTGGCGCTCGGTCGCCGCGAGTTCGGCGCTGCGCAGCACGGCCTTCTCCGCCAGCAGCTTGCGCGCCTCGGTGACGTCGCCCGACATGAACACGCCGAAGGCGATGCGCAGCGATTCCATCGTCTGCCGATGGAATTCCAGCAGTTCGGCGGCGCCCTCGGCCGAGAACTGGAAGCGGTGCTTGATCTTCTTGGTCGCCAGTTCGCACAGGTTCTTGTCGACGATATCGCCGATATGTTCGAGATTGATGGCGAAGGAAATGATCTCCATGGCGCGCTGGCTCTCGCGCTCGTCGAGGCTGCCGCGCGTCAATTTGGTGACGTAGAGCTTGATCGCCTCGTCGAGGCGATCGACGTTGTTATCCATCTGCGAGACGTCCGCGACCAGCGCGCGATCGTTGGTCATGATCGCCGTCATCACCCGGCGCAGCATGGTTTCGACGATGTCGCCCATGCGCAGCGTCTCGCGCGCGGCGTCGGTGAGCGCCAGCGACGGCGTCGCCAGCGCGCTCTCGTCGAGGTAGCGCGGCTTCGCCGGATCGACCGCCGTCGTATGCGCTGGCAACAGCCGCGTCAGCAGCGCGGCGACGCCGTCGAGCACGCCGATGAACAGAAGCGCCGTCACGAGATTGAACGCGATATGGAACTGCGCCGTCATCTTGGCGAGGTCCGGCTGCCACGAGGTCAGGATGTCGGCGAGCGGATGCAGGAACGGCGCGACCAGCACGACGCCGATCACGCGGTTGACGAGATTGCCGAGCGGCAGGCGGTAGCTCGCCGGATTGTCGCGGCGCGCGCCTTCGATCATCGGATTGATGGCGCTGCCGAGGTTGGCGCCGAGCACCAGCGCCAGCGCGGCGAACGGCGTGATGAACTGCGCATAGGCCAGCGACATAATAAGAAGAACAGTGGCGACGCTGGAATGCACCGCCCAGGTGGCGACCGCGCCGATCAGGATGCACAGGATCGGATCAGTGGTGATCGCGGCCATGAAGATGCGGACCGCCGGCGCGTTCTCGGCGGGCTCCAGCGTGCCGAGCAGGATGTGGAGCGCCAAGAGCATCAGGCCGAGCCCGATGGCGACGCGGCCGATGTCCTTGACGCGCGAGCGCGCGCCGCTGCGGAATGCGACGAGGCCGATGACGAACAACGCCGGAGCGGCGGCGGAAATATTGAATGACAGCACCTGGACGATCAGCGTGGTACCGACGTTGGCGCCGAGCATGATGGCCAGCGCCGGCATCAGGCCGACGATGCCTTCCGCCGTGAAGGACGAGACGATCAGCGCGGTCGCGGTGCTGCTTTGCAGGAGCGCGGTGAGGCCGAGGCCGGCGGCGAAGGCGGAGAAGCGGTTGCCAAGCGCGCGCGCCAGCATCAGCCGCAGATCGGAACCGAACGCCCGCAGGATGCCGCTGTGGACCATATGCAGGCCCCACAGCAGCAGCGCGACGCCGCCCATCAGGTCAAGAAGAACGATCGATCCCAACGGCCTCGTCCGTCACAAGAGAATTAATCCTTCAACGTAGTCACAAACGCCGCAGGATCAATCGTCTTGCCGGCAAAAGGCGGCCCGAGCGTGGCCGTGCACTCAGGCAGCCGCCAAAGCCGGATCAGGCGGCAGTACCGCGCGCCGTGTTGAAGGCGTCGAACCCGCGCGCCAGATCGGCCTTCAGATCGTCGGTGTTTTCGAAGCCGATATGGAGGCGAAGCGTCGGCCCGCCCGGCGCCCAGGTGGTGGCGGTGCGATAGGACGAACAATCGAACGGAATGACGAGGCTCTCGAAGCCGCCCCACGAATAGCCCATGCCGAACAGTTGCACGGTGTCGAGCAGGGCATCGACCGCCGCCTGTGGCGCCGGTTGCAGCACGATGCTGAACAGACCGGAAGCGCCGGTGAAATCGCGTTTCCAGATGGCGTGGCCGGGCGAGGTCTCAAGGCCGGGATGCAGCACGGCCGTCACTTCGGGGCGCGCCGCGAGCCAGCGCGCCATCTCCAGCCCGGCGCGCTGGTGGTGGTTGAGGCGCACCGCAAGCGTCCGCAAGCCGCGCAGCGCCAGAAACACGTCGTCCGGCCCGGCGCAGACGCCGAGCTGGCGGACCGAATCGGCGACCATGGGCCACGTCCTGGCGTTGGCCGCGATGGTGCCGAACATGATGTCGGAGTGGCCGCCGATATATTTCGTCGCCGCCTGGATGCTGATATCGACGCCCTGTTCCAGCGAGCGATGGAACAGCGGCGTCGCCCAGGTGTTGTCGTCGAGCACGATGAGATCACGGGCATGTGCGGCTTTGGCGATCGCCGGGATGTCCGGCATCTCGAACGACTGGGAGCCCGGCGCTTCCACCATCACCGCGCGGGTGTTGGGCTTGAAATGCGCACTGATGCCGTCGCCGATCAACGGATCGAAATAGCTGGTTTCGATGCCGTAGCGCGCCAGCATGCCGTCGCAGAACAGGCGGGTGGGACGATAGGCGTTGTCGCACACGAGCAAATGGTCGCCGGCTTTCAGCACGGCCAGGAGCGCCGTGGTGATCGCCGACACCCCGGAGGGCGCGAGACCGACGCCGGCGCACATCGGTCCTTCGAGCGCTTGCAGCGCTTCCCGCAGCGCCTTAGTGGTCGGGGTGCCGTGACGGCCGTACTGGAACTCGCCACGATGGGCATGGAGGTCGTCGGCGGTCGGATAGAGCACGGTCGAGCCGCGCACCACCGGCGGGTTGACGAAGCCTTTCTGCGCCGCAGTGTCGCGCCCGGAGGTGACCAGCGCGGTTTCGATGCGTTGCGCTTGCGCAGCCGCAGTATCCTTGGAATGTGCCATTTACCAGCCTTGAGGTGCGACAGCCTTGATCTGTTGCCGCACCCGGCGCATCGCAGAGCGCGGCATCAGGCTTCGGCCGGAGTTAATAACAGGACGTTTAAGATCGCCGTCAACCCCTTGACCCGGCTAATGAGTCGTTCTGTGATGCGGCGCGGCGAACAGCGCCGCCGCTGACCGATTCAAGGTTTTGCGCTCGCCTTCCGCTCCTCGACGAACCTTCGGGTGGGAGGCGGGCGGTTCGATGTGCGCAAGACACAGTGTTCGCAAGATAATGACAACGCCGACGCTCGCGGTGCTTCCTGAAAGGCTTTGCCATGAAATCCGTGTTTCTCGCCGCCACTCTCGCCATTGCTACGGGTGTTCTTGCCACGGGTCTTGGGCTGGGGGGCGCCGCCGCGCAGACTCTCAAGACTGTCAAGGATCGCGGCACGCTGTCCTGCGGCGTCAGCCAGGGCCTGCCCGGATTCTCCACCCCTGACGACAAGGGTAACTGGACCGGGCTCGACGTCGATGTCTGCCGCGCCATCGCCGCCGTGGTGCTGGACGATCCCACCAAGGTCAAGTTCGTGCCGCTGTCGGCCAAGGACCGCTTCACGGCGTTGCAGTCCGGCGAGATCGACGTGTTGTCGCGGAATACGACGTGGACGCTGTCGCGCGACACCTCGCTCGGCGTCAACTTCACCGGGGTCACGTATTACGACGGGCAGGGCTTCCTGATCCGCAAATCGCTGAAGGTCAACTCCGCGCTGGAATTGAACGGCGCTTCGATCTGCGTGCAAACCGGCACCACCAACGAACAGAACATCGCCGACTATTTCAATGGCAACCACATGAAATACGAGGTGATCGCGTTCGGCACCGCGGATGAAACCGTCAAGGCTTACGAATCCGGCCGCTGCGACGTGTTCACCTCGGACATCTCGCAGCTTTATGCCGAGCGCCTGAAACTCGCCAATCCCGCCGATCACGTCGTGCTGCCGGAGGTGATCTCGAAAGAGCCGCTCGGCCCACTGGTGCGCCATGGCGACGACCAGTGGTTCGACATCGTCAAGTGGACGCTGTTTGCGATGATCAACGCCGAAGAACTCGGCATCACGCAGAAGAACGTCGATGAGATGGCGAAGTCGAACAAGCCCGAGCTGAAGCGCATGTTCGGCGCCGACGGCAATCTCGGCGAACAGCTTGGCCTGACCAAGGACTGGGTCGCGCGCATCGTCAAGGCCGTCGGCAACTACGGCGAATCGTTCGACCGCAATGTCGGGGCCGGCTCCAAGCTCGGCATCGCGCGCGGCCTCAACCAGCTCTGGAACAAGGGCGGCATTCAATACGCCCCGCCGATCCGCTGACGGCGGCGCGGCGATCCTGATGGCCACTGAGGCGCGACAGGCCCCCTCCCGGCTCGGCGCGAAGATCCGCCGCGCCTTGTGCGGGCGGGCAGGTTGGGGTGGCCTCGTGCTGCAAGTGGTGCTGGCGGCGCTTGTGGTCTGGCTCGGCTACGAGATCGTCGCCAACGCCACGACCAACTTGCAGAACCAGCGCATCGCCTCGGGCCTGGGATTCTTGTGGCAAACTGCAGGCTTCGGCGTCAGCCAGAACCTTATCCCCTATGCCGAGAGCGACACCTATCTGCGGGTGTTTCTGGTCGGGCTGGTCAATACGCTGGTGGTGGCGGCCGTCGGCATCGTGTTCGCCACCATCATCGGCTTTCTGGTCGGCGTCGGCCGGCTGTCCCCGAACTGGCTGGTGGCGCGCATCAGCGGCGGCTATGTCGAACTGATCCGCAACCTGCCGCTCCTGTTCCAGATCCTGTTCTGGTATCTCGCGGTGCTGGGCGCGCTGCCCGGCCCGCGCCAGAGCATTTCGATCTTCGACGAGGTTTTCCTCAGCAACCGCGGGCTGGTGATCCCGCGGCCGGTCCCGCATGACGGGCTCGCGGCTTTTCTCGCAGCGATCGTTCTGGCGGTGGTGGCGGCGCTGGTGCTGCGCGGCTATGCGCGCCGCCGGCTGTTCCGCGACGGCAGGGCGGTCACGATCTGGCCTTACGTGCTGGCGCTGCTGATCGGGCTGCCGCTGCTCGCGGTGCTCGTGTTCGGCGTGCCGTTCTCCGTCGAAGTGCCGCAACTGAAGGGCTTCAACTTCGCAGGCGGCTTGCGCGTCGTGCCGGAGTTCGTGGCGCTGGCGCTGGCGTTGTCCACTTACACCGCCGCCTTTATCGCCGAGAACGTGCGCGCCGGCATTCTGGCGGTGCCGCGCGGGCAGATGGAGGCGGGGGCCTCGCTCGGGCTGTCGCACGGCGCAACGCTGCGCCTGATCGTGGTGCCGCAGGCAATGCGGGTGATCCTGCCGCCGCTCACCAACCAGTATCTCAACCTCACCAAGAACTCCTCGCTGGCGGTCGCGATCGGCTATCCCGACCTGTTCTCGGTGTTCGCCGGCACCACGCTGAGCCAGACCGGGCAGGCGATCGAAATCATCGCCATCACCATGGGCGTCTATCTTCTGATCTCGCTTCTGACCAGCGCCGGCATGAGCTTCTACGGCTGGCGGATGAACCGGAGTCTCGACCGATGAGCGGGCAGGCGGGCGCCGGTTTCGTGCGCGGCGACCTCGCGCCGGAGCGCCGCGCGCCGGTGAAAACGACGGGGGTAATCGGCTTCCTGCGCACGCGGCTGTTCAACAGCCCGACCAACGCGCTGCTCACCGTGCTCGGCGTCGCGCTGTTGTGGCTCCTGATCGTGCCGACGGTGCGCTTCCTGTTCGTCGATGCGGTGGGGACGGGCGGCGACCGCACCGCCTGCCTGAGCGAGAATGCCGGCCATCCGGTCGGCGCGTGCTGGCCGTTCGTTCAGGCCAAGCTGACGCAGTTCATCTACGGCTTCTATCCCGAACCGGAGCGCTGGCGCGTCAACCTGACGTTCCTGCTGGCGGCGCTGTTGCTGCTGCCGCTGCTGATCCCGAAGCTGCCGGCCAAGGCGCTCAACGCCGGGCTGTTCTTCGTCGCGCTGCCGTTCGTCGCTTTCTTCCTGCTGTATGGCGGCGGCCTCGACGGCTTCGCCGTGAACTGGGCGGCGCGGCTCACTTCCGCATTCGCAAGCGGCATCATCGAGGCCGGTGCGCGGCTGGTGGAGCTTGGCGCGGCGCGCTCGCATCCCGCGCTCGGCGCGGTGCTGGAATGGAGCGGCTATGGCATCGTCTGGCTCGGCGTGGGGCTCGCTTTTCTCGCCGCGCCCCTGGTGTGGCTGCGCGACTGGATCGCCGTATCCGGACAGCCGTTATGGGCAGACGTCACGGCCACCGCCGTCATCGTCTCGGCCGTCCTGTTCTTTGTGGCTGGCGGTCCCCGCGGCGGCTGGCGGGCGCTCGCGGCGAGCCTGCTCGTCTTTGCCGGCATCGCCGTCGTGATCGCGGCGATGGGCCTCGACCGCGGCGGCCTGCCGGTGGTCGATACCCGGCTGTGGGGCGGGCTTCTGGTGACGCTGGTGGTGGCTGTGACCGGCATCGTCGCCTCGATGCCGGTCGGCATCGCCTTGGCGCTCGGCCGCCGCTCGACCATCCCGCTGATCCGGCTGTTCTCGGTCGGCTTCATCGAGTTCTGGCGCGGCGTGCCGCTGATTACGGTCCTGTTCTTCGCCACCTACATGCTGCCGCTGTTCCTGCCGGGCAATTTCACCGTGGACGGGCTCGTGCGCGTGCTGATCGGCATCGCGCTGTTCGCCGGCGCCTACAACGCCGAGGTGATCCGCGGCGGCTTGCAGGCGATTCCGCGCGGACAGGAGGAAGCCGCGCAGGCGCTCGGCCTGTCGTACTGGAAGACGACGCGACTGATCGTGCTGCCGCAGGCGTTGCGCCACGTCATTCCCGGACTGGTCAACAGCTTCATCGCGCTGTTCAAGGACACCTCGCTGGTGTCGATCGTGGCGCTGTTCGACCTGCTCGGCATCTTGCGCGCGGCCTTCGCCGATCCGGCATGGGCGACGCCGACCACGCTGTTCACCGGCTTCGCCTTCACCGGCCTGATCTATTTCGTCGGGTGTTTCGCGATGTCGCGCTATTCGCTGTTCGTCGAGCGCCGGTTGAACGTCCACCGCCGCGGCTGAAAAGAGGGGTCATGGCAGACAGTCCGATCGTCACCATCGCGGGCCTCAACAAGTGGTACGGCGACTTCCACGTCCTGCGCGACATCGACCTCGACGTCGGACGCGGCGAGCGCATCGTCATCTGCGGCCCGTCGGGCTCGGGCAAATCGACGCTGATCCGCTGCATCAACGCGCTGGAGGAATTTCAGGAAGGCAAGATCGTCGTCGATAACATCGAACTCGGCCCCAACCTGCGCCGCGTCCATGAGGTGCGCCGCGAGGTCGGCATGGTGTTCCAGAGCTTCAACCTGTTTCCGCACCTCACCGTGCTGGAAAACTGCACGCTGGCGCCGATCTGGGTGCGTCATATTCCGCAGAAGGAGGCGGAGGCCACCGCGATGCGCTATCTGGAGCGCGTGCGCATTCCCGACAAGGCGAAGAACTATCCGGGGCAGCTTTCCGGCGGCCAGCAGCAGCGCGTGGCGATCGCGCGCGCGCTCACCATGAATCCCAAGGTGATGCTGTTCGACGAGCCGACCTCGGCGCTCGATCCCGAGATGGTGAAGGAGGTGCTCGACACCATGGTCGATCTCGCCAGGGAGGGCATGACCATGCTGGTGGTGACCCACGAAATGGGCTTCGCCCGCGAGGTCGCCAACCGCGTGGTGTTCATGGACGCCGGGCAGATCATCGAGGCGAATACGCCGGACGCGTTCTTCGCCAACCCGCAGCACGCACGGACGAAACTGTTCCTCAGCCAGATTCTGCGGTGAATATGCAGCGGTGTTGACGCGATGGCGTCAGTTTGAGGGGCCACCCCGGAAACGAGGCGTCATCGTCCGCGAAGGCGGACGATCCAGTCATCCGGGATGGCACGAAGGATATCTGCTTTCGTACGGATTACTGGATACCCGCTTTCGCGGGTATGACGGCTTTCGTGGTGCGCGGTGGTCCCAAAAAGCAAGAATCCTTGCCAATGTCGCCCGCTCAGACCTTCTCGAAGGGAATCGCGAAATCGGTGCGCCGTTCGAGCCACGGCGGCACCGGCAGGTTTTTCGAGCGCATGAAATCCGGGTTGAACAGCTTCGACTGATAGCGGTTGCCGGAGTCGCACAGGATGGTCACGATGGTGTGGCCCGGTCCCAGTTGCTTCGCGAGACGGATCGCGCCCGCGACATTGACGCCGGTCGAGCCGCCGAGACAGAGCCCTTCGTGTTCGAGCAGATCGTAGATGACCGGCACGGCCTCCTCGTCGGGGATGAGATAGGCTTCATCGACCTTGGCGTTAGCGATGACCGGCGTGACTCGCCCAAGCCCGATTCCCTCGGTGATCGAGCCGCCGGGCGTCGCCTTGGCTTCACCGTTCTTGAACAACTCGTACATCGCCGCGCCGCGCGGATCCGCGACCCCGATCACGATGTCCTTTTTCTGCTCCCGCAGGAAGGCGCTGGCCCCCGCCAGCGTGCCGCCCGTTCCGATGGAGCAGATGAACCCGTCGACCTTGCCGCCGGTCTGCTCCCAGATTTCGGGGCCCGTCGAGACGTAATGCGCCTTGGGATTGTCGAGATTGTTCCACTGATCGCCGAACAGCACGCCGTTCGGTTCGGACTTGCGCAACTGGTCTGCGAGTCGCCTGGCGACATGCTGATAGTTGTTGGGATTGCTGTACGGCAGCGCCGGCACCTCGACCAATTCCGCTCCGCACAGGCGAAGCATGTCCTTCTTTTCCCGGCTCTGGGTTTCCGGAATGACGATGATCGTTCGATAGCCGCGCGCCGATGCGACGATGGCAAGACCGATGCCGGTGTTACCCGCCGTGCCTTCGACGACAAGGCCGCCGGGCTTCAGGTCGCCGCGCTTTTCCGCCTCCAGGATCATCTGCTTGCCGGCGCGGTCCTTGACCGACTGGCCGGGGTTCATGAACTCGGCCTTGCCGAGAATGGTGCAGCCGGTGGCTTCCGAGGCGCGATTGAGCTTGATAAGCGGCGTGTGGCCGATAGCATCGACCACGTTATTGTTGATCTTCATGGGGATTTGGTTCTTGCAGCGGGTTTCAGGGGTGATTCCAGCGTAGTCCACGGGCCACCGTGGCACAAGCAAACCGGGGCGAAGGGTTTTCCGCATTCCGGTGCTGTTGCGGGCGGATTTTCCGTGTTTGTCGGCGGCCGAAGAAGATAGCTCTCCGTCGCCTCGGAGGGCCTGGACGGCCGCGAATCCGCCGGCCGGTGAGGCGCGTCCGGGCGTGTCGTTTCGACTGTGAAGGCCGTCACCCCAACATGAAATCTTCGTAAGCCGGGCGGTCTCCCGCCTCGCGGGTTCCATACTTCGCCAATAAAATCGGGCATTAGTCGCATTTGGAAGACCGCCGGCGGCTACGTTAATTCTACGCAATATGGCGTTGGAAAGCCGGTGGGGACCTGTCCGCTGCCGATCCGGGCCGCTAAAATGGCCGAGTCTGGGCAGCAGGGATTCGTCCGTTGACTACATTACCGCCGATCGTCATCCGGCCCCGTCCGGCGCGCGCCGGGCGTCTGCGCCTGTCGGATCGGCGACTGGGCCGGGCGCCGCTGTGAGCATTCCGGGGCAATATCGCGCGGCGCGGGGGCGTCAGCGCGTGTCGGGACAAGGGATCGCCCACGGCGTCGGCGCGGCGGCGCTGGCGCTTGCGCTGTCCGGCTGCATCCTCACCACCGACATTCCCGACCCGGCGTTGCAGGTGCCGGCCGCCTACAAGGAAGCCGGCCGCGCCGCCCATGCCGATGCCGCGACGCCATCGATCGACTGGTGGCGCGGCTTCAAGTCGCGCGAACTGACGGCGCTGATGGAGGAAGCCCAGACCGTCAACCTCGACATCGCGGCGGCGGTGGCGCGCATCGTGCAGGCCGACGCGCAGGCGCGGATCGCCGGGGCGGCGCTGCTGCCGTACGTGGGCGGGAGCGGCCAGGCCAGCCGCTCGAAATCGTCCGGCTCCAGTTCGAGCGGCCTCACCAACAGCGGCCGCGAGATCACCAATTTCTCGTCGTCGATCAGCGCCAGCTACGAGATCGATTTCTGGAGCAAGAACCGCGACCTTGCGCTGGCGGCGAGCGAGACCGCCACCGCCACCCGCTTCGACCGCGACGTGGTGGCGCTGACCACGCTCGCCGCCGTCGCCAATGCCTATTTTCAGGTGCTGACGGCGCAGGACCGCATCCGCACCGCCAACCGCAACATCGCCAGCGCCGAGCGCATTCTCGAGGCCATCAAGCAGCGCTTCAGCGCCGGCACCGGGTCCGACCTCGATGTGGCGCAGCAGGAGAGCGTGCTCGCCAACCAGCGCGCGGCGGTGCCGCCGCTGCGGCAGACGCTGGCGCAGAACGCCAACGCGCTCGCCACGCTGGTCGGGCGGCCGCCGGAGGCGATCCGGGTCGCCGGCGGCTCGCTGAACAACATCGCCGCGCCGCGGGTGACGCCGGGCCTGCCGTCGGAGCTTCTGATCCAGCGCCCGGATATCCGCCGGCAGGAGGCGACCCTCGCGGCGGCCACCGCCAATATCGGCGCGGCCCGCGCGCAGTTCTTCCCGAGCATCCAGTTGACCGGGCAGGGCGGCTATCAGAGCGCCGCGCTGGCCTCGCTGTTCTCGCCCCACGCCGCGTTCTTCAGCCTTGCCGCCGGGCTGACGCAGCCGATCTTCGACGGCGGCGCGATCCAGGGCAATTTCGAACTGAGCAAGGCGCGGCAGGACGAACTGCTGCAAACCTACCGCAACACCGTGGTGTCGGCGTTCGCGGACGTCGATAACGCGCTGGTCGCCGTCAAGCAGACCACCGAGCGGCTGCGCCTGCAACGCATCGTCGTCGCCGCCTCGCGCCGGGCGTTTCAGTTGGCCGAGCAGCAGCTTCGCGCCGGGACGGCGGATATCGTGACGGTGTTGAACACGCAATTGACGTTATTTCAGGCTGAGGATTCGCTGTCGCAGGCCCAGTTGGCGCGCCTGCTGGCCATCGTCAGCCTGTACCAGGCGCTTGGCGGCGGCTGGGGACCGTTAGCAGCAGGGCCTTCCAATGCTCTTTAAGCCCGAACAGCCGGACAGCCCGGCCGACGCATCGACCGCGACAGAGCCGCCGAAGCGGCGGCGGGTGCTGCCGCTCGTCATCACGCTCCTGATTTTGGCTGGACTGGGATATGCCAGCTGGAGCGCGTTCGAGGCGCGGCAGCCCGCCCGCACCGGCCGCTTCCAGATGCCGATGAACTCGACCGTCCCGGTGCTGGCGGCAACACCCCGGATCGAAGACGTCCCGGTCTATCTCGACGGCGTCGGCACCGTGCGCGCGCTCAATACCGTCACCGTGCGCGCGCAGGTGGACGGCAAGCTGCTCAGCGTCAACTTCACCGAAGGGCAGAACGTCAAGCAGGGCGACGTGCTGGCCGAGATCGACCCGGCGATCTATCAGGCGCAATACGATCAGGCGGTCGCCAAGAAGGCGCAGGACGAGGCGCAGCTCGCCAACGCCCGCCTCGATCTGGCGCGCTATCAGCAACTGGCGGCCTCCAACGCCGGCTCCAAGCAGCAGGCCGACACCCAGAAGGCGACGGTGGCGCAGCTTGAGGCGCTGGTGCGCTTCGATCAGGCGGCGATCGACAACGCCCGGGCCACGCTCGGCTATACGAAAATCGTCGCGCCGATCTCGGGCCGCGCGGGCCTGCGCCAGATCGACCGGGGCAACATCATCAACGCCTCCGACGCCACCGGGCTGGTGGTCATCACGCAATTGCAGCCGATCGCGGTGCAGTTCAGCCTGCCGCAGCAGCAGATCGTCCGCGTCAACGCCGCCTTCGCCAAGGGGCCGCTGGTGGTCGAGGTGTACGGCAGCGACGGCAAGACCATCATCGACAGCGGCGAACTGAAGGGGCTCGACAACCAGGTCGATCCGACCACCGGAACGGTGAAGCTGAAAGCCGAGTTTCCCAACGCCGACTATCATCTTTGGCCGGGACAGTTCGTCAGCGTCCGGCTCAAGGTCGAAACGCTGTCGCAGGCGCTGGTGGTGCCGACCTCGGCGGTGCAGCGCGGCCCCGCCGGGACCTTCAGCTACGTGATCGGCGAGGACGACATCGTCCATGCGCGGCCGATCACGGTGACGCAGCAGAACGAAAAGGACGCGGTGATCGCCAAGGGGCTCAACCCGACCGATCGCGTGGTGACCACCGGATTCGCCAATCTCTCCGACGGCGCCAAGGTCAGTGTCGGCACCGGCGAGCAGACCATCACGCCCGACCTCGCGCCGCGCAAGCGCGAACGCCGCGGCGAGAAGGGCCAGCGCGCCAAGGGCGAGAATGCCGGCGAGAAGAATGGCCGCTCCGGTGATCGCGCGAAAGGGCAGAACGACGGAGCCGGGAAAGCCCAGCCCGCGAACGGCGGCAAGGCGCAGCCGTAAGGCCGCGCCGCCCCGCCTGAGATGATACGTGCAGCATTGAGTGCGCAGCGATGAGCGTTTCCGAACCATTCATCCGCCGTCCGATCGCGACGTCGCTGCTCGGCATCGCGCTGATGATCGGCGGCGCGCTCGGCTACTGGGCGATGCCGGTGTCGGCGCTGCCGCAGGTCGATTTCCCGACGGTGCAGGTGACGACGCAACTGCCGGGCGCGAGCCCGGAGGTGGTGGCCTCGCTGCTCACCGCGCCGCTGGAGCGCCAGCTCGGGCAGATCCCCTCGCTGACCATGATGACGTCGAACAGCTCGTTCGGCGTCAGCCAGATCTCGCTTCAGTTCGATCTCAACCGCGATATCGACGGCGCGACCCAGGACGTGCAGGCCGCGATCAACGCCGCCGCCGGCGTGCTGCCGAAGAATCTGCCGTACCCGCCGACCTACGCCAAGGTGAACCCGGCCGACGCGCCGGTGATGACGCTGGCGTTGACTTCGCCAACGGTGTCGCTGCGGACGATGAGCGATCTCGCCGACACTTTGCTGACCCAGCGGCTGAGCCAGATTTCCGGCGTCGGGCGCGTCTCGGTGCTCGGCCGCCTCAAGCCGGCGGTGCGGGTGCAGGCGGATCTCTCGCGGCTCGCCGCCTACGGCATCTCCATGGAGGACCTGCGCACGGCGATCGCCAACGCCAACGTCTCCGGCCCGAAAGGCTCGCTCGACGGCGCGCAGCAGGCTTACACCATCGCCGCCAACGACCAGATCACCGCCGCCGAGGCGTACAAGCCGATCATCATCGCCTATCGCAACAACGCGCCGGTGACCATCGCCGACGTGGCGCGGATCGTCGATGGCCTTGAGAACGACCGCAGCGGCGGCTGGTATCAGGGCACACCGGCGGTCATCATCGACATCCAGCGCCAGCCCGGCGCCAATGTCATCGAGGTGGTGCGCCAGCTTCAGGAGCAGATCCCGAAGCTGGAGCAGGCGATCCCGGCCGGCGTCAAGCTCACCGTGGTCAGCGACCGCACCGTCACCATCCGCGCCTCGGTGCACGACGTCCAGTTCACGCTGATCCTCAGCGTCATCCTGGTGACGCTGGTGGTGCTTTTGTTCCTGCGCTCGATGCGCGCCACGATCATCGCTGGCGTCGCGCTGCCGCTGTCGCTGATCACCAGCTTCGGCATCATGTATTTCGCCGGCTTCAGCCTCGACAACCTGTCGCTGATGGCGCTGACCATCGGCACCGGCTTCGTGGTGGATGACGCCATCGTCATGATCGAGAACATCGTCCGCCACATGGAGAACGGCGAGAAACCGATGGAGGCGGCCTTGAGCGGCGCGCGCGAAATCGGCTTCACGGTGATCTCGCTGACGCTGTCCCTGATCGCGGTGTTCATCCCGCTCTTGTTCATGTCCGGGCTGGTCGGGCGCATGTTCCGCGAGTTCGCGCTGACGCTGACGATCGCGGTCATCACCTCCGCGGTGGTGTCGCTGACGCTGACGCCGATGATGTGCTCGCGGCTGCTCAAGCCCGGCCACGAGGAGCGGCCGGTGCCGGGGCTCAAGCTGGTCAGCCGCGGCATCGACAGGATGGTCGAGGTCTATCACTGGACGCTGTTGTGGGTGCTGCGGCATCAGCGCGCGACCCTGGTCGCCACCTTCGCGACCATCGTGGCGACGCTGGGCCTGTACGTGATCGCGCCGAAGGGTTTTCTGCCGTTGCAGGACACCTCGTCGATCACCGCCGTCACCCAGGCCGGTCCCGACGTGTCATTCTTCGAGATGCAGAGCCGTCAGGCCGAGGTGGCGGCGGCGATCCAGGCCGATCCCGACGTGACCGGGGTGGTGTCGGTGATCGGCGCGGGCTCGGTCAACCCCACCACCAATGTCGGCCGGCTGGTGCTGTCGCTGAAGCCGCGCGGCGAGCGCAAGGACGGCGTCGCCGCGATCGTCGAGCGGCTGAAAGGCCGTGTCGCCGGCATCCCCGGCATGACTGTGTATTTCCAGCCGGTGCAGGACATCCAGATCAGCACGCAGGCCAGCCGCTCGCAGTATCAATACACGCTGACCGCGACCGACGCCGCCGAGGTGACGCGCTGGGCCGACCGGCTGGTGCAGGAACTGCGCCGTGACCCGCTGTTCCGCGACGTGTCGTCGGAAGCGCAGGAGGGCGGCCTGCGCGCCGCGCTCGATATCGACCGCACCCGCGCCGGCCAACTCGGCGTGTCGTTGCAGGCGGTGACCGATACCCTCAACGACGCCTTCGCGCAGCGGCAGATTTCGACGATCTACGGGCAGGCCAACCAGTACCGGGTGGTGCTGGAAGCGCTGCCGGAGGACCAGCGGGACCCCACCGTGCTGTCGAAGCTGTACGTGCCGGGCGCGGCCGGCGCGCAGGTGCCGCTGTCGGCGGTGGCGACGCTGACGCGCACCACCGCGCCGCTGGTGATCTCGCATCACGCCCAGTTCCCGGCGGTGACGCTGAGCTTCAACCTCGGCCCCGGCGAGGCGCTGGGCGACGCCGTCAACGAGGTGAAGGCCATCGAGCAGCGGATCGGGATGCCGGGCAACATCGTCGGGCTGTTCTCGGGCGACGCCGCCGAGTTCTCGCGCTCGCTGGCCGGGCAGCCGTGGCTGATCCTCGCCGCCATCGTCACCATCTATATCGTGCTGGGCGTGCTCTACGAGAGCTACATCCATCCGATCACCATCCTCTCGACGCTGCCGTCCGCCGGCGTCGGCGCCATCCTCGCGCTGATGCTGTGCGGCGAGGACCTGTCGGTGATCGGGCTGATCGGCATCATCCTGCTGATGGGCATCGTCAAGAAGAACGCCATCATGATGATCGACTTCGCGCTGGAGGCGGAGCGCCACAAGGGCATGTCGTCCTATGACGCCATCGTGCAGGCGTGCCTGCTGCGTTTCCGCCCGATCATGATGACGACGCTGGCCGCCCTGTTCGGCGCGCTGCCGCTGGCGCTGGAAAGCGGCACCGGCGCGGAGCTGCGCTTTCCGCTCGGCGTCTCGATCATCGGCGGCCTGCTGCTGAGCCAGTTGCTGACGCTCTATACGACGCCGGTGATTTACCTCGCGCTCGACCGCCTCAACCGCCGGATCGAGAAGGCGGTGCCGCCGGTCGGCCCCGCGCAGCCGCCGGTGGCCGGCGCGACCGAGGGGATGCAATAGCATGGCCTCGCTGTCCGAGCCCTTCATCAGGCGGCCGGTCGGCACCACGCTGCTGGCGATCGGCCTGTTCCTGCTCGGCGCGGTGGCCTATCAGTTCCTGCCGGTCGCTTCCGTCCCCAACGTCGATTTCCCGATGATCCGGGTGTCGGCGTCGCGGCCGGGCGCCGATCCGGCGGTGATGGCGGCGACGGTGGCGGCGCCTTTGGAGCGGCGGCTCGGCGAGATCGCCGGCATCGACCAGATCACCTCGTCGAGTTCGCTCGGCTCCACGAACATCCAGTTGCAGTTCGCCATCGGCCGCGACATCGACCGCGCCGCGCGTGACGTGCAGGCGGCGATCAACGCCTCGATGGCCGATCTGCCGACCGACCTGCCGACGCTGCCGACCTTCCGCAAGGCCAATTCGGCGGCGGCCCCGGTGTTCATTCTGGCGCTGACCTCGAAGACGATTTCCTCCAGCGCGATTTACGACGTTGCCGACACTGTGGTCGCGCAGCGCATTTCGCAGGTGCCCGGCGTCGGCGAGGTCAATGTCAGCGGCGCCGATCAGCCGGCGGTGCGCGTCGCCCTCGATCCGGTGGCGCTGTCGAACGCCGGCATCTCCACCGACGACGTGCGCGCCGCCATCGTCGCCGCCAATCCGCTCGGCCCCGTCGGCATCTTCGAGGGCGGACGGCAGGGCGAAACCATCGCCATCAACCCGCAGATGCGCACCGCGGCGCAGTACCGCGACATCGTCATCAAGAGCGCGAACGGCAACTTCCTGCGGCTGTCGGACGTGGCCGAGGTGCGCGACGCCACCCGCAACAGCCGCTCCATCGCCTGGTTCAACAAGCAGCCGGCGGTGCTGCTGCTCATCACCAAGCAGGGCGACGCCAACGTCATCGAGACGGTGGACCGGGTGAGAGCGCTGCTTCCCGAACTGCGGCAATGGATTCCGGCGGCGATCGAGATTTCGATCCTGACCGACCGCACCGGCACCATTCGCGCCAGCGTCGAGGACATGCAGTGGACGCTGGGGGCGACCGCGATTCTGGTGATGCTGGTGGTGTTCGTGTTCCTGCGCCGCGTCACGCCCACCGTCGCGGCGGGCATCTCGGTGCCGCTGGCGCTGGCCGGCACCTGCGCCGGCATGTGGCTCGCCGGCTTCTCCATCGACAACCTGTCGCTGATGGCGCTGGCGATCTCGATCGGCTTCGTGGTGGACGACGCCATCGTCATGATCGAGAACATGTACCGCAATCTCGAACACGGCCTGTCGCCTTATCAGGCGGCGCTCGACGGCGCCAAGCAGATCGGCTTCACGGTGCTGTCGATCAGCCTGTCGCTGGTCGCCGCCTTCACCCCGCTGATTTTCATGGAAGGCATCGTCGGCCGCCTGCTGCGCGAATTCTCGCTGACGCTGACCTTCGCCATCGCGGTCTCGACGCTGGTGTCGCTGACCATCACCCCGATGATCTGCGCCCACTACATCAAGCCGGCCTCGTTGCGCAGGGAGACGTGGTTCGACCGTGTGATCGAGCGCTCGCTGACGCGGGTGGTGCGCTTCTACGCGCGGACGCTGAAGGTCGTGCTCGGCTTCCCGGTGCTGACCATGGTGGTGTTCTTCGCCACCATCGCGCTGACCATGACGCTCTACGTGCAGACGCCGAAGGGCTATTTCCCGTCCGACGACAGCGGCTTCATCATCGGCTCGACGCGGGCCTCCGCCGACGTGTCGTTCCAGGCCATGCGCGAGCTTCAGGAGCAGGTCGCCGATATCGTGCTGGCCGACGACGCGGTGGCGTCGCTGGGCTCCAGCGTCGGCGGCGGCGGCGCGTTCAGCGGGCAGAACCGCGGCCGCATGTTCATCAGCCTCAAGCCGCCGGAGGAGCGGCCCGGCGTCACCACGCAGAACGTCATCGACCGGATGCGGCCGAAGCTGACCGCGATCCCCGGCATCCGGCTGTTCATGTTCCCGGCGCAGGACATCCGCGCCGGCGGGCGGCAGAGCGATTCCAACTATCAGTACACGCTGACCAGCCCCGACCTCGATCTGTTGCAGACCTGGGCGCCGCTGGTGGCCAAGCGCCTGGAAACGGTGGACGGCGTCACCGACGTCTCCGCCGACCGCGATCCCGGCGGCCTGCAACTCAACCTGACGATCGACCGCAAGGCGGCGGCGAGCCTCGGCGTGCAGGTGCAGGACATCGACAACGCGCTCAACAACGCGCTGTCGCAGCGCCAGATCTCGACGATCTACACCCAGCGCAACCAGTACAAGGTGGTGCTGGAAACCGTACCGCAGTATCAGGCCGATCCCGCCGACCTCGCGCACGTCTACGTCGCCGGCGCCGACGGCGCGCAAGTGCCGCTGTCGGCGGTGGTGAGTTACTCGCGGGGGATCGCGCCGCTTGCGGTCCATCACACCGGCTCGTTCCCCTCGACCACGGTGTCGTTCGGGCTGCTGCCCGGCGTGCCGCTGGAGGTCGCCACCGCCAACATCCAGCGCGCGGTCGCCGAACTGCACATGCCGGAAGGCATCCGCGCCGGGTTCGAGGGCAACGCCGCCGATTTCCAGAAGACCACCGGCCGCCAGCCGCTGCTGATCCTCGGCGCGCTGGTGGCGATGTATATCGTGCTCGGCGTGCTCTACGAGAGCCTGATCCACCCCCTGACCATCATCTCGACGCTGCCGGCGGGCGGGCTCGGCGCCCTGCTGGCGCTGCAAATCACCGGCGCGCCGCTCACCATCATCGCCTTCGTCGGCATCATTCTTCTGATCGGCATCGTCAAGAAGAACGGCATCATGATGGTGGACTTCGCGCTGGAGGCGGAGCGCCAGCGCGGACTGTCGTCGTATGACGCGATCTTCGAGGCGTGCATCGCGCGATTCCGGCCGATCCTGATGACGACGATGGCGGCGCTGTTCGCCGGCATTCCGCTGGTGCTCGCCACCGGCCCCGGCACCGAACTGCGGCGGCCGCTCGGCATCACCATCATCGGCGGGCTGTTCGTGTCGCAGATCCTGACGCTGTACACGACGCCGGTGATCTACCTGCTGATGGACCGCCTGCGGCGCAGGGGTCGCGAACCGGCGGCGCTGGCCGCGCCGGCCGAGTAGCGCGGTTGCGGGCGGGGAGGCCGCAGCGTATAGCGGGCCGCATGTCCGAAAGCGTTTCCACGCAAATCCCCGAGCCGGTTCCGGAATGCGAGCATTGCCGCAAGCCGCTGCCGCTGTGCATCTGCGACAGCGTCGCGCCGCTCGACACCCGGCTGTCGGTGGTGATCCTCCAGCACCCGCAGGAGCAGGACAGGGCGCTCGGCACCGCGCGGCTGGCGGCGCTGCATTTCAAGGACGCGGTGGTGAAGGTCGGCCTGTCATGGCCGAGCCTGAGCAAGCTGCTGGGACATACCGTCGATCCATCGCGCTGGGCGGTGCTCTATCTCGGCTCGGCCAGGGCGGCCGACTTCGATGCCGACCGGCCGGTGGTGGCGCTCGACCGCAAGGGCGGCATGGCCGACGACCAGCGGGCTGCCTTGCGCGACATCGAGGGCGTCATCCTGCTCGATGGCACCTGGAGCCAGGCCAAGGCGCTGTGGTGGCGCAATCCGTGGATGCTGAAGTGCCGGCGGGTGATCCTCGCGCCGCCCCGGCCGTCGCGCTACGGTCGGCTGCGCCGCGAGCCGCGCCGCGAGGGGCTCTCCACCATCGAGGCGGCGGCGATGCTGGTCGGGCATCTGGAGAACCGGCCCGATATCGAGGCGGCGCTGAATGCCAGCTTCGAGCGGATGCTGGCGCGCTATCGCGAAGTGCAGGCAACGATGCCGGAATTGGCGGACCGCCCGAAGCCGCGGCGCGACTATCGCCGCCGCCGACATTGAGCGCCGGGTTGGTTGCCTATCGCGTGCCGGCCGTATAAGAGAACGCCTCAAGGGCCACGTGGCGGAGTGGTTACGCAGCGGTCTGCAAAACCGTTTACACCAGTTCAATTCTGGTCGTGGCCTCCACTCATAAAATCAGACAATTATCTGAAAATTTTGAAGTATTTTCAAAGCTCCGCAACGATCCGACGGAGCCCTCCGGACCCCCCTCCGCAAGCCCGATCCGCGCCCGCGATGCGCGGTCGCGTGAGTCTCCGCTATCGCGCGCGCTCAGGTTCGCCGGCGATCCCGATCTAGCGGAATCGCCAGGCCCAGTGGGCGTCGCCATGGTCCCGTCGCTCGATCACCTCGACCCGCATGAAGCGGTCGTGCGCGAGCGCGGCCCCGACCCACAATCCGTTCCAGGCGTCGAACACCGCCGGCGACAGGTTTTCCCGTTCCGCCATCAGCCGCCATGAGGTCTGCCGGACGATCGTGGCGGCCCCGTCGCGGTGAAGCGCGGCGTCGTCGCCTTGCCCGCGCGCGAGGCGGGCGAACGCGGCGGCGAAGCCGGCCGCGCCCGGCGCGACATCGCCGAGCAGCGCCCCGACCTCATCGAAAGTATGCATCCCGATCAGCCGGGCGGCGGCGCCGGCAAGGTGCCCGCCTTCCTCGGGGCCGAGCACGGCGATCGTCTCAGGGACAATCGAGGTGATGTATTCCATCGAATAGTTGCGCAGCACCTTGAGAAGCCGCGCCTGCGGCCAGGTATTGTCCGGGAGTCCGGGCGCGCGGGCCGGATCGAACGCGGGGCACTGTTCTCCGGGCGAGAATTGCAGCCGTTCGTCCGGCGCAAGATCGTGATCCCACTCCTTGTAGTAGCCTTCCAGCCCCGGCTGCCCGTCGACCGTCTGCCCGGTGCAGACGAAGCCCAGCCGCGGATTGCCGAGGACCACGCCGTTGTTGGCGTGCCATCCTCTCAGAACTGCGCGCGACACTTCGGAGGGAATGCCGCAGACCGCCGTTCCCCACCAGATCCATCTGGGCGGCGGGTAGCGCACCCATGCCTTGCGGTCGTTCTCGGGGATGTATTCGACCTTCACGCCGCCGACCTGATTGGAGAGGTAGTGATATTGCGCGCAGGCCACCGCGTGCGGCAGGCGGTCGAGACCGAGCTTTGTCAGCCCGGGCAGGAAGCGGGCAAGCTGTTGCCGGCGAAAGGTTCTGAAGACGACCTCGGCGGCACGCTGCGGACCGGCGCGCGATGCCAGCATGAGAATGAGACCGGTCAGGTAGGAATGATAGATTGTATCGATGGCGCGATAGGCCGCGCCGTCAATGGCCGCTTCGGTGTTGTCGGTCTTCAATTCCCTGCCTCCGGTATGATTGACTCCCTGAGAATGTCATGAATTCAACGATTGCGCGCCTTCAATGCGCGCGGCGTCGTCGGGACGATCTCGCGCTCAGCGCCGTGCATGAGGTTGGCTAGGTCTTGCGCTCCGGGAGCCTGGTCTTGGAGGAGTGGCGCGAGGGATGGCGGCTCGAAAAGGATTTCCTCAAGGAACTGGCCAGTTCCTCCACCTCGGCCCTCCAGCGCATCGTTGGATCCCATACCGCGGACAGATCCATCCCAAGGGCGACGCCGTTTGCGGTGATCTTTGTCGTGTAAAGATCCGTCCGCGTGCTTGACGGTATGATCGCTGTACCAAGACCGACCCGCGCTAGAGCAAGGATAACGCTCGCTGTGCTGCCCTCGTGAAGGATGCTTGGCGTAAGTTGTAGAAGACGCCAGGCCGCGTCGAGCGTCAATCGAGACTGATGTCTTCGATCCAGGATCAGGAGATTCCGGCGACAGAGCGAACGAAGATCGATGCCATTCCTAACCTCGCTTGTCGTGAAAGGCTCCGAGCATCCCGCCAAGATATTCAATCGCATGATGGGACGATCAACGAGACCTGTATCAAACCGGGGACGGGCGGTAATGCCAAGTGAGGCTTTTCCGCTGAGAATAAGGTCTTCGATCTCGACGCCGCCAGCTTCCAGAAACCCAATCTTGATGTTCTGATGGGTGCGTATGAATTCGGCGACACAATCCGCAACTGTCGTTTCAATCATATGCGCAGTTGCCGCTACGGTGAGGTGAATTGCTGGACGGACGCCATTCACTCTCGCCGCCGCTTCCAGCGCCAATATGCTTTCCAACGCCGCCAGCGCAAGCGGCAAGAGATTCTCCGCATCGCCTGTTGCGACCAGTCCTCTCCCGGATGGCTCGAACAAAGACAAGCCCAGCCTGTGCTGGAATTCCGTAATGCGCCGGGACAATGCCGACTGAGAAATATTGAGACGCTCGGCAGCTTCCACCAAGGATCCCGAGCGATAGACGGCGATGAAGGATTCGAGCGATCGCTTGTCCATACTTGCAATATCCTCAAGCGTTTTTCATTGATGCACATTCTTCAACTGAAATTCTGCAAATAATGCACTTTATGCAAAAAGGCAATTGCGTTAGCGATTGTACCAAGAACTCCGCGACGGGTTCAGCAGGGAAGGAACGAGATGACAGTCTCTCTTAGTTCTTCGACGTTCTCGAATGAGGAGATCCGGGAGCGTGTCAAAGATCTTGCCGATCGTTTGTTGAGACCAGCGGCGGCAGAGATCGATAGGACCGAAGAATACCCGTTGGGTCATGCCCGAGCGCTCAGGGAGCTTGGAATCTCTGGAATGACGATGCCGAAAGCCTACGGCGGGAAGGACGCAAGCTTTCTCGGCGTAACAATTGCTGTCGAGGAAGCGGCTAAAGCCTGCGGCATTTCGGGAAGAATCGTCGTCGATACCAATATGGGAGCCGTTCCCGCCATCATGGCTTACGGCACGGAGGCTCAGAAGCGGCGAGCTGCGGATCTCATTCTCGATGCCGACAAGCCAGCTATTTGCTTTTCGGAGCCAGGCGCGGGATCCGACGCCACCAACATGGCTACAAAGGCTGTACGGCGAGGCAACAGTTACGTCATTAACGGGACCAAACACTGGATCACCGGTGCCGGTATTACACGCCTCTATCTGGTATTGGCTCAGGTCTACGACGGTGAGTCATTCCAAGGAATTGGCTCCTTCATGATCGAGGCCGGACACCCCGGATTTCGCGTGGGCAAGCGTCTACCCGCGATGGGTCTGCGGGGTATTCCGGAGGGCGTTCTCCACTTCGAAGATTGCGAAGTATCTGCCGACGCCCTGCTCGTTCCGCCTGCGGGACTGAAGAAGGGGTTCGGGCAGATCATGCAGGCATACAATTCGCAACGCATTGGTGCAGCAGCCGTGGCACTTGGAATCGCCCAGGGCGCGTACGAGGCATCCCTCGCATACGTCGATAGGCGTGAACAGTTCGGGCGGCCAATTTCCGAGTTCCAGGGGGTTCAGTGGATGCTTGCCGATATGGCAATCACGCTTCGCGCTTCAAGGCTTCTCATTCACGATACGGCGCGCAATTCCAACCCGTGGCCGGACGTTACCGCCTCTGCGCAAGCCAAAGTGTTCACCGCCGAAGGAGCGATCAAAGTAACCAACGACGCGCTTCAGTTGCATGGAGCTGCCGGATACGGTCGTGATCTTCCCCTTGAAAGAATGGCGCGGGATGCGCGGATGTTCACGATCGGCGGCGGCACCACGCAGATCCTCCGCAATATGATCGCGGGCGGAATTCTTGGGCGGCGACTCCCCCAGACGCGGCAATAGAGCTAGGCGCGAACGAGAACCCACAACGGGCAACCAATAAAAAAAGGTTGGAAATGCTGTTGGTGCCATGCGGCGCGGGTCACGCATGGCCGCTAGGCGGGAGTATGTCATGCTATCGAATCTCCAGGTCGTCTCGAACGTGAGCGCTGCGCAAATTCCGCAGGAACCGCTGCTGCAGGTCTCTGGAGTGACGCTGCAATACAAGACCACGGAATATCTGGTTACTGCGACGTCCCAGGTGAGTTTTGATATTCACGCGGGTGACCGCTTCGTGCTGTTGGGCCCGTCTGGCTGCGGAAAGTCCACGTTACTTAAAGCGATCGCGGGGTTCATCAAACCCGTTGAAGGAAAGATCTCCCTTAAGAACCGGCAAGTCGAGATGCCCGGCCCCGACCGCATGATGGTCTTCCAAGAGTTCGATCAATTGCTGCCATGGAAGACGGTGAGACAGAACATCGAGTTGCCGCTCAGGCTGAATAAACGTTCGGATATTAGATCCTCCACTGACGAAATCATAGAGCGGGTCGGGCTCACCAAGTTCGCCGACGCATTTCCACACACTCTCTCAGGTGGCATGAAGCAACGGGTGGCCATCGCGCGGGCGATGGCGATGAAACCCGACGTCCTGCTCATGGACGAGCCTTATGCAGCGCTTGACGCCCTCACCAGGCGGAAGATGCAACACGAACTGCTTCAGCTTTGGGACAAGACCCGCTTCACGTTGATATTCGTCACGCACTCGATCGAAGAAGCCGTTCTTATCGGCACAAGGATACTGGTTCTTTCCCCACATCCCGGCCGGGTTCGCGCCGAACTGAATGCCCATCAGTTCGGACCGGAGACCCAGGGCGGTCCTGAGTTCCAGGGGCTCTGCAAGAAAATCAACGACATGCTCTTTGAGCACGAGGTTCGTGGGGAGGAGACGCACACATGAATTCGATCACCTTAACGCCTCGCCGAGCGCGTCCGGCGCGAAACCGGGGCCCGAACGATGGCGGTGGGACTCCTTACCGATCCACAACACTGCGAATCAATACTGAGGGAAGGCAAGGCCGACCTGATTGCTCTTGCGCGCGAATTAATGCTGCGCGGCGATTGGCCGGTGCAAGCCGCCAAAGAACTCGGTCTGGACGATTATCTTGACCTGTTTCCAAGTGACTACGCTTGGCGGCTTAAACGTCGTGAGAAGGGCCTGGGCTTTACAACAAGCATGTAACGCACTTTTCGCGACGTGGCGCGAGGTCAATCGAGGGTGGGATATGTCATCTACTTCCGATGCTGTCGGATCGCAGAGCCATTCCCGGACTTGGTTGTGCATCTGGCTTATCATTGATCGGGTGATACCGAGCTTAAGCAAAAACCCGCCGTTTCCGGCGGGTTTTCGTTTGCCGCATCAGGATGCGGTTACTCTTTGGGATGATTTGCGGCGCACTTCAGCCGAAGTTAGCATCCTATGCGAACATGTACATCATCCAGTCGCAGCAACGCATCCTTACGAGCACCCGGTCGTTGAGCCGCAGGTGTCGCACTTCATGCAGGTGCCGTTGCGCACCAGCGTGAAGTTGCCGCACTCCGAGCACATCTCGCCCTCGTAGCCCTTGGCCTTCGCTTCCGCGCGGCGCTCGGCCTTGGTGAGCGTGGGTGATGCCGCCGCCGCCGTGCCGGCCTTGCTCCAGGCTTGCGCCTCAAGCTTCTCGGTCGGAGAAAGCTGCGGCTCCGCCAGTTCGGCCTTCAGCGCCGTTGCCGCGCCATCGCCGGCGCGCGAGGTCGCAAGCGCGGTGACGTTGCTCCCCGGGCCGCCGGCTGTCGGGTGCGCGTCGTGATCGGCGAGCGCCGCAGGCGCCGCGCGCATCATCACCAGGTTGTCGGTGCGCGACCGGGTCAGGCCCTTCGACAGGTACTTCATCGCCGGCGGCGGGGCCGAGCCTTCCGGCGTCTTGCCTTCGGCGACGCCCTTGCCGAGCGCGTCGAAGTGCGTCTCCGAGGGATCGACATGGGCGAGGTCGTAGCGGCCCATGTAGCTCACCGCCAGTTCGCGGAACACATAGTCAAGGATCGAGGTCGCGTACTTGATCGAGTCGTTGCCCTGCACCGGACCCGCGGGCTCGAAGCGGGTGAAGGTGAAGGCATCGACGTATTCCTCCAGCGGCACGCCGTATTGCAGGCCGAGCGACACGGCGATGGCGAAGTTGTTGATGAAGGAGCGCAGCGCCGCGCCTTCCTTGTGCATGTCGATGAAGATCTCGCCGAGCCGGCCGTCGTCGTATTCGCCGGTGCGGACGTAGACCTTGTGGCCGCCGACCACCGCCTTCTGCGTGTAGCCTTTGCGGCGGTCGGGCATCCGCTCGCGCTCGCGCAGCACCACGACGCGCTCCACCAGCTTTTCGACCACTTTCTCCGCCATCTGCGCGGTGCGCGCCGCCATCGGCTTGTCGAGCAGGGCGTCCAGCGCCTCGTCGTCCTCGTCATCGTCGGCGATGAGCTGCGAGTTCAACGGCTGCGACAGCTTCGAGCCGTCGCGATAGAGCGCGTTGGCCTTCAGCGCCAGCTTCCACGACAAGAGATAGGCGGACTTGCAGTCCTCCACGGTGGCGTCGTTGGGCATGTTGATGGTTTTCGAGATCGCGCCCGAGATGAACGGCTGCGCCGCCGCCATCATGCGGATGTGGCTTTCCACCGACAGATAGCGCTTGCCGACCTTGCCGCACGGGTTGGCGCAGTCGAACACCGCGTAGTGCTCGGACTTGAGGTGGGGGGCGCCTTCCACCGTCATCGCGCCGCAGATGTGGACGTTCGCCGCCTCGATCTCGGCCTTGGTGAAGCCGATCGCCGAGAGCAGGTCGAAGCCCGGGGCCGCGATTTCCTCCGGCGCGATATTCAGCGTATCGCGCAGAAAGTCCTCGCCGAAGGTCCACTTGTTGAAGGCGAACTTGATGTCGAAGGCGGTCGGCAGTGCCTTTTCCACCTTGGCCAGCGCCTCGTCGGTGAAGCCCTTGGCCTTCAAGGTGGAGGCGTTGACGCCCGGCGCATTGCTGAGCGAGCCGTGGCCGACCGCGTAAGCCTCGATCTCGGCGATCTCGCTTTCGCGATAGCCGAGCGCGCGCAGCGCCTCCGGCACCGCGCGGTTGATGATCTTGAAGTAGCCGCCGCCGGCGAGCTTCTTGAACTTCACCAGCGCGAAGTCCGGCTCGATGCCGGTGGTGTCGCAATCCATCACCAGGCCGATGGTGCCGGTCGGCGCCACCACGGTGGTCTGGGCGTTGCGATAGCCGTGCTCCTCGCCGAGGCTGAGCGCGCGGTCCCACGCCGCCTTGGCGTGGTCGACGATATCCGCCTGCGGGCAGGAGGCGTGATCGAGCGGCACCGGATCGACCGAGAGCGCTTCATAGCCGTGCGACTGGCCGTGCGCGGCGCGGCGATGGTTGCGGATCACGCGCAGCATGTGGGTGGCGTTCTTCTTGTAGCCGGGGAAGGGGCCAAGCTCGCTCGCCATCTCCGCCGAGGTGGCGTAGGCGACGCCGGTCATCACCGCGGTCAGCGCGCCGCACAGCGCGCGGCCTTCCTTCGAATCGTATGACAGGCCCATGGTCATCAGCAGGCCGCCGATGTTGGCGAAGCCGAGGCCCAGCGTGCGGAACTCGTAGGAGAGCTCGGCGATCTGCTTCGACGGGAACTGGGCCATCAGCACCGAGATTTCGAGCACCACGGTCCACAGCCGGCACAGGTGCTCGTAGGCGTCGATATCGAAGCGCCGCGCGGCGGTGTCGTAGAACGTCAGCAGGTTGGCGGAGGCCAGATTGCAGGCGGTGTCGTCGAGGAACATGTATTCCGAGCACGGATTGCTGGCGCGGATGTCGCCGGACGCCTTGCAGGTGTGCCAGTCGTTCATCGTGGTGTTGA
>JBIQLW010000015.1:0-84831 GCA_044463945.1 Bradyrhizobiaceae bacterium | reverse complement strand
TGAAAAGACAAGCAGGCGGGCGTGGCGAAATTGGTAGACGCAACGGACTTAAAATCCGTAGGACCGCAAGGTCTGTACCGGTTCGAGTCCGGTCGCCCGCACCATCGGCCGTTTGCGCGTTATGGCTCGTGCGTCATGGCTTGGGACGGAACGCCGGCCCGTTCGGCTTGATGCGGATGCCGGGGCGCAGCCGCGTCCACGGCAGCGCGGCGGTGTCCGCCGGCATCGCGCCCGGCGCGGCGCAGATCAAGAGCGTCTCGGCGATCGGCTCGAAATCGGCGCGGAAATGCACCGAGCTTTTGTTGACGAGGATCGCCTGCTCGGTTGGCTCGATGCCAACGTAGCGGTACATCGCCTGATCGGCGAGTTGCGCCTTGTGCGACGCCACCACCACGCGGACATCGTCGATGCGCAAGCACGCCGACGGCCCCATCTCCATGTCGCGGCCGCCGTAATAGGGACCGGGCGCTTTGAACCGGCCGTCCGACAGTTTCTCGACCACGAACGTCGCCTCATAAGGTGTATCGCCCGCGATGCCGGACTTGCCGCCGAGCGACAGCGTTACCGTCGTGCCTTCGCCGGCCGCGTGCGCCGCTTTCGCGGAAGCCGGGTCGTAGATCACGCCGGTCGCGGCGCGCCGCGCCTTGTTGCGCACCAGCGCGCGCAACATCCCGGTGGTGTCGGAATCGCCGCCGGCGCCGGGATTGTCCTGGGTGTCGGCGATGACGATCGGTTTTCGCGCGGTCTTTGCCAATTCCATCGCGTGACGCACGCCCTCGTCGGGGGAATAGATTTTGCCGTCGAAATCGTTCTCGTG
Source organism: Bradyrhizobiaceae bacterium (assembly GCA_044463945.1). Lineage (GTDB taxonomy): Bacteria > Pseudomonadota > Alphaproteobacteria > Rhizobiales > Xanthobacteraceae > 62-47. Next base: position 84,014 of record JBIQLW010000015.1, on the reverse strand, counting down.
ACTGACCACGCGTTGCGCGATGGCGTCGGCCGCGGCGTCCGCGTCCGTTTGCGTGCGACCATAGGCGAACACGGTGGGGCCGCAGCCGTCGAAATCAGCGGCCGGAAAGCCCGGCGCGAACGACAGCGTCGGCACCGCGTCGTTCTCAAGCGCGGCGAGTTTGGCGTAGATGCTCTTGCACGGCTCGTCGAAGGTGCATTGCCAACTGATGGGGATCAGGAACGGCAGTTGCCGGAATGCCTTCGCAAAGCGTTGCTTGCTCTCCAGCAACAGCGCGAGATGCCTTGCCGAGGCGCGGCCGGTGTCGGCCATGTCGATGTGCGGATAGGTGCGGTAGGCGATCAGCGCGTCGGCGTGCGCGACCATTTCCGGCGTGACGTTGGCGTGCAGGTCGAGGCTCACCACCAGCGGCAGGTCGGGGCCGATCACGCGGCGCACGCGGGCCAGCAGTTCGCCTTCGCCGTCGTCGAGATGCTCGGTGACCATCGCGCCGTGCAGGTCGAGATAGACCGCATCTAAGGGGCCTGCGGCGGCGACGCCGTCCACGATCTCTTTTGCGATGCGCTCATAGGCATCGCGGCTGACGTGGGCGCAGGGACTGGCGGCGGCGAACATCGTCGGCACCAGGTCCCAGCCGCGCGTTTGCGCGTCCGCGATGAAACCGGCGAGGCCGACATTGATGTCGCGGATCGTCTTCAGCACCTCGGCGCCGTGCGCCATCGCCGGCCAGCCGCCGCCATGGACGAAATCGGCGTAGGTCGCCTTGGTCGGTGCGAAGGTGTTGGTTTCGTGCAGAAAGCCGCCGACGGCGATGCGGGTCATCAGATCAACTCAGGCGCGGAGGTCATTGCGGAAGCGTGGCGATATCGGGGTGGGTTTCGGCGACCGGCCGGAAGCTGGCGAAATCCCAGTGGCGGCCGGGCGCGGCCTCCAGCAACTGGCGCGTATAGTCCTGCTGCGGGTTGGTGAGGATTTCGCCCGCCGGCCCCTGTTCGACGACGCGGCCGTGCTGCATCACCACCACCTCGTCGCAGATCTGCGCGGCGACGCGCAGGTCGTGGGTGATGAACAGCAGCGCGATGCCGAGCCGGCCCTGGATGTCGTCGAGCAGGTCGAGCACCTGCGCCTGCACCGAGACGTCGAGTGCGGATACCGCCTCGTCCGCCACCAGCACGTCGGGATCGAGCGCCAGCGCACGGGCGATGGCGATGCGCTGGCGCTGGCCGCCGGAGAACTGATGCGGATAGCGGGTGATGGCGTCGGCGGGCAGATCGACCAGTTCCAAAAGGTCGCCGGCGCGCTTGATCGCCTCCGCGTGTGGCACGCCGTAATTGACCGGCCCTTCGGCGATGCTCTCGCCCACGGTGACGCGCGGGTTGAGCGAGCGGTAGGGGTCCTGAAACACGATCTGGATGCGCTTGCGGTGCGGGCGCAGCGCCGGGCGCGACAGCGTCGAGATGTCCTGCCCGGCGAGGCGGACCTCGCCCGAGGTCGGGTCGATCAGCCGCACGATGCAGCGCGCCACGGTGGACTTGCCCGAGCCGCTCTCGCCGACGATGCCGAGCGTGCGGCCCTTGCGCAGCGTCAGCGTCACGTCCTTGGCCGCCGTCACCTCGCGCGCCCCGCCGAGCAGCGAGCGTGAGCGATAGATCTTGTTGAGGCTGGCGGTTTCCAGCACCACCGGTTCGCTGCTCGCCGGGCGCGGCGCGCGCGGCAAGAGGCTCGGCACCGAGGCGAGCAGGTTGCGGGTGTATTCCATCGCCGGCGCGCGCAGGATGGTGTCGAGCGCGCCGGTTTCCACCACCTGACCCTTGCGCATCACCACCACGCGATCGGCGATTTCCGCCACCACCCCCATGTCGTGGGTGATGAACAGGACAGCGGTGCCATGGTCGCGCTGGAGATCGCGGATCAGCGACAGGATCTGCTTCTGGGTGGTGACGTCGAGCGCGGTGGTCGGCTCGTCGGCAATCAAGAGCTTCGGTTCGAGCACCAGCGCCATGGCGATCATGATGCGCTGGCGCTGGCCGCCGGAGAGCTGGTGCGGATACGACTTGAAGATGCGGGCGACGTCCGGCAGCCGCACCTGCTCCATCATCGCCAGGATACGCTCGCGCCGGGCGCGGGCGTCGAGTCCGGTGTGGGCGCGCAGCACCTCGTCGATCTGCCGGCCGACCGGGACCACCGGATTGAGCGCGGTCATCGGCTCCTGGAAGATCATCGCCATGGTGGTGGCGCGCAACTGCCGCAGCCGGCGGTCGCCCGCTGTCAGGATATCCTCGCCGGCCAGCGTAATCCGGCCGTGCGTCGGCACCAGCACCTTCTTCGGCAGCAGGCCCATCACGGTGAGCGAGGTCACCGATTTGCCCGAGCCGCTTTCGCCGACCACGCACAGGGTTTCGCCCTGCCGCACCTGCAACGACACGCCGTCGATGATGCGGGGAGCATCGGGCCGCTTGCCGATCGCGACGACGAGATCGTCGATATCGAGGACGATCGGAGCGGGAGTGGGGGCGGCGGCGGTCATGTGCGGCCCTCGCGCTGTTTCATGCGCGGGTCGAGCGCGTCGCGCGCGGCATCGCCGATCAGGTTGACCGAGAGGATGGCGATCGACAGCATCAGGCCGGGCCAGAAGATCAGCGACGGCTTGATCTGGAAGAAGGCGCGGCCCTCGGCCATGATGTTGCCCCAGGTCGGAATCTCCGGGTTGATGCCGGCGCCGAGGAACGACAGGATCGCCTCGGTGAGGATCGCGGAGGCGCAGACGTAGGTGCCTTGCACGATCAGCGGCGCGACCGTGTTCGGCATCAGGTGCCGCCACATGATCTTGGGCAGGCTGGAGCCGACCGAGATCGCGGCCTCGACGTAGGGCTCCTCGCGCGCCGAGAGCACCACCGAACGCACCAGCCGCGCCACGCGCGGGATTTCCGGAATGGTAATCGCCACCAGCACCGTCGTCAGGCTGGCGCCCGACAGCGACACCACGGCGATCGCCAGCAGGATGGCCGGGATCGCCATCAGGCCGTCCATGATCCGCATCATCACCGCGTCCACCCAGCGGAAGAAGCCGGAGACGAGGCCGATCAACAGGCCGATCACGATGCTGAACAGCGCCGAGCCGAGCCCGATCAGCAGCGAGATGCGGCCGCCATAGAAGATGCGCGACAGCACGTCGCGGCCGAAAGCGTCGGTGCCGAGCGGGTATTCCGCGCTCGCCGGCTTCAGCCGTTGCGCCGGCGTCAACAGTTGCGGATCGTGCGGCGAGATCAGCGGCGCGAAGATCGCCATCAGCACGATCACGGCGAGACAGATCGCGGCGACCGCGATGATCGGATTGGCGCGCAACAGGTTGCGGCCGAGGCGGCGCGGCGTGATGCGGAGCGAGGGTTCTGGCAGGGCGCTGACGGCCATCAGTAGCGGATCCTCGGATCGAGCAGGGAGTAGGACAAGTCGATCAAGAGGTTGACCCCGACATAGATGCCGCTGGTCAACAGGATCATGGCCTGGATCACCGGATAGTCGCGCGCCAGCACGGCATCGACCGTGAGGCGGCCGATGCCGGGCAGGTTGAACACCGTCTCGGTGACGACGACGCCGGAGATCAGGAGCGCGAAGCCGGTGCCGATCACAGTAATGACCGGCACCGCGGCGTTGCGCAGCGCGTGGCGCAGCAAGACGCCGTGCTCGGCGATGCCTTTCGCGCGCGCGGTGCGGATGTAGTCTTCGTCGAGCACGTCGAGCATCGCCGCCCGCGTCATGCGCGCGATCAGCGCGATGTAGATGAACGACAGCGTCAGCGTCGGCAGCGCGATGCGCTCGAAGAACGGGCCGAGGCCGCGGGCGAAGCTGCGATAGCCCTGCACCGGCAGCCAGCGCAGGTCGATCGCGAAGATCTGGATCAGAACGTAGCCGATCACGAACACCGGCACCGAGAAGCCGATCACCGACAGCGCCATCACGAAGCGGTCGATCCAGGTGCCGTGCTTCCACGCCGCGATGACGCCGAGCGGCACCGCGACGATCACCGTGAGGACGATGGTGGCGAGCGCGATGGCGATGGTCGGCTCGATGCGGTTGCCGATCATGGTGATGACCGGCACGTTGGAGATCAGCGAGACGCCGAAATCGCCGTGCAGCAACTTGCCGATCCAGGTGAAGAATTGCGTATAGAGCGGCTCATTGAGGCCGAGCGAAATGCGGATGCGCTCAAGCTGCTCAGGCGTGGCGTTGTCGCCGGCGAGGATCGCCGCCGGGTCGCCGGGCGTGAGCCGCAGCAGCAGAAACACGAACAGCGCCACCACGCCCATGACGGGGATGGCGGCGAGGATGCGGCGGATCAGATAGCCCAGCATGGTCGTTTTGCGTCCCGGCTTTGCCTCGATCGAAGGCGGCATCCGCTGCCGCCCTCACGTTCCTCGCGGCGAGCTTGTGCCCGCCGTCTAGTCCAGCGTCGCCAGCAAGCCTGCCATCAGCCGGCCGCGCTCGGCAAGACTGTCGATCTCGATATGCTCGTTCAGGGTATGGACCCCGCCGCCGCGCACGCCGAGGCCGTCGAGCGAGGGGATGCCCATGGCGCCGGTGAAATTGGCGTCGGAGCCGCCGCCGGCGCTGCCGTGCGGCAGGTCCATGCCCATCTGCGCGGCGAGGCCGCGCGCCTTTTCGTAAAGCGCCATGGTGCCGGCATCCGGCTCCCACACCGGACGGGTGACGCCGCGCGTCACGGTGAAGGTGACGTCGTCATGGGTGCCCGACAGCGCCAGCATCCGCGCGACGCCGCGATCAAGGTCCTCCTGCCGCTTCGCCATGCTCAGCGCCTCGCCGGTCGCGGTGGTGGCGACGCAGTTGACCCATTGGCCGCCGTGGACGACGCCGACGCTGAAGGTGCAGTCGGGGCCGGTCATGGCGTCGATGGCGATGATCTGGCGCGCCATTTCGCGGATCGCGGAGCGGCCGGAGGAGAGCGTCGCGCCGGCGTGGCTGGGCTTGCCGACGGCTTCGAGATTGAAGCGGGCGATGGCGTAGCGGCCGGTGACCACGCCGTTGTCCTCGCGGCCGGGCTCCGGCACCAGCACGTATTTGTTGCGCGCGGCTTCCGCCTCGACAACGTCGCGTACGCTGGGGGTGCCGACTTCCTCGTCCGGCGTCAGCAGGAAGGTGATCGGCAGCGGCGTTGCGAAGGCGGCGCGCTGAAGCTGGCGGATGGCTTCGAGCGCCAGATAGTTGCCGCCCTTCATGTCGAAGATGCCGGGCCCATAGCACTTGTTGCCCTCGCGCCGCCACGGCAGCTTGTCCAGCGTGCCGACGGGATGCACGGTGTCGAGGTGGCCGGCAATGAGAATGCCGGGCTCGCCCTGTTTCGGATGCGGGAAGCGAGCGCGCACGCAATCGCCAAACCCCATTCGTCCCGGAATGCGCTCGATTGTCGCGCCCGCCAGCGCCATCTCGCGCGCGGCGAGATCGAGCATCCGGTTGACGGCGGCGCGATCCCATGTCGGGCTTTCGCACTCGACCCACTGGCGCAGGCCCTGCAACATGGCCTCGGTATCGAAGGGGAGATTGGCAGGATTCATCGCTGCTCCTGATGCCTTTGTTTCTCTTGACGGTTTCTTTGACGGCAAGGTCCGCTTTTCTCGCATAATGGAGACTTCGGCGAAAATTGCCAGCGCGACGTTGACGGCGGCGGTGCGTGTGCTGCGCGAGGCGGCAAATGCCGCGCGCTTGTGCGTTTGCGAAGATGAAGTCCGATTGACGCCCGGCGAAGTTGATGCAAGTCTTGATATGTTTGAAGCCAAATGAATGATGCGCGTGAATGATCCCGGCCGATAACGACGGAGCGGCGCTGCCGCTGTTGCCGTCTCCTCCGGTCGTGCATTGAGTCACCGTCGGCAATTCATCATCGGTCGTGGACCGTTTCAATCTGGAGAGATCGAATGTTGCACGTCATGCGTTCGCGGTGGTCGAAACCGGCGACGGGCTTCGGCCTGGCATTGAAAGCGGCGCTGCCCGCCATCGTCCTCGCGGCGGCATTAAGTGCGCCGGCGCTGGCGCAGACCAAGACCATCCGCGCGGTGATGCACTCCGACCTGCGCGTGCTCGATCCGGGGCTGACCACCGCCTATATCACGCGCGATCACGGCTACATGATCTTCGACACGCTGCTGGGAATGGATTCGAATTTCAAGATCCAGCCGCAGATGGCCAGCTTCAAGGTGTCCGACGACAAGATGACCTACACCTTCACGCTGCGTGACGGCCTGAAGTGGCATGACGGCCAGCCGGTCACCGCGGAGGATTGCGTCGCCTCGCTGAAGCGCTGGGGCAAGGCCGACGGCATGGGCCAGAAGCTGATGGACTTCACCGCCAGCATCGAGGCTGCCGACGCCAAGACCATCGTGCTCAAGCTGAAGGAGCCCTACGGCCTGGTGCTGGAATCGATCGGCAAGCCGTCGTCGCTGGTGCCGTTCATGATGCCGAAGCGACTCGCGGAAACCCCGGCCGGCAAGGCCATTCCCGAGCAGATCGGCTCCGGTCCGTTCAAGTTCGTGCAATCGGAATTCCAGCCTGGCGTGAAGGCGGTCTACGAGAAGAACAAGGATTATGTGCCACGCTCCGAGCCGCCGAACTGGACCTCGGGCGGCAAGGTGGTGAAGGTCGATCGCGTCGAATGGATCACCATGCCCGACGCGCAGACGGTGGTGAACGCCATCCAGTCCGGCGATATCGATTTCTCCGAAACGCCGTCCTTCGACCTGCTGCCGATCCTCGAGGCCGACAAGGATCTCGTGATCCACACCCTGAGCACGCTCGGGCTTCAGACGCTGGGCCGGATGAATTTCCTTTATCCTCCGTTCGACAATCCGAAGGTGCGCCGCGCCGCGTTCCTCGCCGCCAGCCAAAAGCCGGTGCTCGACGCGCTGATCGGCAATCCGAAATACTACAAGGTCTGCGGCGCGCTGTTCGGCTGCGGCACCCCGCTCGCGACCGACGTCGGCTCCGAGACGCTCGTCAAGGGCAACGGCATGGAGCAGGCCAAGAAGCTCCTGGCCGAATCGGGCTATGACGGCACGCCGGTCGTCATCATGGCGCCCGGCGACGTCGGCCAGTTGAAGGCGCAGCCGATCGTGTTCGCGCAGTTTCTGCGCGACGCCGGCTTCAAGGTCGACGTCCAGGCGACCGACTGGCAGACCGTGGTGACCCGTCGCGCCAGCCAGAAGCCGCCGAAGGAAGGCGGCTGGAACATGTTCTTCACCAACTGGGTCGGCCCCGACATCATCAATCCGATCGCCAACGTCTCGACCAACGGCAAGGGCAAGAACGGCGGCTGGTTCGGCTGGCCGGAAGACGCCAAACTTGAAGAACTGCGCGACAAGTTCGCCCGCTCGACCTCGCCCGAGGAGCAGAAGAAACTCGCCGAGGAAATCCAGAAGCGGGTTTACGAAGAGGTGATCTACATCCCGCTCGGACAGTTCGAGCAGCCCAGCGTGTGGCGCAAGTCGCTGAAGGGGATGCTCGACGGCCCGGCCGTTCCGGTGTTCTGGAATATCGAGAAGACCGAGGATTGATCCGCGCGGAGCCGCGGGAAACCTGTGTCCAAACGGCGGCCGACACCCTCGGCCGCCGTTTCCTTTGGCCGTCGCGCGCGAGCCTCACTCGTCGCCGCTGAGGAAATGCCCGATGGCGGCGAGGGGGCGGACGCCGTCGCAGATGATCTTGGTGATCGCCAGCATCGGCACCGCGAGGATCGCGCCCGGCACGCCCCACATCCAGAACCAGAAGATCAGCGAGATGATCACCAGCACCGGGTTGAGCGTGAAGCGGCGCGCCAGCAGCATCGGCGTGACGATTTCGCCCTCGACGACGTGGATGGCCAGATAGAGCGCCGCCGGCATCATCGCCATCCACAGCGGATCGAGCACCAGAAGCCCGGCGAGCAGGAAGATGCCGACACCAAATAACGGGCCCATGATCGGCACGAAGTTGAGCAGGAAGGCGACGACGCCCCACAGCACCGGATCGCCGAGCCCGACCAGCCACATCGCCGCGCCGGTCGCGAGCCCCACCGCCGCGTTCATCACGGTGATGGTGACAAGATACATCGAGATGTTTTCCTCGACCTGCTGCGACAGTTCAACCGCCTGACGCTTGCCCTTGAAGCTCGGCAGGATCTCCACCGTGCGCTTGAGGAAGGTGTTGCCGGACACCAGCAGGAAAAACAGGATCAGGATGGTTTCAAAGAAGCTGCTGGCGAAGTGCGTGGTGCCGGTGAACAGCATCGCCGCGATCGCCGATCCCGACGCGCCGCCGTTGCCGCCGCCGGCCGCCCCGCCCGCGAACACGCCGTCGATCCGGTCCAGGAAGGTTCGCAGCGTGTTGACCGGCTCGTTGAGGAATTTCAGCCGCTCCTGCAAGCGCGGAATGCCGTCCGGGAGTTTTGCCGCCCATTCGGCCGCCGGCCCCGAGACGGCGGCGCCGATCGCGACGATGGCGCCGAAGAACACCAGGATGAGAACCAGCGCGGCGAGGCTGCGCGGCAGGTGCAGGTTTTCGAGCGCGCGCATTCCGGGCTGAAACAACAGCTTGAGCACCAGCGCCAGCACGATCGGCAGCACGATGGGGGCGGCGACGTAGGCGACGCAGAGCAGCGCCAGCATCACGAGGATCGCCAGCATCACCGCGATCGGATCGGACGGCAGTTCGATCGTCTCGGCCTCGGTGGTGGTTTTGGCGATGGTGGTCTGAAGGCTCTCCAGCGTACCGTCGCGGGCAAAATCTTCCTTGAGCGTCGCGGTAACGGTCTGTTCGGTGGTCATTGGTTGATCTGATGCGCGGGAGGATCGGCACAGACCCACGGCAACGCGCGCCACGTTTCGCGGGGGTCAGGACAGCCGCATTGTAACGCCACGAGGCGGGCGCCGGTTCCCCGGTTGTTCTCGGGCGCGGCGGGCGCGCTATCCGGGCCGCCGAGGTATTTGGGTGCGCCGTTTATAATCGCTCTAAACAGCTTGGGCGGGTCAAACGGCGCACTTGACCCCCGCGGCGGCGGTTGAAACAAGCGAGCCATGACGCGCGATCTCCCTCCCACCGCTTCGCCCACGCCGCTTGGGCACGCCAAACGCGGCTTTTCCGGCATCGTTCACGCCCTGCAAGGCGGCAACGCGGCGTCGGGCCTCGCACCCGCCGAGCTTGAGAGCCGGCTGATCGAACTGGGATTCGTCGAGGGCGCGCATGTCGAGGTGCTGCACGAGGGACTGATCGGGGGCGATCCGATCGCCGTCCGGGTCGAGAACGTCACCGTCGCGGTGCGCCGGCGGGAGGCCATGGCCGTCGTCGTCGTCTGACGCCGCCAGCGGATCGTCATGGAAGCGCCTCTCTACAATATCGTCCTGGTGGGCACCCCGAACAGCGGCAAGACCGCGCTGTTCAACGCCCTGACCGGCAGCCGGCAGAAGGTTGCGAATTATCCCGGCGTCACCGTCGAGCGCAAGCAGGGCTTCTTCGTCACCCCGCGCGGCCGGCAGGTGTCGCTGATCGACCTGCCGGGGACCTATTCGCTGCGCGGCCGCAGCCCGGACGAGGAAATCACCCGCGACATGGTGCTGGGTCAGGCCGCCGGCGAAGCGGCGCCCGACCTCGTGCTGTGCGTGGCGGATTCCACGAGCCTGCGGCTGGCGATCCGCCTGGTGCTGGAGATGAAGCGAACCGGGCGGCCGATGGCGCTGGCGCTCAACATGTTCGACATCGCGACCCGGCGCGGCATCACCGTCGATGTGGCGGCGCTGTCGGCCGCGCTCGGCGTGCCGGTGGTCACCTCGGTCGCGGTGCGCAAGGGCGGCACCGCCGAACTGCTGCAACTGGCCGACACCATCGCCGCCACGCCCGCAAGTCCGGCGCGGGACAACGAATGGCATCCCTACAGCGCGGCCGAGCTGCGCGCCTTGCAGCGCGAGGCCGACCGCATCATCGCCGCCGCCGTCAGCCTGCCGGCGCGGCCCGACACCTGGACCGCGCGGATCGACTCGGTCGTGCTGCATCCGGTGTTCGGACTGGTGATCCTCGCCGCCATCCTGTTCGTGATGTTCCAGGCGGTGTTCGCCTGGGCCGAGCCGTTGATGGAATTGATCTCCGGCGGCTTCGAGGTGCTCGGGCAATGGGTTCAGGCGACGCTGCCGGCGGGGCTGTTGCAGAGTTTCATCCAGAACGGCGTCATTTCCGGCGTCGGCAGCGTCATCGTGTTCCTGCCGCAGATCATCATCATCTTCCTGTTCATCCTGTTGCTGGAAGACTTCGGCTACATGGCGCGCGCGGCGTTCCTGATGGACCGCATCATGGGCGGCGCGGGGCTGCACGGTCGCGCCTTCATCCCGCTGTTGTCGAGCTTTGCCTGCGCCATTCCCGGCATCATGGCGACGCGGGTGATCGACGACCGCCGCGACCGGCTGACGACGATCCTGATCGCGCCGCTGATGACCTGTTCGGCGCGCATCCCGGTCTATACGCTGATCATCTCCGCCTTCATTCCGGCGAAGCAGGTGTGGGGCTGGATCAACCTGCAAGGGCTCGTGATGTTCGGGCTCTACGTGATCGGCATCGCGAGCGCCATGGGCGTGTCGTTCCTCGTCAAGTTCTTCATGTGGCGCGACCATGCGCCCGCGCCGTTCATGCTCGAACTGCCCGACTACAAGCTGCCGCGCCTGAAAAGCATCGTGATCGGCATCTACACCCGCGCGATGATGTTCCTGCAACGCGCCGGCACCACGATCTTCGCCATGATGGTGCTGATCTGGTTCCTGGCCTCGTTCCCGCAGCCGCCCGCCGGCGCCACCGATCCCGCGATCGACTACAGCCTCGCCGCGATCATCGGCCGTTTCATCGAGCCGGTGCTGGCGCCGCTCGGCTTCAACTGGCAAATCGCGGTGGCGCTGATCCCCGGACTGGCCGCGCGCGAGGTGGCGGTCGCAGCACTTGGCACCGTCTATGCGATCGAGGGCGGCGCGGAAGCCGCCGAGCAGATCGGGCAGGTGCTCGCCTCCAAGTGGAGCCTCGCCACCGCGCTCTCGCTGCTGGCGTGGTATATCTTCGCGCCGCAATGCGCCTCGACGCTGGCGGTGATCAAGCGCGAGGCCGGGGGCTGGCGCTGGATGTGGCTGACCTTCTTCTACATGCTGGCGCTGGCGTATGTCGCGAGCCTCATCACCTACAATGTCGCGCGCGGCCTCGGTGCCGGCTGACCTTTTCGGCGACCGGGTTCGGGGTTGAAGAATCGCCCTCCCGTGGGTCATATCCGTGTCCCCTAAGGCGCGCGGACGCATCGCAACCGTCGCGGCCTTGATCGATCGTGAAGTGAGGGCCGCGTGACCAATTCCATCCATCGCCGCATCGCCGAGGAACTCGGCGTCCGCGAGCAGCAGGTTCAGGCCGCGGTCGAATTGCTCGACGGCGGTGCGACGGTGCCGTTCGTCGCGCGCTACCGCAAGGAAGCGACCGGCGCGCTCGACGACGCGCAACTGCGCACGCTGGAGGAGCGGCTCGCCTATCTGCGCGAGATGGAAGACCGCCGCGCCGTCATCCTCAATTCGATCCGCGAGCAGGGTAAGCTCGACGCCGCGCTGGAAGCGGCGATCATGGCCGCCGACAGCAAGGGCCGCCTCGAAGACATCTATCTGCCGTATAAGCCCAAGCGCCGCACCAAGGCGGAGATTGCGCGCGAGGCCGGGCTCGGCCCGCTGGCCGACCTGCTGCTGAGCCAGCCTTCCAGCGATCCGCAGGCCGCGGCCGCGCCGTTCGTCGATGCCGGCAAGCAGGTGGCGGATGCCGCGGCCGCGCTGGAGGGCGCGCGCGCCATCCTGGTCGAACGCTTTGCCGAGGACGCCGACCTGATCGGCGCGCTACGCGAGCAGCTCTGGAGCAACGGCGTGCTGATCTCGCGCGTGCGCGACGGCAAGAAGGCGGCGGGCGCCAAGTTCAGCGACTATTTCGATTTCAGCGAGCCGCTGACGAAACTGCCCTCGCACCGCATTCTCGCGCTGTTTCGCGGCGAGAAGGAAGAGGTGCTGGACCTGCATATCGCGCCGGAAAACCCGGCGGCGACCGCGCCCGGCGGGTCCGTGCCCAACCCTTACGAACTGCGCATCATGCACCGCTTCGCGATCGCCGATCGCGGCCGTCCCGGCGACCGCTGGCTGGTTGACACGGTGCGCTGGGCGTGGCGCACCAAGATCCAGATTCACCTCAACATCGACATGCGGCTGAAGCTGTGGACGGCGGCCGAGGACGAGGGCGTGCGGGTGTTCGCCTCCAACCTGCGCGATCTCTTGCTGGCGGCGCCGGCCGGGGCGCGCGTCACCATGGGGCTCGATCCGGGTTACCGCACCGGCGTCAAGGTCGCGGTGGTGGACTCGACCGGCAAGGTGGTGGACACCACCGCGATCTATCCGCACGAGCCGCAGCGGCGCTGGGACGAGGCGCTGGCGATCCTCGGCAAGCTGGCGCTGACGCACAAGGTCGAACTGATCGCCATCGGCAACGGCACCGCCTCGCGCGAGACCGACAAGCTCGCCACCGAACTGGTGAAGCGATTGTCCGACCTGAAGATGGCGAAGATCGTGGTGTCGGAGGCCGGCGCGTCGGTCTATTCGGCGTCGGCCTTCGCCTCCGAGGAACTGCCCGGCCTCGACGTGACGCTGCGCGGCGCGGTGTCGATCGCGCGGCGCTTGCAGGACCCGCTGGCCGAACTGGTCAAGATCGATCCGAAGTCGATTGGCGTCGGGCAATATCAGCACGACCTCGGCGAGGCGAAGCTGTCGCGCTCACTCGACGCGGTGGTGGAGGATTGCGTCAACGCGGTCGGCGTCGATGCCAACACCGCGTCCGCGCCGCTGCTCGCGCGTGTTTCCGGCATCGGCGCGGGGCTGGCGCAGAGCATCGTGCAGCATCGCGACGCCAACGGGCCGTTCCGCTCGCGCAAGGCGCTCAAAGACGTGCCGCGGCTGGGGCCGAAGGCGTTCGAGCAGTGCGCGGGCTTTCTGCGCATCGCGAATGGCGACGATCCGCTGGACGCCTCGGGCGTGCATCCGGAATCCTATCCGGTGGTGCGGCGCATCCTCGAAGCCACCAAGAGCGACATCAAGGCGGTGATCGGCAACGCCGCGCTGCTGCGCCAGCTCAAGCCGCAGAATTTCGTCGATGACAGCTTCGGCCTGCCGACGGTCACCGACATTCTGCGCGAACTGGAAAAGCCCGGCCGCGACCCGCGCCCCGCGTTCAAGGCGGCGGAATTCAAGGAAGGCGTCGAGACCATCAACGACCTCAAGCCGGGCATGATCCTCGAAGGCGCGGTGACCAACGTCGCCGCGTTCGGCGCGTTCGTCGATATCGGCGTGCATCAGGACGGGTTGGTCCACGTCTCCGCGATGTCGAAGACTTTCGTCAAGGACCCGCGCGAGGTGGTGAAACCCGGCGACATCGTCCGCGTCAAGGTGCTGGACGTCGACAAGCCGCGCAAGCGCATCGGTCTGACGCTGCGTCTCGACGATGAAGTCGGCAAGCCGGATCGCGCCGCCGCTTCCGGCGGGCGCAGCGACGGCGGCTCGCGCGGGCAGGGGATGCGCCGCGATGCGCCGCGCCGCGAGCAGCCGGCCGCCTCGGGCGGCGGCGCGCTGGCGGAGGCGCTGCGACGCGCGGCGGAGAAGAACGCGGGCAACGGTAAATCGCGGTAGCGTTGCTGAGCTTTCGTCGCATCGCGAGTCGTCACCCTGCGAGCCTGACCGGACATTCGCCTTGTTGGTGAAATTACACCACGTCGAATCGAGATTCCCTTGCACCCGCCCCGATTACTGGATCGTCCGCCTTCGCGGACGATGACGCCTCATTTTCCGGTCAAGCTCTCAGAACGACGCCGTCCCATTGTGGCCGTGCAATCCGCGCCGGGTCAGCGAGGCCCAGCCGTCCTCGGCGGTTTCGGCGAACTCGAACAGCTTGAGGTCTTCCACCTCGATCATGCCTTCCTCGACCAGCATGTCGAAATTGATGAGCTTGCGCCAATAGCGCTCGCGAAACAGCACGATCGGCGCGGGCGGGGCCTTGCGGGTCTGTTGCAGCGTCAGCACCTCGAACAGTTCATCGAGCGTACCGAGGCCGCCGGGAAACACCGCAAGCGCGTTGGCGCGCATCGCCAGATGCATCTTGCGCATCGCGAAGTAGTGGAAGCGGAAGTTCAGTTCCGGCGTGATATAGCGGTTCGGCACCTGCTCGTGCGGCAGCGTGATGTTGAAGCCGATGCTCGGCGCGCCGACCTCATGCGCCCCGCGATTGGCGGCTTCCATGATGCCGGGGCCACCGCCGGTGGCGATGACGTTGTCGCGCCAGCGATGCTTCGGCGCGAACGAGCCGCCGCGCTGCGAGGCGATGCGGGCGAATTCGCGCGCGATCTGGTAAATCTCCGATTGTCCGCGCAGGACTTCCGCGCGCTGCCGCTCGGCATCGGTGCGCGCGGCGGCAGCCGCCGCCTCGGCCTGCTCGGGCGAGGCGATGCGCGCGCTGCCGAACACGATGATGGTGGAGCGGATGCCCCAGTCGCGCAGCGCCAGCTCCGGCTTGGCGTATTCGAGCCCGAAGCGGATCGCGCGCATCTCGTCGCGCAGCAGAAAGTCGGTGTCTTCCACCGCGAGCAGGGAGCTGCGGGAGCCGGCTGGGTTGGTCGGTTCGTTCATCGCGCGGTTATCCGTTGATCGGCCTCGATCCGGACCGCGGCGCGTCCCCGCCCACCGCCCGAATCGACACCAAGATACATCACCGGAGGGCGCGCGCGGCTACGGCTCGACCTCGAAAGCGTCGGGAAAATTGACCGGCGCGCAGCCGGGCACTGCCGCCTTGCGGTCGATCACCGACTGATGCAGCCGCGGCGTCATTGCCGGGTCGGCGATCAAGCGCGGCTCGCCGTCGGGAACATAATAGCCGAACAGCGTGCGGCGCGGCCACTCCATCCATCTGGCGGACTTCGGAAGCCATTCCAGCGGCTTCCATGCCGCCGTCAGCGAATCGTGCAAGGGGGCGGCCGCATCCGGCGCGACGTAGGTGTTGCGGCCGCCCGCGCGCGGCCGGCCGAGCACGAGGTGGTTCTTCATCGCGGTGTTGATCTTCAGCCCGTGGGCGACGGCCTCATCGATCATCCATGCCAGCGGAAACTTGGAGAGACCGCTTTCGGACTCGGGATAGCCGCCGCCGATATCGGCATGAACGCCCGCGAACCACACCTGCTTGATGTCCTGGGCCCGCGGTGGCGCGGATGTGTCGAAGCGGTTGGCCACGAACGGCTGCGGCGCGGCCCAGCGGTTGAGGCGGAACATGCGCCGCCGCTCGTCGATCGCCATCGCGTGACGGAAGACTTCGACGCTCGGATTGACGCGGGTGTAGGGCAGCATCAGCATCGTCGGGACGATGCGGTCGCGGCGCGGCACCAGCACCGAGGCAACCGTATCCCACGCGCCGACGAACTTGATGGTTGCGCGGCGGCCGCCGGCGATCTGGCTGAAATTCCAGGCGATGCTGAGATCGTTCTGCTCGCTGGCGCGCTTGTAGGCGGTCAGCGCGTAGTCCGCGATGTTGAGCTGGTCTGGTGGCAACAGCCCGACCATGTGGATGAAGCCCGCCAGCGCGCGTACCGTATAAGCGCCGCGGCTGAAGCCGAACAGGAAGATGGCGTCCCCGTCCTCGAACTGTTCGGCGATGAAGCGGTAGGCACCAAGGATGTCGTCGTCCAGGCCGTAGCCGGTGGCGAGGCCGAATACCGCCTTGGTGTTCTGCTTCAGCCGCATCCAGGCGTCGTGGCTGCCGATGGTGCCGATGCCGGGGTTGTAATAGACGCGCTGGTGCTCGTTCTTCTGAACGATGCGGAACAGCTTCAGCACGTTCGAGAGATTGCCCTCGACCTCGTTGCCGGTGCCGTCGCAGCAGATGACGATGGTCTTGCTCACAACGCGCCCCCCGAATGGTTCACGCCTTTGACTCACGCCTTGGGCACGGGCCCCGCCTCGGGCCGCGGCCCCGACGCCGGATCGAAATTCGCGAGCGGCGTCGATCCAGCCTTCAGGCTTGCCAGATAGGATTCGGTGAAATCCATCTTGATCTCGGTCCACAGCGGCAGATGGTCCGACATCTGCCATGTGCGCCATTTCCTGTAAGCGGAGAGGTCGGTTTTCGCCGGCTTGCGGGTTTTGGTTTCAGTCGGCATCAGCGCTTTGTAGGCGGCATGGTCCGCCTCGTTGCGGAACACATAATCCTGCCAGGGGAAGGCGCCGGCGTTTCTGATCTCCACCAGCTTGTTCTGGGTGCGCAGCGCGATCTGGTCGTAATAGTTGGCGCTCGCCAGCGCGGTGGGCTTGCGCAACGCCGCCGGCACCTCGAAGCCGCCGCCGAGCAGCGCGTTCATGGTCGGATCGTCGGGATTGAGGATGTTGAAATCGCCGAGCAGGATATAAGTCTCGCCGTCCTTCTTCTGCCGTGCGGTGAAGAACGCGGCGATATCGGCGATCTCGCGCTTGCGCTGCGCGGTGTCCCGGGCCGTGCCGTAATAGATATGCACGGTGCAGAGGTTGAACTTGAACCAGCCGGCCTGAAACGCGACCAGATAGGGCGTGCGGTTGAACTGGATCGGCGCCTTGCCCTTCTTCGCCGGCAGAACGATCTCGCCGGCGACGTGGCGGAAGCGGATCTTGCGGGTGTCGAACACGAAGGCGAGCCGTTCCATGTTGCCACTCTGGTCGGTGACCAGATAATCCCAGTGCGGGCCGAGCAGGCGCATGACCGTCTGAAACTCGGTCATATCCTCGTTGACTTCCTGCACCGCGACCAGATCGAAAGCCGAGATCACTTCGGCGATATAAAGCAGCGACTCCGGCAGGCGCGGCGAGGGGTTGAGGCGGTGGCCGCCGAAATCCCGGATATTCCAGGTCGCGAGGTGAAAGGAATCCTGCTTGCTGTTGGGCGTGACCTGCTTGCTCAAGCCGGCGCGCAACGCCAGCAGGCGGTCGATGGCGCGGTCCTTCGCCGCGGCATCCTTCCAGAAGCGCAGTCCGGAATATTGTACCATGGCCGTTCCCCCGATCGGGATCGCGCGCCTGTCGGACAATCGCGATCCGCGACCGGAGTGTGGCGGGTGCCGACTCCGTCCGCAAGGTGACGATAGGACAGGGGGCGGGAGGATCAGCCGCGCCTTGCCGCCTCGATCGCGGCGACGTCGATCCTGGTCATGTTCATCATCGCCGCGAACGCGCGCTTGGCCTCGTCGCCGCCGGCCGCCAGCGCCTCGCTCAGCACGCGCGGCGTGATCTGCCAGGAGATGCCCCATTTGTCCTTGCACCACCCACACGCGCTTTCCTGGCCGCCGTTGCCGACGATGGCATTCCAATAGCGGTCGGTCTCCTGCTGATCGTCGGTGGCGATCTGGAACGAGAAGGCTTCGTTATGTTTGAACGTGGGCCCGCCGTTGAGGCCGATGCAGGGAATACCGGCGACGGTGAAATGAACGACCAGCACATCGCCGGCCTTGCCGGACGGGTAGTCGGCGGGCGCGTGGTGGACGGCGATCACCGAACTGTCCGGGAAGGTTTCGGCATAGAAGCGCGCCGCGGCCTCGGCGTCCTTGTCGTACCACAGGCAGATGGTGTTCTTGGCGATTGCCATGACTGATCCTTTCGCTCTCGAAGCCGGTTCCCCTCGCGCGCGAAGGCGGCCGGCCGTCGGCTTCAACGGTACATCACAAACGGAGAATGCGCGCGCGCCGTCCGCCGTTCCGCCAGCGCCATCCTGTCCGATGCGAGGCGGGGTTTATCCCGGCGCGATTTCGCCGTCGAGCGGGGGAGAAAGCCGATGCCATTCGGTCGCATTCTGCCACGCCCGGCCGATCCGGAGCGCCAGCGCCTCGTCCCCGCCACGGCAGACCGCCTGGACTGACAGCGGAAGGCCCGATGAACTCACTCCGTTCGGAACTGCGACACTGCACAGATTCAGGAAATTGACCCAGCGGGTAAGAAATGCCGGCGTCGTCCCCTGATCCGCTTCAGCCAGCGGAATCGCCGGCGTCAGGGTCACGGGGACGATCACCGCATCGATGCCCTCGATTGCGGCGAGGTACTCCTGCTGCAATCGTGTCCGCTCGGCGAGAACGTTCAGATAATCATGCGACGAGATCGACGCGCCTGCGCGGACGCGCGGGCGCACGGCGTCATCGATCGGGAGAGCCATATCGTCGACGATGGCGCTGAGTTCGGCGTAGCTCTCCGCCGACATGATCCGGCCCGAGGTTTCGCCATAGGCCCGGAATGCCCGAGGCAGGGCCAGTTCGACGATATCGGCGCCGAGATCGGCAAACCGATCGATTGTGCGGTCATAGGCGTTGAGGATTTCCGCGTCGATTCCGGCCCGCTCATGCGCCGGGATCCGGGCGAGGCGCAGCCCTTTGACGCCGCGCCGCAGGTCCCCGAACGGATCGATGTCCTTGAGCGCGAAGGTCCGGACATCGTGCGGATCGACTCCCTGCAAAACATCAAGGAGGCGGGCAGCGTCATCAGCGGTCCGGGCCATGGGTCCGGGTGTGTCAAGCGACGGGCTGAGCGGCAGGACGCCGTGGGTGCTGATGCGCCCGACAGTCGTCTTGAGGCCCGTAATGCCGCACCAGGCGGCCGGTATCCGGACCGAGCCGCCGGTATCGGTTCCGATCGCGCATGGGACCATGCGTGCCGCCACGGCAACACCGGACCCGCTGCTTGAGCCGCCGGGGACCCGGTGGATTGTCATGTCCCATGGATTCCACGGCGTTCCCATGTGCTGATTGGTGCCCCAGCCGCCGAATGCGAACTCGACGGTGTGGGTTTTCCCGATGACGATCATGCCGGCGCCGATCAGCTTTCGCGCCAGGGTCGCCGTCTGTCGGGAACGGCGTTCGCGCCACACGGCGCAGCCGCCGGTGGTGACGCGGCCCTCGATCTCGATCAGGTCCTTCAAGGCGATCGGGATGCCGTGGAGCGGACCGACCGCATGTCCCGCGCGAATGGCCTTGTCGGCGGCTTCGGCGGCGAGGCGGGCTTCGGTATCGTAAACCTCGGTGAAGGCGTGCAGCTTCCCGTCATGCCTGGCGATGCGCCGCAAACAGGCCTCGACAACATCGACCGGCGACAGCGTTCGCGACTGGATCCTGTCCGAAAGCTCGGCAACCGACAGATGCGCTGGATCGTTCATGGATCATACCTCTCGTCAAAATGCCGCGTCGAAGAAAACCAGTCCTTCGCGCTGAATCCGGTTTGTCTCACGCACCGGCCCTCTACACCGCCGCGTTCGGATGATTGCTCAGCCGCGGTCCCCTCAAGGTCACCGAGCCGTCGGCGACGCGGTAGCAGCGCGTGAACCAGTCAGGACCCATCGCGTGCTGGGGCGGGATGCCGCGTGTGCAGGACACTTCGGCAAATCGGCAACGTGGCGCGAAGCTGCACCCTTTGGGCAAATCCCGCAGATCCGGGGGCATCCCCGGAATGGCATCGAGACGGCCGCCCGCGGAGGCGTCAAGAGCCGTCGCGTTCAACAGGGCCGCCGTATAGGGATGCGACGGCGAACGGATGACATTGGTCGTGGCGCCGATCTCGACGAAGCGGCCGGCATACATCACGGCAATGTCGTCGGCGATTTCAACCGCCGCGCCAACATCGTGCGTGACGAAGACGACGGCCATCCCGAGTTCCTGTTGCAGCCGCCGCAACAGCAGGATGATCTGAATCTGAACGGTGACATCCAGCGCCGTTGTCGGCTCGTCCGCAAGCAGAACCGATGGCCTGCATGACAAGGCCAGCGCGATCATGGCCCGCTGCCGCATCCCGCCGGACATTTCGTGCGGGTAGGCTTTCAGGCGTTGCGCCGCCGAGGGAATCTGCACGAGATCGAGAAGGTCGCGTGCGCGCTGCCTTGCGGCCTGATGGGAAACGTCCTCATGGGACATGATGGTTTCGATGATCTGTTGTCCGATCGTGAAGACCGGATCAAGGGCGATCATCGGCTCCTGGAAAATCATCGCGATTTCCCGGCCGCGAATCCGGCGCAGACCGGCCTCGCTCGCATCGGCAATGTCGTGTCCCGCGACGCGGATCGTTCCGCTCAGCTCCGTGCGATCCTGCGGCAGAAGCCGCATCAATGCGCGCAGCGTGACGCTTTTGCCCGACCCTGATTCGCCGAGAATGGCGAGAACCTTGCCCGGCGCGAGGCTGAAGCTGACGCCGTTGACGACATCGACCGATCCGTCCCGCGTGTTGAACCTCACATGAAGGTCTTTCACATCGACTGCGGCCTGTTGCCCCGCCGGCGGCGAGCGGGATGCGTTGTCCTGAGGATCGATGCCGGACATCATGTGACCTCCGGATGATCGACGGACATCGCTGCCGCCCGGCTGTGTCCCGACATCGGATCGCGCATGTGGCAGGCGACGGCGTGCGAGGGGGCCGCGGACGAGGCCCGCAACGACGGAGCCGTGGTTTCGCACACCGCTTCCGCATAGGGACAGCGGGTGCGGAAACGGCAACCGGACGGCAGGCGGATCGGATTTGGCGGATCGCCGACCAGAGGCGGCTCAAGCGTCCGTCGCGCGGGGTCCATCGACGGGATCGCGGACAGAAGCGCCGTGGTGTAAGGATGCAGGGGCTGGCGATAAAGCCGGCCGACCGGCCCGATCTCCACGACCTTGCCGAGATACATCACCATCACCCGGTCGCTGATATAGCGGACGACGTTGAGATCGTGACTGATAAAGACGTAGGTCAGGTCGCGCTCAGCCTTCAAATCCGTGAGCAGGTTGAGAACCTGCGCCTCCACGGACTTGTCGAGCGCGGACACCGCTTCATCGAGCAAGACGATGCGAGGCTGAAGGGCGAGTGCGCGGGCAATGTTGACCCGCTGCCGCTGGCCTCCGGACAATTCGTGCGGGTAGCGATTGGCGAACAGCCGCGGGTCCAGGCCGACGGCGGCGAGCAGGTCGTCGGCGCGCCGGAGTGCGGCGGATTTCTGAACGCCATGCACGAACGCGCCGAACGCGACGGATGTCGCAATGGGAAGCCGCGGGTTGAGCGACGCGTAGGAATCCTGGAAAACCATCTGCATCTGGCGGTAAAGATCGCGACGGCTCAGGCCGCCCTTGCCGACGACGGCGCCGTCGAGCGCGATCCTGCCGCTGTCGCGCCGGATCAGGTCCATCACCAGCCGCGCGGTGGTCGATTTCCCGCAACCGGATTCCCCGACGATGCCAAGCGTCTCGCCGCGTTGAACGGTAAACGAGACATCGTCAACGGCATGAACGGTGGCGATCCGCCGTCCCAGCACGCCGCCGCGAACCGGAAAATGCTTGGTGAGCCCTTCAACCGCGAGCAGCGGCGGCGACGCCGCATCGCGATCCGCGGGTATCATGGGCGAAACCTGCCGTGCGGCCGCGTCCCGGGTCATAGGCGCACGTCCATGGCCTGGCGCAGGCCGTCGCTCAGCAGATTGAAGCTCATCGAGGTCAGGAAGATCATGACGCCGGGCAGGGCGGTCACCAGCGGCGCCGTCCAGATCGCCTGACGCAGATTGTTCAGCATCAGGCCCCATTCCGCGTTCGGAGGCGTGACGCCAAGCCCCAGAAAGCTGAGGCCCGCGGCGAGAATGATACTGATGCTGATGAGGCTGGTCGCATAGACGAAGATCGGGCCGAGGATGTTGTTCAGCACATGATAGCACATGATCGTCAGCGGGCCGGCGCCGCTCGCCCGCGCCGCGTCGACAAAGTCGAGATGGCGAACCTGCGCCGTCACGCTTTCGGACATGCGGATGATGGGCGGAATGAAGCTGACGGTGAGCGCCAGAATCGTATTCTGAATCCCCGCGCCGAGAATGCCGGTGATGGCGATCGCAAGCAGGATCGACGGAAAGGCGTAGAGGACATCGGTCACCCGCATGATCAGGCTGTTGGTCAATCCGCCCGCGAAACCGGCCAGCATACCGAGAAAGCCGCCGATAATCAGCGCCAGAAACACGGGAAGGATTCCCGCCAGCAACGACAGGCGGCCGCCATAGATCATGCGGGTCCACAGATCGCGGCCGACTTCGTCGGTGCCGAGCCAGTGGCCCGGCGTCCCGATCGGCTTCAGGCGCCGCAGGATCGACCCTGTGTACGGATCGTGCGGGGTAAACAGGGGGGCGAACACGGCGAGAATGATCAACGCCGCGAGCAGCCCGCTGACCAGCAGCGTGACCTTGTCCTCCTTGAGCCGTTCCCACACGCGGCGCCAATAACCCTTGCCGCGTATGGTTTGCAGAGGTGCCGTATCGGCTACAGTCACATCGTCTCCTTAGCGCCGCATCCGGGGATCGATCAGAACCTGTATGACATCAACCAGAATGTTGATGAGCACGAAAATCGCCGCCAGCATCACGATCGTTGCCGACAGCACCGGCACGTCGCGCCGGAAGATGGCGAGGTTCATGAGGCCGCCGGAGCCCGGCCAGTTGAACACCGTCTCGACCAGGATCGAGCCGCCGAGCAGATATCCGAACTGCAAACCCATGAGCGCCAGCACCGACGGCGTGGCGTTCTTCATGGTGTGATAAAGAACGTGGCGGCTCCTCAGCCCTTTGGCATGGAGCGCGCCGACAAATTCCTGACCCAGGATCTCCAGAATATTGGCCCGGACGAGACGGCTCACGACGCCCATCGGGATCAACGACAGGGTGACGACTGGAAGAATGAGATGCTTGATATCCTCCCATGAGCCCGGAAACCCCGAGAAGCCCATGCCCTGCGCAGGCAGGACGTTGAGGATCACCGAAAAGATCGCCACCAGAACAATGCCGACCCAGTAGTGCGGAAGGCTCACGCCGGCGATCGCGATCGCTGAAAAGACTTTGTCCAGCCAGGTTTGATGATTGTAGGCCGCGAGCGATCCCAGCACGATGCCGAGAGCGAAGCCGATGATCGTGGCCGGCAGCGCCAGGACGAGCGTATTCCCCAGTGCGCTGAACAGTTCTTCCGCGACCGGCCGCCCGGTGAAGAAGGAGACACCGAAGTCGCCGACAATCATTCGCGCGAGCCACGCGACATATTGAACGTAAAGCGGATCGTTCAAACGGAAGCGTTCGCGCAGGCTGTCGGCGATCTCCTTGGGAACCTCCGGCGGGACCAGGATATCCACCACGTCGCCAGGGGCGAGGTGGATCAGGGAGAACACCAGAAGCGAGACACCCAGAAGAACGGGAATCGCATAGAGCAGGCGGCGCACGGTGTAGGCCAGCATTCAAACAACCTCGTCCACCGCCTGCGCTTGGTTGAACCGATCAGTCCATTTCAATCGTGGTGAAGTCCTGGAACCAGCTTTGCGCGCTGACGAAGCCCTTCACCTTCTTGGTCATCGCGCGTGCGTTGCCATCATGCACGATAAAGACCCACGGTGCATCATCCACGAGGATGGCGTGCGCGCGTTGCGCAAGCTGCATGATTTCAGCCTGATCCGTCGATTTCTCGATCTGGTCGATCAGTTTGTCGAATGCCTCGTTCTTCCAGTTCGACCAGTTGCGGCCCTTGGGGGCGGCGTTGTTGGACAGGAAGTACAGCGCCATCTGGGAGATATCGGTCGATGCCGGCAGCGCGAAGTTGCCGGCGTCGACGCCGAGCGCTTGCGGTGAGTTCGGCGAGTTGCGCAAGGCAACCAGCATCGTGCCGTACTCGACGACTTCGAACGACACCTCGATCCCGCATTCCTTCAGGTTCTGCTGAAGGTATTCGTTCATCGGAAGCGACTGCATCTGACCGGAGCCGCTGGTGGAGATCAGAACCTTGATCTTGACCGGCTTGTCCGGGCCATACCCGGCTTCCTTCAGCAGGGCCTTCGCCTTGGCGGGATCGTAAGCATACTTCTGCGTCGGGTTGCCGAACTGCGGATCGGACGGCTTGAAGATGCCCACCGATGGCTCGGCAAGTCCGTTCAGCAGCGTCACCAGTCCCTGCCGGTTGACGCAATAGTTGATTGCGCGGCGCACGCGGACGTCCTGCCACGGCGAGCCTTCCTTGGCCAGATTGAGCGCCCATGGCCAGACATGCGGATAGCTGCCGGTGACGATGTTGAAGCCTGCGCTTTTCAGGCTCGGCGCCGCATCCGGCGGCGGCACTTCGATCCAGTCGACCTGTCCCGAGCGCAGCGCGGCCAGCCGGGTCGTCGCTTCCGGCATCGGGAAGACGACCATCTTGTCCAGCTTCGGGATTCGGGTCTTGTCCCAATAGTTGTCGTTGCGGACCATCGTCGCGCTGATGCGCGGCTTGATCTCGGTAATCCTGAACGGGCCAGTGCCGGAGGGCGACTTGGCGAACTCGGCCCAGGACCCGGCCTTTTCGAACTGAGCCGGGCTCGAATAGAGCATGTACGGCAGGAGATTCGGGAAATAGCTCAGCGGACGCGGGTTGCTGATCTCGATGGTGAAATCATCGATCTTGCGATAGGCAGTGATGAAAGGGTTACGGGCCTGCGCCACGGCGGCGCCGGGCGGATCGAACTGCTTCGATGTCTTGTTGTAGTAGCGATCCAGATTCCAGATCGCCGCATCGGCGTTGAAGTCGCTGCCGTCGTGAAACTTGACGCCCTTGCGCAGCCGGAAAATCCATTTCGTCCGGTCCTTCGCGTCCTGTTCCCAGCTTTCCGCAAGGCCGGGACGGATTTCCGCGAGTTTGTCGCCGTGGCGCAGATCCCACAGAACCAGACCCTCGAACGCCGGGTATCCGAGAAAGCGGATGCCTTCATAGGCGTTGTCGGGCGCGCCGGTCGCAGTCGGGACGTCCGATGCCGTCATGGCGATCCGAAGCGTCCCTCCCGCCATCGTCGGACTGGAACTTAGTCCGAGCGCAAAAGCAGCGGCGATTGCGAAAGTATATTTTGTTCCGCTGATACCCATCCCCAAACCTCCCATCTATTTGACCGCTACGGCGTGCTGAAGGATCGCAGTCGTTATCTGGAAGCCGATTGTCAGTGATGGGGCTGCATAATTCCAATACGCAGTTCCGTCTTTTTTGATAGGTCTGAATTATTAGCTTTAAACGTCGTTTTGCTGCGAGCCAGATTTGCGAACCCGGCTCGATTCCTCAGACGTTGATCTTGAGAGCGGACTGATGATGGAGGATCGCCTCCTTCATGATCGCCGCGGTGATGGGACGACGCTCCAGGCATCGCGAGGTCGGACCCGCGACGACGATGGACAATTGGCGCGGCCCGATCGGCAGCGACAGCGACACGCCGGCAAGGTCGGGGATGTACTCGGATGAGCTTTGATGAAAGCCGCGTTGCTCCGCCGCGCGCAGTTCTTCCTCAATGGTTTCGGGATTCATTGGCGTCGTCGGCGAAAAGCCTTCGAACTTGATCTTGCGGTAGATCGCGCGCCGTTCGTCATGGGACAACTGCGCGAGGATCGCGCGGCCAACCGAGCTTGCGTAGATCGGCACCCGGTCGCCGACCTGGGCAAAGTAGCGGACGGACTGCGTCGACTCGATGACGTCGAGGAAGATGACGAAAGTCCCGGCCAGGGCTCCGATCGCTGTCGTCTCGCCGGTCCGGTCAGCAATCTCGGCCGCCAGCGCATGTGCCGCTTCCGGTAACGGCTCGGCATCCGCGACGGTGCGGGCGAGCGTCAGCCAGCGCGGCGTCGGATAGTAGCCGCCGCGGGCGCGGGGCTCATAGAGCCATCCTTTCTCCGCGATGGTGCCGACCAGATTGAAGGTGCTGGAGCGTGGCCAGCCGAGGTCGTCGGCGATTTCGGCAAGTGTCGCCGGTCGCCGCCGGCGCGCGAAATACTCCATCAATTCGAGAACGTTGGCGGCTTGTTTGACCAGCATCCTGCCTCTTGAGCGCGTTGGCTGTTTCGAATCGGATTTCACCACAGGCGACCGATGCTCGCCGCCGATGTCAACTTGAGGAGATGCTGATGATCCTTGAACACGTCGTTTTGGAAGCATGAACCGGTTTCCGACTTGACTCGAAATTCATGATAGTGTTTTTATTATTCATAAACAAGAATTTTGGCCGATCCCGGAGATGCTCCGGGACCGGTCAAGCGGCCAGCGGAGGAAGTAAGGATGCGCAGATATTTGGCGATGGCAGTCGGGGCAGTCCTCGGCATGGGTGGAGTTTCCACGGCGCTCGCCCAGATCCCGGTGAAAGTGGGCGTCTTGGCTGACATGTCCGGAATCTTTTCGGATATCGGCGGCAAGGGTTCGGCTGAAGCGACCAGGATGGCGGTCGAGGATTTCAGGAAGTTGCCGGGCGCCGACAAGTTCAAGGTGGAGGTGGTCGAGGCCGATCCCCAGAACAAGCCCGACATCGCCGTCGAGATTTCACGGAAATGGTTCGATGCCGAGGGTGTCGATGTGCTGGTCGATATTCCGACCAGCGCGATCTCGCTCGCGGTCGCGCCGCTGGCGCGGGACATGAACAAGGTTGTCCTGTTGACGGCATCGGGATCGTCCCATTTGACCGGCAAGGACTGTACGCCGAATTCGGTGCACTGGACTTACGACACCTGGGCGCTGGCCCATGGCACGGCGGATGCGATCACCAGGGCCGGCGGCAAGACCTGGTTCTTCCTTACGGCGGACTTTGCGGTTGGACATTCGCTGGAGCAGGACGCGACCCCGGTGATCCTCGCTGACGGCGGCAAGGTCATCGGAAGCGTGAGGCACCCGACCGGCGCCAACGACTTCGCCTCGTTCCTGTTGCAGGCGCAGGCGTCGCGCGCCGACATTGTCGCGCTTGCGAATGCCGGCGGCGACACCATCAAGTCGATCAAGCAGGCGTCTGAATTCGGCATCATCCAGGGCGGCCAAAAACTGGCCGGCATGTTGCTGTTCATTTCCGACATCCACTCGCTCGGCCTGAAGACGGCGCAGGGCCTGCAACTGACGACGGGGTTCTATTGGGACCTCAACGAGAAAACCCGCGCCTTCGGCGAACGCTTCGCCGCCCGCAACAACGGGCGGTATCCGTCGATGAACCAGGCTGGCGCTTATTCGGCGACGCTGACTTACCTCACGGCGGTCGCCAAGGTCGGCTCGCCGAAGGATGGCCGGGCTGTGGTGAAAGCGATCCGCGAGATGGGTACGTTCGACGATCCGCTGTTCGGCAAGACCAGCCTGCGCGAAGACGGCCGCGTGCTCCATGACATGCTGCTGGTTCAGGTGAAGAAGCCCGAGGAATCCAAGAAGCCGTTCGATTACTACAAGGTGCTCGCGACCATTCCCGGCGACAGAGCGTTCCGTCCGCTGAAGGATGGTGGCTGTCCTCTGGTGAAGTAAGGATACGGACCGTGCCGACGCGAGACTTGTCTCGCGTCGGCGAGCCGACCCCGCGATAAATCTTCGACATCAATGAGGTGACGTGATGCGACCTGTACGACAGGTGGAGCAATTGGCTCGCTATGACCGGATGTATATCGGAGGCGCCTGGGTCGCGCCCGAAGACGGAGGATTGCTGGAAAGCATCGACCCTGCGACGGGACGTCCCTGGGCGGTGGTGGCCTATGGCGGATTGATCGATGTCGATCGCGCCGTTGGCGCCGCGCGCGAGGCTTTGAAGGGACCGTGGGGCCGCATGCCCGGCCATGAGCGCGCGGCGTTGTTGCGGAAACTCGCTGATCTCTACAAGGAGCGGGCGCCCCAACTCGCCGTACTGGAGACGACGGACTCCGGGCGCGCCATTCGTGAGGCGCGCGCCGATATCTCCGGCCACAGCAACGGCTATCACTGGTGGGCCTCGCTCGCAGACAAGCATTCCGGCCGCACCATCCCCATCGATGATTCCGTGCACGCCTTCACCACGCGCGTGCCTGTCGGCGTGGTCGCGGCGATCACGCCCTGGAACGTGCCGCTGATGGCGGCGGCGTGGAAGCTCGGTCCCGCCCTTGCCGCAGGATGCACCGTGGTGCTGAAGCCGGCCGAACAGACGCCGGTAACCTCGCTCGAACTCGGCAAGCTGTTCGAGGAAGCGGGCTTTCCGCCGGGCGTCGTCAATATCGTTCCCGGTTACGGCCGCGATGGCGCCGGTGAATATCTGGTCAAGCATCCGGGGGTGGACAAGATCGCCTTCACCGGCGAAGGCGCGACGGCAAAGGAAATCATCCGCGCGGGTTCCGAAACCATGAAGCGGTTCACCTTCGAACTGGGCGGGAAGTCGCCGCACATCATCTTCGCCGATGCCGACATCGAGCAGGCGCTCAACGCCGCCACCAATTCCGCATGGACATTGTGCGGACAGAGTTGCGCGCTCGGCTCCCGCGTTCTGGTGCAACGGCCCGTCTATGATCGCGTCGTCGAGGAGTTTTCCAGGCGTGCCGGGAAGGTGCGTGTCGGACCTCCGCTTGAGGAGGCCACGCATATGGGCCCCCAAGCGCACGAGGAGCAACTCAGAAAGACGCTGAGCTACATCGACATCGGCCGCAATGACGGTGCGCAACTCGTCACTGGCGGCCGCCGCTTGTCCGGAGGCGCGCTCGGTGACGGTTACTTCATCGAGCCCACCGTGTTCGCCAATGTCAGCAACGATATGCGCATCGCGCGGGAGGAAATCTTCGGGCCGGTCGCGGCGCTGATTCCGTTCGACGACGAGGAGGAAGCGATCGCGGCGGCCAACGATACGTCCTATGGACTGACGGCCGGATTGTGGACGCAGGATGTCGGCCGCGCCCATCGGGTCTCCAGCCGCATTCAGGCCGGCATGGTGTGGGTCAACACCTATCGGTTCATTCGCTGGTCGACGCCCTATGGCGGCTTCAAGGGTAGCGGCTGGGGACGAGAGAACGGCATCGAGGCGCTCGACTCCTACCTTGAGACGCGCACCACGGTGATCAGCACCACTGGCCGCTTCCCCGACGCCTATGCTCAGTAACCAACGCTGCAACGAAAGAGAAGAAATATGCGTCTAGCAAACAAGCTCGCCGTCATCACCGCCGCCGCTTCCGGCATGGGACGCGCCGGCGTCGAAATCTTCCTTAAAGAGGGGGCGAGAGTAGCGGCGGTGGATGTCAACGCCGACGCGCTGGCGAAACTCGCGGCCGATATGAAGGCCGCAGGTCACACCATCGAAACCATTCAGGCCGATCTCTCGAAGCCCGAGCATATGCGCGGGTCGGTGAATGAAGCCGCATCGCGGCTTGGCGGTATCGACATCATGTGGGCGCACGCTGGGATTCCCGGCCCGGGCGGCGTCGAGAATCTCGACCTCGATGCTTATCAGGCGGCGATGACTCTCAATGTGACCTCCGCGACGCTGGCCGCAGGCGAGGTGATCGGCCATATGCGCAAGCGCGGAGGCGGTTCGCTGATCTTCACGTCATCAGTCTCGGGGCTGGTCGGCTCGATGTTCAGCCCGGTCTATTCGGCCGCCAAGTTCGCGGTGGTCGGCCTCACCAAGTCGCTGGCGCAGCGCTTCGCGCCCGATGGGGTGCGCGTCAACGTCGTCTGTCCCGGCCTCGCCGACACACCCATGAAGATCGGCTTCACCGGACGCTCGGGCGATCCGGTCGAGGCGGAGGAAAACCAGAAGCGGCTGTTGGCGTCGGTGCCGATGGGGCGGCTGTGCCGGCCGGAGGAAGCCGCCTATGCCGCGCTGTGGCTGGCGTCGGATGAAGCCTCCTTCGTCACCGGCGTGGCGCTGCCGGTGGACGGCGGTTTCACCGCGCGCTGATCCACGCCCTCCCTTTACCAGGCACTCATGGTGCAATGCCCGGACCTGATCCGGGCATTGTCGTGTCGGAAGCAGGTGTTGTTGCCGTCGTTGCCCGTATCACGGCATCGGATTCCAGTTGCGCGATCATTTGATCGTCGAACCCGATTTCCCGGAGAATGGCCGTGCTGTGTTCTCCCAGCCGTGGCGCGAGGCGTTGCGGCTCCGGCTGGCTCTCGCTCCAGCGGGACGGCACGGCCATGGTGACCATTGGCCCCTCCGAGGGGTGTTCAGCCTTCGCGAAGAATCCGACCGCTTGCAGATGCGGATCGTTCTGGATCGATGCGAGATCGTGCAGCGGTGCAAAGGGAATATCTGCCGCGCCAAGCTCTCGCATCCATTCCGCCGTTGATCGGGATTGGAAGATGTTTGCCAGTTCGGCATTGATCTCATCGATGTGCCGCATACGGCTGGCATGGCTTGCGTAGCGCGTCTGATCGGCAATTCCGACGCCTGCGATACTGAGAAACCGTTGCCAGTGCGCGTCGGTATAAACAACCACGCAGAGATATCCATCGGCGGTCTTGAACGGGCGGCGGTGCTGCGACAACAGTCGCGCATAGCCGCCTTCGTCCAGCGGAGGCCGGAAGCTGAGGCCGCCGAGATGGTCGCCCAGCACGAAGGTCGTCATGGTTTCAAACATCGGGATATCGATTCGCTGGCCCTTGCCGGTCTGGTCGCGATAGCGCAGCGCGGCGAGAATGGCGTTGACGGCATGCAAGCCGACGATCCGATCGGCGACGTTGACCGGCACATAACGCGGGATACCGTCGCCGCTGCTGGCGAGCAGGGCGGCGGCCCCTGATGCTCCCTGAATCAGATCGTCATACGCGGGACGCGCGGCATAAGGGCCGTCCTGACCGAAGCCGAAAGTCCCGACATAGATGAGGCGTGGATTATGCTCGGCCAGCATCTCATAGGTCAGTCCGAGCCGTGTCATCGCCTGCGGACGCACGTTGTAGATCAGGATGTCGACGGTTTTCGCAAGGCGCAAGGCGATATCGAGACCGGCTTCGGTTTTCAAGTTGACGGCAATGCTGCGTTTGCTGCGATTGGCATGAAAGAACATGCCGCCCATCTCGCCGCTGCGGCTTGGCCCCACTTTGCGGATGATGTCGCCTTCGAGACTCTCGAGCTTGATGACGTCGGCCCCCATGTCACCGAGGATCGAGGTGGCATAAGGCCCCATCAGGACCGAGGTCAGATCAAGAATACGGATTCCTTCGAGCGGTCCCATGAATGGCCTTGCGTTGAAACCTGATTTTGAGAAAGACGATCAATTGTCCTGCGGGGCGCGTTTGACTTCGGTTCGCACCGGGGTCGGTGGCTGATAGGCAGACACGGCCGGTGCGGAGCCAACAAATCGCTCGCAATCGACGACCGTGATCTGCCCGCAGCATCCTTGCGCCAGCCGGGACGTGCCGATGTCGCGCGTCAGGACGTTGGGATTGCCGTGGACGCAAAGAGGATGGGGGCCATTGCTCGGCGCCGGATCGTACCAGGCGCCGGTCGGAAGGTGGATCACTCCCTGCATCACGTCGTCCGTGACGCGCGCGGCGGCGAGGCATGCGCCTCGCGTGTTGAAGATGCGGATAGTGTCGCCGTCCTTGATCCCGCGTGCTTCGGCGTCATGCGGATGCAGCCGCGCCACTTCGCGCCCGTTGACCTTGCGCGATTGGCTGTAGCCGCCGAAATCGAGCTGGCTGTGCAGGCGGGTCGCCGGCTGGTTGGCGACAAGGAAAAGCGGCGCGGAGTCGGTCGGCGGTTCGGTGGACGGCAGCCATGTCGGGTGGCCCGGGCAATCGTCATAGTTGAAGCTGGCGATAGTTTCGCAAAAGATTTCGATCTTGCCGCTCGGTGTCGGCAGGGCGTGGCGCTCCGGGTCCGTGCGAAAGCTGCGCAGGATGCCGCCATCGTCTGGCTCCGACGGCAGCAGCAGTTCGCCGCGCGCCCAGAATTCCTCGAAGTCGGGTGCGTCGCAGCCTTGCTCAAGGAGCGCCTGTCGCGTCGGCTCATAGAGGTGGGCCAGCCATTCGCGCGCGGAGCGGCCTTCGGTATAGGCATGTTCGGCGCCGAGACGTGCGGCGAGATCGGCGAGGATGGCGAAGTCGTCGCGCGCCTCGCCGATCGGCGGTGCGACCTGACGCATCGCAATCAGCCGCGGGTCGGTTGCCGCTGCACCGATGTCGTCGCGCTCGAGCGTCATCGTCGCCGGCAATACGATATCGGCGGAGCGTGCCATTGCCGTCCACGCCAGGTCATGAACGACAATGGTGTCGGGCCGGGCGAATCCCTGCCGCAGCCGGTGAATATCCTGATGGTGATGAAACGGGTTGCCGCCCGCCCAATAGACCAGCTTGATATCCGGATATTGCAGCGTGCGGCCGTTGTATTCGAAGGGCGCGCCCGGATTGAGCAGCATATCAACGATCCGCGCCACCGGAATGAATTCGCTGACGGGATTCGTGCCCTGGGGCATCGTCGGGATCGGAACCGCGTTGATGCGTCGGCCGGTGTGGCCCATGGCGCCCAGCGCATAGTTATAGCCGCCGCCGGGCAGGCCGATCTGTCCAACCATGGCCGCAAGCACCGCAGCCATCCATACCGGCTGTTCGCCATACTGCGCACGTTGCAAGGCGTGCGCCACGGTGATGAGACTGCGGGTCCGAACCAGCAGGCGGGCGACCTCGCGAATGGTGTCCGCGCCGATTCCGGACAATGCGGCGGCCCATTCGGCGTGCTTCGGTTGACCATCCGTGTCACCATGCAGATAGCGCTTGAAGGTATCGAAGCCGGTTGTGTAGCGGTTCAGAAAGGCATGGTCGCAGAGGTCTTCGGTCACAAGCGTATGCGCCATTGCCAGCATCACCGCGACGTCGGTGCCAGGGCGGATCGGAATCCAGCGAGCGTTGGCTTGCGGGGGAAAATCGTCGCGCAGCGGACTGATGGAAATGAACTGTGTGCCGCGCGCGGCGGCGTCTGCCATTGACGTCGGCTCGACGTGACGGCTGACGCCGCCGCTGGCGATCATCGAGTTCTTGATTGGCATCCCGCCGAAAGCAAGCACGGTTTCGGTATGGGTGCGGACTTGGTCCCAGGTGACGTTTCGCCGCGACAGATTCTCGAACGGCCCCATCACGTGCGGTAGAATTACTGTCGATGCGCCGGCGCTGTAGCTGTTGACCGAACGGACGTAGCCACCGCAAACCACATTGAGAAAGCGATGGATCTGGCTTTGTGCGTGATGAAAGCGTCCCGCACTGGCCCAGCCATACGAACCCCCGTAAATTGCCTGCGGACCGAACTGATCGCGCACGCGTGACAGTTCATTTGCCAGCACATCGAGCGCGGTGTCCCAATCGCATTCGACGAAGGCGTCGCCGATTTCGCGCGGTTGCGGTCTTGGTCCGTGATCGAGCCAATCACGCCTGATCATCGGCTTCAGGATACGGGCCTTGTGACGCAGGGCGCCCTTGAAATTGTTCAGAATGGGAGAGGGCGAGGGATCGGCGGCATAGGGTTCCACCGTGACGTCGTGACCATCCCAGCGCGCGGAAAATGCACCCCAGTGCGCGCTGTGAGTGGAGGCTGGAGGCTCTCGATCCGATGAGTTCGACCCGCGCATCGCGTCACCATCCTGTTCCTGCGCCCCTCGCCAGATTTGACTGCCAATATTGCGCGGATCGCTAAGATAGGTCCAATATGCTGTAATCGGAATTTCGATAACTTCCATTTATGTTTGCATGGAGGCTCAATGGCGAACGGGAAACGATCCTCGATCGGCGGCATTGAACTGCGTCACCTCCGTTATTTCATCGCGACCGCTGAGGAACTGAACTTCGGCCGCGCGGCGGAGCGACTTGGAATCGCGCAACCGGGCCTCAGCCAGCAGATCAAGGCGCTGGAAGATATCGTCGGCACACCTCTGTTCGATCGCACGCGCCGTTCGGTGCAACTCACCCTCGCCGGAGAGTTATTTGCCAACGAGGCGCGGAAAACCATCGCCCAAGCCGAGATGGCGCTGATGGCGGCGCGGCAGGCCGGCCGCGGCGAGGTCGGACGTATCGCCGTGGGTTATGTCGGATCGGCAGCCTATACCGGGATGCTGACGTCCATCATCAACGAGTTTCGTGCGGCTTATCCCGACGTGGAGCTTCAGATCTCGGAGATGGAAATGCTCCGGCAACTCGATCAGATCAGCGAAGGAAAACTCGACATCGGCTTCATCCGGCCGCCGGTCAAATTGCCGGTCGGAATTGCCTGCGTTCCGGTGTTGCAGGAAAAGCTGCTGCTGGCCGTACCGGCAACGCACCCCTTGGCTGCGCGCGAGCGGGTGCCGTTGTCGGCGTTCAACGGCGATATTTTCATCACGCCGCGTCACCCGCCGAATGTGAGTTTCCACAAATACACGACTCAAGCGTGCCAGGCCGCAGGCTTCTTTCCGCGTCTCGGCCCGCAAGGACGAGACTTCGTCACCATCACCAGCATGGTTTCGATCGGGCTGGGAGTCGCGCTGGTCCCCCAGTCCGTCAAATGTATTCAACTGCCCAGCGTCCGCTTCAAGCAGATCGCGGGCGCCGCCGTTCTTGCCGAACTGGCCGTTGCCTTCCGCCGCAGCGAGCCGTCGCCTGCGGCGCGCGCCTTCGCCCAGCACGTCCGGCGCTTTGCACCCCGCTCGGTGCGGGAAGGTTCCGGAAAACAACTTCGATAGGACAGACTTATCAAAAATTGCAGGGCTGCGTATTGGATCAATCGGATTGCCGGATTGATACTGCCCTGAAACCGGATCGTGGATGCTGTGTCGGACGGAGCCGCGAGGCTTTGAGAAGCCGTGCATCGTCAGCCTCTGAGGCGATCTGCTGTTTTGCCGAATTCATAATGTGCTGACGGCCGAAAATGTCTGCACGAAACATCAGGGAGGGCGGCGGGGCGATGACGCAGTGGCGAGAGCGAACCGCGAGCACGTTCGATTGCGAGAAGACGCCCGTCTCCGCGTCGCGAGGCATGGCGGTGACCAATCATCCGCTTGCATCGACGGCGGCCCTGACGATCATGGCGCAAGGCGGCAACGCCATCGACGCTACCGTGGCCGCACTGTTCACGCTGACCGTGGTCGAGCCGATGATGGTCGGCATTTTCGGCGGCGGGACCGCCGTGATCCGGCTCGCGGATGGGCGCGAACTGGTGATCGACGGGCTCGCGACCGCACCGGCGATGACGCGTCCCGATAGCTATACGCCGGTTTCGGATCAATGGCCGGACTATATGGAAACCGAAGGCCGCGCCAATCGTGTCGGCCCCAAGGCGATTGCGGTGCCTGGCAATCTGATGGCGTGGTGTCAGATCGCGGAGCGCTTCGGCAAGCTGGATTTGCCGACACTGCTGGAACCTGCGATCCGCTACGCCGAGCGCGGCTTCGAAGTGACGCCGTATCTTGCCACCTGCATCGCGGAAACCGCTCCCGATCTCGTGCTCGACCCCGCCATTGCCGCGATTTTTCTGCCTGACGGCAAGCCGCTGGAGGCGGGCAGTTGGCTGGTGCAATCCGACTACGCGCGAACGCTGCGGACGATCGCGCAATTCGGGCCCGGCGTGATGTACGGCGGAGAGCTAGGCCGCACGATCGCCCGCGAACTGGAAAAGGCTGGCTCGTTCCTCCGCCTGGAGGACCTTGAGAACTATCGGACCATCGAACGGGAGCCGGTGCGTGGCACTTATCGCGGCGTCGAAATTCTCGGGCCCCCGCCGCCGTGCTCCGGCGGCGTTCACACCATTCAAATTCTGAACATGCTTGAAGCTTTCGACATCAGGGCTTCGGGGTTCGGGACGCCGCAGACGCTGCATCTGGTGCTTGAAGCCCTGAAAATCGCGGCGGCCGATCGCCGGGCCGCAACCGCCGACCCGGCGTTTGTCGACGTCCCGATCGCGAGATTGATCTCGAAGGAATATGCCGCGCAGCGCCGCGCCGAGATCGACCCGCAACGCGCGGGCACCTACTCCTCGAAAGTCCTCTCGAACGAATCCGCCAACACCACTCACGTCACGGTGGCCGATGGCGACGGCAATGTCGTGACATCGACGCAGACGATCAACAGTCTGTTCGGCGCGCGCCTGATCATTCCGGGCACCGGCATCATTCCGAACAACTATATGTTCCTGTTCGATCCGCATCCCGGGCTGGCGCTGTCGCTGATGCCGGGCAAGCGTATCACCAGCGGCATCTCCGCGCTGATCGGCAAGAAGGACGGCAAGCCGCTGTTCGCGCTGGGGCTGCCGGGCGCGCACCGCATTCCGTCCTGCGTACTGCAGGCGGTGCTCAATATCGTCGATCACGGGATGAGCGTGCAGGAAGTCGTCGAAGCGCCGCGCGTCTTCAGTTGGGGCCTTGAAGCCGAGGTCGAACGCGGTTTTCCGGAAAAGGTTCGGGCTGAACTCGCCGCGCGCGGTCACGACGTCGTGCCGGTCGACCATGTCGGCGGCGGCATGTGCGCCATTCTGTTCGCGCCGGACGGGACCATGACGGGTGCGGGATGCTGGCGCGCCGATGGGGTGCCAGCCGGGATTGGCGGCGGACTGGCGCGCGCCAACACGTCGTTCTGGCCGGATCCGCGCCGTCATCGATCGCAATAGACATTCACGCCAGCGGCCCGGCCGCGTCAAATCAAGCAGAGGGGAGACATCATGACCTTGATCACGCCAGCCGTCCTCACCCGTCGTTCCGCGCTTCAGTTTTCCGCCGGAGCGTTGCTGGCGATGACCACCAAGGTCAGCGCGCAGGACAAGAAGGTGATCCGCTTCGCGCCCCACGCGGCGCTACGCGTGCTCGATCCGGTGACGACGCCAGCCTATATTACGCGCAATCACGGTTACCTCGTCTATGATACGCTGTTCTCCATCGACAGCAGCTACAAGCCGCAGCCGCAGATGGTGCAGGAATGGTCGCTGACGCCGGACAAGCTGACCTACACCTTCGTATTGCGCGACAAGCTCAAGTTCCATGACGGTGCGCCGGTGACGGCCGAGGACTGCGTTGCTTCAATCGCGCGCTGGGCCAAGCGCGACGTGGTCGGATTGCGGCTGGCCAAAGCCACCGAGTCGATGACGGCGGTGGACGCGAAAACCTTCAAGATCGTGTTGAAGGAGCCGTTCGGTCCCATCTTCGATGCGTTCGCCAAACCAAGCTCGATCCCGCTGTTCGTCATGCCCAGACGTATCGCGGATACGCCGCCGGAGAAGGCGCTGTCCGAGGTGATCGGATCGGGGCCGTTCAAGTTCATCGCGTCGGAATTCCGCCCCGGAGTGAGTTGGGCCTACGAGCGCAATGCCGATTATGTGCCGCGCAACGAGCCGCCGAACGGGATGGCGGGCGGCAAGGTGGTTCGCATCGACCGTGTCGAATCGATCTGGTTCCCCGACAAGCAGACGGCGATCAACGCGCTGCTGAAGGGCGAGATCGACGTGATCGAGAACATCAATGCCGATCACCAGTCGCAGTTTGCCGATAACCGCGACGTGGTGTTGCGCCGCGAGTTGGGGCCCAACGCCTCGACGATCCGCTTCAACTGGTCACAGCCGCCTTTCAGTAATCAGAAGATTCGTCAGGCCGTGCAACAGGCCGTGACGCAACGCGACTACATGGATGCGGCGATTGGCGACCCCAAGGCTTACGAGATTTGTCCGGCGATCTTTGGCTGCGGCACGCCGCTCGAAACCGATGCAGGCGCGGTGGACCGCGGCAAACCCGATCTCGCCAGGGCGAAAGCGCTGTTGAAGGAAGGCGGCTACAACGGCGAGAAGATCGTCATCATCACACCCGGCGATGTCGCCTCGTTCCAGGCGTTGGCGCCATTGACCCAGCAGGTGCTGCGCTCGATCGGGATGCCGTCGGAAATCCAGGCGATCGAATGGAGCACTTTCCTGAAGCGGCGGACCTCGACGGCCCCGGTTTCGGAGGGCGGATGGAATTTGGCGCACGCGGTGTTCGACCGCATGGATCTGGTCTCACCGCTCGGCAATCCGAATTTCGACGCACGCGGATTGAAGGGATACACCGGATTCGTCGACGATCCGGAGACGGAAGCCCTGAAGACCGAGTACCAGCACGCTACAGATCTCGCGGCGCAGAAGGCGATCGCGACCAAGATGCAGCAGCGTGCTTATGAGCGGGTGTTCTATATCCCGCTCGGAGTCTATTTCGACTACGAGGGTTTTCGCAGCAACATCAAGAGTGCGGTGGAATCCCAGATCATGGTGTTCTGGGGCATGGAGAAAGCCTGAACGATGGCGGAAGCCGGCAAGGGGATGGTGACATGCTCCGCCTGATCGCCATGAGGATCGTGGCCGCGATCCCCGTCGTTCTGATCGTCGCCACCGTCGTGTTCCTGTTGTTGCGGCTGAGTCCGGGTGATCCCGCGACGATTCTGGCGGGCGATACCGCGACGCCGGAGGCCGTGGCCGGTATCCGTGCGGAACTGGGTCTCGATCGCCCGCTGCCGGTGCAATATGTCATCTGGCTTGAGGAGATGGCGCGCGGGAATTTCGGCGTGTCGGTGCTGTCGAAACAGCCGGTCATGGCGATGATCCGCGATCGGCTGGAGCCGACGCTGGTGCTGGCTTTGTCGGCCATCGTGCTCACCGTGCTGCTCGCCGTTCCGCTCGGCGCGGTCGCGGCATGGAAGCACAATACCTGGATCGACCGCGCGGTGATGGCTGTCTCCGTGGTCGGCTTCTCGGTGCCGGCCTATGTGATCGGCTACATTCTGATTCTGGTGTTGTCGATCTGGGCCGATCTGTTGCCGGTGCAAGGCTATGTCAGCCCGTTCGACGATCCCCTCCTGGCCGTGAAGCACCTTGTCCTGCCGTCGCTGGCGCTGGCGATGGTGTTCATTGCCCTGATCGCGCGCATCACCCGCTCCAGCGTGTTGGAAATCCTCGGCGAGGACTTCATCCGCACCGCGCGGGCCAAGGGCAACCCCGATCGCCGCGTGCTGTGGCGGCACGCGCTGCCGAACGCCGCGGTGCCCGTGGTGACGGTGATCGGGCTTGGCATGGCGCTGTTGATCAGCGGCGTCGTGGTCACCGAAAGCGTCTTCAATCTGCCTGGCATTGGACGACTGACGATCGATGCGATCCTCGCCCGCGACTATCCGGTGGTGCAGGGATTGATCCTGTTCTTTTCGCTGATTTATGTGGGCGTCAATCTGCTGATCGATATCACCTACGTGATTGTCGATCCGCGTATCCGGTATTGAGGCCGCCATGGACGTGACGGCCCACGATCCCGCGATTCCCCGATCCCCGCTCCGCAATTGCCTGCGCGTGGTCGTCACCAATCGGGTGATCGTCGTCAGCGTCGCGATTTTGCTCGTACTGGTTCTGCTGGCGCTGTTTGCCGACCTCGCCAGCGGGCCGGACCCGTTCCACATCCGACCTCGTGCGCGCCTGAAACCTCCCGGTGCGCAGTTCTGGTTCGGGACCGACGCGCTCGGCCGGGATGTCTTCAGCCTCGTTCTGCATGGCGGGCGGTTGTCGCTGTTGGTCGGCGTGTTGACGGCGCTGGTCAGCGCGGTGGCGGGCACGCTGCTCGGCCTGATGGCCGGCTATGTCCGCTGGGTCGATGCTGTGGTGATGCGCGTGATGGACGGCATGATGGCGATTCCCGGCGTGCTGTTCGCTGTCGCCCTGGTGTCGCTGATGGGCGCCAGTCTGACGACGATCGTCGCGGCCATTTCGTTCGCCGAGATTCCCCGGGTGACGCGCCTCGTTCGCAGCGTGGTGCTGACGGTGCGCGAGGAGGCCTATGTCCGTGCCGCCGAAGGCATGGGGATTCCCGCCTGGCGTGTGATGATGCGGCACATCATGCCGAGCTGCATCGCGCCGTTGGCGGTTCAAACCACCTATATCTTTGCCGCGGCGATTCTCGCTGAAGCGGTTCTCGGCTTTCTCGGCGTCGGCTTTCCGCCGGATATTCCGACCTGGGGTAACGTTCTGGCCGAGGGACGCAGCGTGTTTCAGCGCGGGCCGTGGACTATTCTTGCGCCCGGCCTGTTTCTCTCGCTGACCGTCATGGCGGTGAATATTTTGGGAGACAGTCTGCGCGACAAGCTGGACCCGAAACTGTCGCGAACGGCGAAGGTGGCGTCATGAGCGCCGTTGCGCAACCGATCTTGCAGATCGAAGGTCTATCGGTCGAACTGCCGCGCGGCCTCGATCGCGCCAAAGCCGTCGATGATGTTTCGATAGAGGTGCATCGCCGGCAGGTGGTCTGCCTCGTCGGAGAGTCCGGTTCAGGCAAGTCGGTAACGGCGTCGGCGGTGATGAGCCTGTTGCCTAAGGGCGTGCTGCGGGTGACCGGCGGGCGCATCCTTCTTGAAGGGGAAGACGTTCTTGCGGTAACCCCCGAGCGGCTGTGCGCCTTGCGCGGCAACCGCATGGCGATGGTGTTTCAGGAGCCGTTGACGGCGCTCAACCCGGTGATGCGGGTCGGCGATCAAATCGCCGAGGTGCTTCATTTGCATCGTCCCGATCTGACGGCCACGCAGGCCGAGGCGAGAGTCCTCGAACTGATGGCCGACGTTCAATTGCCTGAGCCGGCGGCGCTGCGCCGGGTCTATCCGCATCAGTTGTCCGGCGGCCAGCGGCAGCGGATCATGATTGCCATGGCGCTGGCGCTGGAGCCGGCGCTGATCATTGCCGACGAACCGACCACTGCGCTGGACGTCACGACGCAAGCGCAGATCCTGCGGTTGTTTCGCGAGCTTCTGACCAAGCACGACAGTGGCGTGCTGCTCATTACCCATGATTTCGGTGTGGTGACCGATGTCGCGGATCATGTCGCTGTCATGCGGCAGGGCCGTATCGTGGAGCAGGGCGCGCCGGCCGCCGTGCTGGGCGCGCCGCAGCATCCTTATACCAAGGCCCTGATCGATGCTGTGCCACGTTTCCGCTTCCGGCCCGCGCCTGCCGAAACTGCGCTTGTTTTGGAAGCGCGGAATTTGCGATTGGTCTATCAAAGCGGCGGCTTCTTCAAGAGGGGGCGGGAAACCGTGGCGCTGGACGACGTCTCGTTCAAACTCGCCGCGGGAGAAACGCTGGGCATTGTGGGCGAATCCGGCTCCGGCAAGACCAGCCTTGCGAAGTGCCTCGTGAGGTTCGAGACGCCGCAGGCCGGCGCAATGCTGTTCAGGGGACGTGACATCGCCAGGCAGAAGGGCGCTGAACTCAGGAGCCTGCGGTGTCATATCCAGATGGTGTTTCAGGATCCCTACAAATCGCTGAATCCACGTCAGCGCATCGGCGCCTCGCTGATCGAAGGACCGATCCAGCATGGCGTTACCCGTCAGGCTGCCATCGCGCGCGCCGCGGATCTGATGCAACTCGTCGGCCTCAAGGCGGATGCGCTGCAACGTTTTCCGCACGAGTTTTCAGGCGGCCAGCGCCAGCGGATCTGCATCGCGCGCGCACTGGCGATGGAGCCGGCGGTGATCGTCGCCGATGAAGCCGTCTCGGCGCTCGATGTGTCCGTACAGGCGCAGGTGTTAGAGCTGTTCGAGCAATTGCGCCGCAAGCTCGGCTTCGCGATGGTCTTCATCACGCATGATCTGCGCGTCGCATCCAACATTTGCGACCGCGTTGCGGTGATGCACCGTGGACGGATCGTCGAAATGGGTTCAACCTCGGACATCTTCAAGAGTCCTCGCGAAGCCTACACACGCGAGCTACTCGCGGCGATCCCCGGGCAGCAAAACCTGCTCGCTACAGAACCGGCATGATGCCGATCCAACGTTCGAGGCCAACCATGACAACAAATGCCGAACTCTATGCCCGCCGCGAGGCTGCCGTCGTCAGGGGGATCGGGCATTCGACGCAAATTGTCGCGGCGCGCGCCGACAATGCCGAAGTCTGGGACGTCGAAGGCAAGCGTTACGTCGATTTCGCCGGCGGCATCGCGGTCTTGAATACCGGGCACTGCCACCCGCGCGTCATGGCCGCGGTCCGGGCGCAGATGGAGAAATTCACCCATACCTGTTTTCAGGTGTTGCTCTATGAACCCTATATCGAACTGGCTGAGCGCCTGAATGCGCTGGCGCCGATTCCGGCGCCGGCGAAATCGGCGTTTTTCTCGACCGGCGCGGAAGCAACTGAGAATGCCATCAAGATTGCCCGCGCCGCGACCGGCCGCAGCGGGGTTATTGCGTTCACCGGCGGGTTCCATGGCCGCACCATCATGGCGATGAGCCTGACCGGCAAGGTCGTTCCCTACAAGAAGGACTTTGGCTCCCCGATGCCGGACGTCTGGCACGTGCCGTTCCCGACCGTGCAGAACGGGGTGAGCGTTGAAGACGCGCTGAAGTATCTACAGTTTCTGTTCAAGGCCGATATGGATCCATCGCGCGTCGCGGCGATCATCCTGGAGCCGGTGCAGGGCGAGGGCGGCTTCCATCAGGCCCCCGCCGAGTTGATGCGGGCGCTGCGGCAGATATGCGATCAGCATGGCATCGTTCTAGTTGCCGACGAAGTGCAAACCGGGTTCGGCCGCACCGGCAAGATGTTTGCGATGGAGCACTACGACGTTGCGCCGGATCTGATCTGCGTCGCCAAAAGTCTCGCCGGCGGATTTCCGCTGTCAGGCGTGATCGGCCGGGCCGACATCATGGATGCGGCGGCGCCCGGCGGGCTCGGCGGGACCTATGCGGGCAACCCGCTGGCCTGCGCGGCGGCGCTCGCGGTGCTTGATGTGTTCGAGGAGGAAAATCTGGTCGCGCGTGCGGTGGCGATGGGGGCGACGATCCGCGAGCGGTTGCTGATGATGCAGCGCCGCAATGATCTTCTGCCGATCGCCGAGGTGCGAGGGCCGGGTGCGATGATCGCCTTCGATATCGTCAGGGAGCGCGGCTCTCACGAGCCCGATGCCGAAGCCACCAGGAGGGTGGTTGCACGCGCCTGCGCCAAGGGACTCGTTCTGCTGTCCTGCGGCGTCTACGCCAACACCATCCGGATACTGGTGCCGCTGACGGCGAGCGATGCCATCGTCCGCGAGGGGCTTGATCTGCTTGAGGAATCGCTGATGGACGAACGCTGATCGCCGCGCGATTGGCCCGAATTGAATAGAAGATGGCCCAAACGGCAGCGTGCCTTGGCCTTCTCTCGCTAACCTCACTCGT
Source organism: Bradyrhizobiaceae bacterium (assembly GCA_044463945.1). Lineage (GTDB taxonomy): Bacteria > Pseudomonadota > Alphaproteobacteria > Rhizobiales > Xanthobacteraceae > 62-47. The sequence goes on along the minus strand of JBIQLW010000015.1, from coordinate 41,089 downwards.
CAGCAACCGGCAACAGGACCGGAAATATACAGGGGGAATCTGATGGATCGTCGCGAATTCAATCTGATGATGCTCGCCTCCGGTGCGATGTCGACCGCGGGCATGATGTTTCCGACGGCGGTCATCGGCAAGACCGCGAGCGGCGGCCTGACCGCGATCATTCAACCCGAGCCACCTGTGTTGAATCTGGCGCTCAATCAGCAGACGCCGACCGGCGTGGTGGGCGGCAAGATCTACGAAAGCCTGCTGTCCTACGATTTCGAACTCAAGCCGCTGCCGCAACTCGCCGAGAGCTGGGAGGTCGCGCCCGACGGGCTGACCTACACGTTCAAGCTGGTCAAGAACGCCAAGTGGCATGACGGCAAGCCGTTCACGTCGGCGGATGTGATCTTCACCTGTACCAAGCTGCTCAAGGAGGTTCATCCACGCGCGCGCGCCAACTTCGACCGCTGTGAAAGCATCACCGCGCCCGACGACTATACCGTGGTGTTCAAGCTGAAGCAGCCGTTTGGCCCGTTCCTGCTGGCGTTCGAGGCGTCCTCCGCGCCGATCCTGCCGAAACATCTTTATGAAGGCGAGGACTATCGCAATTCCAAGCACAACGACCATCCGATCGGTACTGGCCCGTTCAAATTCAAGGAATGGGTGCGCGGCTCGCACATCCATCTTGAGGCGTTCAAGGACTACTACCGCAAGGGCGAGCCGCACCTGACCGAGATTTACTATCGCGTGATTCCGGATGCCGCCTCGCGCGCCGTCGCGATGGAGAGCGGCGAGGTCCAACTTGCGCAATGGACGGATCTCGAGAGCTTCGACGTCAAGCGTATCGCCGCGCTGCCGCATCTGGAAATGACGACCAAAGGTTACGAGTTCTTCTCGCCGGTGCTGTGGTTCGAGCCGAACTGCCGCCGCGCGCCGATGAACGACAAGCGATTCCGTCAGGCCATGATGCACCTGATCGATCGCGCCTTCATTCGTGACCGCATTATGTTCGGCCTCGCCAAGATCGCGACCGGACCGATTGCGTCCACCACTTCGTTCTATGAGAAGGACGTCAAGCAATACGATTTCAACGTCAAGAAAGCGATCGCGCTGCTGGACGAGATGGGCCTGAAGCCGGATGCCGGCGGCACCCGCGCCAACCTCAAATTCGCGGTTGCGCCTTACGGCGAGAGTTGGGTCCGCGCTGCGGAGTACTTCCGCCAGGCGATGGCACCCGCCGGCATCAAGGTGACGCTGGAGAGCAACGATGTCGGCGGCTGGGCCAAGGCGGTCAGCAACTGGGAGTTCGATATCACCACCAATATGCTCTACCAATTCGGCGATCCGGCGCTGGGCGTGGCGCGCACCTATGTCTCGTCGAATATCCGCAAGGGCGTGATGTTCACCAACACCTGCGGCTACTCCAATCCGGAAGTGGATCAACTGTTCGCGGACGCCGCGATCCAGACCACACGAGAGAAACGCCAGGAACTCTATTCCAAGGTGCAGAAGATCCTCGTCGAGGATGTTCCGGTGCTGTGGATGACGGAGCAATTGTATCCGACCATCTACGACAAGCGCCTCAAGGATCTCATCACCACCAGCATCGGCGTCAACGGGAACTTTTCCACGGCGCGCTTCGAAGGCTGACGCGTGGCGGCGTTCCGCAGAGTCCTGGTGAGGGTGATCGAACTCATCCTGACCATTCTCGTGATCGCGACGGTCAATTTCATGCTGGTTCATGCGGCGCCGGGTGATCCGGCGGCCGTCATGGCGGGGCAGTCCGGCGCGACCGACGAAAAGTTTCTCGTTCAGGTACGGGCGGAATACGGCCTCGACAAGCCGTATGTCGTTCAACTCGGAACGTATCTGAACAAGGTCATGCATTTCGACCTGGGGTATTCGTTCCGGCAACGCCGCGAGGTATCGAGCCTGATCATGGAGCGGCTGGGACCGACGCTGTTGCTCACTTTGTCGGCGCTTGTCGTCTCGGTTCTCGGCGGAATTGCATTCGGCGCGATTGCGGGCGTGCGCAATGGACGCTGGTCCGATACGTTGATATCGCTCGCGGCATTGCTGCTGTATGCGACGCCGGTGTTCTGGCTCGGCTTGATGCTGGCGCTGGTGTTTTCCATCCAGCTCGAATGGCTGCCGGCGTTCGGCTATGCCTCGATCCGCGCCGCCACGTTTTCGACGTGGGAATACATCCTTGATGTCGCGCGCCATCTGGTGCTGCCGGTGGTTTCGCTCGCCGCCATCTACATGGCGGTTTATGCCCGCCTGATGCGCGCCTCGATCATCGAGGTGTCCCATGAGGATCATGTCAAGACGGCGCGCGCCAAGGGGCTGACCGAGGGGCGCATTCTGCGCAAGCATATGCTGCGCAACGCCGCGATCCCGGTCGTGACATTCGCGGGCCTGCAAGCCGGTGCGATGATCGGCGGCGCGGTGGTGGTCGAAACCGTATTCTCCTGGCCGGGCCTTGGGCGGCTCACCTTCGAGGCGGTGACGCAGCGCGACTATCCGATCCTGCTCGGTTTGTTTCTTGTGATGTCGGTGCTGGTGATTGTGGTCAATTTTCTGACCGACGTGGTTTGCGGACTGATCGATCCGCGCATCGCGGCGCGCTGAGGAGGCCACGATGCGCGACATCCTCAAGGCATTCTTCGGCAGGCCGACCGGATGGATCGGCATGATCCTGCTGGGCCTTGTGATCCTGATGGCCGTGCTTGCGCCGGTGGTGTATCCGGCGTCGCCGTGGGAAATGACCGGCACGCCGTTCGCCCGCCCCGGAGAATCAGGAATGTTGCTCGGTGCGGATACGCTCGGGCGTGACATCGCCTCCGGCGTCATGCACGGGGCGCGCGTCTCGCTCCTGATCGGCATCGCCTCGACGCTGGCGGCGCTGTTGATCGGCGTGACGCTGGGCTGCATCGCCGGCTATTTTGGCGGATGGATCGACACGCTGATCGTGCGTTTCACCGAGATTTTCCAGACCATTCCGAACTTCGTGCTGGCGATCCTGCTGGTAGCGATCCTGACACCGTCGATCGGCACCATCATTCTCGCCATCGGCATCGTAAGCTGGCCGCCGTTGGCGCGGCTGACGCGGGCGCAGGTGATGAGCGTCTCGACGCGCGAGTTCGTGCAGGCGGCGCGTTGTCAGGGCCAATCGACCGCCTCCATCGTTTTGCGTCACGTGCTGCCCAACGCAGTATCGCCGATCATCGTCGCGGGGTCGCTTACCGTTGCGTCGGCGATCCTGATCGAGGCGGCGCTGTCGTTCCTCGGTCTTGGCGATCCGAACTTCATGTCGTGGGGCTTCATGATCGGCTCGGGCCGTACCGTGATCCGTCAAGCTTGGTGGATGAGTGTGTTTCCCGGCGTCGCGATTCTGTTGACGGTGATCGCGATCAACCTTGTCGGTGAAGCGCTCAATGACGCTCTCAATCCACGGATCTCACGGGCATGACCGGCGCGCTGCTTTCCATCCGCGGTCTGTCGCTGGACCTGCCGTCGGGGAGCGACCGGGCACGGGCCGTCGATGGCGTCTCCTTCGATATCGCCGCCAACGAGATCGTCTGTCTGGTCGGGGAAAGCGGTTCCGGAAAATCCATGACGGCGCATGCCATCCTTGGCCTGCTGCCGCCAAAGGTAAGGGTCGCCGCAGGCGCGGTCGTTTTCCGCGGCGATGATCTGCTCGGCGTAAGCGATGCGCAGCGGCGGGCGCTGCGCGGCGGCGCGATTTCGATGATCTTTCAGGAGCCGCTGACCGCGCTCAACCCGGTGATGCGGGTCGGCGAGCAGGTTGCGGAAGCCATCGTCACGCATGATCCTTCGACGACCCAGAAGCAATGCGCCGCGCGCGTGGCCACGCTGTTCGGACAGGTCCGACTGCCCGATCCGGATTCAATTTCGCGCGCCTATCCGTTTCAACTGTCCGGCGGACAGCGGCAGCGGGTGATGATCGCCATGGCGCTGGCCAACAATCCGTCGCTGCTGATCGCCGACGAGCCGACCACGGCGCTCGACGTCACCACGCAGCGGCAGATCCTCGATCTTTTGAAGGACCTGCAACGCCAACGCGGCATGGGCGTGCTGTTCATCACCCATGACATCGGCGTGGTGGCGGACATCGCCGACCGCGTCGTCGTCCTGCGGGAGGGGCGTGTCGTCGAACAGGGACCGGCGGCCGACGTTCTCAATGCGCCGCGCGAGGACTATACGCGGATGCTGCTGGACGCCGTGCCGGGCCGCGGCTCCATCAGGGACGCAGACGGCAACAAGGCTCCGTTGCTTGAGGTGCGCGATCTCGCCAAGACGTTCGTAACGCGGCAGAGCCTGTTCGGACAGGATCGACGCGTCGTTGCCGCCGACGGCGTCGGCTTCACCCTCGACAAGGGTGATACGCTGGCGGTGGTCGGCGAAAGCGGCTCCGGCAAATCGACGCTGGCGCGGATGATTTTGCGCCTGATCGAGCCGGACGGCGGCGCCGTGCTGTTCAAGGGCGAGGACGTACGTCATATGAGGCACGAACCGTTGCGCCAGTTCCGGCGGCGTGCCCAGATCGTATTTCAGGATCCGTATGCCTCGCTCGATCCGCGCCTCAAGGTCGGCGAGAGCATTCTGCGTGGGCCGACCTCATTTGGCGCCACGCGCGTGCAGGGACTTGCTATCGCCCGACGCTGGCTCGATCGCGTCGGGCTTGGGGCCAGCGCCATCGACCGCTTCCCGCACGAATTTTCCGGCGGCCAACGGCAACGCATCTGCATTGCCCGGGCGCTCGCGCTCGATCCGGAATTGCTGATCGCGGATGAGGCGGTATCGGCCCTCGACGTTTCAGTGCAGGCGCAGATTCTCGCGCTGCTCGCAGAACTCAAGGCGGAGTTCGGTCTTTCGATGTTGTTCATCACTCACGACCTGCGTGTCGCCCATGAAATTGCCGATCGGATCATCGTCATGCAGCGCGGCCGCATCGTCGAGGAGAACGCGACCGCCGCATTGTTTGCCCATCCGCAAGCCGACTACACGCGCCAATTGCTGGAGGCCGTGCCCGGCCGAAACTTCTTCGCGACGCGGCACGCGCTCGCATGAACCCTTAAGAAACCGGAAAGGTCCTGACCATGTTGCAAACCACGTTCGATCCGCTTGCTTCGCTCGATCCGGATATCGCCGAGTTCGTCCGGCGCAGCATCGCGGCATCGTCCAAGTTCCCGCCGCGCGAGTCGATGACGCCGGCGCAGGCGCGCGAGGTCGCCGAACAGACCCGCCGTCAGTGGGCCGAGGGTGGGCCGCAGATGGCCTCGACCGAGGATCGCAAGGTGCCGACGACACACGGCGATCTGCGCATCCGCATCTACCGGCCGCAGAACCGGACCGGCAACGGGGCCTTCATCTATCTTCCAGGCGGCGGCTGGACCCTGTTCAGCATCAACACGCACGACCGCCTGATGCGCGAATATGCCGACGGCGCCGGGCTGATCGTCATCGGTGTCGATTACAGCCGCGCCCCCGAAGCGAAGTTTCCGCAGCCGGTTGAGGAGATCGACGAGGTTTTCGATTGGTTGTTGGCGCACGCGACGGAGATCGGCTTTGCCCCGGACAAACTGATTCTGGGCGGCGACAGCGCGGGCGGCAACATCACCGCCGCGACCTGCATCCGCCGGCGCGATGCCGGAAAGTCGTTGCCGGCCGGCGTCGTCCTCAATTACGGCGCGTTCGATCTGTCCTTCACCAAGTCCTCGGTGGTCAAGTTCGGCAGCGGCGCTTACATCCTGTCAACGCACATGATGCTGTGGTTCCTGATGAACTACATCCGCTCGCCGGACGATCTGAAGAGCCCGTTGCTGCGCCCGCTGCTGGCGCCGCTGGCAGGGTTGCCGCCGGCATTCATGGCGATCACCGAGTTCGATGTCCTCTACGACGAGAACATGGAAATGGCCGAGGCGCTACGCGCCGCAGGGGTCGATGTCACGGCCAACGTTTATCGCGGAACGGTTCACAGCTTCCTTGAAGCGATGTCGATTGCCGAGGTAAGTCGTCGCGCCATTGCCGATACCTGCGGCTGGCTGCGTGCACGGGTGGATTGAGCGATGTATACGCCTCCGGCCTATCGCGAAGACAACCTCGCCTTCCTTCAGCAGTTGATGCGGGAATGGAGTTTCGCCACCATTGTCACCAAGGGCGAGAACGGCTTGCTGGCAACGCATCTGCCATTTCTGGTCGAGCCGGGCGGTGCGCATGGAGCAGGGCGCCTGATAAGTCATATCGCGCGCAATAACCCGCAATGGCATGACTTTGCGGCGGGCGACGAGGCGCTGGTAATCTTCCAGGGACCGCACGCCTTCATCTCGGTCAACTGGTACGATAACCACAACACGTTTCCAACCTGGAATTACGGGTCGGTCCATTGTTACGGCAAGGTCAGATTGATCGAAGACCCGGAGGCGATCCGCGATATCCTCAAGCAGACGATCGCGACTTACGATACCCCGCTCGGGGGCAGGTGGAAGTTCGAGGAGATGCCGGCCAACATGACAGAGCCGCGGCTGCGCGCGATCATCGGCCTCACCATCGACATCACCCGGATCGAGGGCAAGCTGAAATACAATCAGGACAAGTCGGATGCCGACCGTCGCGGTGTCATCGCGGCGCTTCGCGCCGACGCCGCGACCGAGCCCGTGGCCCGGTTCATGCTTCGCCTCGAAGACCATTATCGCTCAGTCGGAAAGATGTAGCGGATGGGCGGCGGCAGCGGGCCGAGGCTCGCCGCCCTACTACGCCACCGCGGTTTCCGACCATTTGAGATAGTCCTTGGGCGAAATCCCCAGTGTCTTGCGGAACATGGCGCTGAAAGCGCTGGGGCTGTCGTAGCCGAGGTCGAGCGCGACCGAGGTCACCGACTCGCCGGTGGTCAGGCGGGTCAGCGCCTCCAGCAATCGAAGCTGCTGGCGCCATTCGGCGAAACTTAAGCCGGTTTCCTGGCGGAACAGCCGTGTCAGCGTGCGCCTTCCGAGGCCGCCGACCCGCGCCCAGTAGTCCAGATCGTGATCGTCGGCCGGGTTGCGCAGCACCGCCTCGCAGATTCGCAACAGGCGCGCATCGCGCGGCATCGCACCCTGTAACGATTGCTGTGGAAGCCGGCCAATCTCACTCAGGGTGAGCGCGATGATCTGTCCTTCGCGGCCCGCCATGTCGTAATAAAGCGGGAAGGTCACCGCTTCGTTGATAAGAGCGCGAAGCAGCGGCGAAACCTCGATGATGCAGCAGACTTTCGGCAGGCTTTCGATCATCGCCGGTTCGATATAAAGGGTGCGCAGTTGTACATCGCCCCAGCATCGTGACTGGTGCACCACGCCGGGCGGCACCCACAACGCCTTCTGCGGCGGCACGACCCAACTGCCTTGCTCGGTCATGACCGTCATGACGCCACTCAGGCTGTGCAGCAATTGCGCGCGGCGATGGCTATGCCGGTAGCTGGTGCTGCCCGAGGCGTAGTCGGCTGCCATCGGTGCCACCGGCGTTGCGACGTCTTGCAGGCTGGCTGCATAGCGGCTGATCGCGTCGACGCCGGAAATGCTCTGAAATGGCAAAGGGGACGCCGCCGGATGCGGCAGAATGGTTGGGGAGGCAAACATATGGCCCATGTGCGATAGTTCCCGACCCGTTATCGGTAGCGCCGCATGGCGAGCACCGTAGGTTCAAAGACATGCAATACCATCATGCCGCGATCCCGGCGGCTGTCCAAGCCTCTTGTGTCACCTCCTGCTGCGTCAGAAGTGTGCATTTCGCGCCATGACAACAATCGCACTGATCAATCAGACAGAGCCACTGTCCTTTCTCGTGCCCGCGCTTGAGCGCGCAATGCCCGATGTCAGGTTCGTTCATTGGCCAGAGCCCGGGTGGGATGCCGCCGAAGTTGCCCTGTGCTGGCGTCCGCCGCCCGGGGCGCTGGCCAGTATGGCCAGGCTGCGATTGATCCACTCGATCGGCGCCGGCGTTGACGGGATCATGGCGGACCCGTCGCTGCCCGACCTGCCGATCTGCCGGGTGGCCGATGACACGCTGGCCACCGCCATGGCGGAATATATCCTGTGGGGCGCTCTCTATTTCCATCGGCGGATGGATGTGGTGATCGACAACGCACGGCAGGGGAGGTGGGCTCGCCTTGAGCAATCGGCGGCCCGCGACTGTTGCGTGGGACTGATGGGCGTTGGAGCGCTCGGCCTGGAGGCTGCGAGGCTCCTCAACGCGGCCGGCTATCGGGTATCGGGCTGGCTTCGTTCGCCCCGCGAGATCGTGGGTGTCGAAATTTTCGCAGGCCATCAAGCCTTGCCGGCGTTTCTCGCACAGACCGATATTCTGGTTTGTCTCCTGCCGCTCACACCCGAGACGCGCGGAATTCTCAACAGGGACAATCTCTCAAAATTGCCAAAGGGCAGCGCCCTGATCCTGTGCAGCCGCGGCGAGCATCTGGTTGTCGACGATCTGGTCGCGCTGCTGCGCCAGCGACACCTGCGCGGCGCAATCCTCGACGTGTTCGAGCACGAGCCACTGCCGCCGGAGCATCCGCTCTGGCGTGAGCCGGGGATTTTGGTGACGCCGCATATGGCGGGCCTTGCCAAGCCGGCGGCGATCGCGAAGCAGATTATGGAGAACATCAGGCGTCTCGACAGCGGTGCGACGCTGCTCAATCGCGTTGACAACAGGCTTGGCTATTAGCCGGGATGTTTACCCGATCATCTGTCGGACGCGGGCCGACAGGGCCGCTAACTCATTGCAACGGCGCCGCAGGACAACAAGTCTCTCAGCCATATGCCGCCCTAGATTAGAATGGATATAAAATATTGAATTTGCGGGAGAAATCTCGGCGAGCTAAGACGCTCTGACAGCGATGCGTCAGGAGAGCCCGTATGCGCGGGGCGTTGGTTCACGAGTTGCAACGTTCGGAGGAGGGGCGGCTCCGCCGTTTCTTCATGCGCCGCTTTCGCAACGCCACGGAGGCCGCCGACGCGACGCAGGAAACCTTTCTTCGTCTGCTCGACGTGCCGCCGAAGACCGTCATCGAGAACCCGCAGGCCTACCTGTTCCAGATTGCCAAGTCGGTCGCCCGCGTGACATCGGCGCGGCTGGCTGCGGATTCCGCCTTGTTCGTGCCTGCGGTTCTCGGCGAGAACCAGGCGGCGGATGCTCCCGACCAGGAGCGGATTGTCGATGCCCGTCAGCGCCTGATCCTGCTGGCGGGAGCGATCGAGCAACTGCCCAACCGCTGTCAGGAGGTGTTCATCCTCAGTCGTCTGCACGGCATGGCGAACGGCGAGATCGCCGCACGGCTCGGCATTTCGCGCAACATGGTGGAAAAGCATATCATCAAGGCACTGATCCGGTGCCGGAAAGTCCGCGCCGAGATTTCTTTCTGAGCGGACGTCAGGGTCCACCCCCGCTTTCGACTCTCATAAGATAGAGATAGCGGAAGTCCCCGGCCGGTCGGGCCGGGGCGAACTGCAAGCATTGGGTGGGGCATGGCGGACGGACACACGCACCCTGTCGACGACCGGATCGCCGAGGAGGCGGCGCGCTGGGTTGCGCGCCTGCAATCCGCTGATGCCAGCGAGCGCGACCGACGGGACTTCCAGCTTTGGCTGGCGCGCGACGCCGCGCACCGGGCCGCCTATGACGAGTTCAAGGCGCTGTGGGCCGATTTGAAGGATGTGCCGATCCCGTCCGACCGTCTGAAGAAGTTGCGGACGTCGCGGCGCACCAAGGCCGGCAACATCGTCGCGCTGGCGATCATCGCGGTTCTCTCGGTCACGCTCTACCGTATGGGATTTGTCGACCGGATACGCGCGGATCACTACACCGCCATCGGCGAGGTGCGCGGCATTACGCTGGCCGATGGTTCGCGCGTCGATCTGAACACGGATTCGGCGATCAGCGTCAGCTATACGCCGGCGGAGCGCCGCATCCGGCTGTTGCGCGGCGAAGCCTTCTTCGAGGTTGTCCGCAATCCCGAGCGACCGTTCGTCGTTGACGATGCGTCGTTGCGGGCGAGGGCGCTCGGCACGCGATACAGCGTGCGCGCGGCCTTCGGCGAAACGCTCGGCGATGTCCGGGTCGAACAGGGGCAGGTGCAGGTCACCGGCGGCGGCAACGACGTCGTGCTGGAGGCGGGCGACGTCGCGCGCATGACGACGCGGGGCCTTACGGTGGCGAAGGTTGACGTCGCCGGCGAGACGGCGTGGCGAAGCGGCAAGCTGGTGTTCTCCGGCCAGCCGCTGCGCGACGTGCTGGCGACGCTTGAGCGCTATCGGGTCGGCCGCATCGTTGTCCTCGATCAGGCGGCGGCCGCGCAACATGTCTCCGGCATTTTCGACCTCAACGACACCGATCAGGCGCTTCGGGTGCTGGAGGACAGCCTGCCCGTGAGCGTGACTCACCTGACCGGGCTGATGGTCGTGGTCCGCTCGCGGTAATTTTCCAAACTTTTTACGGTAGGAAGGTCAGGAGCCGCCCCCCGTTTTGACTCTTGGTCGGTAGGAGGGTGCGCAGATGGCGCGCCCCGGACCGAACACGATGCGAACGAGGGGGCGGAAATGGCGTTTGGGAGTGCCTGGGGGATCGCGGGCGGCGGGGCTGCAAGGGCGGCGTTGACCGGGGTTTCGTGTCTTGCGTTGAGCGCGGCCCTTCATGCGCCGCCTGCCGGGGCGCAACCGGCCGCCGTCCAGGCATCGGCCGGAGTGAGCGTCGCCGTTCCGGCAGGGGCGCTGGAGAATGGCCTGCTCAGCCTCGGGCGCCAAGCCAACCTGCGGATGCTCTATCCCAGCAGTCTGACGGCGGGCAAACGTACTGCCGGCGTCAGCGGGCGGTTGACGCCGCAGCAGGCGGTGACGCAGCTTCTGGCCGGCACCGGCCTGCGCGCCACTTTCACCGGCGGCAATACGGTTCAGATCTTCGATCCGTCGGCATCTGCGACCGGCGTGCTGCCGGCCGGCGCCATCCCGCTCGACACCATCGACGTGCAGGGATTAGCGAGCAGCGATCCCGGCAGGACCGAAGGCTCGGGCTCCTACACCACAACGCAGATGAGTTCATCGACCGGATTGCCGCTATCGATCCGCGAAACGCCGCAATCGGTTACCGTGATTTCGCGGCAGCGCATGGACGACCAGAATATCCGCACGTTCAAGGAGGCGATGGAGAATACCACCGGTATTACCTCCCAGCACTGGGACAACAATCGCGTCGAGTTCATGTCGCGCGGCTTCAAGCTGACCGAGTTCCGCTATGACGGCGTGCCGGTCGATGCGGACGGCGCCATCGACCATGGCCTGGCGACAGTCGATATGGCGATCTTTGATCGGGTGGAAGTCACCAAGGGCGCCAGCGGACTCCTTCAGGGGGCCGGCAATCCGGGCGCGGCCGTCAATCTCGTCCGCAAGCGGCCGACGAAAACGTTTCAAGGCTCGGTAGCCGGCAGCGTCGGCTCATGGAACAACTATCGCACCGATCTCGATCTCTCCGGCCCCCTCAACGAGGCCGGCACCGTGCGCGGGCGTTTTGCCGCCGCCCTGCTCGATGGCAATTCCTATCTCGACCATTTTCACAAGCGACGTGAGGTGCTCTATGGCGTGATCGAGGTGGATCTCACCGACAACACCATGCTGACGATCGGCAGCGATTATCAAAAGGACAAATCGCGCGGCGCGCAATGGGGCGGGCTGCCGCTGTTCTACTCCGACGGCACCCGGACCGATTGGGACATCTCAACCAATCCGGGCGCCAGATGGAGCCGTGACGACTTTTCCGTGAACAACTACTTTGCCACCCTTGAGCATAATTTCGACAATGGATGGAAGGCGGTCGGATCCTTCAATCATCGCCGCAGCATGTCGGACTACATGCTGGGATCGGCCAGCGCCGGGTTTCCCGATCCGGTGACAGGCGCCGGCGTCTCTCAGTTCATCTGGAAAGAATCCCCCAAGTCGATCCAGAATACCGTCGATCTCAAGGTCTCGGGCCCGATCGAAGTGATGGGGCGCACCCACGACCTGATGTTCGGTGTCATGACAACGCACAAGTCGGAGAAGGGGCCGTATTATGACGACCCTTCCAATCCTTTGGTGACCCTTCCCACCTACGACCCTACCGTTCCCAATTTCTTCACCTGGACCGGCAACTCGCCGGTGCCTGATTTCCCTCTCGTGGGCAGAACCGAGAATTCCTATTCGCGCACCGGCGCGTTCGCCGCGACGCGCCTCAAGCCGGTGGACCGGCTGTCGATCATCCTTGGAGGTCGGGTTGACTGGTGGAGCTTCGACGACAAGGGAACCTATATCGACCCGCTCGGAAGCTGGCTGTATCCGTCGCAATACGCGGTCAACGCCAGGGTCACGCCCTATGCCGGCATCGTCTATGACCTGACCGACGTTTATTCGCTTTACGGCAGCTATACGAACATCTTCGCGCCGGACGGCTTTCGCGACATCAACCGCAATTTTCTTCCTCCGACCGAAGGCGACAGCTACGAGGCTGGCGTCAAGGCCGCCTATTTCGGCGGCGCGCTCAACCTCACCGCCGCCGTGTTCATGATCCAGCAGAAGAACTTCCACGAATTCGCGGGGTTCGATCCGATTACAGGCGACAACTACTACCGCTCTATCGACGGTGTCACGTCAAAGGGCTTCGAGCTTGAACTGTCGGGTCAGCTCGCTCCCGGCTTGCAGGTCTATGCCGGCTACACCTACACCCACGCCCGGACGGCCGATGGATCGCTGGTCTATTCGTACATCCAGACTACGGCGCCGGAAAACGTCGTCAGGCTGTTTGCGACCTACCGTCTGCCGGATCAATGGGACCGATGGACCATCGGCGGCGGCGTCCGCTGGCAGGATGCGATCCACGGTTATGTCAATTTCAATCCGTTCGGCGTTCGGCAGGAGTTGGTGCAGGGCGATGTGTTTCTTCTCGATCTGATGGCGCGCTTTCGCGTGACCGACAACATCGAGATCGCGTTCAACGCCACCAATCTGCTGAACCAGAAATACTATTCCGTGTTCGGAAACTACGACACCGGTGTCTATGGCGAGCCGCGCCGCTACACCGTGTCCACCAGGTTCAAGTTCTGAACAGCCCGGCTCCTTGGGAGAGGGGCGGCGATGCGGCGGCGGAGGTGAAATCGTCGCCGCGCGGGTTCGGCGCAAGAAGGCTCAACTGGAGAGGGTCGGACAATATCGCGTAAAACCTCAAGCGCGCGTATCTGGTTCGTGGTCCACGGCTGGCTGGCGCTGCCGATCTGGGCGTTTCTGTTTTTCGTGTGCCTGACAGGATCGATCGCGACCGTCAGCCAGGAGATCGTGTGGCTGGTGAACCCGGCGGTGCGTGCCAACGCGCCGGCGGCGGACGCGCGGCTTCTCGGTTACGACGCGGTGCTGGCGGCGGTGGAGCGCCAGCAGCCGGGGGCGCAGGTGAGTTTTATCTCGCGGCCGGTGAAGTCGATCTTCGCACTGGGGGTGCAGGTGGCGCGCCCCGACGGCAGTTCGAGCACTTTGCTCGTCAATCCTTACACCGGTGCGGTTCAGGGGGAGCTTGGCGCATTCGATTTCCAGCAGTTCGTGCGCGCACTGCATGGCTGGCTCCTGATGCCGTTCGACGGCGGCTTTCCGGTCGGCTGGTATATCGTCTCGGCGCTGTCGATTCCGCTGCTCGGTTCGCTGATGACCGGCATTGTCGTCTACAAGCGGTTCTGGCGTGCGTTCCTGCGGCCGCGCCTTCGTTTGAGCAAGGGCAAGCGCATCTTCTGGGGCGACCTGCACCGGCTGGCGGGCGTGTGGTCGATTCCGTTCATCGCCATCATGGCGGTGACGGCGAGCTGGTTTCTGATCGAGGCCATCCTCGCCGACACGCGTGTCACCATCTCGACGGCGGGCGTGCCGCCGGTGGTGGCCCGTGCCGACGTGCCGGTGGTCGCCAGGGGAGCGCCACCGCCGCGGATGAGCCTTGACCGGGCGGCGGAAGCGGTGCGGACGCAATTGCCCGATCTTCAGCCGAGCTTCGTGGAGCTTCCCGACAGCGCCTATGGCCATATCCGTGTCGGCGGCCGGGGCAGCTATCCGCTGCTGTTCGAGACGGTGGACGTCAACTCCTACAACGGCAGGGTCGAGCGGACGCGGCGCGTCTCCGACCGTTCCGCGCTCGAACTCGTCACCGGCTCGATGCGGCCGCTGCACACCGGCGACTTCGCCGGCGTCTGGCTGAAGCTGGTCTATTTCGTGTTCGGGCTGTTGCTGACGACGCTGGTGTTCTCCGGGATGATGGTGTGGTTGAGGCGCACCGCGCTGGAGACGGTGAAGCTGGTGCGTGCGCGAGCGCAGGTTCGGCTCGAACTGGAGGCCGCGGAATGACGGCGCTTGCGGCATCCTCCTCCCGTATCGCGCTGCTGTGGCGGCGCTGGCGGTTTCATCTGAGCGCACTGCTGCTGATCGTGCCGATCGTCTCGGCGCCGGCGTTCTTCCACGAGGGCGCATTGCTCAACGGCAAGAAGGGACTGGGCGAGCGCGAGATCGGAGAGGTCCAAGTCGGGCCGTGGAGCGTGCGGCTTGCCGAATTCCAGGTGGCCGAGCCGGACGCGGAGGGCCGTGCCGGCCATGCCAAGACGTTCGTGCTGGCGCTGTGCCCGGCTTGCGTCGATGAGGTGAAGGCGGCGTATCTGCGTGTCGGCCCTCCGCGCAACATCCGCACCGCCGGCGCGCTGTTCTCGGGCACGCCGTATCGCCAGACCGCCGAGATACGGATTCCGGAGCGAACCGCCGCCGACGATCTTCTGTGGCTGACGCTGGAGGGCTGGGACGGCGCGCTGCACCAGGCCACGATCCCGATCCGCACCGCTTCGCCCGTGACTGCGGCCTGGCTTGAGCGGGCGAAGCGATGATGGGCGCACTTTGGAAAAGCGGATTGACCATTGCCGGAATCGGCGCGGTGTCTTTGTTTGCCGGCGTCGCGTCCGCGCACCCGCCGTTCTGCGTTTGCAAGATGATCGATGCGACGACGGTCCGCTGCGAGGGCGGGTTCGCGGACGGCACTGGCGTTCCCGGCGTCAAGCTCGACGTCATCCGCTACGACGAAACCGTCGTGCTTGAGACGACGTTCGGCGCGGATTCGACCGTCACCTTCAAACGGCCGGAAGGCGAATTCTACATTCTGTTCGATGCCGGGGCGGGACAGTCGTTCGACGTCGATTACAAAGACGTCGAATAAAGGGGATATCATGAACGCCCCCGTGCTTTTGGACGATGTGGACGGCACCACCATGCCGCCATGGATGCCTCCCGCGCGGCGGATGCGCAGATCACGGCACATCATCGCAGCGAGAGGGTGCGTTGGCGCTGCTGATTCAGTTTCGCGCGCTGCCGGTGCTGGCGAGTCGGTAAATTGAGGAAGGAATGATGATGAGGCGACGGACAGCAAGGACAACTTACGCAGTGCTTGCGGCGCTGATCGTCGCTCTCGGCGCTCCGGTCATGGCACATGCGCAGCAGGACGGCGCGCCTGCCGCCGCGGCGGCCCCTGCCGGGAGCGCTGTGTCGGTATCCGGAGACACCTCTGCGCCGCCGGCGTCCGATGCCGCACCTCACGATGCCGCGCCTGTTGCGACGCCTGCACCGGCCGCGTCGGGTTCCGCGCTGCCGCGCGATCTGTCGCCGTGGGGCATGTTCATGCAGGCCGACATCGTCGTGAAGGCGGTGATGATCGGGCTGGCCTTTGCTTCGCTGGTGACGTGGACGATCTGGCTCGCGAAGGGCATGGAGCTCGCGGCCGCGCGGCGGCGGGCACGCAGTTACGTGCGAAAGCTTGCCCGTGCCGACAATCTGGAAGCGGCGCGCGCCGGGATCGCGTCCGGCTGGACCGGCAAGGGCACGGTGGCCGATCTGATGGCGGCGGCGGAGCACGAACGCCGTCGCTCATCGAACCTGTCGGCTGAAGGCGTCAAGGAGCGCCTCGCCATCGCGCTCTCGCGCATCGAGGCCAGGGCCGGGCGCGACATCGCCCGCGGCACCGGATTGCTCGCGACCATCGGCGCCACCGCACCGTTCGTCGGCCTGTTCGGCACCGTGTGGGGCATCATGAACGCCTTCATCGGCATCTCTCATTCCAAGACCACCAATCTTGCGGTGGTGGCGCCGGGCATCGCCGAGGCGCTGCTGGCGACCGCGCTCGGTCTCGTCGCCGCCATTCCGGCAGTCATCATCTACAACGTGTTCGCCCGCGCGCTGGCGAGTTACCGGGCATTGCTGTCGGACGCTTCCGGCGAGATCATCCAGCATATCTCGCGCGACCTCGAACGGCAGGAGCGGGGACTTGTCTCGTCCGTGATGTCGCTGGAGCGCGGCCGCTCCGCCGCGGAGTGAGGCGCCATGGCCGTATCGCTCAAGGACCCGCAGGACGGCGGCATCGATGAACTGAGCGAGATCAACGTCACGCCGTTCATCGACGTGATGCTGGTGTTGCTCATCATCTTCATGGTGGCCGCGCCGCTGTCGACCGTCGATGTCGCCGTCGATCTGCCGGTGTCGAACGCTGAGCCGCAGCCGCGTCCGGACAAGCCGGTGTTCCTCACCGTGAAGCCGGACCTCACGCTGGCGCTCGGCAACGACGACGTGCCGCGCAGCGCGCTTCAGGCGACGCTGGACCGGCAGACCGGCAATGACCGCGAGCAGCGCGTCTTCCTGCGCGCCGACGGCGTCGTCGCCTATCGCGAGTTGATGAACGTAATGAACCTGCTGCGGCAGGCGGGCTATCTCAAGATCGCGCTGGTCGGGCTGGAGGATACCGGGCAGGCGGCGGGTAGCTCGGAGCCGCTGGCGGCAACACAGCCATGACGATCGACTGGCGCGATCCCGATGGCTGGACAACTGGCGACGTGACACTGGTCACGGCGCTGCGCTGGACGGTGGCCGGGCTCGCGGTGGTCGCCTTGCACGCCGGCGGCGTATGGCTGGCCCTCAATTGGCCGGCGGTGGCAGAGCCGCCGGGCGATCCGCCGGCCGCGATCATGATGGAGCTGGCGCCGCTCGCGGTGGCGCCCGAGGCGCCGCAGCAGGATATCGCGCCGGGGCCGCAGATGGTCGAGGCTGACGATCAGCCCGAACCTGAACCGGAAAAGCCGGTCGAGGAGGAGGTCAAGCCTGAACCCGAGCCGCCACCGGAGCCGCCGGTGGAAACCGAGATCAAGCCGCCGGAGCAGCCGAAGATCGAGAAGGCCGAGGTGGTGTTACCGCCCAAGGCCGAGCCACCGAAGCCGAAGCCGAAACCGAAGCCGAAGAAGAGAAAGCAGAAGACCGCGCCGCGCACCACCGCGCCGCCGAGTTCGCAGGCGCAGCGCGCAGACCGCGCCGCCGCACCGGCCGAGGGCATGGCGTCGTCGATGTCGCCCGCCTCATGGCGCGGCGCGCTGATGGCGCACCTCAACCGCCACAAGCGCTTTCCGCCGGGTGCGGCGGCCACCGGCGTTGCGATGGTCGCGTTCACCATCAACCGTTCAGGCCGCGTGCTCTCCGCCCGGCTGGTCCGCTCGTCCGGCGACAGGGTTCTGGATGCCGAGGCCGCTTCCCTGCCACGTCGCGCCAGCCCGGTTCCCGCTCCACCGCCGAACGTCGGCGGTGGTTCGATCACACTCGCCGTTCCGATCAGGTTCACACGATGATGTCGGCGATGTCGGCCGCCCTTCACGATTGCGCCTGCTCGCGACCGCGATAACAACCGCAGCCGTTGCGCAGCAAACCAACCCGCGCCGCGCACGACACCGGTGCAGGGCCGTGCCGCAACGGCGATGTCCGCAGAAAGGGTTCTTGTCAACAATTAATGTAATGTTATAACGTTTCATGAAGACAAGACCGGCTTCACTTGCCTAGGGGAAGACCAACGCATCGCGGTCATCGTCAACGACATGAGCAGGTAACATCGACGCCGGGCAGGCTCGGCAGGATGAGGTGACGTGCATGGGGGAGGCTCCGGTGGAAATGACGATGGGCTCCGGCGGGCCCTTGCCGGTCTCAACGGCGCTCGAAATCCGCGGCCGCGACAAGACCGTCGCCATTCCGCCGTACTCATCGCTATCGTTCGCGGAATCATGAGTCGGATCGGCGCCATCATTTGTCTTGGACTTTTCATGCTCGCGTGCGCACCCGTGCGGGCAAGCGCTCACCCGCATGTCTGGGTCACCATTCATAGCGAAGTCCTCTACACGGCGGACGGCGTGATGACCGGAATCCGCCACGCATGGACCTTCGACGACATGTTCTCGGCTTACGCCTTGCAAGGCATCCAGCACGCGCAGAAGGGGCAATATACCCGCGAGGAGCTTCGCGACCTTGCCGAGGTCAACGTCACGTCGCTGAAGGAATACGACTACTTCACCTACGCGAAGGCGGACGGCAAGAAGGCGATGTTCACCGATCCGGTGGATTACTGGCTGGAATACAAGGATTCGGCGCTGACCCTGCATTTCACCTTGCCGCTGAAACAACCCGTTTCGGCCAAGGCCATGCTCATCGAGATCCACGATCCGACGATTTTTGTCGACTTCAAGTTTGCCAAGGGAACGCCGGTCGCGCTCACCGGCGCCCCGCAGCGCTGCAATCTCAAGGTCGATCTTCCCCACGAGCCGACGCCCGCCGAGCAGCTTCGAATGAGCCAGCTCGATCAGAACCCGCTTGATCCCTTCGATAGCTTCGGCAAGCTGTTCTCGAACAAGATCCAGGTGAAATGCCTGTGAGATCGTCGTGACCAAGCGGGTCTTTGGAATGCCGGGAGCGACGCCCGAGGAGCCGGAATGAGGAATCGTCACGGGCGTCGATGCCCCTATGCGATATGTGGTGTCATTTGCATCTGCGCGTTTCTTCTCGTGTTCGGCCTGGTTGACATCGCTTCGGCCCAGGGCCTGCCGTTCGGGCCGCGGCAGCCGGCTCCCGTTTCGCCTTCCACCGGCTTCTTCGAATGGATTTTCAGCCAGCAGGCGGCCTTCTATCGCTCGCTTTCCGGCCTCATCCGCGCCAGCAAGAGCAATGGCTCCGCCGTCTGGGGGCTGCTGGGTCTGTCCTTCCTTTACGGCATCTTCCATGCCGCCGGCCCCGGTCATGGCAAGGCGGTGATTTCCTCCTATCTGGTCGCGAACAACGAGACATGGCGGCGCGGCATCGCGCTGTCGTTTGTCTCCGCCATGCTCCAGTCGATCGTTGCGATTGCGATCGTCGCGATCGGTGCCGGCATCCTGGGGGTTACCGCGAAAGCCATGGGCAATACGGTTCGGGTGATCGAGATCGTGAGCTATTGCCTGATCGTGGCCATCGGCTTGCGGCTCTTTTGGGTGAAGGGGCGGAGCTTCGTCCGGTCGTATCGTGACATCGCGCGCCCCAGAAACCTCGGCGCCGCCGCGGCGCCGGTCGAGATCCGCATTCCGGGCGCATCCGGCCCGGCCGGCCGTTGCGGTTGCGCTCATCATCATCACGACGATGGGCATCACGCCGAACACGATCATGACCATCCGTGCGGTCACGATCATGCGTCCGCCTGGAGCCACGCCCACGGTCCGGAGCCGGAAGACCTCGCGGGGCCGGGCGGCTGGCGAAGGGGGCTGGCTGCCGTGGTGTCGGTCGGTGCCCGTCCGTGTTCGGGCGCGATCATCGTTCTGGTGTTCGCCCTGTCCCAGGACCTGTTCTGGACCGGAGTCGCTTCGACCTTCCTGATGGGCATCGGTACGGCAATCACGGTTGCCGCGATCGCAACCATCGCCGTCTGCGCGCGCGATCTGGCGGATCGTATCGCTGTCTCCCGGTCGGGCGCGGGAACGCTTGCCATGAAAGGCATCGAGGTCGGCGCGGCGGCGATGATCGTTGTCGTCGGCGTGCTCCTGCTCACGGGTTACATGGCAAGCGAGCAACTCTGGATGTTCAGCGCCTGACGCATCTTGTCCCCGGGCGGGTATCGGTTATTCGCTCCGGCCAGCCCCGACGCTCACCGGCGGCATCGGCGATTGCCGCTGGTCCCTTCGAGGCGTTTGTGTTGTATTGCGCCAGCAGAGCCTGAGGAGGACTTGATGGGCGAGGATGAAAATCTTGTTGTCCGGGAAGATGTCGGTGCGGTGTCCTTCCTGTCGTTGAATCGGCCGCGCAACGGCAACAGCCTGTCGCTTGCGACCATCGACGAACTGACCCGGCACCTGATGGACCTGCGCCGCGCGCCCTCAATCGCGGTGATCGTCCTCGGCGGCATCGGCAAGAAGATTTTCTGCGCAGGACACGACCTCACCGAATTCGACGGCGAAACCGATCCGGAGTTCTTCAAGACGGTATCGACGCGGTGCTCGGCGATGATGCTGGCGATGCGCGAGCAGCCGCAGATCGTCATTGCCAGCGTCGAGGGGGTGGCCTCGGCCGCCGGATGCCAACTGGTCGCCAACGCCGACCTCGCGATCGCCTCCAGCGAGGCGCGGTTCGCCACGCCGGGGGTCAATATCGGCTTGTGGTGCCTCACGCCCATGGTCGCCCTGTCGCGCGCGGTGATGCCGAAACACGCGATGCAGATGCTGACCACCGGGCGCCTCTACGATGCGCAGTTCGCGCTGCGGGTCGGGCTGGTCAACGAGGTGGTCGCGCCCGAACACCTTGCCGACGCCGTCAAATCGCTGGCGGCTGAGATCGCGTCGAAGTCCACCTACACGCTGGCGCTGGGCAAGCAGGCGTTCTATCGCCAGCTTCAGATGCCGATCGCGGATGCCTATGAATATTCCGGCGAACTCGTGGTGAGAAACATGGCGCACGCCGACGCCCGCGAAGGCATCAATGCGTTCGTCGAAAAGCGCAAGCCGGTCTGGGTGGGGCGCAAATAGCGGTATCGCGCGTCGGTTGCCCGCGATCAGCGGGCTTGCAGGGCGTATTTCACCAGATCGACGAGTTGGCGCGCGATCTCCTCGCCGGTGGCCGGGCCCTCGGGGGTGAACCAGCGCGTCATCCAGTTGATCGATCCCATGAAGAAGAACACCGTCAGCTTGGGATCGACGGCGCGCACGGTCCCGTCGCTGATGCCTTCGGAAATCAGCCTGCGGAAAGCGCGATCGAACTTGTCGCGGCGCTTGCCGACGATCGCTTTGTTCTGCGGCTCCAGCGCGTCATATTCGCCGAGCACGGCGAAGGAGCCCATCTCGCTGGTGATGGTTCTGACATACTTGTCAACGAGCAGAAGGATTTTCTCGAGTCCGGTCTTGCCGTGTTCTTCGCAGAATCTCATCGCCTCGTCGCCGAAGTCGAGCGACAGCATGTGGCATTGGAAGAGAATTTCCTGCTTGTTCTTGACGTAGTAATAAAGCGCGGCCTTGGTGACATCCAGCGTCTTCGCCACGTCTTCGAGCGAGGTGTTGTGATAGCCGCGCAGGCTGAAGGCGCGGCCCGCCTCGCGAAGCAGCGCCGCGCGCTTGAGCGAGAACTGCTGCTCCCGGCTCAGAACGACGCTTTTCCATGCCGAAGCATGGCGGCCGCGCCTCGCTGTCGAT
The DNA here is from genome assembly GCA_044463945.1 of Bradyrhizobiaceae bacterium. Classification (GTDB taxonomy): domain Bacteria; phylum Pseudomonadota; class Alphaproteobacteria; order Rhizobiales; family Xanthobacteraceae; genus 62-47. The sequence goes on along the minus strand of JBIQLW010000015.1, from coordinate 19,566 downwards.
GCCTTCTTCATGCGATGATGCCGAACGTCCAGAAGCTGCGGGGTCGATTCGCGATTTCAACTCCTCATAGTCGAAACTATTGCTTCGAAGTCAATTCTTGGGGGCGTCAGGCCGAGAGGCTGCGCGCGATGATCTGCTTCTGGATATCGCTGGTGCCCTCGTAGATTTTGCAGACGCGAACGTCCCGATAGTAACGCTCGACCGGAAAATCCTTCAGGTAGCCATAGCCGCCGTGGATTTGCAGCGCGTCCGAGCAGACCTTCTCCGCCATCTCCGAGGCGACGAGCTTGGCGATGGCCGCTTCCTTTGCACATGGCGCGCCGGCCTCAAGCAGCCGCGCCGCATAGATATAATACTGCCGCGCGACGTCGACCCGCGCTGCCATGTCGGCGAGATGGAAACTCACCGCCTGCAATTCGGCGATCGGCTTGCCGTAGGCTTCGCGCTCGCCGGCATAGCGGATCGCCGCGTCGAGGGCGGCCTGGGCCACGCCGACGGCCTGGGCGGCGATTGCGATGCGTCCGTCCGACAGGCCGCCCATGACGATCCGGTAGCCGCCGCCGACCTCGCCGAGCACGTTCGAAGCCGGCACCCGAACGTTGTCGAGCTGGATCTGCGCGATGTGAGCCGTGCGTTGCCCGAGCTTGTCCTCGACGCGCGCGATATTGTAGCCGGGGGTCGAGGGATCGACGATAAACGTCGTGAAGCCCTTCTTGCCGGCCTGCGGATCGGTGCGCGCGAGTACGATGGTCATGCCGGCCTCGCTGCCGTTGGAAATGAACTGCTTGGTGCCGTTGATGACGTAGTGATCGCCGTCGCGGTGCGCGGTGGTGCGGAACGCGGCGGTGTCCGAGCCGGCCTGCGGCTCGGTGAGGAGAAACGCACCGATCTTCTCGCCGCGCAGCATCGGCGGCAGATACTTTCTTTTCTGCTCCTCGGTCCCGCGCAGCGCGATGGTGTAGGCGGTGGTGTTATGCACATGAAAAATGGTGCCGACGCCCGCATCCGCCGCCGCGATCTCCTCAAACGCCAGGCAATAGGCGAGAAAGCCGGCATTGGAGCCGCCATACTGTTCGGACGGCAGCATTCCCATGAAGCCGAGATCGGCGAGGGCCTTCAGCTCCGCGTGCGGCCAGGCCGCCGTGCGATCGCGTTCCGCAGCGGTGGGCGCGATCGTGTCGGCGGCAACGCCGCGCGCGACATCGCGAACCATGATCTGCTGATCGGTCAGGAACGAAAAAGACTTGCTTCCTGGCTGCGCCATTCCGGGCCCTCCTGCCTGTCATTGTCGGAGATCGCACGACGTCGCCGGAACGCTCGCTACGTCTCGATCCGGGTGAGGCGGGTTTTCGCAGCGTTGCCCGACCGGCGCGATCTCTATATTCAACCTGATATTAGATTATTTAACGCTATGGTCAATTAAATAATCGGCTCGCGATCTGCTTCCGCTTTTCGCGTTGCCGGTCCGCCCTGGAAAGGCTGCGAGCGATAACTCGCGCGGCGTGACGGACGGATGCAATGCCGGCGGCCATTTACGTTGAAGGCGTGCTTTTGCTGCGATTGAATGGCGATGTGCGGAGCCCTGGCGCGATCTTCGATAACGGCGGCAATGCGCTTGATCGACTCGACCGGATGGTCGCGAATTGCATACGTTCGAGCGGGGTTGACGTAAATTGACTAGCAAGTTAAAAACCAGCCCGGTTGGTGGCAAGAATCCGTCAAGGATCGGCTGCTCTCGAAGGTGACACGCCTAAGGTGAACGCCTACGCGGTCGAAATGCCACATACCTGGGGGAGGACGAATGTCGCAGGATTGCGCTGGTGAGGCAGGTGCGTATTGAGTGCCGTTTCACCCGTTTATTCGCCATCGCGAAATCCTGACGGAGCGCAAGGCTCCGCGGTCCTCGTTGCTGACGACATCCGAATGGCCTTCGGTGGCGTGGTTGCGCTCGACAAGGTGTCCATCGCCGTCAGCGCCGATGAACTGCTGGCGGTGATCGGGCCGAACGGCGCCGGCAAGACCTCGCTGATGAACTGCCTCAGCGGCTTCTATCGGCCGCAGCAGGGCGAGGTCCGGTTCAACGGCGCCGTGATCTCCGGCATGGGGGTCCACAATATCGTGCGCGCCGGCTTGGCGCGAACCTTCCAGGGCACGCACATCTTTTCGAACATGACCGTGATCGAAAACATCATGGTCGGCCGTCACATTCATATGAAAAGCTCGATCCCGTCGGCATTTCTCTACTTCGGATCGTGCCGGCGCGAGGAAATCCGCCACCGCGAGGCGGTCGAGGAAATCATCGAACTGCTTGAAATCGAATCGATCCGGCACCAGCCGGTCGGCAGCCTCGGCTATGGTCTGCGCAAGCGCGTCGATCTCGGCCGTGCGCTTGCGCAGGAGCCCAGCATCCTGCTGATGGACGAGCCGATGGCGGGAATGAATACCGAGGAGAAGGAGGATCTCGCGCGCTTCATCCTCGACGTCCGTGAGGCGCGGCGGATCCCCGTCGTGCTGGTCGAGCACGACATGGGCGTGGTCATGGACCTCGCGGATCGCATCGCGGTGCTCGATTTTGGCCGCAAGATTGCCGAGGGGACGCCGCGCGAGATTCAGGAGAATCCGGCGGTGCTGAAGGCGTATCTGGGCGAGGGGAATCGCTGATGCTGCCGATGCGCACCATTCCGCAGTTGTTGCTTGAACGCGCCGAGGCTTCGCCGAACCAACTCGTCGAGCGGCACAAATATCGCGGCATCTGGCGCGAATACAGCTATGGCGATGTTCTGGAGAAGGTGCGGTCCCTTGCGCTCGGCCTCGACGCGATGGGCATTCGCCGCAATGAGACCGTCGCCATCATCGGCGAGAACGAGCCGGAGAATTTCTGGAGCGAGTTCGCGGCGTTCTCGATCGGATGCAAGGTCGTTTCGCTCTATCCCGACCTGACCGCGGACGAGATCGAATTCCTGCTCAATGACAGCGAGGCGGTCTGTCTGGTCGCGCAGGATCAGGAGCAGGTGGACAAGGGGCTCGCGATCCGCGATCGCGTTCCGCGGTTGCGCCAGATGATCTACTGGGACGACACCGGGATGTGGTCCTATCATCACGAGCGGCTGACGCCGTTCGAGAAGGTGCTTGAGAACGGGCGCGCGCGCCACGCCGAGGACGGGGATCGCTTTCGAAGCCTGGTCGCGGCGGGGCAGCCCGATGACGTTGCGGTGCTGTCCTACACGTCCGGCACCACCGGGCGGCCGAAAGGCGTGGTGCTGACCCATCGCTATCTCGTGGACAACGCCCATCGCGTGATCGCGGCGACCGGCATCAAGCCGGGCATGGACTATCTCACCTATATCGCGCCGGCCTGGGCGACGGAGCAGTTCTTCGGCGTCACCATCGGTCTTTTGCTGCCGCTGGTGGTCAACTTCCCGGAATCGCCGGAGGAGGTTCTCAACAACATCCGTGAGCTTGCGGTCGAGGTCATGGTGTTCGCGCCGCGCCAATGGGAAAGCCTTGCGGCGACCATTCAGGGGCGGATGCTCGATGCCGGGCGGATGCGGCGGGCGATCTTCGCCTGGGGCGTTGATATCGGCCACAAGGTTCGCGTCGCGCGCCTCGAAGGCAAGCCCATTCCGTTCGGCGCGCGGCTCATGCTGCCGCTTGCGGACATGCTGGTGTTGAAGCCGCTGCGCGACAAGCTCGGCCTGACGCGCATCAAGCTGGCGCTGTGCGGCGGATCGACAATGGCGCCGGACGTGTTCCGTCTGTTTCACGCTATCGGCGTGCCGCTGCGCAACATCTACGGCACTACGGAGATCGGCCTGCTGACGCTGCATCAGGGCGACCGCTACAACCTCGAAACCGTTGGGCATTGGCTGGTTGCGCATCCCGAGTCCGGCGCCGCGCTGGAATGGAAGGTGTCGGAGCAGGGCGAACTGCTGATCCGCGGCGGGAGCTTCTTCCAGGGCTACTACAACAAGCCCGACAGCATGACCCAGCGTGTCCGGGACGGCTGGTATCACACCGGCGACGCGGTGTCGGTCACCGACAGCGGCGAACTCGTGTTCCTTGAACGGCTCGACGACCTGCGACGCCTGCGCTCGGGCGAGCGGTTCCCGCCGCAATTCATCGAAACACGGCTGCGCTTCAGCCCGTTCATCAAGGACATCATGACGCTCGGCGACGAGACGCGCGACTACATCACGGCGCTGATCAATATCGACATGAGCGTGGTGTCGCGCTGGGCGGAGGATCGTAATATCAGCTTCTCCACCTTCACCGACCTTTCCCAAAAGGCCGAGGTGGCCGAACTGGTGCGCGGCGAGATCGCGCGGGTCAACACGTTCCTGCCCGAGCACGCCCGCGTCCGGCGTTTCGCCAACTTTCCGAAAGAGCTGGATCCCGACGAGGGTGAACTGACGCGAACGCGCAAGCTGCGGCGCGAGTTTCTCGCCGAGCGCTACGCCGCGCTGATCGAGGCGATGTATAGCGGGCGGAATCATCAGGCGCTCGACATCGCGGTGACCTATCAGGACGGGCGCAAGGGAACGCTGTCCGCCCACGTCGCCATCCACGACGTCGCCAGTGAGGCCAGGGCGGGCACCGCCGCTGAACCATTGCGAGCCACCGCATGATCGATTTCATCAACTATCTCATCAACGGGGCGCTGGTCGGGCTGTTGTATGCCCTCATCGCCATGGGCTTCGTGGTCATCTATCGCGCCTCGAAGGTCTTCAATTTCGCCCAGGGCGAACTGGTGGTGTTCGGCGGCTTCATCGTCTGGTGGATGGTCGCTTCGCTCGGGCTGCCGCTCTGGGTCGGTCTTCCGCTCGCCTTCGTCGCGGCGGCCCTGTTCGGGCTGTTGATCGAGCGGGTGTTCTTCTCCCGCCTCGCCGGCGAATCCGTTTTCGCCATGGTGATGGTCACGATCGGGCTGTTGATCCTGATCCGTGGCCTGATCCTCGTGCTGTTCGGCCCGCAGGTGCGCTCATTCCCCATCATCTTCCCGTTGCAGCCGGTGATCATCGGAGACATTCTGATCCCGCGCTCGCTTCTGGTCGGGGGCATCATCACGATCATCGTCGGCTTCGGCCTGTCATGGTTCTTCAACCGCACGCGCGCGGGCCTGCGCATGACCGCTGTGGCGGAGGATCATCAGGTGGCGCTGTCGATGGGCATCTCGGTGAAGCGCTCCATCGCCTTCGCGTGGGTTCTCGGCGCCGTGCTCTCCACGCTCGGGGCCGTGATCTTCCTCAGCGGTAAGTCGCTGAACTTTCTTGCCTCCGATATCGGGCTCGCGGCGCTGCCGGTGGCGCTGCTGGCCGGCTTCGAGGCCATCGCCGGCGTGCTGCTGGCCGGGCTGATCGTCGGCATCATCCAGGGACTGGTCACGGCCTATCTTGATCCGGTCATCGGCGGCGCGATCGGAACGGTCTTTCCGTTCATCATCATGCTGCTCATCCTTTTCATTCGGCCGACCGGGATGTTCGGCTGGAAGACCATCGAAAGGGTCTGACCGATGGATCCGGCAGGCGTATTCGCCACCAGCTTCGAGCGCGATCAGGCGCTGATCCGCACCCGCGGGCAATGGATCGCGCTTATCCTCTTTATGGTCGCGCTGATCGTGCTGCCCCATGTGCTGGGGCCGCGCCTTGTGGCCATCTCGACCAACATGCTGATCACGGCGGTGGTGGTGATCGGGCTCCAGATCAACATGGGCTATGCCGGGCAGATCAATCTCGGCCAGGCCGCCTTCATGGGGGTCGGGGCCTACGCCACCGGCGCGCTGGCCATTAAGTTCAGTCTGCCGTTCTGGCTCAGCATTCCGCTGGGCGGCTGCGCCGCCGCGCTGTTCGGCTTCATCTTCGGCCTGTCTGCGGTGCGCATCAAAGGCTTCTACCTGGCGCTGACTACCATTGCGGCGCAGACATTGTTTCACTTCCTGATCTTGAACCTGCCGCAGTCGTGGTTCGGCGGGTCAAACGGGTTGACGCTTCAGCCGGCGGAGATTTTCGGGTTCAGCTTTGTCAGCGATACCGCGATCTATTATCTCTGCCTTGTGGTGACGCTGGCCATGGTGTTCGGCGCTTACGGCATCGTGCGCAGCCGGCACGGGCGCGCCTTCGTCGCGGTCAACGACGACGACGTCGCCTCCGGGCTGATGGGTATCAATGTCGTCCGCACCAAGGCGATCGCGTTTCTGATCGGGGCCTTCTACGCCGGGATCGGCGGCGGGCTGTGGGCCTATTACGTACGCTTCGTCGCCGTCGATCAGTTCACGCTGTTCCATTCGATCTGGTTCATCGCCATGGTGATCGTCGGCGGCCTCGGCTCGATCACCGGGGCGTTGATCGGCGTGTTCGTCATCAAGGCCGTTCAGGAAAGCTTCGTGACGCTCGGCCCTAGCATCGTCGCGCAATTTCCCTCGCTCGGCGGTGACGTGGTGTTCGCGCTGATGAACGTATTTCTCGGCGGCGTCATCGCGGCATTCCTGATTTTCGAACCGCGCGGGCTGATGCACCGCTGGAACATCATGAAACGGTCTTATCGCCTGTGGCCGTTTCCTTATTGACGTTGACGCGCTCGGAACCTTGAGAATAACGATGGGAGGACCTGGATGACTATCCTGAAAAACATCAAGACGGCCGGTGTGGCGGCCGCGTTCGGCCTGCTGACCATTGCGGCGCCGGCCCATGCCGAAAGCACCTACAATATCGCGTCGTTCGCGGACTTCACCGGTCCCTACGCCGACGTGATGAAAGACCTGATCGGCGCGCGCCGGCCGGTGCTCGACTGGTGGAACGCCGAGGTCGGGAGCAAGATCGGGGTCAAGCTCAACATCAAGGATTACGATCACCGTTACGACGCCGCGCAGGCGGCGAGCCTGTGGCCCGGCGTCAAGGCCGAACTCAATCCGATCGTCGTGCTCGGTGTCGGCGGACCTGACGTCGCGGCGCTTCAGGGCCGGCTGCCATCCGACAAAATTCCGATGGTGATGTCCACGGCGGCTTATGGCTTCGCCTGGAAGCCGGACCCGTGGATCTTCAACCAGCGCCCGACCTACAGCCATGAGGCCGCGGCTTTCTTCAACTGGCTGCGCGAGAAGCGCGGCGGCACGGGGCCGCTGAAGGTGGCGATCATTTCGTCCGAAGCCTCGCCCGCCTATGTCGACCAGCACAAGGGCGTGCAGCGTTACGCAGCGGACAATCCCGACAAGGTCGAGGTCGTCGAGGTCATCTTCACCGAAGTTCAGCCCACCGACCTGACAACCCAGGTGAACCGCATCACCCGCAAGGGCGCCGAGGCGATCATGGTCATGACCAATACGGCGGCGGTGGTCGCCACCAAGCGCGCCCTGCAATCGCTCGGCAAGCAGGTGCCGATCATGATGAGCTCGCACAACGGCGTGGCGGAATCCGGTCGCGCCATCGGCGATCTCAAGCAGATGGAAGGCGATTACGAGGTCTATGCGATGGCCGCGCCGACCGACGCCAAGACGCCGGGCCGCGAGTTCTTCGAGATGCTGCAAAGCAAGTACAACCTGAAAGCCAAGTGGACGGTGTCGGCGGTCCAGGGGCTTGGTCAGGCGCTGGTCGCACTGCGGGCGATCGAAGCCACGGCCAAGAAGGTCGGTCCGGACAAGATCACCGGCGAAGCCCTGCGCGAGGCGCTGCTCTCGACGCCGATCTCTTCCGCGGACACCTTCGGGATTCTCGGCAACATCCAGTTCACCAACGAAGCGCCGTTCCCGCCCAAGGGTCTGGTGGTCACCATCGCCACCGTCAAGGACGGCAAGTACATGGAGGCGGCCGAGAACGTCCCGGTGCCAACCCTCAACAAGTGGTGAAGTTAGGCTGTCCGGCCGGGTCGCGTGGACCCGGCCGGAGCCCCTCGGGAGGCGCGCGTCTTGCTCGAACTGAACAACGTTGAAGTCATCTACAGCGACGTCATTCTGGCGGTGAAGGGCATCTCGCTTGCGGTGCCGGACGGCAAGTGCGTGGCGCTGCTCGGCGGCAACGGCGCCGGCAAATCGACGACGCTGAAAGCGATTTCCGGCGTGATCCGCACCGAGGACGGGCGGGTGACCTCCGGCACCATCGCCTTCGATGGCCGGCGGCTCGACAAGGCCGATCCCGCCGACGTGGTTCGCAGCGGCATCATCCACGTCATGGAGGGTCGCCGCGTGCTGCGTCACCTCACGGTGGAGCAGAATCTGTTCGTCGGCGGCCATATGGAGAAATCGGGCCGCGAGGTGCGCAAGCGTCTCGACGAGGTTTACGAACGCATTCGCCGCCTCGCGGCGCTGAAGGATCGCGTCACCGGCTATCTTTCCGGCGGCGAGCAGCAGATGGTGGTGATCGGCCGCGCCATGATGGCCAATCCCAGGCTGGTCATGATCGACGAGCCGTCGCTCGGCCTTGCGCCGTTGATGATCGACGAGGTCTTCGCGCTGCTGAAAGACCTCAAGGCGGGCGGCACCACGCTATTGATCGTCGAACAGAATACCCGCGTCGCGCTCGATATCGCCGACTATGGCTATGTCATGGAAAACGGGCGCATCGTCCTTGAAGGCGCGGCCGAGGAACTGCGCAACAACGAGGACGTGCGGGAATTCTATCTCGGACTCGATCTCGAAGGCGAGCGCAAGAGCTACCGCGACATCAAGCACTACCGGCGTCGCAAGCGCTGGCTCGGCTGAGGGCGCTCGTCAACCGTCCTTGCGATCCACCACGAACGGCGCGTCGGCCGGAAGCTCGTCGGCGTTCACCACCTCGATCCGGTCGGCCTTGAGCCGCGACAGTGCGGTGAAGCGCGCCGGCACCGCCGCCAGCACCGCGTCGCGGTCCGCATCCGGGGAAAGTGACAGGCGCAGCGTGATTTCCTCGCGCTGCTCGGGCCGCGCGACGATGGCCTGCGCCCGGCCGATGCCGGGAATAGCGATGGCGAGGTCTTCGAGCTGGCGCGGATAGATGAAAATCTCGCGCGCCTTAACGGCCTGACCGACACGTCCCTGCAACATGCCGATCCGCCGCACCGTGCCGTCGGCATGGGTCGCCGTTGCCGCGGCGACGTCGCCGGTGCCGAAGCGGATCAGCGGCCATCCCGGCGTCAGCGTGGTGACGACGATCTCGCCCGGCTCGCCCTCGGGCAGCGGCGCGCCGGTCACCGGGTCGCAGATCTGCACGATGCGATCGTGATGAATGTCGTAGCCGCCGTCCTGCGCGCCGTTCTCGAAACCGATCACGCCGAAGTCCGCGGTCGCGTAGACCGCGAAGGTGCGGATGCCGTATCTGGCTTCAAGGCGGCGGCGTTTGCCGAGCCAGTCGCCCATTTCACCGCCGAGCAGCGCCGATTTCACCTTCCAGCCGCCGGGAAGGGCGTACCCCATCGCTTCCACGGCCTCGGCGAGGGTGACGAAGAACGCGGTCGAGGCGCAGATGCAGGTGATGCCGAGGTCGATCACCAGCTTGGCCTGCAATTCGCTCCCCCCCGTGCCGGCCGGGATCACGGTTGCGCCGGCCGCGCGCAAGCCCTCGTCGAGCAGCAGGCCGGCGGGCACCAGATGATAGGACCAGGTGTTGAGTACGCGGTCGCCCGGACCGAGGCCGGCCGCGGTGAACGCCGTGCCGAAGCCGTGACCGTCGCGGTCGTGCCGGAGCTGGGGCTCGTTGATCGGGCCGGGCGACACGAAGATGCGGGCGATGTCCTCGTCCTTCGCCGCGAGGAAGCCGCCGAACGGCGGCCGCTTCGCTTGCAGATCGACCAGCGCCTCCTTCTTGAGGACCGGTAGCCGCGACAGATCGTCCACGCTTTTAAGGTCGGCCGGAGCGAGGCCGGCGCGATCGAACATCTCGCGGATGGCGGGCGCAAGCTCGTAGGCTGAGTGCTGCACCTTCTGCAAGCGGGTGAATCGCGTGTCCTGGCTCATACCTGATCTCCCCGTTGTTCCGTCCGCCCGCGGGATCTATTTGCCGATGAAGCGCGGCTTGCGCTTCTCCTCGAAGGCGGCGAGTCCTTCCTTCAGATCGTGGCTGTGGGCGTGGACCTCGCTTGCGAGCAGTTCCTGCCGCAATGCTACCGCAGCCGGCTGTTCGAGGCCATCGTCGACCAGCGCCTTCATGCGGCGAAGCACAAGCGGGCTCTTGTCGGCGAGTCTGGCGACCAGCGCTTCGGTCGCCGGGATCAACGCATCGTCGTCAACCACCTCGTTGACCAGTCCGGCTGCGACAAACTGCTCGGCCGGCACGAACGCGCCGGTGTAAAGCAGATACTTCGCGCGCGTCGGGCCGATCTTGCGCGGTAGCCTCACCGAACTGCCGCCGCCGGGCAGCAGGCCGTAATTGGCGTGCGCGTCGCCGAGTTTCGCCGATCTCGCGGCGACGACCAGATCGCAGCACAGCATCAGTTCGAGGCCGCCCGCCAGCGTCAGGCCGTTCAGCGCCGCGATGACCGGCATGGGAAACGTTTCGAGCCGGTTCATGACAAGGAGAACCGTGTCGAGAAAACGGCTCAGCGCCGTCTCGTCGCCGCCTGCTTCGCCGCGCACGAATTTCAGGTCGGCACCAGCGCAGAACGCGCGTCCCGTTCCGGTCAGGACCACCGCGCGCACCTCGGATCGCTGGGCCTCGTCGAGCGCGGCGTTGATGCCTGATATCACCGCCGGGGTGAGGGCGTTGAGCGCGTCCGGCTGGTTCAGCGTGATCCACATCGCGTTGTCGCGGATTTCAGAAATCACCGATTCCACGGCACTCCTCCCGATAATTGACTTGTCGGTTAGTTGATTATTTCATCGGTTATGTTACAGACTGTGGAGGCGAAAGCAAGTTCAGCCCTCAGCGGGAACGAGTGTCGAGATGAGCCTTCCTCTTGCCGGAATCCGGGTGGTCAGTCTGGCCGAGCAATATCCGGGGCCTTATGCGACGCTGTTGCTGGGCGACCTCGGCGCGGAGGTGATCCTGGTCGAGCGCCCCGGCGTCGGTGATCCGGCGCGGCAGTTTCCGCCGTTCCATGCCGCGCTCAATCGCGGCAAGCAGTCGGTCGCGCTGGATCTCAAGAGCAGCGAGGGCAAGCGTGATCTGCGCCGGCTGGTCGCCTCCGCCGATGTGCTGATGGAGGGCTATCGTCCCGGCACCATGGCGCGCCTCGGTTTCGGCTATGAGGCGATGGCGGCGCTCAATCCGCGGCTGGTTTACGTCTCGATCTCCGGCTTCGGGCAGGACGGCCCTTATCGCGACCGGCCCGCGCACGACATCTCATATCAGGCGCTCGCCGGATTCCTGTATCGTCATGCCGAGCAGGGCTCGGTGGAGGATCCCGGTAGCATTGCGGTCGGCGATCTGTCCTCCGGCATGTTCGCCGCACTCGGAACGCTGGCTGCGCTGCTGGAGCGGGGGCGCACCGGCAAGGGAAAATATGTCGACGTCTCGATGACCGATGGTCTGGTCTCGTGGATGTCGGTCATGCTCGGGCCGGTGATGAACGGCGCGCCGCTCGCCGACATCGGGGCCGAGCCGGCCTATGGCGTCTTCAAATGCGCGGACGGCCGTTTGCTCACGCTGTCGATTGCTCATGAAGACTGGTTCTGGCGGCCGCTGTGCGAATTGCTTGGAATGCGCGATGCCGCGGGCTTCAATCGCAGCGAGCGGGTCGCGCGCGGCGAGGCGTTGCGGTGCGACGTCGCCGCGGTGCTGGCGACGCGCCCGCGCGACGAATGGGCGGAACGACTCGACGCCGCCGGCATTCCGTGGGGGCCGGTGAGTTCGCTGGAAGAGGTGACCGCCGATCCGCATTTCCGCGCACGCGGGTTGTTCCGTGAGGTGGCGGATAGCGACGGCGTGCGCCGCCATCATGTGGCGCAGCCATTGATTTTTTCCGGGGAGCATCCCGGCCCGCGCTCCGGCGTGCCCGGCCTCGGCGAACATACCGAGCAGGTGCTGCGCGCGCTGCCGGACCTGAAGGACGAGTAGGCGGGGACGAGACAGCCCCGCCAGGGAGGACGCCATGGACGACATCTATGTGATCGGCGTTGGCATGACCCCGTTCGGGCGTATGCTCGATACCGACATGAAAACGCTGTCGCGCACCGCGGTGGATGCCGCGCTGAACGATGCCGGGTTGCGGAAGACCGATATCGAGGGGGCGTTCTTCGCCAATGCCTCGCAAGGCCACATGGAACGCCAGCACATGATCCGCGGCGAGATCCTGCTGCGCGAGATGGGCATCGGCGGCATCCCGGTGGTGAACGTCGAGAATGCCTGCGCCAGCGGCAGCACCGCGTTCAACCTGGCGGTGACCTTCCTCAAGGCGGGCGAGGGCGATGTCGCGCTGGCGCTCGGCGCCGAAAAGATGTTCTCCACCGATCGCAAGCTGATGTTCGAGGCGTTCGACAGCGCGTGGGATGTCAGCCGTGACGACGAAATCCGCGAGCGCCTGCTCAAGCTCGGCGAGGGCGTCGAGGTGCCGGACGGCACCACCTCGGACAAGCCCTACAGCGTGTTCATGGATGTCTACGCCGCATTCTCACGCCAGCACATGAAGCGGTTCGGCACCACGCAGCGCCAGCTGGCGGCGGTGGCGGCGAAGAACCATCGGCATTCGGTGGAGAATCCGCTGTCGCAATTTCGCAATGCCTATTCGGTGGACGAGGTGCTGAGCGCGCCGCCGATCACCTATCCGCTGACGCTGCCGATGTGCTCGCCGATCTCCGACGGCGCGGCGGCGGCGATCCTCGTCACCAAGGCGGGACTGAAGCGGCTTGGCGTTGACGAGACGCGGGCGATCCGTGTGCTGGCCTCGGTGATCCAGACCGGCAGCGATCGCGATCCTGCCGAGGTCGAACGACATTGCACCGCGCTGGCGGCGAAGAAGGCGTATGACAGGGCCGGCATCGGCCCCGAGGATGTCTCCGTCGCCGAGGTACACGACGCAACCGCGATGGGCGAGATCATCCAGATCGAGAATCTCGGCTTCTGCGATTTCGGCGAAGGCGGCGTTGTATCCGAGCGCGGCGACACGTCGCTTGGCGGACGCATCCCGGTCAATCCGTCCGGCGGGCTCGAGTCCAAGGGACATCCCGTCGGCGCGACCGGCATCGGGCAGGTTCACGAACTGGTGGCGCAACTGCGCGGCGAAGCGGGTGCGCGGCAGGTCGAGGGCGCGCGCATCGCGCTGGCCGAAAACGGCGGCGGCCTGCAAGGCATCGAGGAAGCGGTCGCCTGCATCACCATCCTTGGCCGCTAGGGCACAAAAAGAGGAAGACGCTCATGCAACTGGACGGAAAAGTCGCGATCGTGACGGGCGCGGCGTCGGGTCTGGGCCGGGCCTCGTGCGTGGCCCTGGCGAAGGCGGGCGTGCGTATTGCCGCCTTTGACCGCGATGAGGCGCGGCTGGCCGATGTCCGCCGTGAACTGGGCGGCGACGCGCTCGGTCGCGTGGTCGATGTCGCCGATGAAGCCAGCGTCGGCGCCGCTGTCGATGCGGCGGTCGAAGCTTTCGGCGCGGTTCATATCGCGGTCAACTGCGCCGGTGTCGCCGACGCCGCCAAGACCGTATCGAAGGGGCAGCCGTTTCCGCTGGCGACCTGGAACAAGGTGATCGGCATCAATCTGACCGGCACCTTCAACATCATCCGCTTCGCGGCGCTGGCGATGACCCGCAACGCGCCTGAGGGTGCGAGCGGCGAGCGTGGCGTCATCGTCAACACCGCCTCCGGCGCGGCGTCGCAGGGGCAGGTGGGGCAGGCGGCTTACAGCGCCAGCAAGGCCGGCGTCATCGGCCTCACGCTGCCGGTGGCGCGTGACCTCGCAGAATACGGCATCCGCGTGGTGTCGATCGCGCCGGGCCTGTTCGACACCGGCATGGTGGCCGGGATGCCGCCAAAGGTGTCGCAGTCGATCGTGGACCGCATGATCCTGTATCCGAACCGGATGGGACAGCCGGAGGAGTTCGCGGGCCTCGTCAGGCATATCGCCGAGAATGCCTACCTCAACGCCACGACGATCAGCATCGACGCCGGCGCGCGGATGCAGGCGCGCTGAACCTCCGGTGACTGTCGTCCCCGCGCCGATTGAGCAAGGGATGACTCACGTTCCGGGCCGGCTGACATCCGGCTGCGTGCCTCCGATACATGAGGCGCATCGGCCGGAGAGTTCGATCATCGCAGTATCGACGGTAAATCCCAGGCGATGCGCATCGACCGTCAGACGCTCGACCGCATCCCTGTCGGACAGTTCATCGACACGTCCGCAATCCCGGCAGATGGCGAAGACCACCGGACCGTGATGATGCCCGCAATCGCTGCACGCGACGTAGGCGTTCATCGATTCCAGCCGGTGCGCGACGCCGTTCTTCGTCAGCCGGGCAAGTGAACGATAAACCGTCGTTGCGGCGGCGATCTGCTCCGAGCGCGCCGCGGCGAGGATTTGGTAGGCGGTCATCGGGGACGTTGCGGAGCGGAGCACCCGCAGCACCGTGGCGTCGTTGCTCCCGACCGCCTCCCTCGCTTTCCTCTGTCGCATTTTACCCATCGCCGCCTCCTGTGAATCTCCCGCGTTATGGCTAGCCGGGGACTTGCATCGCTCAAATGTAATGTTATAACATTACATCATCAAGTCATCATCGATCGTGTGCCAATGACCGACCTTCGTCTTCCTGTGACCGTGCTGTCCGGCTTTCTCGGCGCCGGCAAAACCACGCTGCTCAATCGGATGCTTGCCAATCGGGAAGGTCGCCGCATCGCGGTGATCGTCAACGACATGAGCGAGGTCAACATCGACGCCGAACTGGTCCGTCAGGACGGTGGCCTGACGCGCACGGACGAAACCCTCGTCGAAATGACCAATGGCTGCATCTGCTGCACCTTGCGCGGCGATCTTCTGGTCGCGGTCCGCAATCTCGCGGAAAGCGGCAAGTTCGATGCGCTTGTGATCGAGTCGACCGGGATCGCGGAACCGTTGCCGGTCGCGGCGACGTTTGAATTCCGGGATGAGGAGGGGGACAGTCTTTCCGATGTTGCCCGTCTCGATACCATGGTCACCGTCGTTGACGCGCAGAATCTCCTTGCGGACTATGCGAGTCACGATTTTCTCCGCGACCGCGGCGAAG
The DNA here is from genome assembly GCA_044463945.1 of Bradyrhizobiaceae bacterium. Classification (GTDB taxonomy): domain Bacteria; phylum Pseudomonadota; class Alphaproteobacteria; order Rhizobiales; family Xanthobacteraceae; genus 62-47. The sequence goes on along the minus strand of JBIQLW010000015.1, from coordinate 4,473 downwards.
TCGCCGGCCCCGAGGATGAGCGCTCGATCGTGGACCTGATGGTCGAGCAGATCGAGTTTGCCGATGTCATTGTCCTCAACAAGGTCTCCGCGACGACGCCGGATCGGCGTGACGCCGCGCGCAAGATCATCCGCGCGCTCAATGCCGACGCGCGATTGATCGAGACGGATTTCGGCCGGGTCGAGCTTTCCGATGTACTGCGGACCGGACTGTTTGACTTCGAGAAGGCGCATTGCCATCCGCTGTGGTTCAAGGAACTCAACGGCTTCAACGACCACGTCCCGGAGACCGAGGAGTATGGCGTCCGCTCCTTCGTTTATCGCTCGCGGCGGCCCTTTCATCCCGCGCGTTTTCAAGGGTTCTGTAATGAATCCTGGCCCGGCGTGATCCGCGCCAAGGGTTTTTTCTGGTTGGCGACGCGCCCGCACTTCGTCGGCGAACTCGCGCAGGCCGGGGCCATGGTGCGTACGGGTAAGCGAGGGCTGTGGTGGTCCGCCGTTCCCAGGAGCCGTTGGCCCGACGACCCGGCGTGGCATGAGAGCATGAAGCCCTATCTCGATCCCGTTTGGGGCGACCGCCGGCAAGAACTCGTCTTCATCGGCACCGATCCGATGGACGAGGCGGCGATACGCAAACGGCTCGACCATTGTCTTGTCGGCGATCCGCAGCACTTCACGCCCGAGGCATGGCGTGGCTTGAAGGATCCGTTTCCGGTCTGGACGGTGGGCACGGCATAAGCTCCCCCGCATCGTCTTTGCGATCGCAACGGGACCGCGGATGGACCGCCTGTGTCGCTCAAGCGCCAGCCCGGCGGCGGCTTCAAAACAGGTTGAGTTGCAGTGTCTGCCTGCGCTTCCGCGCGCCAGCGACGTCGCTGACCGTCAGGTCTGCGGCGATCTCGTCGAGGAAAGGCGACGGCGGCAGCGCGCGCACCGTGCCGCGCCAGAACCGCTCGATGGCGCGGGTCAGGAACAGCCTGTCCCTGGCGCGCGTCATGGCGACGTAGAACAGCCGCCGCTCCTCGGCCTGCGTCGTGTCCTCCTCCGGTGTTGTGGCTCCCCATGAAAACGGCACCAGACCCGCTTCCATGCCCACCACGAACACGACTGGAAATTCCAGACCCTTGGCCGCGTGCATGGTCAGGAGCGAGACGCGGTCGGCGCGCGTATCGCGGAAATCGGCCTCGGTGGACAGGGCCACCGCCTCCGTGAGCCGGGCCGGATCGCCGGCTACCTGATCCGAGGCGGCAAGCGCGGTGAGCCAGCCTCTGGCCTCGGCCAGCGCGACGGCCTCGGCCTTCTCAGCCTTGCGGGCGTTTTCCGCCGCCTGCCCGATGCGCGCGGCGAGGTTCGTCCCATCGGTCGCGTCCAGCCCGTCGAGGATCGCCATCACGCCCGGATGGCCAGCGATGGGAGCGGGCGAGCTTTTCATGAACGGAATGCCGGCGCGGTCGAAGGCAGCCCTGAGCGCCGCCGCCTGCGCATCGGTGCGGTAGAGCACGGCGCAATCGGCGAAGCCGAGCGGCCGGCCGGCGTTGTCTCCTTTGCGATTGGCTGCAAGGAGATCGTGGCCGCCGAGCAGGTGCTCGATTGCTCCCGCGACAAAGTCCGCTTCCGCCGCTTCGTTTGCCGCCGCATGGGTGACGATCGGCTCACCCATCGGACGGGTCGCACCTGCCGAGGGCGCGCCGATGAAGCCCGCGGCAGCTTTCACGATGGTGCCGGCCGAGCGGTAGTTACGCGTGAGTCGAAGGGTCGGGATGGTAGGGAAGTCCTGACTGAGGCGCGCGAAGCAGGCGGCGTCCGCGCCGCGAAAGCCGTAGATCGCCTGATCGGGATCGCCGATGACGCAGAGATTACCGCCGTCCCCGCTCAGCAGCTTCAGCAGGCGATATTGTTGCTCGTCCACGTCCTGAAACTCGTCGGCGACGATGTGCGGGAAGCGCGCCCGCCATGCGGCGGCGATCGTCACGTCCGTCTCCAGAAGATCGGCCGACAACAGAACGAGATCGTCGAAATCGACCCATCCCCGTGCGCGTCCGATCCGGTCGATGACGGCGTGCGCCTCCGCTTCCTCGTCCGCGCCTTTCGCGCCGCTGCGCTTGAGCACCGAGACGGCCTTGATGAGGCGGGCGGCGCGCGTCTCGCTGACGCCAAGCGCCTCGGCCAGCGCCGCCATGCGCTCCGCCTCGCTGGCGATGCGGAAGTCGGCGCCAAGGCCGGCGCGGTCGGCCTGGGCGCGCAGGATCGCGAGGCCCAGCGAATGGAAGCTGTGCACCGCCACGGCGTCCGCCTTCTCGCCGAGAAGCCCCGCGAGCCGGGTGCGCAATTCCTCCGTCGCCTTGCGTGTGAAGGTGACGGCGAGGCACGCGCCGGCCGGCACGCCGCGTTCCAGCACCAGATGGGCGATGCGGTGGGTGAGCATGCGCGTCTTGCCGGAGCCGGGTCCCGCGATCACCATCAGCGGCCCATCGACGGCCTCCGCGGCGCGCGCCTGATCCGGGTCGAGACCGGCGAGAATGCCATGACGGCCCGATGGCTGCATGGCAGGAGCTTCGGGGGATGCCGGCGCATCCTCTGGCGTCTCCTCCTTCGCCTTGATCTTTGCCCGGCGCGCGCGGCTGAACAGTGGCGCATCGAACAGCATCCGGTTTCCCGCGAGGCGATCCAGTTCGCCATCCTGAAACAGCCGGACGACGCCATATTCCCCGTCATAGCCGGCCTGCCGGATGACCTCGCCGGAGCGTAGCCGCGTCACCGCCTCGCCGAGCAGCGGATGCACCTTCGCCACATCCTCGGCTGGCAGGTCCTCCAGCAAGGCAAGCTCCGGCCCCAGCGCGGCGATCGTGCGGTCATAGGTGTGCGACACGGCTTTCGAGGCGACGCCGCTGCCGACGATCTCCGAAAGGATTTCCGGTAGCGGCACGAGGCTCGACACCACGCCCGCCGTTGCCGGCGGCACGGCCTCGCTGCGGTCTGCGAGCGCCTCCACGCGGTGCGCCACGCCGATGGTAACGGGCCGCCCGCAAACCGGGCACCGGCCGGCAAGCGCGATAGTGTCCTTCGGGTCGAGCCGCACCCCGCAGGCGCGGTGCCCGTCCATGTGATACTTGCCTTCCTCGGGGAAGAATTCGACCGTGCCGACATAGCCCTCGCCGGTTTCCAGCGCGTGCCGAATCGCAAAATAGTCCGGCTCGCAGGAAAAGCGCGTCGCCTCGCGGCCGACCTTGCCGGGCGAATGGGCGTCCGAATTGGAGGTGAGGCGGAAGCGGTCGAGTGCGGAGATGCGCCAGTTCATCGCCGGATCGGACGACAGGCCCGTCTCCACCGCGAAGATGTGCCCGGCAAGATCGCCGTAGCATTCCTCGATGGAATCGAAGCCCGATTGCGAGCCGAGCGCGGCGAACCACGGCGTCCAGATATGAGCGGGGACGAGATAGGACTCCGGCCCGGATTGCAGCGCGATCTCCAGGAGGTCGCGCGAGTCGAGGCCGAGGATCGGGCGGCCGTCCGAGGCGATGTTGCCGATGCGCGCCAGCGCTGCCGCCAGCCGGTCGGTGGCATCGAGATCGGCCGTATAGATCAGGTGGTGGATCTTCCGGGTCTTGTCGCCCTTCTTGTAGATGGTGGAAATCTCGGTGCAGAGCATGAAGGAGACCGGCCGCCGGCAGACGGGCGGCAGCGTCTCCCACAGCGCTGCCTCGATTTCGGGCCGGAGGCGAAAGAGCCCGTTGCCCTCGGCCACCAGCTTGTCCTTGATCTCGGCGAGCCACACCGGATGCACGCAGTCGCCGGTGCCGACCACCCGCACGCCCTTGCGCGCCGCCCACCAGAACAGGCGCTCCAGGTCGAGATCCCGGCTGGTGGCGCGGGAATATTTCGAGTGGATGTGCAGGTCGGCGTGGAAAGTCATGATACGACGCCATCATCTTGCGGACGGTATGCGGTCCCCCAACCCGATATCACCTTGATAGCTGGCGGAAACAGGGACGGCTCATGAGGAAAGTGCGTAAATCACAACATTCTAAGCGGTGCGATTGTGGCAGCCGGTGCAACTCTTGTCATGCGTGACCGGGGCTATTCGCCAGTTCCCCGAAAATCGACGGCTGGGCGAGAAAACTGAAGTCGGAACACGGGCGGGGGAGTTCGGACCAATTCCGTGGTCCCCTTATGCGACATGCCCGAACCTCTGCTCTTCCCCATTGGTGACCTTCAAGGGTCACAATCACGGCGAAGCTGCTATGAAGGATGCTTCCACGATTCCCCACGCCAACGCCGATGACCGTCACCGCCCTCGAAATCCTCAAGACCGTCTACGGCTATGATGCGTTCAGGGGGCCGCAGGCGCGCATCATCGCGCATGTTATTGGCGGCAACAACGCCTTCGTGCTGATGCCGACGGGGGGCGGAAAGTCGCTCTGCTACCAGATCCCCGCCATCGTCCGGCCCGGCATGGGACTTGTCGTGTCGCCGC